>NZ_JBIAMW010000002.1:0-775988 GCF_042874315.1 Nocardia sp. NPDC004068
CTGGGCCGGTTGACTCCGATCGAATTCGAAACCATCATGTCCCCAGCAGCCCGACAGGCTGCCTAACCACTGTCACCCAAACGTGCAGCAGCCCCTTCTGTTTTAGCTACTCCAGCCGCATTGCAGACCAGACCGCCGACGATATACAGCAGGCGCGCATCTTCGGATAGCTCGTGCTCAAGAAGTCCCTGGCCTTCGATCATCCGAATAATATGTCGCCTTCTCGATCTGCTGAGATCTGGCTTAGTAACCGTAGGCATATCTGTACCATCGAAAGAGTCTTGTTTAAGAGGAAGATTCGGGCCGGGTGCAGCGACCCCTCGCCGACCTGGCTCCGCAGGAGCGAGGAATCCACAACGCCGGGCCGCCGCTACCCAATCACGAATGGTTGGTTCTGGTCGGTCAAAAGTCTGTGCTAGGCGCCGGAGCGCTCCCTTCCCCCGTGGGGCCTCGGCTATGTAGGCCTTGGATACCTCGATGAGGAGTTCGTCATCGAGTGCTGGACGTCCACGGCGACGCTTCGCGATTGCGGTCGTGTTCTCAAGTGCCCGGCGCTGCTCGGCAGTGAGATCGTCTATGGACAACGTTGTGCCCGCCATGACGGGGATGCCCTTGGTCCGCCACGATTCATCTGGCAGATCCCGTTCAACTCGTGCGATTATGTCACCGAGCGGGATTCGACGTAGAACATCACTGGTGATCAACGCGGTTGGCTCATATCGTGGTAGGCGCTGCTCGTCAGGTTGCAAGTAATTGTCGTGACCATCCCAGCAGCCCCATTCGGTGCGGAAGAGTTCGAGTTCAGCTACTTCCAATCCGTTCCCGCGGTTCACCAGTACGGCATAGACGATGACCGGCAACTCATCACTTCGGTAAACGATGTCGCATACGTAGCCGGGACCACGGGACTTCTCCTTGATGTAGATCTCGATCCTGTCTCTAGGCCAGTCCTCGTCATCCCCTGGGTCGGCATCGTTGTCCTGGGGGCCGAACCCCATGTCAAAGAACGATCCTTTTGTCAAGTCGACCAGTTGACCGATTCTACTGCGGCTGTATGACAGATCGCGCACTCGCAGATCTGGATGAGCGATGAAGTCGACGGACTCGGTCTCGGTCTCGGCCTCGGTCATAGTGTCAGATTAAGGCAGTTCAGTGCTAGCGCAGCCGGAAAACGTAAGCTGAGTAAGGCCGCGGGCTAAGTCATCCGAATCAGCCCCTCTCGCGACCTCGAAGTTCGACTCGGAGTCCGGTTCCTCGTTTCCGCCGGTTGTCTCTCGAAGCGGTCCACTCAGGCCAGCGCCAACCGAAGTGCATCGATCGTTCCGGCGCAGACCAGCCCGAGAGCGGATAGGCTTGGCATAGCGACGTTCCCATGCGAGGAGGGCGGGCATGTCGACTTACCCGGACCCACGAGATCCCCGAGTCCAAGAAGACATTCAAGAGGCAGTCCAACGCGCCCGAGACTCGGCCCTCGGCTCACTCATGTCCGACCAGGACATCGCGAACGCGGCCGCCGGCCATCTCGGCGTCGACTTCGCGGCCGCACCCGGAATCGATGTCGAAATCCAGCGCGAGGTGCGGCGCCAGTCCGGCACGGGCTGGACGTTCGAGGACCGGCGCGGGCGCTCGAGCACCGTCAGCACCCACGACGACCCGCCCCCCGCGCCCCCCTACACCCCACCGCCCCCCGACGCCGTATTCGCCCTCACCGTCGACCACTGGTGCACCGACGACGAGATCACCGCCCTCCTCAACTACGCCCCCTTCGACGGCACCCTCATGCGCGACCGCTGGGACCCCACCTGCCCGTCGGAGTTCTACCGCGGCTACATCACCGCCCTCGCGGGCCTGGTGCAATCGGTGAGCGCGGACCAACCCCTCGACCGGTACCGCTCGATCGTCACCACCATCGACGACATCCTGAAATCCTGGACCGGCACCCCCGACCAACGCTCCGGCGCGGCCTTCGCCATGACCAACGCCTGGCAGTACTCCGAATCCGGCGCCACCGTACCTCAGATCGTTCCCTTCCTGCGCGGCGAAATCGCCTGCCTCGCAGAGTGTTTCCGCACCGCCCGCTGGCACGGCCACTGATGCCTCCGAATGAGCCGTTACCGCAACGTGATTCGACCATGCCCCCAGAACTGAGGGCGTAACCCCCATCGACCGGTCCGCGATGTTCCGAACAGAAACGATCGGAGGGACCTTGATGAAACGCATCATCGGCGCGGTAGCGGCGGCGGCCGCGGTGACACTGTCGGCCACGGCATGCCAGGACGACGTGACCGCACCGGCCACGACCACCACCCACACCGCCTCGACCACCACGGCCGGGCAGCCGACCGCCACAGCGGGGGAGTCCCCCGCCGCCACCCGCACTCCGGTCAACGATCAGCCCGGCGCCAGCGTCTCCGCACCGGCCGCCACCTCCCGCGCACCCGAGGCCGGAACCGCCCCCGCCACAGCCGGTCACGGCCTCTGCGTAGACATCAACTCGGGCGTGGTCGCCGCCGCCCTGAACTCCCTCGGCCCCGGCGTAGGCGGCGAGAACTACGTCCCCGAGAGCGCCACCGACGCCCCGCTCGGCTCGTGCCCGCAACTGCTCTGGGTCCTGGCCGCCACCCCGCGCGGCACCGCCAGCTCCCCCTGGCACGTGCTGTTCTTCAACCACGATCGCTACCTCGGCACCGCCACGAAGGCCGCCACCTCCTACACCTCGATCGTCGGCTCGTCCGACCGCGGTGTGCAGGTCCGGTACCGGTGGATCGCGGGTGACGAACCGAACTGCTGCCCGGCGGGCGGCCCGGTCGACATCACCTTCACCCTCGGCGCGGACGGTTCGACCATCACCCCGGATCGGCCCATCCCGCCGCAGGTCGCGAAGTAGCCTGGGGGAGCGCGCGTTTCCGTCCCGAACGGCCCACCCCCACGTAGGCTGACACCGCAAGTGTTTCGCCGTCGAGGAGGGTGGGCATGTCGGCCGCTCCCGCATCCGGTCGCCGCAAGCGGACCACCTATATCGCGGCCGAGGATGCCGTATTCGGCCTGAAGATCGATCACTGGTGCACCGACGCCGAACTCGAGGCCATGCTGAACTACGCGCCCTGCGACGCGGTCCTGCTCCGCGACCGGTGGAATCCGGACTGCTCCTCGGAGTTCTATCGCGGCTACCTCACCGCCCTGGCGGGGCTGGTGCAGTCGGTGAGCGTCGGCCACTCGCTCGATCGCTATCGGGCGGTGGTCGACCACGTCGAGGAGATCGCGCGAACCTGGCCCGGCGAGCCCGACCAACGCTCCGGCGCCGCCCATGCCCTGGCCAACGCCCGGCGCTACGGCGAGGCCGGGGTCACCGTCCCCGACATCGTCGCCTTCCTACGCGGCGAAATCGCCTCCGTCGCAGAATGTTTCCGCACCGCCCACGAACAGGGCCGCTGACCCTACTTCAACCCCGACCGCACGAACGCGTTCACAATGTGCCGCTGCAACACCAGATACAACACCAACACCGGCAGACAAGCCAAACTCGCCACCGCCATCATCGGCCCCCACTGATCCCCCTCCGCGGTCCCCATGAAACTCCGCAACCCCAACTGCAACACCGCATTCGACTTGCGCATCACCACCGCCGGCCAGAAGTACTCGTTCCACGCGTTGATGAACAACAGAATCGCCAGCGCCGCCAACGCGGGCCGCAGATTCGGCACCACCACCGTCCACAGGATCGACCACGACGAGCGCCCGTCCACCTTCGCCGCCGCGATCAACTCCTTCGGGAAGGCGTTCATGTGCGGCCGCAGCATCAACACCGCCAGCGCCGAACACAGCGTCGGCAGCACCGCCCCCACCACCGTGTCGATCAGCCCGAGCTGGTTCAGTAGAATGTAGTTGGGCAACATGGTCACCTGGAACGGCACCAGCCAGATCCCCACGAACGCCAGATACAGCACCCGCTGCAACGGGAACGTGTACATGGCGAAGGCGTAGGAGGCCAGCAGCGCCAACAACAGCTGACCCACCGCCGACAACCCCGCCAGCAGGAAGGTGTTCGCCACCAGCCCGGCGACGTCCACCTGCCGCGCGGCGTCGGCGTAGCTGGTGAACGACAGCGGCCACGGCAGCGGCGACAGCGAGTACACGTCCTGCGGGCGGCGCAGCGCCGTCGCGAACAACCAGTAGATCGGGAACACGCACACCAGCGCGGTCACCGCGAGCAGCGCGTGACTGCCCGCCGCGCGGATCCGGTCAATCATCATGGAAGGCAACCTTTTCCGAGACCCACACCAACGCGCCCGCGACCACCCCGAACCCGAGGAACAACAGCACCCCGGCCGCCGCGCTGAGCCCGGCGTCGAAGCTGTGGAACGCGTAATCCCACAGCAGGTAATAGATATTGGTGGTGGCCTGCGCCGGGCCGCCCTGGGTCATCGTGTCGATGAGCGGGAAAGTCAATGTGGGAGTGAGCAATACGGTCGTCAACACCAGGAACGCCACCGTCGGCGACAGCATCGGCAGCGTGATCCAGCGCCGGATCTGCCCGGCGCTCGCGCCGTCCACCCGGGCCGCCTCGTCGTAATCGCCGCTGATCCCGGCCAATCCGGCCCAGACCACCAGCACCGCGAATCCCAGCAGCTGCCAGCCGGTGATGACGATGATCACCCACGGCGCGCTCGACGCCTCGTAGACCCAGTTGCGGTCGCTGCCCAGCGCCTGATCCACCACGCCCGCCTTGGGCGCCAGCAGCCACCGCCACACCGCCGCCGCGGCCACGGGCGCGACCAGGAACGGCGCGAAGATGAACGCCTGATAGACCGTGCGGGCCCGCCCGTGCACCCGGCGGCTCGCCAGCGCGATCAGCACCGGCAGCACCACCGTGAACGGCAGCAGCCCCACGATCAGCACCACCGTCCGCCAGATCGAATCGGTGAACGCCGGAAGCTGCACCAGCCGTTCGTAATTGGCGGTGCCGACCGGCTTCATCGGCGCGGTCGGCAGCAGATTCCACGAGTACGTGGACAATTCGAACGCCTGCACCAGCGGCCGGTAGGTCCACACCACCAGCAGCACCAGCGCGGGCGCGAGATACAGGTACGGCACGGTGAACCGCCCCACCCTGGTCAGGATGGGGCGGCAGGACCGAACCGGCTCGGCCGCAACGGCTTCGAGCTCGGCGGGCGGTGCCTCGACGACGAACATCAGCGGGACTCGGCCGCCAGCGCGGCCAGCTGCTCGAGCACCTCGGACTCCGGCCGGTCGTACACCGGCGCGGCGGGGGTCGCCTCGACCGCGGTGGCCAGGAAGGTCGACCCGAGCACATCGATGCGGCTGTAGCCGAACCCGGTGAGGCCGCGATGCCGCCCGGCCGGGGCCATCGGATCGATCCGGTAGGCCAGCGCGGGACCGATCCACACCGGGATCCCGCCCAGGGCGGAGGCCGCGGTCAGATGGTTGTGCCCGCAGACGATCAGCCGCACGTCGGTGCCGGCGACCACCTCCTCGAGCAGTTCGGCCTGCTGCAACTTCAGGAATTCGGTGGTCGCGTTGGGCGAGGGCAGCGGCGGATGGTGCAGGACGAGCAGGGTCCCGCGCGGGGCCGGCGTGCTCAACTGGTCGGTCAGCCAGGCCAGCTGGTCCACCTCCAACCGGCCCTCGTGCCGTCCCGGGGTGGTGCTGTCCAGGGTGACGATCCGCAGCCCGTCGACATCGGTGACACTGTCCAGCGGAACCTCGGGATCGATTGCGGCGGAATCCCTTCCGAGCAGTTCGGTGGCGAAGGCCACCCGCTCGTCGTGATTGCCCATGGCGTACACGACCGTCGCGCCCAGCTGGGCGGCGGCCGGTTCGACGGCCTCGCGCAGCCGCCGGTAGGCCCGCGGGTCCCCGGCGTCGGTGAGGTCGCCGGACAGCACCAGGGCGTCCACGCGCCGATTCGAGGCGCACAGCTGGTCCAGGACGAAGGTCAGATTGGCGTGGGTGTCCACGCTGCCGTGCACCGTCTCCCCGGCGGGGCGGAGGTGGGTGTCGGTGAGCTGGACGACGGTGAGATCGGTCATGACACCGGAAGGAGTTTGGCGCCCGCGTCCCGGGCGGCGGTGAGGGTGGGCTGAGCGTCCTTGGCCTGGAACACGATCGACTCGACCGCGTCCATCATGCCGTCACGGATCTGGAGATAGTTGTTGCCGGGCATGGAGATCCACGGCTCCATCCGATCCAGCTGGGCCACGTTCGGCGCGAGCAGCGGATTCTTCTGCGCCCAGTCGCGCAGGCCCGCGGGATCGTCGAGCAAGCCGGTGCGCAGCGGCAGATAGCCGATGCCGGAGGAGATCTTGACGTAGGCGGCCTCGCTGGTGAGGTATTTGATCAACTCCCACGCCGCGCGCTGCTTGGCCGGATCGTTGGACAGGATGTGCAGTCCCGCACCGGAATTGGTGGGCACGGTCGGCTTGCCGTCGAAGGCGGGCATGGCGGCCGAGCGCAGATCCCACTTGTCCTTGGCCCCGGCGGTGAAGGTGCCCTGGATGGCGCTGGTCTCGAGGATCATGCCGACGTCGCCGCGGGCGAACGCCTCGTACCCCTGCTTCTGATCCAGCTTGGGCATCTCGTTCGAGGCCACCAGCTGCTGACCGAACTTCGCGACCTCCACGCTCGGAGCGCTCGCGAACTCCAGGGTGTGCCGGTCGGCGGAGATGACGCGCCCGCCGTTGGAGCGCACCAGCGACTGGAAGCACCAGTCCTTGGCGGATTTGGTGAAGCAGTCGATGTAGAGCCCGCCCTTACCGGTCTTGTCGGCGATCGCCTTGGCGGCGTCGGCGGCCTCGGCCCAGGTGGCGGGCGGCTTGGCCGGATCGAGCCCGGCCTGGGAGAACAGGGAAGCGTTGTAGTACAGCACCGGGGTGGAGAACACGAACGGCACGCCGTAGGTGTGGCCGTCCCAGTCGTCGAGGGTGCGGGCCTTGGGCGCGTACGGGTACTTCGCGCCGTCGAAGTTGCGCTGCACCTCGTCCTTGCCGAGCAGCGTGTCCAGCGGCTTCGCGCCCAGTTGGTGGATGGTGAAATCCAGGTCGCTGAAACCCAATTGGGCCACATCGGGCGGATTGCCCGCGACGATCTGGTTCTGGATGCTGGAGATGGTGTCGGTGGCCGGGTTCGGGCTGTTGCCCTGCGGCTTCTGCGCGGTCACCTTGATGTTCGGGTGCTGGCGGGAGAAGTCCGCGATCAGCGCGTTGAAGGTGTCGGTCCACGCCCCGGCCAGGCCGTAGTTGTAGGACTCGAACACGATCGAGACCTGCTGATCCGGCTTCAGCTCCGGAATGGGCGCGGCCGAGGTCTGGTCGGCCCCGCCGGTGGTGCCGAGTCCGCCACACCCGGCCAGGGCGAGCACGCTCGCCACGGCCAGGCCCAGGGCGGGCAGGGTGCGTTTCACGAATTTCTCCTCATCGAGTGCGAATGTGGTTCAGGGAACGGGAACGGCCCGCGCGGCGTCGGGTTCGGGCGCGGCCGTATCGGAGGGCGCACGCCAGGTCAGGCGCAGGCCGGAGTCGGGATCGAACAGATGCACGTGCGCGGGATCGACGCGGAAACCGATCGGCTCGCCGACGCGCGCACCGGCCGGACGCGGGGCCCGCGCGCACAGGGTGGTCGCGCCGACCTCCACGTGCACCAGCTCCTCGCTGCCGAGGTTCTCGACCATGGTCACCCGGCCGCGCACCGCGCCGCCGTCGGGATCGAGCCGCAGCTGTTCGGGCCGGATTCCGGCGATCACGGGCTGATCGTCGACCCGGTCGGCGATCGGGAGGGCGGCGTCCACGCCGTCGGCGCGCACGCGCAGCCCGCCGTCGCGCGAATGCACCACGGCCGGAAACAGATTCATCGGCGGCGAGCCGAGGAATCCGGCCACGAACGTCGAGCGCGGGCGGTCGTAGAGCTCCTCGGGCGTGCCGACCTGCTCCACCGCCCCGGCGTTGAGCAGCGCGATCCGGGTGGCCATGGTCATGGCCTCGACCTGATCGTGGGTGACGTAGAGGAACGTCGCGCCCAGGCGGCGGTGCAGCCCGATGAGTTCGGCGCGGGTGGCGCTGCGCAGTTTGGCGTCGAGGTTGGACAGCGGCTCGTCCATGAGGAACGCGCCGGGATCGCGAACCATGGCCCGCGCCAAGGCGACTCGCTGCCGCTGTCCGCCCGACAGCGCGGCCGGGCGGCGGTCCAGCAGCGGCGACAGCTCGAGGGTGGCCGCCACCCGCTCGACGCGTTCGGCGATCGCGGCGCGCGAGTGCCGCCGGGCGCGCAGCGGGAAGCCGATGTTCTTGGCGACGGTCAGATGCGGGTAGAGCGCGTAGCTCTGGAACACCATCGCCAGATCGCGGCGCTGGGGCGGTTCGGTGGTGATATCCCTGCCGTCCAACAGGATTCGGCCCGAGGTCGGGTCCTCGAGCCCCGCGATCATGCGCAGCAGCGTCGATTTGCCGCAGCCGCTGGGGCCGAGCAGCACCAGGAACTCGCCGTCGGCGATGTCCAGACTCACCTCGCGCACCGCGTCGGTGCCGCCGAAGCTCTTGGACAGCGCCTCGATTCGCAGTCGTGCCACGATGCTCCCCTCAGGCCCCGACCGCGCCGGTCGTGATCCATTGCGCCACAGCGGCTCCCACGGCGGGGGAGTCCTTGATCCAGGCGAAGTGGTCGCGATGGGTCACCGTCGAGTTCTCGTCCACATGCCAGTGGGTGAGCTTGGCCGCGGGCATCCGCCCGGCCAGGAAGTCGACGTTCGACTTCGGGCCGAGCACATCCTCGGACAGCGAGATCGCCAGCACCGGCAGGGTCATCCGCTTCAGCAGGTCGTTGTAGCGCCGCTTCGTGCCGCGCACCCGGTAGTAGCTGGTCAGCGAGTGCACCGACCAGTCGGTCATGACGCCGCCGGGCATGGGCGCGGGGATCAGCACCCCGCCGGGCCACAGGCCCTTGACCCGCGACACCAGGCCGATCCACTGGATCTGGCTCAGCGCCTCGAACCAGCGGCGCGGCCCGAAGGCGTACCAGAACACGGTGCCGGTGCCGATCACGGTCACCCCGGCGACCCGCTCGGGTTCGGCGGCGGCGAACAGCAGCGCGATCTGCCCGCCCAGGCTGTGCCCGAACAGGTGCAGCGGGGCGTGCGGGAACAGCCGCTCGACCGCGCCCACGATCGCGGGCAGATCGACCTCGATCATCTCCCGGTACCCGAAATCGGCGTGCTCGCCCAGCGGCGGGCGCGCCTCGCCGTGCGCGCGCAGATCGGCGGTCACCACCGAAAGCCCCTGTGCGTGCAGGGCTTTGGCGAGGGCGAGGTAGTTGCGCGCCTTCATCGCCATGGCGGGCAGGATCAGCACCACCGGGGCGGCGGGGTCCGCGGCCGCCAACCGGCGCAGCGTGAAGACCACGCCGTCGGCGGTGGTGACCTCGGTGGCCTCCAGGGTGGTGAACTCCGAGCGGGACTCCGGCTTCGCGGCGGTCATGACGGCTCGCCCAGGTTCACGTCGCAGACGTAGTCGAAGGTGAACTTCGCGACCACCACGTCGTTGTCGTCGCGCAGCAGCGCCTTGCCCGCCAGCTCGAACCGCGCCGAGGCGGTCGCGGCGAGGATGTCGGCCAGCTCGCGGGTGTCCACGGTCGCGATCGCGCGGATGCGGCCGACGGCGGGTTTGCGGTAGGCGGCGGTGCCGCCGCGCAGCACCAGCCGCTCGACGGTGTGCAGCCGCTCGGCCGCCGCGCCGACGAACGCGGCGGCGCCCGCGATGTCGGCGGCGGTGAACAGCGCGCCCGCGTGCACGGTGCCCATGTGGTTGCGCACCTCGTCGCCCGCGGGGATCTCCACGATCGCGGCGTCGGGGCCGATCTCGGTGATGCGGGTGCCGACGTGGCGGCCGAAGGGGACCATGTCCTGGGAGACGGCGCGCAGGTACTCGTAATCGACCGCGGCCGGATCGAGTTCGGGGTAGGCGGCGGCGAAACCGCTCAGTTCACGGGTGGTCATCGGGATTCCTCCTCAGCGCGGGCCGCGCAGGACGCGGCGGGCGATCGACCACCGCAGCACCTCCGACGGCCCCTCGTAGATGCGAAACGCCCTGGCCTCCACCAGGAATCGGGCGACCAGGTGGTCCTCGGTGACCCCCAGCGCGCCGTGCAGCTGCACCGCCCGGTCCAGCACCCGCCAGACCGCCTCGGAGACGAAGGTTTTCGCGATGGACGTCTCGTGCCGGGCCTGCGCCGACAGCGGCCCCTGCTCGTCGATGGTGGCGGCGGCGGTGGCGATCAGGCCGCGGGCGGCGGCGATGTCGATCTCGCTGTCGGCGACGAGGCCCTGGGCGAGACCGTGTTCGGCGATGGCGACGCCGAAGGCGTGGCGGCGGGTGATGTGGTCGACGGTCAGTTGCTGGGCGCGCACGGCCAGGCCGAGCCAGTTCATGCAGAAGATCAGCCGCGACGGGGCGAGGCGCACCTGGGCCAGTTCCAGACCCGCGCCGACCGTGCCGAGCACCGCCTCGTCGGGCACCTCGCAGTCGGCGAACTCGACCTCGCAGTGGCCGCCGGGGGCGCTGGTGTGGTCGAGGGTCGGCATCCGCCGCCCGACGCGCAGGCCGGGATTGTCCTGGTCGACCAGGAACATGGTCGGGCCGTCGGCGGTGCGGGCGACGCAGATGACGAACGCCGCGCCCTGCGCGCCGGTGGTGAAGTGCTTGCTGCCGTTGATGATCCAGCCGGTGTCGGTCTCCTCGGCGACGGTCTGGAGCATGCGCGGATCCGAGCCCGCGCCGGGCGCCGGTTCGGTCATGGCGATGGCCGAGCGCACCTCGCCCGACGCCAGCGGGGCCAGATACCGTTCCCGCTGTTCGGGATCGGCGACATGGGCCAGCAAATGAATGTTGCCGTCGTCGGGGGCCCAGGCGTTGACCGCGAGCGGGCCGAGCAGGCTCGCCCCGGCCGCTTCGAGCACCCGCGCCTGCGCGCGGGTGTCCAGGCCGAGACCGCCGTACGCCGGATCCGACAGCGGGCCGAACACGCCCGCGTCCTTGGCCGTCTTCTGCAGGTCCAGCCGTAGGGCGTCGTCGGTGACGCGGCCCCCGGCCACCACCTCGCGCTCGACCGGGATCACGTGGTCCCGGACGAACTCCCGGGTCCGCTCGACCAACTGGGCCACGGTAGTCATGCGCTCACCTCGCTCATGTGCCCAGTCTCTGTCCCGCCCGGACGCGGGCGCGCGGGCGATAGGCGATGCCGATCGGTCGAATCGGATCGTCGCGGGGGTCGTGCGACCGGACAGCGACTCGGTCACGGTGGTGGCGACGACGACCGAGGGGACGATATGACCGAGCTACCGGTGCGGGTGCTCGCCCGCCGCGACGAGGCCGAGGGCGTGTTCCGCCTCGACCTCGCCGCCGCCGACGGCGCGGCGCTGCCGCCGTGGTCGCCGGGCGCGCACATCGATGTGTCCGTCGCGGAGGCGGGCGTCCGGCAGTACTCGCTGTGCGGTGATCCGGGTCACGAAAACCGTTGGCGCATAGCGATTCTGCGCGAGCCGCGGGGGCGCGGCGGGTCGGAGTGGCTGTACCGCAACGCTCACGAGGGTGCGGAGCTGCGAGTCTCGCCGCCGCGCAACAACTTCGAACTGGTCAACAGCGACGCGTACGTGTTCGTGGCCGGGGGCATCGGGATCACGCCGATCCTGCCGATGCTGGCCGCCGCGGAAGCGCGCGGCGCGCGCTGGGAGTTGTTCTACGGGGCCAGATCTCGCGCCCACTTCGCCTTCACCGGGGAGCTGGCGTCGCGGCCCGGGGTGCGGCTGGTCGCGCAGGACACCGACGGTCTGCTGCCGATCGCGGAGATCGTGGCGGGGGCCGGGGACGCCGCGATCTACTGTTGCGGTCCCGAACCCCTGCTCGCCGCCGTCGAAACCGCCGCCGCCGCAACGGGTTCGGCCGTGTACGCCGAGCGCTTCGCGCCCAAGGCGATCGTCACCGGACCCGACGAACCCTTCGAGGTCCGGCTCGCCCGCACCGGCACGACGCACCGCGTCGGCGCCACCCAGTCCATCGCCGACGTGCTGGAGGCGGCGGGCGTCCCGGTCATCACCTCCTGCCGCGAGGGCACCTGCGGCAGCTGCGAAACCGCCGTCGTGACAGGCGATATCGACCACCGCGACAGCGTCCTCACCGAGGCCGAACGCGTCCGCGGCGACACCATGATGCTCTGCGTCTCCCGCGCTGCCGGGGTGCTCGTCCTCGATCTGTGACGCCCATCGACGTGCGCGCACCCCGCGCGCCGATCACACACCCGACACGAGGAAAGAAAGAACCAGGATGAGGAAATTCGCTGCGGCGTCGACTCTGGTGGTCGCCGCGCTGGGCGTCGCCGCCGGCACGGCCGGTGCCGCGCCCGCCGACAACGGCGTCGTGAACTACAAGGCCACCACCACCGAGACGGCCACGATCATCACCACCGACGCGGGCTCGCTCGATGTCGAGGACGGTGTGTTCAAGGTCAAGGCGGCCGACGGAACCGTGCTCGCCGGAACGGAATTGAAGTTCCGGGTCGACGACTTCGAGTTCCCGATCGCCGCGCAGGTCCAGGGCCACACCGCGACGCTGTCCCCGCAGTTCGACGTCGCGCACGCGGTCTACAAGCCGGTCGCGCTGCCCTACGAGGACACCGCTCCCTGGAAGACTCCCTACGATCGCGAGCAGGCCGCCTGGACCCGCATGACCAGCACCATCACCATGGGCGCCACCATCGGCACCCTCGTCGGCGGCATCGCCGGCGGCGCGGTGGGTTGTGTGCTGGGCGGCGTCGCGGGCGCGACGGTCGCCTCGGCGGCCATCGTCGGCCTGTTCGGCGCGTTCGTCCCGGCCGCGGTGATCGGCTGCATCGGCGGCATCGTCGCCGTGGGCGCGCTGGGCACGCTGGCCGGTCAGCTGCTGGTCACCGCGCCGGTCGCGATCCTGGCCGCGATCCAGTACTTCACCACGATCAACCAGCCCTTCAACGCGCCCAAGTAGGGTACGACCCCGGTGGAAGCCGGGGGGACACCGAGGCCCCGTCCGGCGATCCCGGACGGGGCCTCTTCGTGTTGTTAGGTTGCGCTTACCTAACTCGACCCAGTAGCGTGCCGAGGCGACGGGGTGGCCGAGAAGGTCGGGCCGCCCTCCCGAGAGACGCAGGATGGGTTATGAAGAAGATCGCCGGAGTATTCGCCGCACTGGGTTTCGCTGGTCTGCTGATCACCAGCGCCGCGTCCCCCGCGCTCGCGGATCGCTCGGTCCGGGACGCGTCGGTCGCGGATCTGTATGTGCGCGACGCGGATCCGTCGCTCGACGCGATCGCCGGGCAGTTCGCCGCGCTGTGGAACCCGAACCTGCCGATCAGCGAGAAGGTCAAGGTCAGCTACCACGGCGAGACGGCCGGTCCCGCGTTGCAGGGCATCCTCTCCCAGGGCCAGCTCTACGACTTCCTGTCGATCCAGGAGCGCGCGACGTCCAAGAGCGTCAACGGCAACACCATGACCGCCAGCCTGTCCGGCGTGATGGCGGGCTTCCCGGCCGCGAGCGGAACGTACTCCTACATCCGCGAGGACGGGCTGTGGAAGGTCGACTGGAAGGCCACCTGCGCGGGCATCGGCGGCTGCACCGGCAACCCCGACTTCGGCTACTGATCCGCTCGATGATCCGAGTTTCCGCCCTGTCCAAGCGGTTCGGTGACAAGGTCGCGGTCGACGACGTGAGCTTCGCCGCCGCGGCCGGTTCGATCACCTACCTGCTCGGGCCCAACGGCGCCGGTAAGTCCACGGTCATGCGGATGATCGCCGGGCTCACCGCGCCGAACTCGGGCACGGTGCGTGTCAACGAGCGCCCGCTGCGCGAACTCGGCGACACCATGCGCGAGGTGCGGTTCAATCTCGACACCTTCGCGCGGAACCCGAGACATACGGCGCGCCAGCACCTTTCGTGGCAGGCCCGCCTCGGCGGGATACCCGTCCGCGAGGTCGGGGAGGTGCTCGACCGGGTGGGCCTGTCCGAGGTCGGGAATCGGCTCGTGGGCCGGTTCTCGCTCGGCATGTCGCAGCGGCTCGGCATCGCGTCCGCGCTGCTGGGCGACCCGCGCACGATCGTGCTCGACGAGCCGGACAACGGCCTCGACGTCGACGGGGTGCTGTGGCTGCGCGAACTGCTCACCGGGCTGGCGAACCAGGGCCGCACGCTGCTGGTCGCCTCGCACAATCTGACGGAGGTAGAGATCACCGCCGACCGCATCGTGATCATGGGCCGCGGCCGGATCCTCTCCGACGCCGACCGCGAGGAGACCCTCGCGCTCGGGTCGGGGCCGCGTCGGCTGGAATCGGCGTATCTGACGGTCACGCGCGGCAGCGTCGAATACGCCGGGGGAGTGAAATAGTGAGTGCGGCAGTACATTTGGCGCGCGCGGTCCGCAGCGAACTGACGAAGCTGTCCTGGCGCAGCCCGGTGTGGCTGGCGATCGTGCCGATCGCCGTGGCGCTGCCGCTCGCGGTGAACGCCAGCTTGGCCGTGGCGTCGCGGATGAACAAGATCAACGGTGGCGGCGGGATGGACACGAACAACGCCGGGTACTGGGTGATGATCTTCGCGACGATCATCCTGATGTCGGCGGGTGTGTCCTCGCTCAGCAACGAGTTCCGGTACGCGACAGCGCAATTGGTGTATTGCGTGCAGACCCGGCGCTGGGTGCTCCCGGTCGCCAAACTGATCGTGTTCGGCGTGATCGCGGCGGTGGCGGTGCTGGTCACCATGGTGATCCTGCTCGCGGTGTTCCCGGTCGTGTTCCCCACCGTGTGGGGCCGGGTCGATATGGGCTCGCCCGCTGGAATCCGATTGCTGTGGGCGCTACCGGTTTTCGCGTTCTGTGTCTGCGCGCTGGGCGTCGGCATCGCGGCGCTGGTGCCCCGGCCGGGGGTCGTGGTGGGCGGGGTGCTGTTGTGGAAGTTCGGCATCGAGGCGTTCTCGGCCATGCTGCCGGTGAAGGTCGGCAATGCCGTGCAGCGGTGGATGCCGTTCAAGAACGGCGAACTGGGCGCGGGTCAGTACCCGACGAGTCATCCCGCGTTCGGCGGCGCCAATGGCGCGCTGCTGTACTTCGCGCTCGTGGCCGCGGTGTTCTTCGTGCTCGGCACCGTGCGGCTGTCCCGGCGCGACCTCGCCACGGACTGAAAGGCTCAGGGCCGCAGACGGACCGGGAGTTCGATGAGTCCGCGGATGAGGGTGCTCTCGTACCAGCGCAGATCGGCCGCGTCGATATCGAGGCGCAGATCCGGGAAGCGCTTCAGCAGGGCCGTGAACGCGATCGACGCCTCCAGCCGGGCCAGGGGAGCGCCCGCGCAGAAGTGGATGCCGTGGCCGAAGGCCAGATGGCCGCTCGCGTCGGCGGACAGGTCGAGCCGATCGGGGTGCGGGAAGCGGTCCGGGTCGCGGTTGGCGGCGGCCAGGGAGACGTACACCAGTTCGCCCGTGGGGATCTCGGTGTCGCCGATGCGGACCGGTTCGGCGGTGTAGCGGATGGTGGCCAGGTCGACCGGGCCGTCGTAGCGCAGGAACGATTCCACGGCGTCCGGCACGGCCGACAGGTCGGCGCTCAGCTCGCGCAGGCGGTCCGGGTCGCGCAGCAGGGCCAGCGCGCCGTTGCCGATGAGGTTGACCGTCGTCTCGTGGCCCGCGATGAGCAGCAGGAACGCCATGGAGACCAGTTCGTTCTCGGTGAGCCGGTCGCCGTCCTCGGCAGGCAGGGTCAGCGCCGAGAGCAGATCGTCGCCGGGGTGGGATCGCTTGGCCTGCACCAGATCTCGCAGGAACGCGGCCATGGCGGCGGTGGCGCGGGCGCGTTCGGCCTCGCGGCCCACCACACCGACCAGATCGGTGGTCCAGGTGCGGAAGGCGTCGCGGTCGTCGACGGCGACGCCGAGCACCTCGCAGATCACGGTGATGGGCAGCGGGACGGCGAAGCCGCGCAGCAGGTCCACGCGATCGCCGGTGTCCAGGGCGTCGAGCAGCTCGTCGGTGATCCGCTCGATGCGCGGGCGCAGGGCCGCCACCCGGCGCGGGGCGAACGCCTTGTTCACCAGCTTGCGCAGCCGGGCGTGCTGGGGCGGATCGGTGTTGAGCATGTGGGTGAGCAGCGTCAGCGACAGCGGGCTCGCCGCGGCGGCGGGGCGTTTGGCGCGGACCAGGCCGTCGACGTGGACGATGTCCTTGCGCAGGCGCGGATCGGCCAGGGCGGCGCGGGCCTCGGGATAGCCGACGATGATCCAGCGTTCGACGCCGTCGGGGAATCGGATCCGATGGACCGGGCCGTGCTCGCGCCAGCGCCGGTAATGGACATGGGGATCGGTGAAGAAATCGGCGCTCAGCGTCTCGACCACCCCGTCCACGCTACGCCCGGCCGGTGAATCCGCCCGGGGCACCGGCGGTTTCGATCATCCGATCGAAGTTCGATATGTCATCGCCCGCGTCCGCTCGGCGTTCACCGAGCGCTGATCGAATGGGACCGACCGCTTCACAGGGAGGAAACCTTATGACCAGCACCGGCATTCAGCCCAACGGCACCGTCGCGTCCCGGGTCGGCGAACTGACCACCGTCTTCGAGCGCGGCCTCCAGGAGAACCTCGGCGTCGGAGCGTCCCTCGGCATCCGCCTCGACGAGGCCGGCGACGGCTACACCCGTTACCATCTCGACCCCAACCCCGCCACCATCAACGCCATGTTCACCGTCCACGGCGGCGTCCTCGCCACCCTCCTCGACACCGCCATGGGCAGCGCCGTCTTCACCAAACTGGCCGACGGAATCGCCTACACCACCCTCGAACTCAAGGTGAACTTCATCCGCTCCGTCACCCTCGACGGCTCCCGCCTCACCTGCGACGCCAAGGCCGTCCACGTAGGCCGCCGCACCGCCACCGCCGAAGGCCGAATCACCGACGCCGCAGGCAAATTGATCGCCCACGGCTCCACCACCATTTTGGTCCTTTCCCCCGAGAAGTAGGGGAAAGGGGGAGGGGCTCCACCGCGTTCCCAGCGGTGGAGCCCCTCGTGCCGACGTCCTCCCACGAGGACTCACCGCAACGCCCGGCAGCTCCCGATGAACCGCACCAACTCATCGACCTGATCCGACCGCGTATCCACTGCCCGGTCAACGACTTTCACCAAATGGTCGTACGCCTCGGTGTGGTCATAGGTGGCGACATCGGCGATGCGCAGCGCCCAGCGCCAGTAACCTCGGAGCGTATCGGCAAGGGGCATGCGGAATTCCGCGATGACGTCGCGGATAGGGGCAACCACCTCGTCGCCGTGAGTGCGCAGGTAGCGCGTCACCACATCCGCCATGAACGTGAAATGCCGCGCCTCGTCGCGGGACAGCCGCAGCAACACCGCGTCCAGCACCGGCTCGTCGATCACCTCGCGCAACTGCTGGTAGTACATCTGGGTCGCCTTCTCCTGCACCAGCGCGTAGGCGAAGAACTGGACCGGGTGGTCGTAGGGCAGGTCGAAGGGTTTGCGGCCCTCGACGGCGAGATCGGTTCGGAGCGTGTCGATCTCGGCGATGCCGGAGGCGGTCTGGTAGCGGGTGAGGGCGCGGGCGTGGGTGTCCTCCTCGGCGGCCCAGCGGACCGTGAAGTGGTACAGCTCGCGATTGTGGGTGAACGTCGCCAGGTCCACGCTGTCGTCGACCGGGAAATACCGGTGGTAGACATCGAAATAGCCGGGCAGATGGTCCTCGATGTAGGTCACGAACTGCACCGCCGAGCGCTGGCCCTCGGTGAGCCGCCCGGCGTCGGCGCGGGCCCAGTCGAAGGCGGTCTCCACGTCCCAGGCCCGGGCGGCGGGCGAGGCGGCCAAAAAGCCGTCCACGGCCGCCGCCACCTGATCGGCCGGGATCAGGGCCGATTCGATGTTCATGGCAGTCTCCTCCGCTAGCGGGCCTTGCGGCACACCAGCGCGTAATGCTTGGTGGTGTAACCCCACCCGGCGTTGGCGATCTCCAGATAGCGCCGCAGCTTGGCGGCCAGGCCGTCGCCGTGCGCGTCGATGCGCTCGGCCGCGGCGTCCACGTTCGCGATCCAGTCCTCGATAGTGCGCCGATAGTCGTCGGTCAGATCGTCGACCGAGTTGATCGAGAACCCGGCGTTCTCCGCGGCGGTGATCAGCTCCGACAGCGGCCGCAGCTCCCCGAACCCGAAGATGTCCGCGCGCACGAACCGCGTACCGGTCCGCGCGTCGAACGCGTCGCGCGCGGCCGCGTTGCGAAAACAGCTCTCCGACACGTACAACCGGCCCCCGCGCCGCAGCACCGCGCGCGCCCGGCGGAACACCGCGTCGACATCGGGCATGTGCACGATCGACCCGAGCAGCGACACCGCGTCGAAGTTCCGCTCCGGCAACTCCATCCGCTCGAAATGCCCGACCCGGGTGCGGATCCGGTCGGCCACCCCGCGCGCCCGCGCCTGCTCGGCGATGTACTCGTGCTGGCGCGGCGCGGGGCTGACTCCCAGTGCGTCACAACCGAATTCCTCGGCCATGAACAGGATCAGCGCACCCCACCCGCAGCCCACGTCGAGCAGCCGCTCCCCGCCGGACAGCCCCAGCCGCTCCGCCACGAATCGCAGCTTCTGCCGCTGCGCCCGCTCGAGGGTGTCGGTGTCGGACAGGTACAGCCCGGAGCTGTACTTGCGCAGCGGATCGAGGAATTCGCCGAAGATCTCCGGATCGAGGTCGTAGTGCTGATTGGTGTCGGCGATCGCGGTCACGCCGCGGCCTCCGCCCGCGCCTTGCCGACCACCGTCGCCACCTGCGACAGCGTGGACAGGCCGAACACGTCCTCGTCGTCGAGTTCGATGTCGTAGGCGCGTTCGATGCGCGCGATCATGCGCAGCACCCGCACCGAGTCCACCCCGGCCATGCCGCGCAGATCGGCGTCGGGGGTGAGTTCGCTTGCGGGGATGCCGGTTTCGGACGCGGCGATCTCGGTGACGGTGCGCAGGATGTCGTCGTGAGCGGTCATGGGTGAACTCCGTTCGGGGACAGGGTGTTCGGGTGGGACAGGGCGTCGGACAGGCGCGCGACATCGTCGTCGCTGAGGGTGAGCTGATGACGGACGTCGCCCAGGGCGAACGGCCGATAGGTCGCGGTGGCGGTGGCGCACAGCTGCCCGTCCGCGTCGACGATCTCCGCGGCGGCCGCGATGGTCGCGTCCCCGCCCTCGGAAACCGTTGCGCGACAGACGTAGTCGCCGTCCACCAGCAGCGGCGTCAGATAGCGGGTGCGCATCGAGACGGTGAACGCGGGCACCCCGCGCGCGAGCACGATCAGATTGCCCATCACCTCGTCGCACACCACGCCGATGAGTCCGCCGTGCACCACGCCGGGATAGGACTCGAACTCGCGGCCGAGCCGGACCGCCGCCTCCAGCCCGTCGCCGCGACGGGTGAAGCTCAGCCGCAGCCCGGACGGGTTGTGCGGCGAACAGCCGAAGCACCGGTAGTCCGGCACCACCGACCAGGGCACGCGCACGGTGTCGTGGTCCATGGCTCAGGCGATCGCGTCGGCCAGCGCGCGGCGCACCTTGGCGTTGGACGACAGGTCCAGCCCGGTGATCCCGGCGAAGGTGCGGCGCACCTTGTCGTGCAGGTCCTCGAGTTCGCCCTCGGCGGCGACCTGTTCGAGGAACAGCTCGAATCCGGTGTCGATGGTCTCGTGGTCGCCCAGCTCGCTGATGCCGGACTTGAACGTGCTCACCGGATGCTTGATCTTGGCCTCGGAGCTGTACACGTACAGCGTCTCCAGCACCGAGGGCAGTTCCTCGGGCCGCCGCTCCAGCCGCTTGGTGGTGTAGTGGATGAACTCGCGCGCGTGCCCGGACTCGTCGCGGCTGGCGCGCAGCAGCAGGTCCTTCAGCACCGGCTCCTCCACCCAGCGCGACACCGCGCGGTAGACGTGGTTGACGGTCAGCTCGCTGATGATGTTGGTGGCCAATGTCGCCGAGGGCGTGGTGCCCGGCGCGTACGGCTCGCGCATGGCGTCCACGGCCCGATCGTCGACGGCCTCGCCGACCGCGGCCAGCCACGACCGGAAGGCGTAGTGGTGCTGCACTTCCTGATAACCCCACACCACCGCGAAGGTGGAGAAGTCGTAGTCGTCCACGAACTCCTCGAGGAAGCCGTGCACGGCGGCGATCACATTGGATTCGCCCATGGCCGCGCTCTTGGCCAGGGTCACGTACTCGGGCCGGACCAGGGTCGGGTCGACCGACCCCAGCGACAGGTCGGTCAGTTGCCAATGCAGCCGCTCGTAGTGGCGGAAGACGTCGTAGCTGTGCACGGGGGCTCCGATCTCGAAACGGGAGGCGGGGGATTACGAGAGCAGTTCGCGGGCGGCGAGGCGTTGCAGCTTGCCGCTCGAGGTGCGCGGGATGCTGCGCGGGGCGACCAGGCACACCCGCACGGCCGCCAGCCCGAGCCGGGCGGCGATGCGGTCACCGATGTTCGCGCACAACGCCTCTCGCGCGGCGCCGGTCAGTTCGGTCTCGGCGATCACCGCGATGGTCTCGGCGTCGTCGGGGTCGATGGTCGCGGTGCAGCGGAACTTGTAGACGCCGTCCAGATCGCGGACCGCGGCCTCCACGTCCTGGGCGTAGTAGTTGACCCCGCGCACGGTGATCATGTCCTTGCTGCGCCCGGTGACGAACAGCTCGCCGCCGCGCAGATAGCCCAGATCGCCGGTGCGCAGCCACCCGTCGGTGAACGGATCGACCGGATCCACCGTGAGATAGCCGTCGGTGACCGACAGCCCGCGGATGAGGATCTCGCCCACCTCGCCGTCGGGCACGGTCATCCCGGACTCGTCGTCCACGACCCGCAGCCGCAGCCCGGCCACCGGATAACCCACCCCCGCCACCGCGCGAGCGCCCGGATCGTCCGGCGAAACCGGATGCGCCCAACCGGATTCCGACAGCGTGGCCCGGTCGACCCAGTCGAACACCGGCCCCCGGCCCAGCGGCGGGAACGTCACGGCCAGGGTCGCCTCGGCCATCCCGTACACCCCGAACATGGTCTCCGGCGCGAAACCCGCCGGGGCGAACCGGTTCTGGAACGCGGTCACCACCTGATGGGAGATGGGCTCGGCCCCGTTGAACGCGATCCGCCAGCGGCTCAGGTCGAAGTCGGTCACCCGCTCCGGCGGCACCGCGGCCAGCAGCGCCTCGTAGCCGAAGTTCGGCATGGCGGTGATCGTCGTTCCGCTGGCATCGAATTGGGCCAGCCAGCGGGCCGGATCCTTGACGAACGCCGCCGGGGACCACAGATGGGAGGGAATGCCGCGCAGGATCGCCGACAGCGTGCCGAACAGGCCCATGTCGTGGAACAGCGGCAGCCAGAACCCGCCCTGATCGTCGAGATCCAGCGCGATGCCCTCGCGGATGGCGGCCAGCCCGGCCAGCACCATGCGATGGGTCAGCCGCACCCCCTTGGGCGCGGCCGTGCTGCCGGAGGTGAACTGGACGACCGCGAGATCGTCCGAACCGGCCTCGGGCAGAATGGCGTTCACATTATTGTTCTCGAAAAGCGCGACGGCGTCGTGGAATTGCACATCGACGGCGTCGCCGAGCAGCGACGTCATTTCCGCGTAACGCGGCGACACCAGGATGTGACGCATTCCCGAGGCGGCGACAATGGCGGCGAGTTTGTGCGGATATTGTTCGATCTGCCGCGCGCCCGCGGGCAACGGCAGCGGGGTGGCGGCGGCGCCCGCGGCGATCGAGCCGAAGAATCCGATGAGGAATTCCGGGGCGTTGGGCGCCAGGATGCCGATCGGCTCGCCGCGCTGAACACCCTGCGCGACAAGCGTTTTCGCCGCCGCGAGGGCGGCGTCGTGGAGTTCGGAATAGGTCGTCGATTGCGCCGAGGACCAGAAGGTGGCGCTCACCCGCGGATGGGCGGCCGCGATTTCGGCGAGCCGGTCCGTGAGTGTCGGACCCGTTACCGAGGAATTCATGACCGTCACGACAACAGCGCAGTGTGACCGCATGGCGAACGAGCTGTGAATTCCGCGCGCTGATAATTCCTTCCGATTGCCCGATCACCCTGCGCGATAACGTTGTTCGGCTATCACCCGATAGGAAGCGGCGATCTTCGCCGCCCGGTCCCTCGGGCCGACGCCACGATGGTCGCGAACCCGGTTTTCCGCGTCGGCGACACGTGTCGCCTCCCACCCCAGGAGTCGCCCGGTGAGTTCCGAGCAGTCCGCGCTCGCGCAGATCAGTCCCGTGCAGCAGGCGGTCGTCGACAGTGTCGGCCCGCACATGCGCCACAATCCCTACGACGCCTACGAGGTGCTGCGCGCGGCCGGTCCGTTCGTGCCCGGTCCCCACGACATGCGGTTGGTCACCCGCTACGCCGAGGCGCGCGCGATCATGCAGGATCCGCGCTGGAGCCACGCCGAGGAACCGCAGTTGCTGCACGGTTCCAGCGATATCGAGCTGCCCGGCTCGTTCCTGTGGATGGAGCCGCCGGAGCACACCCGCCTGCGCGGGCTGGTCGGCAGGGCGTTCACCGCCCGCTCGGTGGGCGCCATGCGCGAACGCGCGGAGGAACTGGTCGCGGGGATGCTCGACGACATCCTCGCCCGCCGCGAGGTGGAACTGCTCGACGCGCTGGCATATCCGTTGCCGCTCAGCATGATCTGCGAGATGCTCGGCGTGCCGCCGGAGGCGCACGAGCAGGTGCGGCACATGTCGCACGCCATCGCCCGCGGCCTGGACCCCGATATGTTGCTCGCGCCAGAGGAACTGGCCGCGCGCACCGCCGCGGTGCGCGAATTCGAGGAGTTCTTCGGCGAATTGGCGCGCCGGCGCCGCGCCGAACCCCGCGACGATCTGATCACCGCGCTGGTGCAGGCCGAGGAGCAGGGCGTGGCGCTCACTCCCACCGAACTGATCGGCACCCTGCTGATCCTGGTCGTGGCCGGGCACGAGACCACCGTCAACCTGATCGCCAACGGCGTGCTGGCCCTGATCCGCAACCCCTGGGAGTTCCGGCGGCTGCGCTCCAATCCACAGCTGGCCGTGCCCGCGGTGGACGAGGTGCTGCGCTACGACGCGCCCGTGCACCTGACCACCCGCGCCGCGCACGACCGAATCACGGTGGGGGAGCACACCTTCGAACCCGGCGACGCGGTGGTGGTGCTGTTCGCCTCCGCCAACCGCGACCCGCTGGCCTTCCCCGACCCGGACCGCTTCGACATCGCCCGCTACGCGGCGGGCAACCGCACCGACCGGCACCTGTCGTTCGGACTGGGCCTGCACTACTGCCTGGGCGCGTTCCTCGCGCGGGTCGAGATGCAGACGGTGCTGACCGCGATCGCCGAACGGGTCAAGGATCTGGAACTGCTCGCCGAACCCGCCTACCGCCCGAATGTGGTGGTGCGCGGCGTGTCCCGGCTCGACGTGCGGGTGGTGGCCCGATGAGCACCGCGATCCCGGAGATCACCTTCGACGCCTTCCAGCCCGCGCACCGCGCCGACCCGTATCCGGAGTACCGGCGGGTGCGCGACGCGACCCCGCTGCTGCCCTTCGAATTGGGCGATGTGCCGGTCACTCTCGTCACCCGCTACGAGGAGTGCGCGGCGGTGCTCACCGGCGCGCACTGGGGGCACGGCTACACCGCGGGCATCAGCCCGTTCCGCGACAGCACCGCCGCCATCCCCGGCTCGTTCGTGCGCATGGACCCGCCCGAGCACGGCCGCTACCGCAAACTGGTCGCGAAGGCGTTCACGCCCAAGACGATCGCCGAACTGTCCCCGCTGGCGGGCCGGGTGGTGGACGACCTGCTCGACGCCGCCCTCGAGCGCGGCACCCTGGACGTGCTCAACGAACTCGCGGTCCCGTTGGCGGTGGCCATGATCCCGGTGCGGCTGCTCGGCGGCGATCCGGCCCGCGCCGCCGACTTCCGCGCCTGGCAGCTCGCCATCGCCCGGGGCAGCGATCCCGACGCGCTGCTCACCGACGACGCCGTCGCCGCGCGCGGGATCGCCGCCCGCGACTGCCTCACCTACTTCGCCGGTCTGGTGGAGCGCAAGAAGTCCGCGCCCACCGACGATCTGCTCAGCGAACTGGTCGCCGCGGCCGCCGCGGGCGGGGAGCTGACCCAGCCCGAGGTGGTCGGCATGGCGTTGCTGCTGCTGGTCGCCGGGATGGAGACCTCGATCAACCTGATCGGCAACGGGATGCTGGCGCTGCTGCGCAATCCGGATCAACTGGCGTTGCTGCGCGAACGGCCCGATCTGATCGCGCCCGCGCTGGACGAGATGCTGCGCTACGACGCGCCCACCCAGTTCACCATCCGGGTGGCGCTCGAGGATACGACCGTGGGCGGCAAGCGATTCCGGCGCGGCGACGGCGTCGTGGTGCTCACCGGCTCGGCCGGGCGCGACGGCCGCGTCTTCGCCGATCCGGAGACCTTCGACGTCACCCGTTACGCCGGAAACCGGCCCGCCCGTAAGCATCTCGGGTTCAGCCTCGGCATCCACTTCTGCGTCGGCGCGCCGCTGGCCCGGCTCGAGGCCGAGGTCGCGCTGCGCGCGCTGCTGGCCCGCGCCCCCGAACTCGCGCTCGCGACCGAGACGGTCGACTACCAGCCCAGCCTCATCCACCGCGGCATCGTCGCGTTGCCGGTGACCTGGTGAGCGGCGACGGGCACGCCGTCGTCCTCGGGGCGGGCGTGGCCGGGCTGCTCGCGGCCCGGGTGCTCACCGACCGGTTCGACCGCGTCACCATCCTGGAACGCGATGCGGCCGAGGCGAATTCGGAGCGGCGGGGCGTGCCACAGGCGCGGCATCTGCACGGGCTGCTCGATCGCGGCCGGACCGCCATCGAGCGGCTGTACCCGGGATTCACGGGCGAGATGGAGCGGCGCGGCGCGGCCACCGCGGAGGTGCTCATCGGAACCCGGTGGTACGTGAGCGGTTTCCGCGTCGCGCCCGCCGAGACGGGCCTGACCTCGGTGCTGGCCACCCGGCCGCTGCTGGAATCGGTGCTGCGCGAACGCACCCTCGCGCTGCCCGGGGTGCGGCTGCGGGCGCACACGACGGCGCGGTCGCTGCTCGGCAACGCCGCCCGGGTGCGCGCCGTGCAGGTCATCACCGACGGCGAACCCGACACGCTCGCCGCCGATCTCGTCGTCGACGCCACCGGGCGCGGCTCGCGGGCACCGCAATGGCTCACCCAGTTGGGCGCCCGCCCCCCGCAGGAGGAGACCCTCGAGGTCGATCTCGGCTACGCGTCGCGGTTCTACCGGGCCCGGCCCGGACAGCTCGACGGGCACCGCTCGGTGATCGTGTCCACCGGACCGGACGGCCGTGGAGGAGGCGCGATCCGCGTGGAGGGCGACCGCTGGCACGTCACCCTCGCCGGAATGCTCGGCGACCACCCGCCGACCGAACCGGACGCCTTCGCCGCGTTCGCCGCCGGACTGCCCACGCCCGACATCCACGACATCGTCTCCGGGGAACCGCTCGGCGATCCGGTGCCGTACCGGTTCCGCCAGGCCGTGCGCCGCCGCTACGATCGGCAACCCGTTGTGCCGCAAGGGTTCCTGGCCCTCGGCGACGCGCTGTGCAGTTTCAATCCGCTCTACGCCCAGGGCATGACCGTGGCCGCGCAGCAGGCGCTGGCACTGCGGGCGTGCCTGCACACCGACGCCCGGCGGCTGCCCGCCCGGTTCTACGCCGAGGCCGCCAACTGCGTCGCGGCGGCCTGGCAGCTGTCGACCACCGCCGACCTCGCCCATCCCGGCGTCGTCGGGCGGCGCTCGCCGCGCACCCACGCCACCCACGCCTATCTCGCGCGCGTGCATCGCGCGGCGCACACCGATCCGCGGGTGGCGCGCGCGTTCCTGCGCGTGGCCAATCTCGTGGAACCGCCCGCCGCCCTGCTGCGTCCGCGCGTCCTCGGCCGCGTCCTGCGCCCCGCCGCCCCGGCGCGACCACCGGTACCCCAGCCCGCCCGCCGCTGATCACCGAGGAGACACCCATGGACCCCGCACAGTCGAACACCGCTGTCGCCGAACCCGATTCGGCCGTCGCCGCCGCCCTCGCCCGGTTGCTGGGCCCCGAGGGCCGACCCGATCCCTACGCCGCGGCCGCCGTGCTGCGCGAGGCCGGGCCGCTGCACCAGACCCCGATCGGCCACCACGTGCTCACCCGCTACGAGGACTGCGCCGCGGTGCTGTCCACCACCGCGTGGAGCCACGCCGAGGAGGCGGGCATGATGCATCCGACCGTCTCCCCGGAGAACGCCCCCGAGGAACTGCCCACCTCGTTCCTGTGGATGGAGCCGCCGGACCACACCCGCCTGCGCAACCTCGTCACCAAGGGGTTCACCCCGCGCATGGTCACCCGGCTGCGCCCGCGCATCACCGAACTCACCGAACAGCTGGTCGACAACGCCTTGGCCGCGGGCGAATTCGATCTGGTGGAGACCATCGCCTACCCGCTGCCGCTGATCATCGCCTGCGAGCTGATCGGCGTGCCCAGCGAGGCGTACGAACAGGTGCACCGCTGGTCGCAGGATCTGGCGCGCGGCTTCGACCACGACTACACGCTGCCGCCCGAGGCGCTCACCGCGCGCAGCGCCGCCTCGCGCGGATTCATGGGCTACTTCCGCGAACTGCTCAACGAGCGCCGCGCCCGGCCCGCCGACGATCTGCTCAGCGCCCTGTCGCTGGTCGAGGACCGCGGCGACGTGCTCACCGAACAGGAACTGCTCGCCACCTGCATCACCACCTTCGTCGCCGGGCACGAGACCACCGCCAACCTCGTCGGCACCGGCCTGTTGCAGCTCATGCGCAACCCGGACCAGTTCGAGCGGATGCGCGCCCAGCCCGGCCTGACCGAGTACGCCCCCGACGAACTGCTGCGGCTCGAGCCGTCGGTGCAGATCACCACCCGCGCGGCCACCCGCCCGATCGAGGTGGCCGGCCACCGGTTCGAGACCGGCGAAGGCGTTGTGGTGCTGATCAATTCGGCCAACCGCGACCCGCGCGCCTACGCCGATCCCGACCGCGTCGACGTCGCCCGCTACGCCGACCCGCACCACCCCGCCAAGAAGCACCTCGGCTTCAGCCTCGGCATCCACTACTGCCTCGGCGCGCCGCTGGCCCTGCTGGAGATGGAGATCCTGCTCGACGTGCTGCTGCGCCGCGCCCGCACCCTCGAACCGCTCACCGAGAATCCGCCCTACAAGCCGAATGTCGTCATCCGCGGCCTGGAGGCGCTGCCGGTGCGGATCACCCCCGCCTGACTCCGTTCCGGTACCGCGGGCCGCGCGGGAGCGGTATAACCGGGACATGAACCCGATCACGGGTGTCGAAGCGCTTGTGCGGCGGCTCGATTCGTGGCAGCAACGGCACCGGCCGGTGGCGTTCGTGGTCGGGGTGATCAAGAAGTTCAACGACGACGAGGCCGGGACGCTGGTCGCGCTGCTGGCCTACTACGCATTCGTGGCGACCTTCCCGCTGCTGCTCGTGCTGGTGACGGCGGCGGGCATCGTGCTGCGGGATTCGCCGGGACTGCGCCAGCAGGTGGTGGATTCGGCGTTCAGCGAGTTCCCCATCGTCGGCGCGCAACTGCACGAGCAGCTCGGCGTCACCGCGCTGGGCAACACCGGCCTCGCCCTCACCGTCGGCATCGCCGGATCCATCTGGGGCGCACGGGGTTTCGCGGCGGCAGTGCAGAAGACGCTGAACACGGTGTGGGCGGTGCCGCGGGTGGACCGGCCCGCCTTCCCGCTGAACTACGTTCGCGCCCTGGGATTGCTGGCGGTGCTGGGCCTGACCATCGTGGTCGCGGTGACCGCCGCGGCGATGGGCGCGGCGGGGGAGGCGCTCGGGCTGGGCGCGCTGCCGGTGCGGATCCTCGTGGTCGCGGTGTCCGGGTTGCTGGACGGGGCGCTGTTCCTGGCGGCGTTCCGGCTGGCGACCGCCGGGGTGGTGGCCACCCGCTCGATGATCCCGGGCGCGTTCGCCGCCGGGATGGCCTGGCAGTTGCTGTCCAATCTGGCCGGAGTGCTGCTGGCCCACACCCTGCGGCACGCGGAGGCGGTCGCCGGGCTGTTCGGCGTGGTGCTCGGGCTGCTGAGCTGGTTCGCGTTGCAGGCCACGGTCACCCTGTACGCCGTGGAGGCCGATGTGGTGCGCAGCCGCGGGCTGTGGCCGCGCGGGCTCAGCCAGCCGCCGCTCACCTCGGCCGACAAGTCCTACCTCATCGCGGCCACCGGCGCGGAGACCCGCAGCCCCGAACAGCGGGTGGAAATCGGGTTCACCCCCGCCGCGGATCGTCCGCCCGAGGAGTAACCCACGTTTGGCGCGATAGCAAGCGGCTATTTCGGCGGTGATCATGATTCGGCCGGGTCGGCCCAGTCGAGAGGAGAATCGAGATGGCCACAGCCGGATACGCCCAGGGCAGGGTGGGCGGCAGCACGCTCATCCAGACCGCCGCGTACGCGATCGGCGCGGTGTTCCTGCTGGTCGGAATCCTCGGGTTCATCCCCGGGATCACGACCGACTACGACATGCTGTCGTGGGCGGGACACCATTCCGGCGCGAAGTTGTTCGGACTCTTCAACGTCTCGGCGCTGCACAACATCGTGCACCTGGTCTTCGGTCTGGCCGGGCTCGCGATGGCGCGCTCGCGGGCGGGCGCGCGTACCTTCCTGATCGGCGGCGGCGTCATCTACCTGGCCTTGTGGATCTACGGGTTGCTGGTCGACAAGGACAGCGACGCCAACTTCATCCCGGTCAACAACGCCGACAACTGGCTGCACCTCGGCCTCGGCGCGGTCATGGTCGCGCTCGGCCTGCTGCTGCCCGCGGGCGGCGGCTCGGGCATGGCGGCGGGTTCGCCGCAGCGCGGACGCCCGGAGGGCCGCCGCCAGGCCCGGCACGCCCGGCACGGGCACGCGCACTGACCGCTCGGGTGGCCCGCGCCGCATCGGGCGCGGGCCGCCCGGTCACCGCTCGGCCACCCGCACCACCGACCGCAGCACCTCGCCGCGGTGCATCTTCGCGAACGCCTGCTCCACCTCGTCGAGCGAAATCGTCTCGGAGACAAAGGCATCCAGATCCAGGCGGCCCTGCCGGTACAGATCGATCAGGGTGGGGAAGTCGCGCGAGGGCAGGCAGTCGCCGTACCAGGACGACTTGAGCGCGCCGCCGTGGGAGAAGAAGTCCAGCAACGGCATCTCCAGCCGCATCTCCGGGGTGGGCACGCCGACCAGCACGACCGTCCCGGCCAGATCCCGCGCGTAGAACGCCTGCTTCCAGGTCTCCGGCCGCCCCACCGCGTCGATCACCACGTCCGCGCCGAACCCGCCGGTGATCTCCTGGATCACCGGCACCGGATCCCCGGCGCTCGCGTCCACGGTATGAGTCGCGCCGAAACCCTTGGCCCACTCCAGTTTTCGCGGATCGATGTCGACGGCGACGATGGTGGTGGCCCCGGCCAGCCGCGCACCCGCCACGGCCGCGCTGCCGACCCCGCCGCAGCCGATGACCGCCACGCTGTCGCCGCGGCTCACCCCGCCCGTGTTCAGCGCCGCCCCGAGCCCGGCCATGATCCCGCAGCCGAGCAGACCCGCCGCGGCGGGCGAGGCGGCCGGATCGACCTTGGTGCACTGCCCGGCGTGCACGAGCGTCTTGTCCGCGAACGCGCCGATGCCCAGCGCGGGGGTGAGCGGGGTGCCGTCGGTGAGCGTCATCGGTTGGGCCGCGTTGAACGTCGAGAAGCAGTACCACGGCTTGCCCTTGCGGCAGGCCCGGCACGTGCCGCACACCGCGCGCCAGTTCAGGATCACGAAATCGCCCGGCTCGACCTCGGTCACGCCCGCGCCGACCGTCTCCACCAGGCCCGCGGCCTCGTGCCCGAGCAGGAAGGGGAACTCGTCGTTGATGCCGCCCTCGCGATAGTGCAGATCGGTGTGGCACACCCCGCACGCCAGCACCCGCACCACGGCCTCGCCCGGCCCCGGGTCCGGCACCACGATCTCGGTCACCTCGACCGGCTGCTGCTTCGACCGGGCGATCACACCCCGAACCGTTTGGGCCATCGAACCGTCCTCTCCTCGCGTGGGAAACCGTGTTCACGGTCGCACAGAAATCTTTCCGGGGGACCGGTTCCGGGGGCGGGACGGGGGTAGGCCGCTCCGAGAGCGAAGGGAGTCCTCGATGCACTCTGTCGATCATTATGTGGACAAGGCGAAATCCCAGGTGAGCGAGCTGGTCGGAAAGCTCGTCGGCGGATCCGGCGGCGAACCCGGGCAGACCCTCACCATCACCCGCCCGCGCGCGCAGGTCGCGCTGTTCTTCCGCGACCCGGCGAACTGGTCGCGGGTACTGGGCGATCTCGCCGAGGTCCGGCCCGGCCCCGAGGGCAGCTACGAGTGGAGCGTGCGGCGCTCGGGAGCGGAGACGCTGAGCTGGAACACCGAACTCGTCGACGACGAGAACGGTATGCGGTTCGTCGGAACCCGCTCCGGCGACTCGGGTCCGATGTGGATCCGGCTCGAATTCTCGGATGCGCCAAACGATCTCGGCACCGAAGTGCGGCTCGCGGCGCACACGCCGCTGCCCGATCTGCTCACCGGCGCGGCCGCGTTCACCGTGCTCTACCGGGCGCGGGCGCTGTTGCAGACCGGTGAGATCCCCACCCTCGCGCACAATCCCAGTGCGCGGACCACGGCTTAGGAGAATCATGCGCGCACTGTGTTGGAACGGGGTCAATGATCTGGCCGTGGAAACGGTCGACGATCCGGCCCTGGTCAATCCGCACGACGTCATCGTCCAGGTGCGGATCAGCACGACCTGCGGGTCGGATCTGCATTTCATCGACGGCTATCTGCCGGGGATGCGCGCGGGCGATGTCATCGGGCACGAATTCCTCGGCGAGATCGTCGATGTCGGCGCGGAGGTCCGCGACCGCGCGATCGGGGACCGGGTGGTGGTGCCGTCGTTCATCGGCTGCGGGTCGTGCTGGTACTGCGATCACGAGCTGTATTCGGTGTGCGACACCACCAATCCCAATGCGGCGCTGCAACAACCGGTGTTCGGGTATCCGACCGGCGGCATCTACGGCTACACCCATCCCTTCGGCGGCTATCAGGGTTCGCACGCGCAGTACGTGCGGGTGCCGTTCGGGGACGTCAACTGTTTCGTCGTGCCCGAGGGCGTCACCGACGAGCAGGCGCTGTTCCTGTCCGACGCGGTGCCGACCGGGCTCATGGGCGCGGAGTTCTGCGATATCGACGCGGGCGACACCGTCGCGGTGTTCGGCAGCGGCGGTGTCGGGCTGATGGCCGGGCACAGCGCCCGGCTGCTCGGGGCCGAACGGGTGGTGATGATCGACCGGTATCCGGAGCGATTGGCCTTGGCGCGCAAGCACTTCGGGGCCGAGACCATCGACTACACCGCGGTCGACAGCGTGCACGAGATGCTGCGCGATATGACCGGCGGGCGCGGACCGGACGCGTGCATCGACGCGGTCGGCATGGAGGGGCACGGTACCGGCGTGCAGTACCTCTACGATCGCGCCAAGCAGCTGCTGCGGCTCGAGACCGATCGGGCCAACGCGCTGCGGCAGGCGATCCTGGCCTGCCGCAAGGGCGGAATCGTCTCGGTGCTCGGAATCTACGGGGCGACGGACAAATTCCCGATGGGGGTGCTCACCAACAAGGGCCTGACCCTGCGCACCGCCCAGCAGCACGGGCAGCGTTACGTGCCGCGCATGTTCGACTACATCCAGCAGGGCGATCTGGATCCGTCGTATCTCATCACCCACGACCTGCCGCTGGAGCAGGCTGTGTACGGGTACGACATCTTCAAGAACAAGTCCGATGGGTGTGTGCGGGCGGTGTTCCGGCCGTGAGGGTTTCGGCTAGTCCGGGTTGCACTGGATGAGGGCGTGTTCGCCGGTGGTGCGCCAAGCGGTGCCGGTGGCGTCCAGCTCGTGCACCTGGGATTCCGTAAGACCCACGGCCACATCGGATTTCAGCGTGCGCAGGGCGGTGACCGGGCCGGGGAAGTAGGCGGTCAGGTCCGCGAAAGAGGTCGTCGGCGGCCAGTGTCGGTCGCCGACGAGGCGGCGGTAGTTCAGGTCGCCCTTGGCCACGGTCATCGCCGCGCCCGCGAACTCGTCGGCCAGATCCGCGGGCATGTCGTGGAAAGACAGTGGCGCGCAGAAGAATTCGTGGGCACGGACGGTGAGCCGTCCCTCGCGCAGCGCCCCCCACAGCCGCTCGCCGATCCCGGCCGCCGATCCCGGGGCCTCCCGCAGCACGCGCAGCGCGGCGAGGACATCGGCCGTCGTCGCGTCGGAGACGTAGTACGGCCGCGGCTTGACGTGCAGCGCCACCCGGGCCGCCGCCCCCGTCACCAGCAGATGGTCGATCAGCACCAGATCGGGCAACAGCTCCCGGCCCGCGTTGTCGGCGATCACGCACACCAGCGCGTCGGGCGCGCGGTCCAGGCTCGCCCAGAACACCGCGCTGTCGTCGGCCAGCAGCCGCGTGGCGCGCGAACCCGGCCCGGCGGTGAGCCGGAACCCGAGATCGGCCTGATTGCCCCACAGCGCCGACCGCAGCAGCGCCGCGCGCACGGTCTCGCGCGGGGCGTCGGCGAGTTCGTCGAGGGCCGCGAGCTCGTCGGCCACCGCCGGACCCGCCAGCTCCGCCCCCTTGGTCGGCGCGAACGGATCGATCCCGTGCCACGCGCCCGGCCCGAACCAGCCGACCGCCTCGAGCAGCCGGTGATAGAAGTAGCTCTCCGCCCACAGGAACGACGCCTCACCCCACGGCCGTCCCCACAGCTCCGCGCCCCAGACCGACCATTCGGTTCTCATCGTCCGCGGGGGTTCCAACACCCCTTCGGTACTCTCGCTCAGCACCTCGCGCAGCGCGGCCCGTTCGGCCGGGCCGTAGGGGTGGGCACCGCACACCTGGTCGATCAATTTCGGGTGCCGTTCGTGGAAGACGCTTCGGGCGAACGAATCGGGTACTCCGGAAAGGATCGGCGCGGCAGTGATCATTCCTCGATCATCGCCTATCGTCGTAACCGGTTCGTGGCCGTATTCACAGCAAGTTTGTGGGTGAACTCGGTGCGAACACACGGCGACCGCCGTTTCACTGGAAGGGTGCTGAACGGCAGCACCAGGCAGTCCGAGGAGGCCGGGTCGTGCACAACGCAGTGACCACCACCGTCACCCGTCGCGAGCTCATCCGGCTCGCCGGAACCGAAGCCGATTCGGTGAGCCGCCGCGGCGGCCGCTCGATCAACGCCGACGCGGTCGCCAGCCACACCGACCCGGTGGCCGGGCGCACGGCATTCGTGGTGGCCGACGGCGTCGGCGATCATCTGCTCGCGGCCCGCGCCGCCCGCGCGGCCGCCACCGTGGCCGCCGAGGTCGGCGCCCGCCTCGGCGGCGTCGCCGCCATCCTGGCCGCCCGCGACGAACTCCACCGCCAATTCCCCGAACCCGCCGCCGACACCGTCCTGGTGGTCGCGGTCGTCCCCTCCGCCGACCAACCCGACGGCCCCGCCGACGTCGCCTGGGTAGGCGACTGCCGCGCCTACCGCTGGAACGGCCGTGTCCTGCACCAGATCACCACCGACCACACCGTCGCCGAGTTGTTGCGCGCCCACGGCCGCGCCCCCCAACCCCGCATGAGCCACATGGTCACCACCTCCATCCGCACGGTCACCCCCGAAACCGTCGGCCACGCCATCACCGGCACCTCCCACGGCCGCCTCCTCCTGTGCACCGACGGCGTCCACAAACGCCTCGAGATCGCCACGGTCAAGGAACTCCTCGCCACGGGCGAACCGACAGCCACCACGGCGGAGGCGTTGGTGGACATCGCCTTACACACCGGCGGCACCGACAACACCACCGCCCTGGTCGCCGATTTGTTCTAGTCCCGGGCTATCTGGACCGTATTTCCAACGCTTTCCGGATCAAGGCACGAGCGGCTTTCCCGGTTACGGATTGACCGGCCAGCACATCGAACGCCCTGCCGTACAAGGCAATCTCTCGGGGCTGAGTGATGGTCAGCTCTGCCGTGGTGCCCTCGACCTTCACCACGCGGTCATCCATCATGACGAAGTTCTCCGTAGCCGCTCTGGCCTCGGCGATGGCTGGAACGATTCCCAGCGTGACCCGAGCCATGCCGAGAATCGACCTGAGCCGGTCGAGCTGTCCGATCATGACATCGTCACCACCGACCGTGGTGTACAAGGCTTGTTCGGCTATCAGGAAGTGGAACAGGCAAGTGCCCCGGTACAGGATCCTCTGACGGTCCATCCGGACCGATACCGCCTTGTCGACGTCGTCGGGCACCCGGTAGAAGTCGACGGCGTACCGCAGAATCGCCGACGCGTAGTCGGCGGTCTGCAACAAACCCGGGATCACCTGAGGTTGCCAGTTGCGAATGATCTTGGCCTCGGCTTCGAGCTTCACGGACTGTTGCTGCCGGGCTCTGTGCCCGGTCGCCAGCACCCGCCGCCACTCGACGTACGCGGCGTCAAGGTTCCTCAGAGATGCGACAAGGTCCGGGAGCTGTGCCTCAGCGCCGCATTGCACGCAATAGGCCCTCAAGTCCGTCTCTGACGGTCTGATTCGGCCGTACTCGATCTTGCTGCATTTCGATTCGTGCCAGCCCTCACGACGGGCGAGTTCTCGGGCGGTGACCCCAGAAGACTTTCGTATCTCCCTGAGCCGCTGCCCGAGTGCTTCCCGTTGCTGTTGAACCGAATCGGTCACTGAAGACCGTTGACGTAGGCGGCGAACGGAGTGGCCAGCGACCAGAGACGTTCGATCGCTTCCCGGTACAGACCACAGACGGCCGGGTCGGTCGTTACCGCCGCCCCGGCAGGCTTACCGGTGGAGTCGACCAAGTTGAACCCGACGGTGGTCTTGTCGATGACCCAAGCATCGTCGGCAGGCACTTCGCGAACGAGATGCCTTGCGATATAACGGATATCCTCCCCGGCCTCGATGTTGTCGTCGGTCTCGGTCAGTAGCCAACGCTGATAGTCCGACAACGGCTCGGTGACCACTCGAACGCGTCGTACTGTGACACCCCGGGCGGTGGCGTCCTTCACTGCCTCAGCCCACGCTTCCCAGTACTCGTCCGGTTCGCTGAGTCTCGGCTCACCGGCGAGGAACCGCCGCAGCGGCTCCGATTCCGCTGGCACTGCGTAGGTATCCCGAACTTCGAGGTGCACGGCGTCGAATTGGGCGTGTGCCATTAGGTCAGTCCACGGCGTAGCTGTCCGCAGCTCCATAGAAGGTCCTCCGAATCTTCGGCACCTCGATAGCCGATTCGTCGCTTGCGAGGGTCAGCTGCGCGAGGTCGTCCGGGTCGGTGACCGGCCGACCCGTGAGCCGGAAGGTTCCCCGGCCGGTATCGGTCATGGTTGCGCCGATGAAGGTATTCGGCAATGCGAAACCCAATAGCGCATGGGGAATTTCGACCGTGTCGTCCCGCTCGGTCTTCCACCCCTGAGCGACGTAGGTTCCTCGGTCGCTGGCAAGCAAGCTCGGGCAATCCCCGGACTTCGACCCGGTCTTGCCGAGTAGATGCAAACTCACGGTGCCACCTCTCGTCTGCCGACGTGCACGGTCTTGCACGCCTCAGCCCAGCATCTCCCAATCGTGCGGCCCGAGTACCGGTTACGGGCCGATTCATGCAAGTTCGTGCACACTCCTGGTCCGCGAACACTCCCGGTTCCTAGCGTCGAATGTGGCCCCCGTGGCATGTGACGCCCACTGGCTACGGGGTGCCTTCCAATCGGCAGCGCTGTCCTTACCACGGGGCAGCAACACGACGGCAGGGGTCGAAATGGCGAGGCGCACAAAGCTGTACGTGTTTCCCGGCGGCGTGCTCGAGGTCTGGGACTACCGCGACGCGGAAGACCCGGACGACGGCGAGGAGCCCCCAGGGGTGTACTTGGAGTTCCGCGCGCCCCGACGGGCGAGGTATCGCTCACCGCGACGGCCGTAGCTCATGCGGTGCCCTGGGTGATCGGCTCGCTTGTCTCAGCTTCCGGTGCGGTTCATCCCTGAAAGTCCCATCGCGGCGGTGAGTAAACGTCGTCGCAACGTCCAGGGCAGCGTGGCGAACAGACTCGTCATGGCGACCGCTGTCCCCGTCAGGTCGGTCGCGCCGGAGAGGTAGGCGCGCTGCCGAGGGGCAGGGAGGGCGAAGAACGCGTCGAAGAACGCGGGTAGATCCGTGGGGGGCAGGTCGAGCAGGACGCGCAGGCCCAACTCGCGGAGTAGGTGAACTGCTCGGGTGCGGGCCGGGGATTCGGGCTGCCCGAGTACGAAATCGTCTGCCGCGCAGAGGGATCGGGTGACGCTGTAGCCGGTGGCCGGATGCAGCATCCCGCCCAGCGCTCCGAAGCGGCGTGGACCGGGGCGGCCGCCCTCGAGCGGGAAGCGGACTGTCTCCGTCGGTTCGTCGCCGGACAAAGTGAGGCCGCGATTGCGTAGCCGCCGATGGAGGCGGTCGCGCAGGGTGGTGGGGGAGAGGGCGGGGCGACCGGCGAGGCAGGTCTCTTCCAGGAGGAAGCGGTTGTTGCTCAAGGGGATCGCGTACAGGAACGACGGCGGGGCTTCGGCGGGTGCGTCGTAGTCGTCGCGCCAGTCCATGAAAAGCGGTTCGTCCCAGGCACTCTCGGGCACCACCACGCCGAACGCCGTCTGTTCGGCTCGCTCGGGAGAGCGGGTCAGCCCGCGCGCGTCGATCACCCGCCCGGCCGTCACCTTCTCACCCGACGAAAGCCGCGCCCACTGCGCGCCTTTCGAGCCCCCGACTTCCACCACCCGATCCGCGATCACCTGCGCCCCGTCGATCCGGAGCCCCCGCCGCAACCCCTCGCTGTCGAAAACCGCGTACCCCCGGTCGATTTCGAACCGCCGCGTCCCCCACGCCACCGGCCGATCCACCCTCGCCGCGACCACCCCCGGATCCAGCCAGCCGGGCAGCTCGTCGGCCCAGCCGCCGTAGGTCGCCGTCCAGGCGCGCTCGGGGCGCGGATCGATCGCGATCACCGACAGCCCGTGTGCGAGGGCGCGGTGGGTGAGCGCTCGCCCGGCGGGGCCCAGGCCGCATACCATGAGATCGGTGGTCACAACGGAATTGGATCAGATCATCCGGTAGGGTCTGCGTCCATGCCCGGGGGGACGACCGCGGAGGGCGCACGGTGCCCGGGTGCGGAAGGTGGCAGTCATGACATATCCCCCAGGCTCCGGCCCGTACGGCCAGGACCAGTCGGGCTGGGGAGGCCCGCAGGAGCAGCCCGCGTGGGGGCAGTCCGGCGGATATCAACAGCCGGGCTGGGATCAGCAGAATCCGGGCTACGCGGGGGGCGGCTATCCGCCGCCGCCACCGCCCAAGAACAACAACGGCCTCATCGTCGGCATCGTCATCGCCACGATCGCGGTGCTCGTGCTCGGTATCGGCGCGGTCGTGCTGATCAACAACAGCAAGCACAGCGACGACAACCACGCCACCGGCACCACGACCCCGGACCTGGTCACCGCGACCGACACCTCGGTCGGCAAGACCACGCCGAAATCGAGCACCCCCGCCCCGGCGTCGGACAAGTTCAGCTACAAGGAACAGGCCAAGGACTGGAACTTCAAACTCGGCGATGTCTCGCTGCACGCCGACTGGGTCGAGGGCCGCGACGACGCGACCTGCGCCGACATCGAGGTGAACGGCAAACTCACCGGGCTGGGCTGCAAGTACGCCGCCGAGATGATCTACCGCTCCGAACGCGGCGGCCTCATGCTCACCCAGTACGTGCTCGGCATGTCCAGCGCGGACAAGGCCAGCGCGGCCATCGGCCAGTACACCGACGAGGACCTCAAGCCGCGGCCCGGCACCTACATCGACAACTTCTCCGTCGGCAAGTGGAAGGACGACAGCGAGAAGGAGTTCCTCGTCATCACTTTGGTGACCACCACCCCGGCGGTCACCGAGGACACCGCCACCAAGTACCTGCGGTACCTGCACGAGGACATGTTGGGCGCCTTGTCGTTTCGCTGAGCGCGCCTAGATGCCGCCGGTGGCCAGCAGACCGCCGTCCACCCGGACCACCTCGCCGGTGATCCACGAGGCCGCGTCGGAGACCAGGAAACCCACCAGCGCGGCCACATCCTCGGGCGTGCCCAGCCTCTTCAACGGATAGGCCGCGGCGGCCGCGTCCTCCCCGGCGGAGTACAGCGCGTCGGCGAAGCGGGTCTTCACCACGCCCGGGGCCACCGCGTTCACCCGGATCGTCGGGCCGAGCTGCCAGGCCAGCTCCTCGGTGAGCCGGATGAGCGCGGCCTTGGAGGCGCCGTAGGCGGCGATGACGCCGGTCGAGCGCAGGCCCGCGACGCTGGCCACGTTCACCACCGCGCCGCCGTGCTCACTCATCCACGCCCGGTACGCCTCCTGCACGTAGCCCAGCGCGGAGACGACATTGACGTCGAAGATCTTGCGGACCGCGTCCAGATCGGCGTCCATCAACGCGCCGTAGACCGGGTTGATGCCGGTGTTGTTGATCAGGATGTCGAGCGAACCGAATTCGGCCACGGCCGTGGCGACCTGGTCCGCGCGGGCCGCGGCGTCGCCCGAATTGCCCGCCGCCGCAACGACTTTGCCCGGATGTCCCAGCGCGCGCAGCTCGGCGGCGGTCGTCTCGAGCGGTTCGGCCTTGCGCGCGGTGATCACCACATCCGCCCCGCGTGCCAGCAACTCCGTCGCGATCGCCTTGCCGATACCGCGACTCGCACCGGAGACCAGAGCGCCTTTGCCCGTCAGATCCTCACTCATGCCAGCGCACGTTACTCCCAGCCCGATCCCCGGCTCCCCGGCGATCGCGAGGGCCGGGCCGGGCACGGCGGGGGACGTCGCCGACGGCGGGGTTTCGCGCACGTGCGTAAAATTGGTGGTTCGTGTGCCCGCACGCGAGGCACACTCGAACGATCAGCCGCCGCTATCTCCCGAGGAGACGTTTGTGATCACCGCGACCGACCTGGAGGTCCGGGCCGGAATCCGCACCCTGCTGACCGCGCCGGGCTCGGCGCTGCGGGTGCAGGCCGGGGACCGGATCGGGCTGGTCGGGCGCAACGGCGCCGGCAAGACCACGACCCTGCGCATTCTCGCCGGTGAGGGAGAACCTTACGCCGGCAAGGTCGTTCGTTCGGGCGAAATCGGCTATCTGCCCCAGGATCCGCGCGAGGGCAATCTCGACGTGCTCGCCCGCGACCGCGTGCTGTCCGCTCGCGGCCTGGACGCCCTGATCCGCGATATGGAGAAGCAGCAGGCGCTGATGGCCGAGGTGGCCGACGACGCCGAACGGGAGAAGGCGGTCCGCAAGTACGGCCGCCTCGAGGAGCGGTTCTCCGCGCTGGGCGGCTACGTGGCCGAGAGCGAGGCCGCGCGCATCTGCCACAGCCTCGGCCTGCCCGACCGGGTGCTGAACCAGTCGCTGCGCACGCTGTCGGGCGGTCAGCGCCGCCGCATCGAACTCGCCCGCATCCTGTTCTCCGCCTCCGACGGCAGCGGCGGCAAATCCGGCACCACGCTGCTGCTCGACGAGCCCACCAACCACCTCGACGCCGACTCCATCACCTGGCTGCGCGGCTTCCTGCAGAGCCACGACGGCGGTCTCATCGTCATCAGCCACGACGTCGAACTGCTCGAGGCCGTCGTGAACAAGGTGTGGTTCCTCGACGCCGTGCGCGGCGAGGCCGACATCTACAACATGGGCTGGAAGAAGTACCTCGACGCCCGCGCCACCGACGAACAGCGCCGCCGCCGCGAACGCGCCAACGCCGAGAAGAAGGCCGCCGCGCTCAAGACCCAGGCCGCCAAGCTCGGCGCGAAGGCCACCAAAGCCGTTGCGGCACAGAACATGATCAAGCGCGCCGAACGCCTGCTCGCCGAGGCCGACGAGGTCCGCGTGTCCGACAAGGTGGCCCGGATCAAGTTCCCCGAGCCCGCCCCCTGCGGCAAGACGCCGCTGATGGCCGAGAACCTCACCAAGATGTACGGCTCGCTGGAGATCTTCACCGGCGTCGACCTGGCCATCGATCGCGGCAGCCGGGTGGTCGTGCTGGGCCTCAACGGCGCGGGCAAGACCACCCTGCTGCGGCTGCTGGCCGGGGTCGAACAGCCCACGGCCGGTGGGCTCGTGCCCGGCCACGGCCTGAAGATCGGCTACTTCGCCCAGGAACACGACACCCTCGACGACACGGCCACGGTGTGGGAGAACATCCGCCACGCCGCCCCCGACGCGGGCGAACAGGATCTGCGCGGCCTGCTGGGCGCGTTCATGTTCTCCGGCCCGCAGCTCGAACAGCCCGCGGGCACGCTGTCCGGCGGCGAGAAGACCCGCCTCGCGCTGGCGGGCCTGGTGTCCTCGGCGGCCAATGTGCTGCTGCTCGACGAGCCCACCAACAACCTGGATCCGATCTCGCGCGAGCAGGTCCTCGACGCGCTGCGCAGTTACGCGGGCGCGGTCGTGCTCGTCACCCACGACCCCGGCGCGGCCGAGGCGCTCAACCCGGAGCGGGTCATCATGCTGCCCGACGGCACCGAGGATCACTGGTCGCAGGAGTACCTGGAACTCATCCAGCTGGCGTGAGCGCTCAATTGTCCTGCGGGAGATGCTGTTTGGCGTCCTCGTAGCCGCCCTCGCCGAGTTCGCCCGGACCGTAGACCGCGTGGATCACGCCGGTGGCGAAGGTCGCCGAGCGCAGCAGGGTCAGCGGCAGCGTCGGCGCGGCGGGATCGAACAGCCGCTCACCGGCGCCGACCGCGATCGGGTGGATCAGCAGATGCAGTTCGTCGATCAGTCGGGCGGCCAGCAGTTGCCGAACCACCGACACCGAACCGCTGATCCCGATCGCCCCGCCCGGTTCGGCCTTGAGCGCCGAAACGCCTTCGACCAGTTCGCCTTTCAGCACCTCGGAGTTGCGCCAGGTGAAGTCGTGGTCCTGATGCGACACCACGACCTTGCGGGCGTCGCCGAGCTTGGCGGCGAATGGCGCGTCCGGTCCGCCCGCGGCCTCGCGGTCGGGCCATGCCCCCGCGAATCCGTCGTAGGTCTTGCGGCCCAGCAGCAGGGTATCGGCCGCGCCGAGCTGCGCGTCGACGGCCGCGCCCATCTCGTCGTTGTAGTACGGGAAGTGCCAGTCCTGCGGGTTCTCCACGACGCCGTCGATGGCCATGAACAGGCCCGCGGTAAGGGTTCTCATAGCGGTGTCTCCTTCGCGATGGTGATTTCGTGGGTGTAGACGCCCGCTGTCGGCGAAACTCATCGGGTAGGGGTGAGCGCGGAATTCGTGATGCGAATCACAGAGAGGCGTTGATCACCGAACGGAGAGTGTCTAGCCTGGAATGAGGCTGCACGGCGACCGGAGGAAGCCATGAGTGACAGGCCCGCACAAGGGAAGTCCACGTTGGGTAAGGGCACGCGCGTCACCGGAAAGTCGCGAGACCGCTTGCAAACCCAGCTCAAGAAGCAGTACGAGGCGGGTGCCAGCATCCGCTCCCTGGCGCGGGAGACGGGCCGCTCGTACGGATTCATTCACAACGTGCTGGTGGAGTCGCATGTGCAACTCCGCAGCCGGGGTGGAGCCAATCGCCGCAAGGCGTCGAGCAAGTAGCGTTCCCCGCAGCGAACCACGCTGCGGGACCGCGACTTTCGGTGCGCGGGCGCGAATGCCTCAGTGCCGATTCGCGTTTCGCTCGGCCCACCAGCGCGGGGCGTCGACGAAGTGATTGTCGAACTCGTCCTGGACGGCGGCCAGTTCGGCGAGCGTCGCCTCGCCGCGCGCGACCCGCTCGAGCACGCGGAAATACTCGAACCGCTCGACGCCCGGGGTGAGGGCGATCAGGACGCGCGCCGGGCTGCCCGGCGCCGCGCCGAACGCGTGCGGCATCCGCCGCGGCACCACGATCGCCCCGCCCGCGCCCACGGTGGCGATCTCGTCCCCGGCCATGACCTGGAGTTCGCCCTCGGCGACGTAGAACAGCTCCTCGGAGCGGGTGTGGAAGTGCGGGGCCGCGCCGTCGGCGCCCGGCGCGAGGGTGACCTCGAGGGTGCTGAGGCTGTGCGCGGCCTCGGGCGCGTCGATCAGCAATCGCATGGTGACCTGGTCCGTCGCGTGGATCTCGGCCTGGTCGGCCGGGCGGATGACGGCGCGGGACGCGGTGGTGCTCATGGTCGGCTCCAACTGTTCGTTATCTGATAGTTCGGTGCCTAACTATATGGCATCGAATAGAATCGTGTCCATGGCGAATCGGAAAGTCGACGCGGTGGACGAGATCACCGCGCAGTGGCGGCGGGAACGACCCGATCTCGAGCTCGAGGCGATGGCCCTCATCGGACGGCTCGGGCGGCTGTCACTGGTCGCGGGACGGGCGATCGAGGCGGTGTTCGAAAAGTACGGGTTGCAGCGCGGAGAGTTCGATGTGCTTGCGGCCCTGCGTCGTTCGGGCGCGCCCTTCGAATTGAACCCCTCGGTGCTGGCCGATTCGCTCATGCTGTCGCGGGCCGGGATGACCGGCCGGTTGGACCGGCTGGAGTCGGCGGGGTGGGTGCGCCGCATCGCCGACGCGCGGGATCGGCGCGCGGTCCGGGTCGCGCTCACCGAGGCCGGGCGCACGCTGATCGACGAGGTGGTGACCGCGCACACCAGGAACGAGACGCGACTGCTGGCGGCGCTGTCGGATGCCGAACGGCGGGAACTGGATCGGCTCGTGCGCGTCCTGCTGGACAGCCTCGAATCGGCTCAGTGACCCGGCACGGCCGCGTCGGCGCCGACGAGGAAGTTGGCCAGGCTCGCGAAGATCGGCAACCCCGTCTTGATCTCCAGATACGCGAACTGGCCCTGCGGATTCACCTCGAGGAAGTAGTACTCGCCGTCGCGGCCCAGCCGCAGATCGAGCACCCCGAAGACCAGTCCCAGCGCGCCCATCAGCGTGGTCAGCGATTTGCTGACCGCCGCGGGCAGCCGCGCGGGGGTGAACGCGACGGCGGTGTCCAGGCGCGAATCCACCCGTCCCACACCGGATTGCGAGTCGATGCGCACGGTCCACTCCAGCCCGTCGATCCACACCACGCGCAGATCGCAGTCTGCCTCGATGTAGTCCTGGAAGGTGGTGGGCGCGGAGCGGATGGTGTCGAGCCGGTCGAGATCGGCCGGGCCGAGCAGCCGGGTCTCGGTGAAGTTCGCCCGGCCCGTGCCGGTGCGCTTGTACACCACCGGCCCCGGCCGGCCGGCGACGAATTCCCGTGCGGCGCTCGGATCATTGGTGACCAGGGTGTCGGGGACCGCGAAGCCGGAGCGCCGCGCGGTCTCGAGCTGGACGATCTTGCGGCACGCGGTGCGGTCCGCGCCCGGATCGTTGACCCACAGCGCGGGGATCGACCACAGCAGGCCCTGGAGGAAGCCGTCGCATTCGGCCTGGCGGAACTCGTCGTCGGCGCTGCTGATCCCGGTGGCGACCCGGCACTGCCGGGGGCGTCGCCACCACACCGCGGTGACCGTGTCCAGGCCCGGTACGTGCGCGAGCGTGCGCGCGGTGCCGATCCGGCCGAGCCGGAATCCGCCCGTCTCACTGGGGAATTCGCGCATGTCGAGGCGAATCGGGGTGATGCCGTGCAGGTTTCGCAGCGTCGCGGCCATCGCGTCGGCGTGCACGTCCTCGGATTCGGTGACGATCAGAACCGACCCCGGCGCGCCGCCCACCATCCCGCCGCCTCAGTCGAGACTGTCGCAGGCGGTGCCGTCGTCGCTGCGGGAGTCGGTTTTGGTCTGGCAGAAGGTGAAGGTCGCTCCGCCGACGCCGGAGGGCGTGGGCAGGCGCAATTCGCGGGCCCATTCCTCGGTCAGGCGGGCCAGCAGGTCGTCGCCGCGCGCGGGGGACGGGGTGGGCACGAGCGTCATCGGGCGTTCGGTCAGCTCGACGCGCAGGCGGCGGGTGAATTCGGCGGTCGCGCCCGCGCGCACGCGGACCCGCACGGGTGGCTCGGAACGCGGTGCGGCGCTTGGTGATTCGTCGATGGACAGCACATCGGCGCGATCGAAGGTCCAGACGCCGTCGGGCACGCGCACACTGACCGACCGCTCCGAGGCGGCCACGAGGGAGCCGGACAGCGGGGGCACGGTGGGATCCGATTCGGCGTCGAACATGGGCTGGTCTCCGATCTGCTCGCGGTTTGCCACGGAAGCCGAGCGTGATCTGGATCATATCCCGCGCGGGCCGCCGACCGGCTCGCAACGAAATTTTTCGGAATGCCCTATCGCCGAAAGATTTTCGGTTGAGCGATCAACCGGTCACAGACCGATCAGGTCGGGGGAGTCGGCCAGTTCGCGGAAGCGGTCGGCCGGATTCGACACGAGTTTGCGCACGGTCAGGTCCATCACCCCGGTGACCACGTCGATCTCGGCGGAGACCGTGCCGTCGAGTTTCAGGATCTGCTGGTGGAAGTGGAAGACCTTGCCGGTGCCCCAGTCGAACGCGCAGGTGACCCGCACCTCGTCGCCGAGGTACAGCTCGCGGCGGTACTTGATGGTCGACTCGAGGACCACCGGGCCGAGGTTGCGCTCGCGCAGCTTCTCGGGGACCACGCCCGCGGCGCGCATGATCTCCCACCGGGCGTGCTCGGCGTACTGATGGTAGACGGCCTGATTGAGGTGGCCGTTCACGTCGATCTCGTAACCGCGGACGGTCACGGGCACGGAGAAGGTCATAACTGGGCAAACTCCTCGATCCCGCCGGGATATTTCCGGCGCTCGGGTGTTCCGGCTCACGCGCGGTTCAGTTCTTGCGCCGCACCGACGCCTCCACGAGATCCAGCACGGCTTCGAGGTTTTCGTTGGCGTGCCCCGAGGCGATCCGCGCGATCAGACCGTCGAGCACCAGATCGAGATAGCCCAGCAGCACGTCGGTGGGGACGTCGTCGCGCAGCGCGCCCGCGGCCTTGCGGCGTTCCAGCCGGGCCAGGGTGGCCGCGGTGAGTTCGGCCGAGCGCTGGGTCCAGCTCGCCGCGAATTCGGGATCGGTGCGCAATCGCCGCGCGATCTCGAGCCGCGTGCCCAGCCAGTTGTACTGCCCGGGATTGGCCAGCATCTCCCGCATCACCTGCACGATGCCCTGATTGGCCGCCACCTCGGCCATCCGCTCGGCATCCTCCTGCGCCAACGCGAGGAACAAGGCGTCCTTGTCCCGGAAGTGATGGAAGATCGCCCCCCGGGACAACCCGATGGCCTCCTCGAGCCGACGCACGGTCGCCCCCTCGTAACCGAACTCGGCGAAACACCGCCGCGCCCCGTCCAGGATCTGACTACGCCGGGCGGCAAGATGGTCATCACTGACCTTGGGCATGGCTCCTCCAAACGGGGTGTGCGCGAAACCCCCGCGCCGGGGGTCGAACCGGCGCGGGGGTCTTACACGAGCGACGAGCGGAGTGTGGCTACCTCAGCTGCGAATCATGTTGCGCAGCACGTACTGGAGGATGCCACCGTTGCGGTAGTAGTCGGCCTCACCGGGGGTGTCGATGCGCACCACGGCGTCGAAGGTGATCTTGTCTCCGTTCTCCTTGGTCGCGGTCACCTTCAGAGTCTTCGGAGTCACCCCCTCGTTCAGCTTGGTGATGCCCTCGATGTCGAAGACCTCGGTGCCGTCCAGTTTCAGCGACGCGGCCGACTCACCGGCCGGGAACTGCAACGGGATGACGCCCATGCCGATGAGGTTGGAGCGGTGGATGCGCTCGAACGATTCGGCGATGACCGCGCGCACGCCGAGCAGTCGGGTGCCCTTGGCCGCCCAGTCGCGCGAGGAGCCCGAGCCGTACTCCTTGCCGCCCAGCACGACCAGCGGGATCCCGGCCTGCTGGTAGTTCTGCGAGGCGTCGTAGATGAACGCCTGCGGTCCGCCGGGCTGGGTGAAGTCGCGGGTGTAGCCGCCCGAGACGTCGTCGAGGAGCTGGTTGCGCAGCCGGATGTTGGCGAACGTGCCGCGGATCATGACCTCGTGGTTGCCGCGCCGCGAGCCGTAGGAGTTGTAGTCCTTGCGCTCGACGCCGTGCGCCTCGAGGTACTGCGCGGCCGGGGTGCCCGGCTTGATGTTGCCCGCGGGGGAGATGTGGTCGGTGGTGACCGAATCACCCAGCAGCGCAAGCACTCGCGCGCCCGTGATGTCCGCGACGGGCTCGGGCTGCTCCGGCATGCCGTCGAAGTAGGGGGCCTTGCGCACGTAGGTCGAGTTCTCGTCCCACGCGAAGGTCTTGCCCTCCGGGGTCGGCAGGCCGCGCCAGCGCTCGTCACCCTTGAACACGTCCGCGTAGTCCTTGAGGAACATGTCGCGGCTGATGACGCGGTCGATGGTGTCCTGGATCTCCTGCGGGGAGGGCCAGATGTCGCGCAGGAACACGTCGTTGCCGTCGGTGTCCTTGCCCAGCGCGTCGTGCTCGAAGTCGAAGTCCATCGTGCCCGCGAGCGCGTAGGCGATGACCAGCGGCGGCGAGGCCAGGTAGTTCATCTTCACGTCGGGGGAGATGCGGCCCTCGAAGTTGCGGTTGCCCGACAGCACCGCGGTGACGGTGAGGTCGTTGTCGTTGACCGCCTTGGAGATCTCCTCCGGCAGCGGACCGGTGTTGCCGATGCAGGTGGCGCAGCCGAAGGCGACCAGGTTGAAGCCCAGCTTCTCCAGATACGGCCAGACACCGGCCTTTTCGTAGTAGTCGTTGACGACCTGCGAACCGGGCGCCATCGAGGTCTTCACCCACGGCTTGCGGGCCAGGCCCTTCTCCACCGCGTTGCGGGCCAGCAGGGCCGCGCCCAGCATGACCGACGGGTTGGAGGTGTTGGTGCAGGAGGTGATCGAGGCGACCACCACCGCGCCGTGATCGAGCACGAAGTCGCCGTACTCCTCGGAGTGCACCTTGACCGGCTTGGACGGGCGGCCGTTGGCGTTGTTGGCCGCGGTCGGCAGCACGGCGTCGTCGTCGGCGAAGGACAGCACGACCGGATCGCTGGCGGGGAAGGACTCCTCCACGGCCTCGTCCAGCTTGGAGTGCGGCGCGGCCTCGGCGTCGTCGGTGTAGTTGTGGATGTCCTTGCGGAAGGCGATCTTGCTCTCCGACAACAGGATTCGGTCCTGCGGGCGCTTCGGCCCGGCGATGGACGGCACCACGGAGCTCAGATCCAGCTCGAGGTACTCCGAGTACTCCGGCTCGACGTCCGCGTCGTGCCACAGGCCCTGCTCCTTGGCGTACGCCTCGACGAGCGCGACCTGCTCGTCGCTGCGGCCGGTCAGGTGCAGGTAGTCCAGGGTGACCTGGTCGATCGGGAAAATGGCCGCGGTGGAACCGAATTCGGGGCTCATATTGCCCAGGGTGGCGCGGTTGGCCAGCGGCACCTCGGCCACGCCCTTGCCGTAGAACTCCACGAACTTGCCGACCACGCCGTGCTTGCGCAGCATGTCGGTGACGGTGAGCACGACGTCGGTGGCGGTCACGCCGGGCTGGATCTCGCCGGTCAGCTTGAAGCCGACCACGCGCGGGATGAGCATCGAGACGGGCTGACCCAGCATGGCCGCCTCGGCCTCGATACCGCCCACGCCCCAACCCAATACGCCCAGGCCGTTGACCATGGTGGTGTGCGAGTCGGTGCCGACGCAGGTGTCGGGGTAGGCCTGGCCGTCGCGGAGCATGACGACGCGGGCCAGGTGCTCGATGTTGACCTGGTGCACGATGCCGGTCGAGGGCGGCACGACCTTGAAGTCGTCGAAGGCCGTCTGGCCCCAGCGCAGGAACTGGTAGCGCTCGCCGTTGCGCTGGTACTCGATGTCGACATTGCGCTCGAAGGCGTCCGCGCGCCCGAACACGTCGATGATGACCGAGTGGTCGATGACCATCTCGGCGGGGGCCAGCGGGTTGACCTTGTCCGGGTCGCCGCCCAGGGTGGTGACGGCCTCGCGCATGGTCGCGAGGTCCACGATGCAGGGCACGCCGGTGAAGTCCTGCATGATCACGCGCGCGGGGGTGAACTGGATCTCGGTGCTGGGCTCGGCCTTGGCGTCCCAGTTCGCGATCGCGCGGATGTGGTCGGCGGTGATGTTGGCGCCGTCCTCGGTGCGGAGCAGGTTCTCCGCGAGGACCTTCAGCGCGTAGGGCAGCTTCTCGGTGCCGGGCACGGCCGACAGGCGGAAGATCTCATACGACCGATCTCCGACCTGCAGGGTGCCCTTGGCGCCGAATGTATCGATGCTCGTCATACGTTCAGCTCCACTCGTCGGTGAGGGTGTTCGTCACCGGCGGGGCTGTGCCGGTGACCCAGGTCGAGGGCGCAGGCTGGGCTGTGCGCCTCGTGCTTCCAACCCTAACAGTACGCTTGTCCTATGAAACGCGCGGGGCCGTCCAGGCGAGGCGTCCCGGGTTCCATCATGCCCCGGTCGCGTACTGTGCATTCGATCGCCTGAACTGTGTTGGATGCCCGTCGCCCTCCCGGGCGGCTCGACAGACCGGATGGAAGATGACCGTCTCGTACGCCTCGGTTTTCACCCCCATGGCCGCGGAACTGCCGCCGGACACCGATCTGGGCTCGATTCTGGTGGATCTCACGGACAATCACGTCGCCGCGCCGAAGGGCGTCGATCAGTCGGGTCTGGCCGCGGCCGCGCAGGACTCCCTGGACAATGGAATCCCCCTGAGCATCGTCGTCGTCCCCGGCAACCCCTCGCCCGATTCCAGCCTGCGGGATCTGGCCACCGAGGTCGGCAAGGTGGAACACGGCACGGTCCTGGTCCTCGGCGACGACTGGGCGGGCACCTACAGCTCGTCGATTCCGCGCTATCGGCTCGAGAAGGCCGAGGACGTGGCCAAGTATCAGGGTCACGGGCACAGCGCCGAGGCCGCGCAGGCGTTCGTGAATCGTCTGGACAAACCGGACACGGTGTCGTGGACGACGGTCACGGCCGTGCTGCTGGCCGGATTGGTGATCGTCATCGCCGGGCTGTACGTCGTGAAGTCCCGGCGGGCGGGCGATCGGGAGCTCGCGCGGAATTAGTCATCCGACCGGTCCGACCTCGGCCGGTTTCTCCTGACGTCCGGTCTGTTTCATTCGGCAGATTCAGGGGCGATATCAGGCAATCGTTCGGCAATCGCCGAAATACTCCGCGACGTGCGGGCCGAGCGGTTTCTTCTGTGTCCTGAGTGTCGTACGGTTCATATGGCACTTGTGGGGAAGAAGTGTCGCATGGGTCTCCAGAGGTTGTGCGTACCCGCGATTTCGCTGGTCACTCGTGCGAGCGGTGCCTCTGTTCCCCGGGAAGCTCGGCGGTCCAGGGAGGTGCGATGCGACGGACGGCGAGGCGGCGCGAGAGGTCGCTGCGGATCGCTGTGGGATTGCTGTTGTGCGCCCTCGGGCTGGCCGCGAGCATCACCGTCGCCCGCGCGCAGCCCGGCCCCCCGCCCAATCCCAGCGACGGCGACATCGCCGCGGCCGGGGGCGCGGTGGACGCCACGCTCGACGAGGTGAGCGGGCTCATCAACGAGGTGGCCGCCGCCGAACAGCAGGTCCAGCGGCTCGACACCGAACTCGCGGGCAAGCGCGAGGCCGTGAACAAGGCCCTGGTCGATCTCCAGAACGCCCGCGAGGCCGCCGACGCGGCCGCCGCGGTGGCCGCGGGCACCCAGCGCGATCTGGCCGAGGCCGGGGCGCGGGTGAGCGCGGCCCGCGCCGAGTTCGACCGTTTCGCCGTCGAGGCGTACACCCGGCCGGGGGTCAACGCCATGGTCAACGTGCTCTCCGGCGCGGATCCGGCCGTCGCCCTCGAACGCGCCCAACTGCTGTCCGTCGCCGCCAGATCCCGGCAGGACGCCCTGGAACAACTGCGCCGCGCCCAGATCGACCAGGCCAACCGCGATTCCGCCGCCCGTGCCGCGAAACGGGCCGCCGATGCCGCCGCCGCGGTCGCCGAATCCCGCAAGGCCGACGCGCAGCGGGCCGTCGCCGCCGCGCAGGCCGCCCAGGAACAGCAGCTCGCCGCGCGCAATGCCCTTGCGCAGCAACGGGATTCGGCCCAGCAGCGGCTCGACGCCGCGCGCGCGAGGGTGGCCGGGCTCCAGGGCCAGCGCGACGCGTACCTGGCGTGGGACGCCCGCCGCCGCGCCGAGGAGGCCGCGGCCCGCAGCGCCGCGGCCGCCCGCAGCGCCGCGAACAAGGACGCGCGCGAGCGCGCCGCCGAACTCGGCGCGGGCCGCCGCCCGCACACCCAACTCGACAACGCCCCGCCCCCACACCGTTCCGGCGCGCACCCGCGACTGCCCTCGGGCGACCGGAACCAGCTCGTCGAGATCGTGGTCGATCGCGCGATGTCCCAGCTCGGCGTCACCTACTCCTGGGGCGGCGGCGACGAGGACGGCCCGACCCTCGGCATCCACGACGGCGGCGTCGCCGACAGCTACGGCGATTTCGGCAAGGTCGGCTTCGACTGCTCGGGCCTGATGATCTACGCCTTCGCGGGCGTGGGAATCTCGTTGCCGCACTACAGCGGCTACCAGTACACCATGGGCACCCGCGTCCCCGTCGACGAGCGCGAACGCGGCGACATGCTGTTCTGGGGAGCGAACGGCAGCGAACACGTCGCCCTGTATCTCGGCGACGGCACCATGATCGAGGCCCCCGAATCCGGCGACGTCGTGAAGATCTCGCCCGTCCGCGAAGGCGGCATCATGCCCTACGCGGTTCGCCTCATCCCCTGAGGTCCCTCGGGGAGCGCGACGCGCACGACCCCGTCCAGCGGCCCGTGCGGCCGATTTGCGTTACTGTGCAAAGTGTCGCGCAACACGCGGCGTACCGCCGGGCAAGCGGTCGCTGCCTGGGCAGACGGTGGCACTCCCTGTGAGTCGCCCCGGAATACCCCGGCCGCGTTGGGGGAGGATGCCAAACCTGGAATAGTTTGTGGGGACACACACTCGGGTGCGAACCACGAATGCGGCGAGCCTCTCGGGGCCGGACTAGGCGAAAGCGGGGATGTTGGTGACTTCGACGGATGGTGTGAGCACGGTGAATTCGGCGCAGGAGGCGTCGACGCCCAACACCCTCGAGCGCGACGTCCAGACCCTGGAGAAGGCGATCTACGAAGTCAAACGCGTGATCGTGGGCCAGGACCGCCTCGTGGAGCGCCTGCTGGTCGGCGTGCTCGCCCGCGGCCACGTCCTGCTCGAGGGCGTCCCGGGCATCGCGAAGACCCTGGCCGTGGAGACCTTCGCCCGGGTCGTGGGCGGCACGTTCTCGCGCGTGCAGTTCACCCCCGACCTCGTGCCGACCGACCTCGTCGGCACCCGCATCTACCGGCAGGGCCGCGAGGAGTTCGACACCGAATTGGGTCCGGTGGTGGCCAATTTCGTGCTCGCCGACGAGATCAACCGCGCCCCCGCCAAGGTGCAGTCGGCGCTGCTCGAGGTGATGGCCGAGCGGCACGTGTCGATCGGCGGCAAGACCTACCCGATGCCGGATCCGTTCCTGGTCATGGCGACCCAGAACCCGATCGAGAGCGAGGGCGTGTACCCGCTGCCCGAGGCGCAGCGCGACCGCTTCCTGTTCAAGGTCGTCGTCGACTACCCGACGGTCGAGGAGGAGCGCGAGATCATCTACCGGATGGGCGTCACCCCGCCCGAGCCCAAGCAGGTCCTCGAGCCCGCCGAGCTGATCCGGTTGCAGCGCTTGGCCGCCAACACCTTCGTCCATCACGCGCTGGTCGACTACGTCGTCCGGGTGATCGCCGCGACCCGCAAGCCCGCCGAGTTCGGCCTCACCGACGTCGCGGGCTGGATCGCCTACGGCGCCTCGCCGCGCGCGAGCCTGGGCATCATCGCCGCCGCCCGCGCGGTGGCCCTCATCCGCGGCCGCGACTACGTCGTGCCGCAGGACGTGGTCGAGGTCGTGCCCGACGTGCTGCGGCACCGCCTCGTGCTGTCCTACGACGCGCTCGCCGACGAGATCAGCCCCGACGACGTGATCCGGCGCGTGCTCCAGACCGTCGGCCTGCCGCAGGTCGCCCCGCAGGCCAACGCGCCCGGCCAGCAGCAGCCCGCCCCGGCCCCGGCGCCGCCCGCCGCCGCGCCGCCGGTGCCCAACGGCGCCCAGGCCGCCGGGCAGCCGCAGCAGCAGCGTCCGTGAGCGAGGCGGCGAAACCGGTTGCACCAGTGACGATTCCAGCGAACGTTCCCGACCGGGGTGCGGCGCCGCCGTCGTTCCGTGCCGGTCAGCTGACCGACCCCAAGCTGTCGGCCGCGCTGCGCACCCTCGAACTCACCGTGCGCCGCCGCCTCGACGGCGTGCTGCACGGCGACCACCTCGGCCTGATCCCGGGGCCCGGCTCCGAACCCGGCGACGCCCGGCTCTATCAGCCGGGAGACGATGTGCGGCAGATGGATTGGTCGGTCACCGCCCGCACCACCCATCCGCACGTGCGGCAGATGATCGCCGACCGCGAACTCGAGACCTGGCTGGTGATCGACCTGTCGGCCAGCCTCGACTTCGGCACCGCGCTGTGCCAGAAGCGCGATCTGGTGGTCGCCGCCGCGGCCGCGGTCACGCATCTGACCAGCGGGGGCGGCAACCGGATCGGCGCGGTCGTCGCCAACGGCGAACGGCTGTTCCGAATTCCCGCGCGCAGCGGGCGAATTCACGCGCAGTCCATGCTGCGCACCATCGCGACCACACCGCACGCCGCCGACGGCGTGCGCGGGGATCTGCGCGGCGCCGTCGAGGCGTTGCGCCGCCCGCAGCGCAAACGCGGTCTGGCCGTGGTGATCTCGGACTTCCTCGGCGAGATCGATTGGCAGCGCTCGCTGCGCGCCATCTCCGGCCGCCACGATCTGCTCGCGGTGGAGGTGCTGGATCCGCTGGATCTGGCCCTGCCCGACGTGGGCGATGTGGTGCTGCACGATCCCGAGACCGGTCGCACCCGCGAGTTCACCGTGACCCCCACGCTGCGAAGCGATTTCGCGCTCGCGGCGCAGCGGCACCGCGAGCGGGTGGAACAGTCGCTGCGCGGCGCCGGGGCCCCGGTGCTGACCCTGCGCACCGATCGGGATTGGATCGCCGACGTCGTCCGGTTCGTGTCCACCCGGCGCCACGCCTTCGGCGCCCCGTCCGGACGGGCCCCCCGACAGTGAGCATTTCGCACTTCTCCGCGGCCGTCTGGCTCGGATTCCTCGTCGTCATCGCGCTGCTGGCACTGCTGTACGTGGTGAATCAGCGCCGCCGCCAACGGCATCTGCTGCTGTTCTCCAATATGGAGACCCTCGAGAAGGTCGCCCCCAAGCGGCCCAGCGCCTGGCGGCACGTGCCGGTCGCGCTGCTGCTGGTCGGCCTCGTGCTGCTGACCATCGCCGCGGCCGGACCGCAGGCGGCCAAGAAGGTCCCGCGCAACCGCGCGACGGTCATGCTGGCCATCGACGTCTCGCTGTCGATGGAGGCCACCGACGTCCCGCCCTCGCGCATCCAGGTCGCCAAGAAGGCCGGTAAGGACTTCGTCGACGAACTGCCCAAGGGCATCAACCTGGGGCTGGTGTCGTTCGCGGGCACGGCGTCGGTCTTGGTCTCGCCCACAACCAATCACGAGGCGGTCAAGGCGGCGATCGACAACCTGAAGCTCGCCGAGCGCACCGCCACCGGCGAGGGCATCTTCTCCTCGTTGCAGGCCATCGACACGCTCGGCTCGGTGCTCGGCGGCGCGCAGGACCCGCCGCCCGCGCGCATCGTGCTCATGTCCGACGGCAAGCAGACCGTGCCCGCCTTCGAGGACTTCGACAATCCGCGCCACGAGTACACCGCAGCGCGGGTGGCCAAGGGCAAGAACATCCCGATCTCGACCATCTCCTTCGGCACCACCTGGGGCCGGGTGCAGATCCCGCTGCCCGACGGCGGCACCCAGGACGCGCAGGTCCCGGTCGACAACGACGCCATGCAGGAGATCGCCAAGGAGTCCGGCGGCGAGTTCTTCACCGCGTCCACCCTGCAGGAGCTGACCAAGGTCTACGACACGTTGCAGAGCCAGATCGGCTACGAGACCACCATCGGCGACGCCAGCCGCCCGTGGCTGCTGCTCGGTCTGCTGATGACGGCCGCGGGCGTGCTGACGGGTCTGGCGTATCGGCAGCGGATCCCCTGACGGGCCGGGCCGCCGAGCGGAGGGTTGGGGCGGCCCGAATTCGTCAGTCGCGCAGCCGTTTTCGCGAGATCTCCGCGTGGGCGACCCGGCGCAGGGTCGCCAGCAGCGCGTCGCCCAGCACGGTGCCGACGATCGCGCCCTCCACGACGGCCTCGGTGGGACGCAGCCGCGCGACCGCCGCGATATCGGCGGCCGCGACGCGGTCGGCGGCCTCGGCGTAGTGCGACAGCGCGTCGAGGACCCATTCGTGGCCGACCTCGCGGAAGGCGCACAGCACCACCACCAATGACTCGATGAGGTCGGAAGGCGGTGGGCGCCAACCCCGTTCGGCGCAGAGCGTCGCGATCGTCTCCTCGGCCCAGTCGCGATCGGCCGCGCTCACGGTCCCGCGCGGCATCGGCAGGCCGTGCTGGGCCAGGCCGAGGACGTCGTGGGTCGAGGTGCGCGGATCGTCGATCGCGGCGAGCACCTCCCGCGCGTCGGCCACCGACAGGCCGCCGATGTCCAGCAGCGCGCGCACGAGTTTGAGCCTGCGGACGTGGTCGGTGCCGTAGCGGGCCTGATTGGGGCTGGTCAGCTCGCCCGGCGGGAGCAGGCCCTCGCGCTGGTAGTACTTCACGGTCGCGACGGGAACCCCTGCCTCCCGGCTCAATTCGGCCATCCGCATCGATCGCTGCTCCTCACCTCTGGACCGTCGAATATGGATAGTGTAGCTTTCCATTATAGATAGTTCAGGTATCCATCCAGGAGTGATCATGTCGAAGGCCCTGCTCGTCACCGCCGCGGTGTATCTCGCGGCCATCGGTCTCGCCCTGCTGTTCGCGCCCGCGCGGTTCGGGGTCGGCGCCGTGCCCGAAGACGCCACGCCGCAACTGCTTTCGCTGTTGCGGCTGCTGGGCGGGCCCATGCTCGGCATCGCGGTGTTGAACTGGAGGTCCCGCGACGTCGCCGCGCCCGCGATTCGCGATACCGTGGTGCTGGCGAATTTCGTCGGATTCGGCTTGGTCGCGGGCAACGACGTCTGGGGTGTGCTCAGCGGCGAGGCCCGTGATCTGGCGAAGGTCTTCCTCGTCGTGCACCTGGCGTTCGCGATCTCGTTCGCGCTCACCTGGTTCCGCGCATTGCGCGGCGGGGCGCCCGCGCCCGCCCGGTCCTGACGACGCGCCTCGGCCCCTCGACACCGGCGACCGCCGCGAGTGCGACACTCGTGCCGGCCATGGCGTGGCGGGCGGGCCTCGGGTCGGTTACGGCCCGGTCGTAGCGGAACGAGCGAACGAAGGTAGGTTGTTGCCCATGTCGAACATCACATCCCGGTCGGTACTGGTCACCGGCGGTAATCGGGGCATCGGCCTCGCCGTCGCCCAGCGCCTGGCCGCCGACGGACACAAGGTCGCTGTCACGCATCGTGGCTCGGGCGTGCCCGATGGCCTGCTGGGTGTGAAATGCGATGTGACCGATACGGACTCGGTCGACGCGGCCTTCTCCGAGGTCGAGGAGAAGCAGGGTCCGGTGGAGGTGCTCGTGGCCAACGCGGGCATCACCGACAACACCCTGCTGATGCGCATGAGCGAGGACCAGTTCGGTCGCGTCATCGACGCCAACCTCACCGGCGCGTGGCGCTGCGCCAAGCGCGCCACCCGGAACATGCAGAAGGCCAAGTGGGGGCGGATGATCTTCCTCGGCTCGGTGGTGAGCCTGCTCGGCGTGCCCGGGCAGGTGAACTACGCGGCCTCCAAGGCCGGTCTGATCGGCGTCGCCCGCTCGATCACCCGCGAGATCGGTTCGCGCAACATCACCGCCAATGTCGTCGCGCCCGGCTTCATCGACACGGATATGACCCAGGAGATGGAGGACAAGTTCGTGGAGATGGCGATGCAGGCCATTCCGGCCAAGCGCATCGGCCGCCCCGACGAGGTCGCCGCCACCATCAGCTTCCTGGCCTCCGACGACGCCGGGTACATCTCCGGTGCGGTCATTCCCGTCGACGGTGGCATGGGCATGGGCCACTGAGCCCCCGATACCGCGCACACATCCGATTTCGCACCGACAGGAGAACTCACTTCTCATGAGCGGATTGCTCGCAGGCAAGACCGTCCTCATCACCGGCATCATCACCGATTCCTCGATCGCGTTCCACGCCGCCAAGGTCGCCCAGGAACAGGGCGGCAAGGTGATCATCACCGGAATTCCGGAGCGGCTGCGCCTGATCGACCGCATCGCCAAGCGACTGCCCGAGGAGATCCCCCCGGCCATCGGCCTCGATGTCACCAGCGAAGAGGACCTGGCCGCGCTGCCGGACAAGGTGCGCGAACACGCGCCGCAGGGCATCGATGGCGTGCTGCACTCGATCGCTTTCGCCCCCCGCACGCTGATGGGCCCCGACGCCAAGCCGTTCCTCGACGGCCCCGGCCCCGACGCGGCCAAGGCGTTCGAGATCTCGGCGTGGAGCTACGCCTCGCTCGCGCGCGCGGTGCTGCCCGTCATGAACGAGGGCGGGTCCATCGTCGGCATGGACTTCGATCCGCGCACGGCGATGCCCTACTACAACTGGATGGGCGTGGCCAAGGCCGCGCTCGAGTCGGTGAACCGGTACGTGGCCCGAGAGGTGGGCGAGGCCAAGCGGATTCGCTCCAACCTCATCGCCGCGGGTCCGATCAAGACCCTGGCCGCCAAGGCCATCGCGGGCACCGCCACCGACGACGCCAAGCAGCTGAACATGCTCAACACCTACTGGGACGGCGCGTCGCCGATCGGCTGGGACGTGGACGACCCGACCGTGGTGGCTCGTTCCATCGTGACGCTGCTCTCGGACTGGCTGCCCGGCACCACCGGATCGATCATCTACGTCGACGGCGGCGCGAGCCACAACACCTGGTTCCCCGCGGACGGTTTCGCCGCCAACTGAGACAGGAGGCCCCGGTGCCCGGGTCCGTCGATGCGCTTCTGCTGTTGTCGTTCGGTGGCCCGGAGCGCCCCGAGGACGTGATGCCGTTCCTGGAGAACGTCACTCGGGGCCGGGGTGTCCCGCCCGAACGGCTGGCCGCGGTCGCCGAGCACTACCTGCATTTCGGGGGAGTGTCGCCGATCAACGCCCTCAATCGCGCCATCATCGCGTCGGTGGAGGCCGAATTCGCCCGGCGCGGCATCGAATTGCCGGTGTACTTCGGCAACCGCAACTGGCATCCGATGGTCGAGGACACGGTTGGGGAGATGGTGGCGGCGGGAGTCGGTGCGGCCCTGGTGTTTCCGACGTCGGCGTGGGGCGGGTACTCCGGGTGCCGTCAGTACGACGAGGACATCTCCCGGGCGCGGGCCGCGGTGGGCGAGGGCGCGCCGACGCTGGTGAAGGTGCGGCAGTATTTCGATCATCCGCTGTTGATCTCGGCGTTCGCCGACGCGATTCGCGCTGCGCTGGAGGGGATTCCGGCTGATCGTCGCGACGGGGCGCGCCTGGTGTTCACCGCGCATTCGATTCCGGAGGCCGCTGACGAGGCCGCCGGTCCGCCTGCCGACGGTGGCCGCCTCTACAGCCGTCAGGTCGCGGACGCGGCCCGATTGTGCGCCGCTGCAACGGGTTTCGACGACTTCGATGTGGTGTGGCAGTCCCGCTCCGGGCCGCCCCAGGTTCCGTGGCTCGAACCGGACATCGTGGATCATCTGGAAACGTTGTCCGCCAAGGGCGTGGATGCGGTGGTGGTCTGCCCGGTCGGTTTCGTCTCCGACCATCTCGAGGTCATCTGGGATTTGGACAACGAGGCCGCCGAGAAGGCTCGGGAGCTGGGCATGTCCTTCGCCCGGGCGGCGACGCCGGGCTCCGATCCGCGCTTCGCGCAGTTGGTCGCCGAGTTGGTGGCCGAGCACCTCGACGGGGTCCCGCCCCGCCGCTTGGGCTCCGTCCCCGGCTACGGCTGCACCACCAACGGCGACCCGTGCGCGATCGGCTGCTGCGAGCCCGTCCGCCGCACCCGGTGACCGTTCTATCGGGTGCGAGCGGCCCAGCCTTGTAGGGTTCGCGGTGCTCCCTCCAACGTTCGCCAACATAGCAGTCCTCCAAACGTTCGGCACCACCCCCAAACGTTCGGCAACACAGCGGGACCCCCCAAACGTTCGGCAACACAGCGGAACCCCCCAAACGTTCGGCAACACAGCGGAACCCCCCAAACGTTCGGCAACACAGCGGAACCCCCCAAAGGTTCGGCAACACAGCCGCACCCTTTATTCGGATCCGCACCCTCTTCAGAGCCCTACAAGGGGTGCGGATCCGGACAAAGGGTGCGGCTGGGGTCGTGGGCCTGGGAAGTTGGTGCGCGAGGGGGTATGCCGGTTGCTGATGGGTCGGGTTGCACGGGAAGGCAGGGTTATGGGGCGGTTCTTCGTGGTCGGGTTTCTGGCGGTCGCGGTGGTGGCGGTCGGGGTGGTGGCCTCGATCGGGTCGTGGGCGTGGTGGATTCTCGTCGCGGTGGTGGCGGTGCTGCTGGGGGTCGGGGTGTACGACCTGGTGCAGACGCGGCATTCGGTGTTGCGGAACTATCCGATCCTCGGGCACATGCGATTTCTGCTGGAGAGCATCCGGCCGGAGTTGCAGCAGTACTTCATCGAGCGCAACTTCGACGGGCGGCCGTTCGATCGCGATGTGCGCACGATGGTCTACGAGCGGGCCAAGGGCATTCACGGCGAGCTGTCGTTCGGCACCGAGCGGGACATCGAATCGGTGGGCTACGAGTCGCTGGTGCACTCCACCGCGCCGGTCGACGAGCCCAGCGAGCCGCCGCGGGTGCTGATCGGCGGGCCGGACTGCAAGCGGCCGTATTCGATGTCGCTGCTGAACATCTCGTCGATGAGCTTCGGCGCGTTGTCGGGGAACGCGTTGCGGGCGTTGAATCGCGGCGCGGCGGCCGGGGGGTTCGCGCACGACACCGGCGAGGGCGGGCTCACGCCCTATCACCTCGACGGCGGGGCGGATGTGGTGTGGGAGATCGGGTCGGCGTATTTCGGGGCGCGGACGAAGGACGGGCGGTTCGATCCGGGCGAGTTCGCGGACAAGGTCGCGCACGATCACGTGAAGGCCGTCTCGATCAAGCTGAGTCAGGGCGCGAAACCCGGTCTGGGCGGGGTGCTTCCGGCGGCGAAGGTGAGTGAGGAGATCGCGCGGTATCGGGGCGTCCCCGCGCACGAGAAATGCGTGAGCCCCGCCGCGCACACCGAATTCCACACACCGCGTGAGCTGATCGGCTTCGTCGCCCGGCTGCGCGAGCTGTCCGACGGCAAACCCGTCGGCTTCAAACTGTGCGTCGGATCGCGCGTCGATGTCCTCGCCATCTGCAAGGCCATCCTCGCCGAGGGCACCGCCCCCGATTTCATCATCGTCGACGGCGCCGAGGGCGGAACCGCCGCCGCCCCATTGGAATACGAGGACCACGTCGGCCTCCCGCTCACCGACGGCCTCATGACCGTCCACAACGCCCTCGTCGGCACGGGCCTGCGCGACCGGATCCGCCTCGGCGCCAGCGGCAAGGTCGCCACCGGCACCGACATCGTCAAACGTCTCATCCAGGGCGCCGACTACACCAACGCCGCCCGCGCCATGATGATGGCCATCGGCTGCATCCAAGCCCAACGCTGCCACACCAACGAATGCCCCGTAGGCGTGGCCACCCAGGACCCCCGCCGCGCCCGAGCCCTCGACGTCGGCGACAAATCCCAACGCGTCCAGCGCTACCAGCAAGCCACCGTCCAACAAGCCATGCAACTCATGGCCTCCCTGGGCGCCCCCACCCCCGCCGACCTCACCCCCCACATGCTCCGCAAGAAAATCTCCCCCACCATCCAACGCTCCTACGCCGAACTCTACGAATGGCTGTCCCCGACCGAACTCCTCACCAACACACCCCCGTCCTGGCACACCGACTGGACAGCCGCCAACCCCGACAGCTTCCGCCCGAGATAACCCAAGGCCCCAATCCCCTTCCCCCATAATACGTCCCAGAGGCACCCAACCCCCAGGTACGCCAGCCCAGCCGCACCCAACCCCAGGTACGCCAGCCCAGCCGCACCCCTTATTCGGATTCGCACCCCTTCTAGAGCCCTGCAAAGGGTGCGAATCCGAATAAAGGGTGCGGCTGTGTTGCCGTACCTGGGGGACCGAAGCATTTCTGGGAGGGCCTATCCCCAAGTGCGGCAACCCGATTCGCACCCTTTATTCGAATCCGCACCCGTTCCAGAGCCCTGTAAGGGGTGCGGATCCGAATAAAGGGTGCGGCTGGGTCGCCATGCCTGGGGGACCGAAGCATTTCTGAGGTGGCCTACCCCCAAGTGCGGCAACCCGATTCGCACCCTTTATTCGAATCCGCACCCGTTCTAGAGCCCTGTAAGGGGTGCGGATCCGAATAAAGGGTGCGGCTGGGTTGCCGTGCCTGGGGTCAGGTGGCGGGGTGGAGGGATTCTTCCAAGGGGATGGCGCCCTCGACGGTGTGGGGGGTGCGGCGGCGGTTGGGGGAGCCTAGGGAGGTGGTGAGGTCGGTGTTGTCGTGTTCGGCGAGGAGGTCGGTGGCGTCCCAGACCAGGAGGGTTGCGCTTACCGTGTTTTCGGCGGCGGAGTGGGCCAGGTCGTAGTGGGCGCAGGCGGGGACGTGGTCGTAGGTGATCCAGAGGTCGTAGCCGGTCATGAAGAGGTCGAGGTCGAAATCGACCGAGAGGCCGAGGAGTTCGCTGCGGCCGTTGTCGTCGACGCCGGCGAAGGCTTCGTCGAGGGCGAGGAGGCGGGGGGCCTGGGGGTCGGCGGAGTCGAGCATGACGTGGGCGGCGGCGAAGAGGGGGAGGTGCAGGGAGACCGACTGTTCGCCGCCGGAGAGGGCGCTGTGGCGGGCGACGGTGAGGCGGTCCTCGGAGCCGTCGGCGGTGACGAGGGTGAACGAGAACACTCGCCAGGTGCGGTAATCCAGTGTGGTGGCGAGGATTTCGGGGTAGGAGCGTTCGGGGTGGGCGGCGCGGGCCGCGCGGATCTCGGCGGCGAAGTGGGCGCGGATGGTGGCGAGGTCGTCGGGGGTGAGGTCGGAGGCGTCGCGGTCGAGCAGTTTGCAGACCGCGCGCGCCGACTCGGAGAGGTTGTCGGCCAGCACCCAGTGCACGCCGATGGTGTTGCCCGAGGACATGCGGCGCTGCTTCATCTCCGCGCCCATGCGGGTGATGAGATCGCGGGCGTCGCCGGTGCGTTCGTGGATCTGCTGGGCGAGTCCGGTCAACAGCGCGTCCTCGAGGATGCGGCGTTCGGCGTCGGTGAGCAGCAACTCCTGATCGGAGCGGGCGCGCGCGATCCGGTCGGCGAAGTCGGCGAGCGCGGCCGTGCCCTGATCGTCGTGCACCTGCACCACCGTCAGGCCGTCCGCGGCGTCCCATTGCAGCCGGTAGTCCTGGCGGGCCGCGGCCAGGGCGGCGTCGAACTCCTGCAATGCCGCGGTCACCGCGCTGCGGGTCGACTTGCGGGCCGCCTCACCCGCCCGCACCGACGCCGTCGCCGCGGAAAGCCCCTCGAACAGCTCGTGCACCTCGTCGGGCAGCACCCGCGAATCCCCTTCGGGCCCACCGGTTTCGATGCGATACAGCAACTGCTCGGGCGTCGACCACGCCGCCTCGCTGCTCGGCCACCGGCAGTGCGCGGGCGCGCCCAGCAGACCGAGCAGATCCGGCCGCGCGTACGGCGCGAGACCGCGGACATCGGCCAGCAGTTCGGTGAGCGCGGTGCCGAGCGCGTCGTGCGCGGCGCGATAGGAACCCTCGGCGGTGCCCACGCCCTCGATGGCGTCGGCGGCGGCCTTGCGCGCCGACTTCTGTTCCGCCCGCGCGGCGTCGATGCGTTCGCGCGCCTGCTCGAGCTCGCGGTCGATATCGGCGGCGCTCGCGCCCAACGCCTCCCGCAGCGTCTCGAGCTTCCGCAGCTGCTCCTCGTATCCCGATCGGGCGGCCTCGGCCTCCTCGGCGAACGCCTCCGCCAGATCCCGCGCCTCGGCCAGCCGATCCTCGGCCTCCCGCGCCCGCTCCTGCTCGCGCACCTGGTCTCCGCGCAACCGCAGCAGCGCGGTCCCGGTGTTCTCGAAATGCCGGATCGCCGCCGCGAGCGCGTCGAGTTCACCCGGATCCCGCGGCGCCCGATGCGCCGCCGCCACCGCCCGCACCTTCTTGTCGGCGGCGGTGAACTCCGCCACCGCCTGATCGAGATCCCGCTCGGCCTGCGCCGCCGCCTCCGACCGCGACCGCAGCACACCCGCCGCCTCGGAGACCGCCCGCAGCGCCGTGGTGACCGCGCTCGTGCGCGGTAACCCCTTGGCGGCGGCGGAGATTTGCGCCAGCTCCGCGGTCGCCGCCCGCTCCTCGGCCCGCGCGACCACCTCCGCCGCCTCGGCCGCCTCGATGGCCGCCGCGATCTCGGCCAGCCGCGCCTCCCGCCGCCGAGCCCGAGCCGTCGCCCCGATGAATTCGGCGTGCGGCTTGCCGTGCCGTCCCAACCGCACGCCGTGGTGGAAGCGCCCGTCGAGGCAAATGCTCAGCTCCCCAACGGATTCCATGCCAGAAGCGCCGGTACGCGTCGCCGTAGTCCCGAAGGGGGCCTCGTCAGCCGCCAACTCGTCGGTCGCCGCCCCACCGACGTGCGCGCGGGAGCCAACGGCCTGAACCCTGTCCGCCGCAGGGACAGAAATGCTTTCGTTGCCCGCTCGGGAAGCGGTGGCGGTGGTTCCACTGTCCGTGGCGGTGGCAACCGTTGCAGCGGGCGTGCTGTCCGTGGCCGTAGCGGCGGTCGTGCCCGCGGGTTGGCCGGTCGTAGCCGTAGCGGCAAACGTGCCCGCGTCCTTGCTGGTGATAGCAGCGGTCGCGTCGGTAGTTTCGTTGGCAGTGGCTGCAACCGAGGTTCCGGTGGTGGCGTCGGCACTCGTGGTTTCGCGCGCCGCGGCGGCGACGGTGGTTCCAGTGGCTGTGGCGGCACCCTTGGCTTTCCTAGCGGTGGCCCTGGTGACCGCCGTGTTGTCGTCCTTCGGCTCCGCCGCCCCGGCGCCAACCCCGAGCGCACCCCGACCGTCGGCTACCGTGCCCGCCCCATTCAGCGAACCGCGCAGGGCGATCGATTCCAACACCCCCGCAACCGCTTCCACCCCGCACCCGTCCTCGACCACGAGCACATCGGCCAGCGTGCGCCCCGACGGCCGCTGATTCTCCGGCAACGGCACCAGGAACTGGTCCGACTCGTGCTCGGGGATCTCGTCGCACACCCACCCGTCGAGTAGGTCGGCGGCGTGCAGCGCGGCCTCGAGAGCGGCCGCCTCGTCGGGCGAGACGTGGTCGGCGAAGCGCACCAGCCGCCACAGCGGTGCGCCCGGACGGTCTACGCGGGAGTCGGTGCGGGCGGCGGAAGGTGGTGGGGCGTCGTCCTTTTCGGCGGCGATCTCGGCTTGTTCGGAGCGCAGCGACGCGATCCGGGTGACGGCCTGCTCGGCCGTGGTGCGGGCCTGTTGGCGTCGGGCGCGGATCTCCTCGGTGAGGGGTTCGGTGCGGTCGGCGAAGACCTCGGCGAGGGTGGGGGCGTCGTCGGAACCGGTGTCGGCGAGGGCCGAGTCGAGGGCCTCGAACAGGCCCTTGCGGACCGGACCGAGCACGTCGCGGTGCTCGTCCCACCAATTTCGCAGGGCGGCAGCGGAATTGGAGCGGGCCAGGGTGACGGCGGCCTCGGCCTCGGCGAGGGCCGCGGCGGCGGCGTCGCGTTGTTCGGTGGCGCGTTGCGCGGAGCGCTCGGCCCGGGTGCGATCCGCGGTGGCGGTCTCGACGAGCGTGAGGGCCTTGCGGACCGCGCGCACGTCGGCGTCGCGTTCCTCGGCGTGGCCGCGCACGGTCGTGGTGAGCTGTTCGGCGCGAGCCTGTTCCGGCAGTGCCGCCCAGGCGATTCCGGCCTCCTCGGCGGCGGCGCGCAGTTCGTCCTCGCCCCGCGCGAGCGCCCCGGTCGCGTTCTCGACCGTCGAGCGGGCCCGTTCGGCCTCGGCGGTGCGCTGCGCGACGGTCTGCTGCGCCTTGGTGGCCTTGTCGCGGTGCACTGCCGCCGAGGTCTCCAGGCGGCGCACGGCGTCGGCGAGGTCGTCGAGTTGCTGTTTGCCCTCGTAGGCACCGGAACGCTGTAAGGTCTCCCGATCGGCGAGCGCCTGCTCGTACGCGCGATCGGCCTCCTCGGCGCGCACCTCCGCGGCGGCGCGCTCGGTTTCGCGGCGCTCCCGCAATGCCGTCGCCGCGAACAGCGCGGTACTGGCATGGGTGACCGCGTCGAGCCGGGACCGCACCTGATCGACATCCGACTTCGCCTGCACCCCAAGATATTTGCGATACACCCCGACGAAAGCCCGCGTGGCGGAGTCGGCTTGGGCCAGCCCCTCCAGCGTGCGCCCGACCTCCTCCATATCGCTGAACGACCGCGCCGCGTCGAGGATCAGCTGTTCGTCGAGCGGCCGCAATCCGTCGGTCAGCGCCTGCGACAACCCGCGCGGGTCCAGATTCTTGGCCAGCTGCGGACGCCGCAGCGTCAGAATGAGATTGATCAACTGGTCGTAGCGCTGCAAGCCGAGCCCGAACATGCGCGCGTCGATCGCGGCGCGATAGTCCACCGGCCGATCGGTGATGGCGTCGGTGCCGATCTGCTCGGCCAGCTGTTTGCGCGTCAGTGGCCGGTCGTCGGGACCGATCAGCGAGAAGTCCACGCCGACCCGCCCGTCGGCGACGAAATACCAGCGCGTCACCTTGTCCGAGGACCGGGTGGCGCGCATCCCGATGCCGACCGTGACCACCTCCGGCTCGGCCCAGCTGCCGCGCGCGAACTCCATCCACACATACGAGTACGCCGATTCCTGCTTGCGGTACAGCAGATTCGACTTCATCGTCCGTTCCTCACCGGCGAACGGGTTGAGCCGTCGCGGTTCGATGCGGCCGTCGAACACGAACGGGAACAGCACCTCGAGGGCCTTGGTCTTCCCCGAGCCGTTGGGTCCGCGCAGCACCAGCCGCCCGTCGGCGAAGCAGAACTCCTGATCGCGGTAGTCCCACAGATTGATGATCCCGGCGCGGGTGGGGACGAAACGAACGCCACCGTGAATGAGGTCCATCGGTCATTCCCTTCCCAGATGCGTTGCCGAGGCGAACAATTCGGACTCCGCGCGGGTGCGGACGGTGACGATCGCGCCGCGATAGCGGGCCAGGGCGGGCAGGATCAGCAGACCGTCGGCCAGCACCTCGACCAGGCGCAGCCGCTCCAGCAGCGCCACCACCTCCTTGGTCAGCCCCGGCACGTCGGCCTGCCACTGCGCGGCGAAGGTGGAGCCGTAGCGGTGGGTCAGCGCCTGCACCGTCTCGTGGATCCACTCCCAGGCGAGGAACGGATGTTCGGGAATCTCGGTGTCGCCCAACGGTTCCGGGTCGTCCTCGGCGGGCTCCGCGGGTTCGGGCACCACCAGCGGCGCGAACACCGTCGCCCGCGGAATCGCCTGATCGAGCTGATCGATGAGCGTCGTCGCGGGCTCCGGCCGCGGTCGCCGCGCGACCGGCGCGTCGAGATCGAGCACCACATCGGCGATCTCGCCGACCAGCAGCAACGCCACCTGGGCGAGCGTGCCGGTACCGGGGAACCGCACATCGGACAACCGGCCCGACACATCGATGAGCGCGACGCCCTCGGCCCGGCGTTCGGCGCGCAGCCCGGTGAGCAGTTCGACCTCGCTCACCATCCGATCGGTGCCCAGCAGCGCGCGCTCGTCCGCGGTCAGCTCCTCGGCGTATACCACCGGCGACTCCACCAGCGCCCGCCGCACCCGCCGCGCCGCCGCCGCGCGTGGGGTGGAACCGCTTGCGCCGCCGTCGGTTTCGTCGGCGAACAGTCCCCGCACGCTGTCGAGATGCTGCACCGCCCGCGGCGGCCGGAACACCGCGAACACCACCGACCGGTCGATGTCGTAGAGCGCCTCCCCGGCCTCCGGATCCGCGGCCCACCCGCCCGCGTCGCCGTCGGCCAGCGTCAGCGCCCCGCGTGCGCCCAGCCAGGCGACCGCGTCGACGAACGCGTCCCGGTCGGCCGCCCGGTCGGTGGCGAGTTCGAGCCCGTCCACCCGCGTGGCGTAGGACGCGACCTGATCGGCCAACTCCGACAATGTGATCTGATCGCCCGCGCGGCCCAGCGCCGCCAGCGCGAGCGCCAGATACGCGTAGCGGCGGCGGTCGAAGACGCGCTCGGCGGGCGTGCGCGCCGGACGGCCGGCGTCGAGCCGGTCCACCACCGGGAACAGCCGTGCGGTGGTCTCGGTGACCTCCAGCCGGTAGCCGAACAACTCCGCCAGATCCTCGCGCAGCTCGGTGGCCCAGCGCCGGATCAGCGCCAGCGCGATGCGATCCGGAAACGTCCGGGTCACCAGGTGATTGGCGAGGATCACCCGGGCGGCCCGCTGATAGCTGTCGAGGGTGAGCGGGTCGATCGTGCGCGCGTGCATCACAACCGCCCGGCCGCCGCCCGGCCGCGCGGATTCTCGCGCACGGTCAGGCGCCGGTGGTCGAGATACAGCAGTCCGCGCGCGGTCCGCACCACGGTCGAGCGCGGATGCTCGGCGACGGTGAGGGTGACCCCGCTGTCGGAACCCGTTGTGCCCGAGACCCGTCCGCTGACCGGCACCCAGGCCGTGGAGGCGGCGTCGAGCAGCCGCAGCAGCACCTCGGTCTCGCGCTCGTCGAGCACCCGCTCGTACACGTCGGCCGAGGCCAGCGAGCGCGCCGCCTCGGCCCGGCGGCGCTGCGCGTCGAGCTGGGACGCGCGCAGCCGCCGCACCCCCGCGTCGTTGCGCTGGATGCGCGAGGGCGCGCCGGGGGAGGGCGGGCGACCGGTTTCGGCGAGGGTGCGGGCGATCTCCAACGGCGGTGCGTCCCACCAGGATCGGATCGGCGGGATGATATCGGCGTCGGGATGTTCCATCGCCAGATGCCGGGGGCGGCCCAGCCCGAACACCGCGTCGAACAGGGCGTGCGCGCTCTCGGTGGTCGGCGCGGCGGTGAACCATCCGGCCAGGTGCCGCAGCGCCGACTCCCGGCTCACCCCGCCCCGGCGGGTCTCGGTCACCCGGCGCAGCAGCGACAGCACCGCCGCGATCGCGCTCATCGTCGCCTCGCGCAGCCGCTCGGCCTCGGTCTGCGGACCGCCCTCGGCCGCACCGGCTTCCGCGGCGGTGGCCACGAACCAGCCGCGCAGCCCGTGCCAGCGCGCCCGCCAGTCGGCCTCCCGGTCCGCGCGCGAGAGCAGCACCCGTTCGTCGCACGCGCCCGCGCGGGCGATGAGGTCGTCGACGCCGGTGTCCTCCACCTCGGCGATGGCCGCGGCCAGCCGGGGCGCGAAACGCGCCAGATCCATGCTGAATTCGCGCATGTGCGCCAGCAGCGCGTCCTTGTGCGCGAGGAACGCCTCCGGCGTCGCCTCGGTGGTGCGCACCAGATCGCCCAGCGTCAGATAGAAATGGGCGGCGCGATCGGCCAATTCGGATAGGGCGGTATCGAGGCGGTTCAGCACGCGATAGACCCGTTCGGCGTCCCCGGCCCGGTTCGCCGCGGCGAGCGCGTGCAGATCCGAGAGCAGTTCGGGCAGCACCAGGCGCGACAGCGCCGCCTCGTCGAGCCGCGCGCCGAGCACCTCGGCGACCGACCGGTATGCCTGATAGCCCGCGCGGGAGAACTGATACACGAAGTGGCGGTTGCGGTATTCGGCCAGCGTCGCCGCGCGGGTGCCGTCGTAACTGCGTTCCAGCACACCCCACTGATGCAACTGCTCAAGCAGCGGACCGACCTCGGTGGCGGTCAACCGCGGCGCGTCGGGGAGCCGGGTGAGCGTGTCGGCGACGTCGCTGGCGTGCAGCAGCACCACGTAGGCCGCGCGCGCGTGATCGAATGCCCGCAGCACCCACAGGTATTCGCCGCGCTTCTCGGCGGTCGCGAAGGAGAACAGCCGCAGTCGCTCCTCGACCGCCGCCGCGAATGTCACGCGGCCGTAGTCGAGGGGCAGCAATCCTTCAGCTGACTCGGTCACCGGCACGAGGGTAGCCCATCAGGCGGCGTCGGCCGCGACGGCCGCGCGTTCGACGGTGAGCAGGCTCTCCTCGCTGTGCTCGGCGTGGTAGGCGCGCCCGCCGCCGTTGATCCCGAACAGCCGTTTCGACCAGAGCAGCCACAGCACGGCCGCGATGTTGATCAGCAGCGCGCCCAGGCGCACCACCGTGATCCGCTCGGTCAGCTCGTAGATCTCCAGCGGCAGGAACAAACCCGTCGCGACCACCGCGAAGTACTCGCCCCAGCGCCGCACCAGCCACAGGCCCACGGCCTCCACGAGTTCGATTGCGGCATAGGCGAGCAAACCGATGGCGATCCAGGTGAGTGTGGTCGGCGACAGCGTCCAACCCTCCTGGATGAAGTGCACGATCTTGGAATTGTCCGGGTTCCAGCCGATCTGGTCGGCCAGCGGCTGGATCAGCGGCAGCTCCTTCTCGAACGCGGACTTCAGCTCCGCCTGCGAGTTGCGCACCTTGAACACGCCCGCCGCGAGCGCGATGAACACCAGCCCGCGCAGCACCCGCTCGACGGCCAGCAGCCGCATGATGAACCGGTCGCGCAGCAGCCGCCCGCGCGGCACCTCGGGCGCCTCGTCGGCCGGGCCACGGTAGCGCGGCTCGCCGATCACGAAGTCGCCGCAGCGCAGGCACCGCCACGCCGGACCGGCGGGCGTCGAAACATGCAGGCGCGCGGCCAGTTCCGGCTCGTCGGGGGCGTAGGTCTCGTGTCCTCGCCACGAGCACGTCCGCAGGCTGAAGTCCATTGGCGGAGCCTAGCAACGGGGTGTGACAGATGGCGGGGACGCGCGGCTACCCGGTGGTCAGCGAGCGCAACTGCTCGAGGTAGTCGCGGGTGCGCGGGTCGCCCGGGAAGCGTTCGATCATCTCGCGCGCGGCCTCGCCCGCGATCCACAGCAGCGACGGCAGCGAGCGGCGCTTGCCCGCGAAGGCGCGCATCCCCTCGTCCACGGCCAGCTCCAGATCGCGGTCGCGCACCGCCACCACGGCCAGGGTCAGCTGCGCCTCCGACACCCGCATCGGGCGGCGGATGATGCCGTCCGGTCCGGTCGAGGTCCGGATGACCTGGCGCGCATAGCTTTCCGCGAGCCGATCGTCGCCCACGACCCGGCAGCAGTCCATGGCGTAGAAGTCGAATTTGCCCGGGTCGACGACGAAATGATTGTCCAGATTGGCCGGATGGTCCAGGCCGTCGAGGATCGCGCGGCCGCGCCGCAGCGCGTTCTCCATCTCGTCGCGGTCGCCGATGCGGGCCCACGCCTTGGCCTGCTGCGCGGCCAGTTGCACGCCGACGCCGTGGTCGCCGGTCAGGCTCAGACCCGACTCGGCGGCCCCGATCGCGCCGCGATAGTTGCCCTGGGTCAGGGCGAACCAGGCCGCCATTTCCGCTCCCCAGCCCTGGATTTCGGCGTGTTCGGCCTCGTGGCCCAGCGATACCGCCGCCCGGCGGGTGGCCTCCGCGGTGGTGCGCCAGCCGAGGTCGTAATCCACGCAACCGACCAGCAATGCGACCCAACCGGCCAGTACGAGAACCTCGCGATGCTGCGCGAGGGTGAGCCGGCCGTCCAGCAGCGAGGTGATCCGGCGCAGCCACGCGGTGCCCTCGGCGTGCAGTTCCATCGGGTCGGCACAAGGGTATTCGCAGCACATCCGCTCGGCGGTGATCCGGATGGCGTCCAGCGTCGCCGACGACACGTCCGACATCCGCAGGCGCCCGATGAATTCCAGGGTGTCCATGCCGGTGGAGGAAATCAGCTCGTCGTCGCGGTTGGGGCGGGCCTTGGGGAAGAACGCCGCGGTCACCGTGTCGAAGGCGGCGGCGATGATGGGCGCGTAGAAGTCGTCCGGGCGCGACTCGCCGGACTCCCAACGGCGCCAGTTCCGTAGCAGCGTGGAATCGGTGGGTAGGTTGTGAGAGGACTTGGCGCGCATGGCTCGGACGGCGTCTGCCTGCGACCACCCCCGAGCATCTCGCTCCGAACGCATCCGAACAGCCCAGACGGGTCGATCGTCACCAGCGGTCACCTCTGTAGTATCCCACCAGTTAACGCAAGATGGCCCGGATAGGGCACACAGTTGTCCCCGCATTGACATCTGCAATTGCATTTGTGCGTACCGCATGCTGAACAGAGCACGAGAACAGCGAATTCAATCCACGTCCCTACGGAGGTCCGGGTGGAAGCGTTGATCTATGGATACGTGCGTGACGACTTGGCCGATGGGCACACCGAGGAGCTCGAGGACGCCATGTGCAGCCTCGCCGCGTCCGCAGGACTCTGCTTCGCCGCGACCTTCCACGAATCGCCCGCCGGGGACGGTACGGCGTTCGCGGAACTGACCGCCGAGCTGCGCCGTGCCGACGCGCATCACGTCGTGGTGCCGTCGCTGGATCACCTTGCGGGCCAGACGATTCCACGCGACCTGCTGATCGCGAAGCTGGCGCACGACGCCGCGGCGCGGGTCTGGACGATCGAGGACTGCTCGGAAGTGCGGACCGCATCGTAGCTTTCGGGGTCCGTTCGGCGGAATTCGCTGGGCCGCAGGGCCTTCGCCCGCGATGAAACGGCCCGTATGTCGGAAATGCCGGAGTCGCAACGACTTCCGCCGCTCTCACCGACCGGTCGGTCTGCGGTCGGCCCGAGCGAGCCCGGGCCGACCGCCCTCGGTCAGAGCCCGAAGCCGCCCGGCCGGCCGCGGCGGCGCAGATACTTCTCGAACTCCGCCGCGATGGCGTCGCCGTCGATCTTGGCCATCGCCTCGTTGAGATCGACCGCCGCGTCCCCGCGCTCCTCGAGCGAGCGCACGTACTCGGTGACCTCCTCGTCGCCCGCGGTCATCTCGTCGACCGCCGCCTCCCAGTCCTCGGCCTGGGCGGGCAGCTCCCCGAGCGGGACCTCGATGTCGAGCACGTCCTCGACCCGGTGCAGCAGCGCGATGGTCGCCTTCGGATTCGGCGGCTGGGACACGTAGTGCGGGACGGCCGCCCAGAACGAGATGGCGGGCACGCCCGCGCGCACGCACGCGTCCTGGAGGACGCCGGTGATGCCGGTCGGGCCCTCGTAGCGGGTCTGTTCCAGATTGAAGGCCTCGGCCGCCTCCTTGCTGTAGGCGGTGCCGGTGACCGGAACAGGCCGGGTGTGCGGCGTGTCGGCGAGCAACGCGCCGAGGATGACGACCGTGGTGACGCCGAGCTGTTCGACGAGTTCGAGGATGTCGGTGCAGAAGCTGCGCCAGCGCATGTTCGGCTCGATGCCGTGCAAAAGGACCACATCGCGCTCGCTGCCCGGGGGCGAGCACACCGACAGGGTGGTCGACGGCCACTGGATCTCGCGGGTGACGCCGTCCACCTGGCGCACCGTCGGCCTGTTCACCTGGTAGTCGTAGTAGTCCTCGGAGTCGAGTTCGGCTAGGGGTTCGGCGTCCCAGATCAGTTCCAGATGTTCCACGGCGCCGCTGGCCGCGTCGGCCGCGTCGTTCCAGCCCTCGAAGGCGGCGACGAGGACCGGATCGCGCAGCGTCGGCAGTTCCGGATCGGGTGTTGCGCTGGGGTTCACTCGCACAGCCTACGGGTTCGGGGCCTTGCTGTTCACCGCATAACCTTCCGAACCTGCGTGTCGCCGGCGGCCGAGCGGTCGGCGGACTGTCGGCGACTCCCTTTACTCTTGAGTACATGTCTGTGACCCCTCGCGCCGAGTTCGATACCACGCTGCTCGACACGCTGGCCCGCTGTGTCGTGATCGGTGACGGCGCGATGGGCACCATGTTGCAGGCGGCGGAGCTGTCCCTCGACGACTTCCGCGGGCTCGAGGGCTGTAACGAGATCCTCAACGAGACCCGCCCCGACGTGCTGCGACACATCCATCGCGCCTACTTCGAGGCCGGGGCCGACGCGGTCGAGACCAACACCTTCGGCTGCAACCTGCCCAACCTCGCCGACTACGACATCGCCGACCGCATCCGCGACCTCTCCGAGCGCGGCACCCGCCTGGCCCGCGAGGTGGCCGACGAGATGGGCCCGACCGCGTACGGCACCCCGCGCTACGTGCTCGGCTCGATGGGCCCCGGCACCAAGCTGCCGACGCTGGGCCACGCGCCCTTCCACGCCCTGCGCGACGCCTACACCGAGTCCGCGCTCGGCATGCTCGACGGCGGCGCCGACGCCATCCTCATCGAGACCTGCCAGGACCTGTTGCAGGTCAAGGCCGCGGTCATCGGCTCGCGCCGGGCCATGGCACGGGCGGGTCGCCGCATCCCGATCATCACCCACGTCACCGTCGAGACCACCGGCACCATGCTGGTCGGCAGCGAGATCGGCGCGGCGCTCACCGCGATCGAACCGCTCGGCGTCGATATGATCGGACTCAACTGCGCCACCGGCCCGGATGAGATGAGCGAACATCTGCGGCATCTGTCCAAGCACGCGCGAATCCCGGTGTCGGTCATGCCCAACGCGGGCCTGCCCGTGCTGGGCGCCAACGGCGCGGAGTACCCGCTCACCCCGGAGGAGTTGGCCGGCGCGCTGCGCGGATTCGTCACCGAATTCGGCCTGGCCCTGGTCGGCGGCTGCTGCGGCACCACCCCCGAACACATCCGGCAGGTGGCCGAGGCCGTCGCCGAGGTGACCCCCGCGGTCCGCGCGCCCGAACACGAGCCGAGCGTGTCGAGCATGTACACCGCCGTGCCGTTCGAGCAGGACGCCTCGGTGCTGATGATCGGCGAGCGCACGAATGCCAACGGCTCCAAGGCCTTCCGCGAGGCCATGCTCGCGGGGGACTGGCAGAAGTGCCTCGACATCGCCAAGGACCAGACCCGCGACGGCGCGCACATGCTCGATCTGTGCGTCGACTACGTCGGCCGCGACGGCACCGCCGACATGAGCGAACTGGCCTCGCGGCTGGCGACGGCCTCGACGCTGCCGATCATGTTGGACTCCACCGAGACTCCCGTGCTGCGGGCGGGCCTGGAACATCTGGGCGGCCGCTGCGCGGTCAACTCGGTGAACTACGAGGACGGCGCGGGCCCGGACTCGCGCTTCCAGCAGACCATGAAGCTGGTCGCCGAGCACGGCGCGGCGGTGGTCGCGCTGACCATCGACGAGGAGGGCCAGGCCCGCACGGCCGCCAAGAAGGTCGAGATCGCCGAGCGGCTGATCGACGACATCACCGGCAACTGGGGCCTCGCCGAATCCGACATCATCATCGACACGCTGACCTTCACCCTCGGCACCGGCCAGGAGGAGTCGCGCCGCGACGGCATCGAGACCATCGAGGCCATCCGCGAACTCAAGCGACGGCATCCCGACGTGCAGACCACCCTCGGCCTGTCGAACATCTCCTTCGGCCTGAACCCGGCCGCCCGACAGGTGCTGAACTCGGTGTTCATGCACGAATGTGTCCAGGCCGGGCTGGATTCGGCGATCGTGCACGCGTCGAAGATCCTGCCGATCTCGCGGATTCCGGAGGAGCAGCGCGAGACCGCGCTCGATCTGGTCTACGACCGCCGCCGCGAGGGTTACGACCCGTTGCAGAAGCTGATGGCCCTGTTCGAGGGCGTGTCGACGTCGTCGTCCAAGGCGTCGCGCGCCGAGGAGCTCGCGGCGCTGCCGCTGTTCGAGCGCCTCGAGCGGCGCATCGTCGACGGGGAGAAGGCCGGGATGGAGGCCGACCTCGACGAGGCCATGGAAACGGTGCCGCCGCTGCGGATCATCAACGAGACGCTGCTGTCGGGCATGAAGACCGTGGGCGAGCTGTTCGGCTCGGGGCAGATGCAGCTGCCGTTCGTGTTGCAGTCGGCCGAGGTGATGAAGGCCGCGGTGGCGTACCTGGAACCGCATATGGAGGCCACCGACGATTCCGGCAAGGGCCGCATCGTGCTGGCCACGGTCAAGGGCGATGTGCACGACATCGGCAAGAACCTGGTCGACATCATCCTGTCCAACAACGGCTACGAGGTCGTGAATCTCGGTATCAAACAACCCATTTCGGCCATCCTCGACGCCGCCTCGGACAAGAAGGCCGATGTCATCGGCATGTCCGGCCTGCTGGTCAAGTCCACGGTGGTGATGAAGGAGAACCTCGAGGAGATGAACTCCCGCGGGGTGGCCGAGCAGTTCCCGGTGCTGCTGGGCGGCGCGGCGCTGACCCGCTCCTACGTCGAGAACGATCTCACCGACGTGTACGAGGGCGATGTGCACTACGCCCGCGACGCCTTCGAGGGCCTGCGGCTCATGGACGACATCATGACCCGCAAGCGCGGCGGCGGGCCCGATCCGGATTCGCCCGAGGCCGTGGCCGAGCGCGAGAAGGCCGCCGAGCGCAAGGCCCGGCACGAGCGGTCCCAGCGGATCGCGGCCGAACGGCGCGCCAACGAGGTGCCGGTGGAGGTGCCCGCGCGCTCGGACGTCGCCGCGGATCTACCGGTCGCGGTGCCGCCGTTCTGGGGCACGCGGGTGATCAAAGGTCTTGGCGTGCACGAGTATTCGGGCCTGCTCGACGAGCGGGCGCTGTTCCTCGGGCAGTGGGGGCTGCGCGGTCAGCGCGGCGGCGACGGCCCCACCTACGAGGAGCTGGTGGAGACCGAGGGACGCCCGCGGCTGCGGTACTGGCTGGATCGGCTCACCGCCGAGGGCGTGTTGCAGCACGCGGCGATCGTGTACGGGTACTTCCCGGCGGTGTCCGAGGGCGACGACGTGGTCGTGCTGACCGAGCCGAATCCCGATGCGCCGCAACGGTATCGGTTCACCTTCCCGCGACAGCAGCGGGACCGGTTCCTGTGCATCGCCGATTTCGTGCGGTCGCGCGAGCTGGCGGCCGAGCGCGGGCAGGTGGATGTGCTGCCGTTCCAACTGGTCACCATGGGCCAGCCGATCGCCGATTTCGCCAACGAGCTGTTCGCGGCGAACAACTATCGCGACTATCTGGAGGTGCACGGGATCGGCGTGCAGCTCACCGAGGCGCTGGCCGAGTACTGGCACCGGCGCATCCGCGAGGAGTTGGTGCTCGAGGGGCACGCGGTCGCCGAGGAGGATCCCGCCGACGTCCAGGAGTATTTCAAGCTCGGATACCGGGGCGCCCGTTACTCTTTCGGCTACGGCGCCTGCCCCGAGCTGGAGGATCGCGCCAAGCTCGTGTCGTTGTTGGAGTCCGAGCGCATCGGTGTGACACTGTCGGAGGAGTTGCAACTGCATCCGGAGCAGTCGACGGATGCGTTCGTCCTGCTGCATCCGGAAGCGAAATACTTCAACGCGTAGGATTTTCGAGTTTCCGGGCTTCGCGCGGAGTGGGTAGACGACTCGGCGTGTGAGCGCAGGAGGGGTACAACATCATGACGTCAGACCGGCTGATCGCGGGACGATATCGACTCGGCGACCCCATCGGCACCGGTGCGATGGGCGTCGTGTGGCGCGCCAGCGACGTCCGCCTGCGGCGGACCGTGGCGGTCAAGCAGCTCCTGCTCGCGCCGGGCCTGACCCGCTCGCAGGCGGTCGAGGCGAAGATGCGCGCGATGCGGGAGGGCCGGATCGCCGCGCGGCTGCATCACCCGAACGCGGTCACGGTCTTCGACGTCGCCGAGGAGGACGGCCAGCCCTGGCTGGTGATGGAGTTCGTCGACGCGCCGAGCCTGGCCACGCTCATGCGGGAGAAGGGTCCGCTCGATCCGCGCGAGGTCGCGCGGATCGGGGCGAAGGTCGCCGCCGCGCTGGCCGCCGCGCACGAGGCGGGGATCGTACATCGCGACGTCAAACCCGCCAATATCCTGGTCGCCGACAACGGGACGGCGAAGATCACCGACTTCGGCATCTCGCGCGCGGTCGGCGATGTGACGGTCACCTCCACCGGATTCCTCGCCGGGACTCCCGCCTACCTCTCGCCGGAGATCGCCCGGGGCGAGAATCCGGAACCCTCCTCGGACGTGTTCGCGCTCGGCTCGACGCTGTACGCGGCGGTCGAGGGGCAACCGCCGTTCGGGGAGGGGGACAACCCCTTGGCCGTGCTGCATTCGGTCGCCCGCGCCGAGGTGACCCAGCCCACGCGCGCCGGGGTGCTGGGTCCGGTGCTGATGGCGCTGCTGGCGGCCGAGCCCGGCGACCGCCCGAGCATGCGCGAGGCGCAGGAGGCGCTCGAGGCCGTCGCCGAGGGCCGCACCCCCGATCTCGCCCCCACCGCGACCAAGGTGCTTCCCGCGCCCGGCGCACCGGTCGATCCCGCGGCCGCCACCACGGTGCTCGCGACCGGCGCGGCCGCCACCGGCGACGCGAACGCCCAGACCATGCACCTGGCCACCGGACCGGCCAGTGGCGGTACCAGACCCGCTGTGCCGCAACCGAATTCGACCGATTCCACGCGTCGCCGCCTGCTCCTCGTCGGCGCCGCCGCGGCCGCGGTCGTCCTGGTCCTGGTGATCGGCATCGCCGCCCTCGCCCTGCGCGGCGGCAACAACGACACCCGGAACGCGGCCGTCCCCCCGGCCGCCGCCCCCACCAACACCGAGACACCCACCCCCGCGGCACCCACCACCGCTGCCCCCACGACGTCGGCGGCCCCCTCGCCCTCCCCGTCCCCGACCCCCAGCCCCACCCCGAGCCAGACCACCACCCCACCGCCCACGACCACCGTCGCCCCGCCGCCGCCCGCCGCCAACCCGGTGGCCTTCGTCTCCGGTTACTACGGCATGCTCCCCGGCAATATCAGCGGCGCCTGGTCCTCCCTGTCCCCGTCCTATCAGTCCCGTACCGGCGGCTACGACTCCTATGTCCGCTTCTGGAGTCAATTCCGCGCCGTCTCCGCCTCCAATGTCACCCAATCCGGCGACACCGTGACCGCCACCATCACCTACACCTACAAGAACGGCGGCTCCGAATCCGAACGCCGCTGGTTCCGGGTGGGCAACGACAACGGCCGCACCGTCATCCTCGACTCCCAGACCGGCTGACCCCGCCCGGGATGAGAGGGTGGGAGTCGTGGAGACGTACGAGGTGACGGGGTTGGCGGGCGTGCTGTGGGATATGGACGGCACGTTGCTGGACTCGGAGAAGCTCTGGGATGTGGCGATGCGGGAGCTCTCGGTGGAGCTGGGCGGGGAGATGACCGATGCGACCCGGCGGGCGTTGATCGGGGCGGCGGCGCCCGAGGCGTTGCGAATCACGTTCGCGGGGTTGGGGATCGAGCCCACCGCGGAGCAGGTGGTGGCGGCGGGGGAGTGGATGCAGGGGCGGATCGTGGAGCTCATGGCCGGGGAGATTCCGTGGCGGCCGGGGGCGCGGGAGGCGTTGGGCATGGTGCGGGCCGCGGGGCTCGCCACGGGGCTGGTGACCAATACGACGCGGGCGGTGACGGAGTTGTGTCTCGACACGCTCGGGCGGGAGCACTTCGATGTGACCGTGTGCGGGGACGAGGTGCCCCGCGGTAAGCCCGCACCCGATCCGTACGCGCGCGCGGCCGAGTTGCTGGGGGTGGCGACCGGCGCGTGCCTGGCGGTGGAGGATTCGCCGACCGGATCGCGGGCGGCGGCCGCGGCGGGCTGCGCGGTGCTGGTGGTGCCGTGTGAGGTCGCGGTGCCCGAGCGGCCGGGGATGATCTTCCGGGACTCGCTCATCGGGCTGACGATCGAGGAGTTGCGCGCGGCGCACGCGGCCGCACTGCGGTGATTCTCGGCCATCTTCGCCGGAATGCCGAGATTCGAGCCTGATTTGCGGCAGTATTGCTGACGACCGCTCGCCACGTCGTCGGAAGGGTCGGCACCCATGACCGCTTTCAAAACCTTCCCCGGAGTCAGCACGGAATGGGCGCTCGGGGACTATCAACGATTCGCCAAGGCGGCGCTGCGGGATTTGGGACCGCAGCTGGTCGCCGCGTGCGAAATCGGGCCGGGCGCCCAGGTATTGGATGTCGCGACCGGAACGGGTAACGCCGCGATCGCCGCGGCCACGCGCGGCGCGGAGGTGGTCGCCGCGGACGTGAGCAGCGACGCCTTCCTCGACGGCAAGGTCGAGGCCGCCGCGCGCGGCGTGGCCGTCGAATGGGTCGAGGCCGACACCCAGGACCTCCCCTTCCCCGACTCCTCCTTCGACGTCGTCACCTCCTCCTCGGGCGCCGTCTTCGCGCCCCGTCATCAGGACGTGGCCGACGAACTCATCCGCGTCGTCCGCCCCGGCGGCACCCTCGGCCTGATCACCTGGACCCGCCGCTCCTGGATCTGCGAGATCCTCGCCACCCTCGCCTCCTACGTCCCGCCGCCGCCCGACTCGCTCCCGGTTCGCCTGTGGGCCAACGAGGATCACGTGCTGTGGCTGTTCGGCGACCGCATCTCCACCTTCGAGACCACCACCCACCGCCTGCGGCTCACCGCGCCCACGCCCACCCACTTCATCGAATTCTTCGAAACCTCCTTCGCCCCCATCCAATCCACCTTCGCCGCCCTGCTCGACCATCCCCAGCGCGCCGCGGCCCTGCACATCGACCTGCTCGACCTCGCCGAACGCCTCAACCTCGCGCCCGCGGGCGAACCGGCGGAATACTTGTTCGAGTACGTCGTCATGAAGGCCACCACCGTGGCCTGAACCAGCCTGTGCGCGCGGCGAATTCGACGCGCCGGGAGGCAACGCCGAGACAACCGGCCGGTCGGGATCATTCGGCCGCGGCGGTGCGGCAGCCGTAGTAATCTCGCCGAGCAGGGCCGTCGGGCCCCGAGCTCGAGGGGATCATGCGGATGGAGTCGTCGTGCGCCACGGAGGCCGGACCCGTGGGTTCGGTCCGGGCCGTGGAACTGTTCCACCGGGCCGCCGCCGAGGTGCCCGCCTATCGACAGTTCCTCGCCGACAACGGGATTCGCGCCGAGGAGATCCGCACGGCGGCGGACTTCGCCGCGGTCCCCGCCGTCACCAAGGCCAATTACCTGCGCCGCTACCCGCTCCCGGAGCAACTGTGGCGCGGTGACATCACCCGGGCGGGCACCTGGTCGACGAGTTCGGGCTCCACCGGCGAGCCGACGTACTGGCCGCGCGATCGGGTATCGCTGGCCGACAGCGTGACCATGTACGACCGCATCTTCCGCGCCTGCTTCGAAACCGACCGTCGCAGTACGCTTCTGGTGATCGGCTTCGCGCTCGGCAACTGGATCGGCGGCACCTACACCTACCGCGCGGCGCTCGAGCTGCGCGACCGCGGGCATCGCGTCTCGGTCGTCGCGCCCGGCATCGACATCGACACGATCCTGCGTGACATCACCGATCTCGGGCCGCACTACGACCAGGTGGTTCTCGCCGGGTATCCGCCGTTCGTCAAGGACGTGCTCGATCAGGCCGGGCCGCGCGTCCGCGGCCGGGAACTGCGCCTGCTGCTCGCCGGGGAGAACATCACCGAACAATGGCGCGCCCACATCCTCGACCGCATCGGCCGGCCCGGCGAACCGTGGCGCGTCTGCCTCATGTACGGCACCGCCGACGCGGGCGTCATGGGCTACGAGACGCCGCTGACCATCGCGATCCGCCGTCTCGCACACCAGGATTCGCGCCTCGCCGAGGAGCTGTTCGGCGGCGGGGCCGCGCTGCCGACCTTCGTCGAATACGACCCGCGCCTGCGCTACACCGAGGTCGACGCCGCCGGCCGCTTCCTGTTCACCGTGGACAGCACCCTGCCCCTGATCCGCTACCGCATCAACGACGAGGGCACGATCCTGACCCCGTCGCGGCTGGCGGAGACGCTGCGCCGCCACGGTCATCGCCTGCCCGCCGACGAGGTTCGACCGGACACCGGATTCCTGGCCCTGCGCCGCCGCGCCGACGTCGCCGCCAGCTTCTACGCGGTCAAGCTCTACCCGGAGAGCGTCCGCGCCGCCCTGGAGGACCCCGTCATCCGCACTCTGGTGAGCGGAAAGTTCGTGCTGAGCACCGAGATCGGCGACACCTTCACCCAAACCCTGTGCCTGCGTGTCGAGATGCGTCCCGGGGTCGAACCGCCGCCGGGCTTCGCGGACCTGATCGCCCATCGCGTCACCGCGACCCTCGACCGGACCAACGGCGAATACCGCAAGTTACGCGCCACTCTCGGCCCCGCCGCCGAGGTCGCCGTCGCGGTGGACCCCTTCGGCGGCGACCGATTCCGATACGACATCAAACACACCTACGTGGAAAGCGGCGGCTGATGGAGATCCTCGACCCGGTCGTCGACGCGGACCGGATCGCGGCACTGCTCGACCCGGACTCCGGTTACCGGCTCGTCGACGTGTGCGACACCGCGCGCGAGGAACTCGCCGCCATCGACCCGGCGGCCGCGCCCGGCGCGATCCGGTACGCGGTATACGACTGGCGCGCAACGATTGTGCGGCTGCCGGACGCGGAGACCTTCTGGCGGCTGCGTACCGCGCGCAACCGCTACCTCATCGACGAACCGGAGCAACGCCGCTGGTCGTCGGCCCTGATCGGCATCGCGGGCCTGAGCGTCGGCGCGTCGGCGCTGTCGGTGTGCGCGCTGACCGGCGCCCGGCGCTTCCGGCTGGCCGAGCACGACACCCTCGGCCTCACCAACCTCAACCGGCTCTCGGCCTCGATCTGCGATATCGGCGTCGCCAAACTGACTCTGGCGCAACGTCGCCTGTTCGAACTCGACCCCTACAGCTCGGTCACCGCGTTCCCGAACGGCTACCGCGCCGAGACCGCCGCGTCGTTCCTCGGCGCCGACGGCGAACCGCTGGCGGTGCTGATCGAGGAGATGGACGATCTCGCCGCCAAGGTCGACATCCGCCGCCGTGCCCGGACCGCGGGCATCCCGGTGGTGATGGCGACCGACAACGGCGACAACGCGATCCTGGACATCGAACGCTTCGACCTCGACCCCGACTACCCGCCCTTCCACGGCCGGGCGGGCGACCTCACCGAGATCACTCCCGAGACACTGCGGGATCCCCGCGGCCGGGCCGCCCTCGCCGGGCGCATCGTCGGCACCGAGATCACCCCGCGCACCCGCTTCTCGCTCACCGAGGTCGGCCGGTCGCTGCCCTCGTGGCCCCAATTGGGCACGGCCGCAACGGTCGCCGGGGCGGCGGCGGCCTACGCCGCGCGGCTCGTCGCGACCGGGCACCCGCTGCCGTCGGGCCGGTACCGCGTCGACCTGGACCGTGCCCTGCTCGGCGCGGCCGCGAGCGAGGCCGACCGCTGGAACGAGTTGAGCGAGGCCGACTTCGTGGCCGCGATGTCCGATTGTGCGCGCGAATAGATCCGACCGGCCTGACTACCGGTGAGTTTGTGAGCTGCCCAACTATCCGCGCAAACACGCCGTGCGCGGGGTGGGGGGAGGTCACAATGATCGGCATGGTGTCTGGAAGCGGGGGTCGGGTAGACACGTGCGTCTCGGAAGGGGATGGGACAGAGGACAACTCGCGGGCGCTCCTTCGAATAGTCGATACCGGTCGGTATCCCCTGATCGACGAGCGGGGCGACGGCCGCCGGGCGGTGGTCGAGCGGGCGCGCGCGGAGCTGGCGGCGGACGGCTGCACGGTGCTGCCGGGCTTCATCCGCCCCGAACTGCTCGAGACCCTGCGGGCCGAGGGCGCGGAACTGGCGCCGCGGGCGTACTACACCGTGGAACGGGTCAACGCCTACAACATCCCCCTCGACACCGAACTGCCGCCGGACCACCCGGCGCGCATCGTGCTCGAACGCGGAAACGCCTTCGTGGCACGGGATCTCATTCCGCGTACGGCGCTGATCCAGGTGCTCTACACCAGTCCGGTGTTCCAGCGCTTCGTCGCCGACTGCTTCGGCCTGGCCGAATTGCACGAGTTCGCCGACCCGTTGGCGGGTCTGTGCCTCAATGTCGTCGCGCCCGGGAATTCGCATCCCTGGCATTTCGACACCAACGCCTTCACCGTCTCCATGCTGACCCAGGAGCCCGAGGGCGGGGGAATCTTCGAGTACTGCCCCAACATTCGCACCCCGGAGGCGGAGAACCTCGCCGACGTCCGGGCCGTGCTGGACGGATCGGGGGAGCGGTTCACGCGCCGGCTGCGGCTGCGGCCCGGCGACCTGCAACTGTTCCAGGGGCGGTTCTCCCTGCATCGGGTCTCGCCGGTCAGCGGCGAAACCCAGCGCCACACAGCCATCTTCGCCTACAGCGAGCGGCCCGGAATCATCGGGACCGTGGAACGTACCCGGCAACTGTTCGGACGGGTGCTTTCGGATCATGTTGCCGCCGCCGAGAATTCGGTGCGCGGTGATCAGCTACTCGACTGATTAAGGATGCGCCCGTGCCGGTTTCGTTGCACAGTACTGGAAAAGCCTCGTTCGACGACATCTACGACCGTCCCGACCCCGCCGCCTACTACCGCCGCATGGCCGAATTGGACTATGTCATCCCGGAATTGGCGAAGCCGCACTTCCAGCGACTCATCGACGAACGCGACGCCACCACGGTGCTCGATCTGGGCTGCTCCTACGGCGTGAACGCGGCCCTCCTGCGCTTCGACACCACCGTCGCCGACCTCGCCGAGCACTACCGGACCGGCGACACCGACGCCCGCATCGCCCGCGACCGCGACCGGCTCGCGGCCGGGGACCGGCGACCGGACGTGCGGTTCGTCGGCGTGGACGCCTCCGCCCCGGCGCTGGACTACGCCGTCGCCGCGGGCCTGCTGCACGACGCCGTGCACGCCGACCTCGAGACGGACGATCCGACCGAATCGCAACGGCGCGTGCTCGCCTCGGCCGATCTCATCGTGTCCACCGGCTGCATCGGCTACATCACCGACCGCACCCTGCTGCGGGTGGTACGGGCGCACGGCAGCCGGTTGCCGTGGATGGCACACTTCGTCTTGCGCATGTTCGACTTCGAGCCGATCGCGCGGCGGCTGGCCGAATTGGGCTATCGCGTCGAGCGGCGCCCGGGCACCTTCCGCCAGCGGCGCTTCGCCTCCGAGGGCGAGCAGGCGCGCGTGCTGAACACGTTGTCCGACAAGGGAATCGACCCCACGGGACTCGAGGCGGACGGCTGGCTGCACGCTGAGTTGTTCGTCTGTATGCCCACCGACACCCACCCCGAGGATCGCCCGTGACCGACCGTACCTTCGCCTTCGACGATCAGTTGCCCCGCGTGCCGCTGCCCACCCTGGAGGACAGCTGCGCCCGCTTCCTGCGGTGGTGCGCGCCGCTGCTGACCGAGGACGAGTACGCCGAAACCGAGGCCGCGCTCGCCGATCTGCGACGGCCCGACGGCCCGGGCCGCAAATTGCACGCGGACCTGGCCCGGTTCGACGCCGAGCCCGGCGTCGCCAGCTGGCTCGACGAGTTCTGGCCCGCGCGATATCTGGGCCGCCGCGACCGAATCGCGTTGAACGCCAACTTCTTCTTCCTGTTCGGCGACGACACGCCGCTGGCGCAATCGACCTCCGCCGACCAGGCCGAGCGCGCGGCCGCCCTCACCGCGGCGGCGGTGAACTACAAGCTGCTGCTCGACCAGGAGGCCGTGCCCCCGGTGGCGCAGCGCGGGCAGCATCTGTCGATGGCGCAGAACAAGTTCCTGTTCTCCGAGACGCGCATTCCGGGCGATCCGCAGGACACCGTCCGGGTGCCCTACAGCCCGGAGTGGCCGGGGCCCTCGCAGGCGCGCCACATCCTGGTTTTCTTCCAGGGCAACATGTTCCGGATGGACGTGATCGGGCCCACCGGCGTGCCGCACGCGCCGAGCGATATCGCCGACGGGCTGCGCGAGGTTCTCAAGGCGGGCGCGCGCCGCGCCCCGGTCGACACCTCGCCCGGTCATCTGACCACGCTGGCGCGGGCGCACTGGGCGGGGGTGCGGGCCGAACTGCTGGCCGATCCGACCAACGCGGCGGCGCTCGAGATCATCGAAACCGCCCTGTTCTGTGTGTGTCTGGAGGATCTCGCGCCGCGCGACGAACTGCACGCGTGCGATCAACTGCTGCACGGCGACAGCGGTAACCGGTGGTTCGACAAGGCGGTGTCGTTCGTCGTGTTCGCCGACGGGCAGGCCGGGATCAATGTCGAGCACTGCGGGCTCGACGGCACCACCATCCTGTCGTTCGTGGACACGCTGCTCGCGACGCCGGTGACCGAGCACGCCGAGCGCTCGGGCGCGCAGCCGCAGGGCCTGCCCGCGGTGGAACCGGTCGAGTTCGCGCTCGACGAGCGGCTGCGCGGTGAGATCGCCTCGGCGGCAGCCGATTTCGCGCGGTTCGCGGCCGACAACGCCACCACGATCGTGTCGTTCGAGGACTTCGGCACGAATCGGGCCAAGACACTGGGCATTTCGCCGGACGCCTTCGCGCAGCTGTCGTACCAGCTGGCGCATCGGCGCAGCAAGGGACTCACCGGCGCCACCTACGAGTCCATCGCCACCCGGCAGTACCGCAACGGCCGCACCGAGGCCATGCGCGTGGTGACCCCGCAGATCGTGGAGTTCGTCGAGGCCATGACCGACCCGGACGCCGACACCGCGACCCGGCTGGCCACGGCCCGCGCGGCCGCCGACGCGCACGTCGCCCGTGCCAAGGAGTGCCAGCGCGGCGAGGCGCCCGAACAGCATCTGTGGGAACTGCAACTGATCCAGCGTCGCCGCGGCGAGCAACTCGGAGCCACCGAGCCCATGCCGTTCTACGACAGCCCCGGCTGGCTCATCACCCGCGACGACTACCTGAGCACCAGCTCCGCGCCCTCGGTCAACGTGCGGTACTTCGGGTTCGGCTGCACGAGCCGCAAGTGCATCGGCGTGGCCTACGTGCTGCTGCCGGATCGCTGGAACATCTATCTGGCCACGCCGACCGAGGTCGCCGATCAGATGCACGAGTTCGCGAAGCAGCTGCGCATCGCCGTCGCCGAACTCGAACAGCTGCTGTCGAGCGCCGGATAAATCGGATGCCGCGCCGGGTGGACCGGCGGTAGCGTCGCGGATATGACCGCAGCGCGGACACCGCAGTTCACCTGGCGGCGGCTGGCCCCCGGCGACTTCGGGTTGCTCGCCGGGTGGCTCGCCCAGCCGCACGTTCGGCGCTGGTGGAATCACGAGTTCACCCCCGAGGCGATCGAGCGGGACTTCGGCCCGGTCACCCGGAACGAGGAACCCGCGGAGGATCTGGTGGTCTACGCCGACGGCACGCCCGTCGGCCTGGTCCAGCGCTGCCGGTGGTGGGACTACCCCGAATATCTGGACGACCTGGTCGAACTGGTCGACATCCCGGACGAGGCGCTCACCATCGACTATCTGATCGGCGAGGTCGGACTCATCGGGCACGGACTCGGCACGGCCATGATCCGGGCGATCCTCGGGGGCACCTGGATGGAGTATCCGCGCGCCGACTGCGTCATCGTGCCCGTCGCCGCCGCCAACGTGGCCTCCTGGCGGGTGCTGGAGAAGGTCGGTATGCGTCGCGTCGCGCGCGGGCACATGCGGCCGGACAATCCCGTCGACGACGGCGACCACGTCGTGTATCGGATCGATCGGCCCACGCGCGGGGAGTGAGCGGCCCGATACTCGGTTGCGGGAGATACGCCCACATCTGAAACAATGGGTCCCCGTGAAGACTTTCGAAACCCTGTTCGCCGAGCTGCAGGACCGCGCGGTCAATCGCCCGGCGGGATCCGGCACGGTGGCGGCGCTGGATGCCGGGGTGCACGCGCAGGGGAAGAAGGTGCTCGAGGAGGCCGGTGAGGTGTGGCTGGCCGCCGAACACGAGAGCGACGACAGCCTCGCCGAGGAGATCTCCCAGCTGCTGTATTGGGTGCAGGTGCTGATGGTGGGCCGCGGGCTGCGGCTCGAGGACGTGTACCGACATCTGTGAGGGGCACGGCCCCCAGTCGACACTCCCACCCTCTCCGGAAGGACATCCCCATGCTTCGCGTCGCCGTGCCCAACAAGGGCGCCCTGTCGGAATCGGCCGTCGAGATCCTCACCGAGGCCGGATACCGCAAGCGCACCGACTCCCGCGATCTGTCCGTGCTCGACAACGCCAATCAGGTCGAGTTCTTCTTCCTGCGCCCGAAAGACATTGCCATCTATGTGGGTTCGGGCGAGCTGGATCTGGGTATCACCGGACGTGACCTGGCGCTGGACTCGGGTGCGCCGGTGCAGGAGCGGCTGAGCCTCGGGTTCGGCCGCTCCACCTTTCGCTACGCCGCCCCCGCCGGGCGCGAGTGGAAGGTCGAGGACCTCTACGACAAGCGCATCGCGACCTCCTACCCGAATCTCGTTCTGCGCGACCTGAATTCGCGCGGGATCGAGGCCGAGGTGATCCGCCTCGACGGCGCGGTGGAGATCTCCATCCAGCTCGGCGTGGCCGACGCCATCGCCGATGTGGTCGGCTCGGGCCGAACCCTGCGGCAGCACAACCTGATCGCGTTCGGCGAGACGCTGTGCGATTCGGAGGCGGTGCTGATCGAGGCGGCCGGGGCCGATCGCCGCGACCGCGCCCGCAATCAGCTCGTCGCCCGGATCCAGGGGGTGGTGTTCGCGCAGCAGTACCTGATGCTCGACTACGACTGCCCCAAGGGTCTGCTCGACGCGGCCGTCGAGATCACCCCCGGCCTGGAGTCGCCGACCGTCTCGCCGCTGGCCGATCCCGGCTGGGTGGCCGTGCGCGCCCTGGTGCCGCGCAAGCAGGGCAACGACGTGATGGACCGACTCGCCGAACTCGGGGCCAAGGCCATCCTGGCCACCGACATCCGCTCCTGCCGCGCGTTCTGACCTCATCGGTCCGGTCCCGATTCGGGCCGGTCCGGGTACGGGGGCGGGGTGGGCGCTGATTCGGGTCGGCTCGGGTACGGGGGCGGGGTAGGTCCGGATTCGGGTCGGCTCGGGTGCGTGGGCGGGGTGGGTCCGGATTCGGGTCGGCTCGGGTGCGTGGGCGGGGTGGGTCCGGATTCGGGCCAGCCCGGGTGCGTGGGCGGGGTGGGTCCGGATTCGGGCCAGCCCGGGTAGGGCGGCGGGGTGCCGCCCTGCGCGGGGCACAGCGCGCGGTAGTCGCAGAACTCGCAGGCGCGGCTCGGGTTGGCCGGGAAGTCCCCGGTGCGCCCGGCCGTGCTGATCGCCGTCCACAGCGCCGAGAGGATGCGCTCGAAGCCCAGCAGGCCCGACTCGTCGGGTAGGTAGGTGAGGATCTGGCCGTCGGCGAGGTAGAGCAGCCGCAGCTGGGCGGGGACCACGCCCCGGGTGCGCAGCATGATCAGCGCGTAGAACTTGAGCTGGAACAGCGCCCGGCCCTCGAAGCCGATCGCGGGGGCGCGCCCGGTCTTGTAGTCGACGACCCGCAGCTGCCCGGTGGGCGCGACATCGATGCGGTCGACGTAGCCGCGCAGCGGGGAGCCGTCGGCGAGTTCGACCTCGATCAGCGATTCGCAGGACTGCGGCTCGAAGGCCGTCGGATCCTCGAGCCGGTAGTAGCCGCGCACCAGGCGGCGCACCTCGTCGAGGAAGCCCTCGGGACCGTCGGGGACCAGCGCGCCGACCTCCGGGCGTTCGGCCAGCAAACGTTCCCACGCAGGGGTGACCAGCGTGTCCGCGCGGTCGGGGACCCGTTCGCCGCTCGGTAGCCCGTAGAGCGATTCGAGCACCGAGTGCACCAGCGTGCCGCGCACCGCGTACCGGCCGGGCGGCTCCGGAATCCGATCTATCGCGCGCAGCCGGTATTTCAGCGGACATTGTTTGAAATCGATTGCGCGCGAGGGCGACAGCGCGAGCCCGCGCGGGGCCGCGCCGGATGCGGCGGTGGGGGTTGCCGGGGTCGGCGTCGCGGGCGCTGTCATGAGTGGCAGGCTATCCGGGGGCACCGACAAATTCGGCACACCCGCATCAGCCTGGAAAAAGACGCAGCAGAACGGAGATCCATGACGGCCAGACGGACCGGTCCATTCACCACCGGTGACCGGGTGCAGCTGACCGACGCCAAGGGCCGCCAGCACACGGTCGTGCTGGAGGCGGGCAAGGAGTTCCACACCCACAAGGGACCGATTCGCCACGACGACCTGATCGGCGCCGACGAGGGCTGCGTCGTCCAATCCGCCAACGGCACACCGTATCTCGCGCTGCGCCCGCTGCTGATCGACTACGTGCTGTCCATGCCGCGCGGGGCCGCGGTCATCTATCCGAAGGACGCCGCGCAGATCGTGCACGAGGGCGATGTGTTCCCCGGCGCGCGGGTGCTCGAGGCCGGGGCCGGATCGGGCGCGCTGACGTGTTCGCTGCTGCGCGCGGTCGGGCCGACGGGCACGGTGGTCTCCTACGAGATCCGCGACGACCACGCCGAGCACGCGATCCGCAATGTCGAGCGATTCTTCGGCGAACGCCCCGCCAACTGGTCGCTGACCGTCGGCGACGTCGCCGAATACGCCGGTGACCAGGTCGACCGCGCGGTGCTGGACATGCTCAAACCGTGGGACGCGCTGCCCGCGGTGGCCAAGGCGCTGATTCCCGGCGGTGTGCTGATCGTCTACGTCGCCACGGTCACCCAGCTGTCGGAGGTGGTCGAGGCGTTGCGCCAACAGCAGTGCTGGACCGAGCCCCGCGCCTGGGAGTCGCTGATCCGGCCCTGGCACGTCGTGGGTTTGGCGGTGCGCCCCGAACACCGGATGCAGGGACACACCGCGTTCCTGGTCAGCGCCCGCCGCCTCGCCGACGGCGTGGTCCCGCCGAAACCGCAACGGCGGCCCTCCAAAGGGTGAGGGTGTCGAAATCGCGACGGCGGCCGTCCAAAGGGTGAGGGTGTCGAAACCGCAACGGCGACCGTCCAAGGGGTGATACGGCGAACGCACCCCGATCCGAATCCGCCCGAAGCGGACGAGTTTGCGCGGAAGGGGTGCGTTCGCGTGTCGGCACTTGCGCGGCGGCGCGCGGTGCGATGTGCTGGAAAAGTGCAGCGACTCAGGGATTTACGCCTGGCAGGGCGCCTTGCCCATGGCCAGGATCTGACACGCGCTGGCATCGGAGAGCTGCCAGCCCGACCCGGCGCGCTGCCAGGTCATCGGCATCGCCGGGGCGGCGCCGTGCGGCGAGGCGATGACCACCTGCGCGGTGGCGGTGTCGCCGTCGACCTTCACGTCGGACACGGTGAACCCGATCGTGCCGTAGTTGGCCAGGCCCTGGGTCATGGTGTCGATGTTGGTCGCCCGCTTCTGCCCGTCGACGATCAACTTCTCCTTCTCGGCGGTCGGCTTGGCCGGATCGACGAAACCCGCCAGGGTCGCCTGCAACGACTCCGGTGTGGGGGCGGCCGCGGGCTGCGCGCCGGCGCCCGTCGCGGAGCTGGTGACGCTGGTCACAGCGCTGCTGGGCGTGCTGCTGGCTGGAGCGTCGTCGGACGAGTCCGACCCGCACGCCACCAGGCCCGTAACGGCGAGGGCCCCGAACGCGGTAGCCACGGAAACACGAACAGTCCGTGCGACGTTGCCACTACAACGGGTTCGGCCGGTGGGAAGGAGCATCGGCTACACACCTTTCGGTTCGGTCCGGCGAAATTCGCTCGTCGGAAACGGGTTAGGGCAGGCTAACATGGTTGTCCGGCCGCAGGCCGCCACCGAGATGTGATCACGACGAAACCATGTCGGAAAGCGAGAACGGTTCGCGCCCGGTAGCGTTGATAGACCGGGACTGGGAGGAGCAGCATCATGAGCCCCATCGAGAATTCGGATTCGGCGGCCTGGAGGGAACTCGAGGCAGTACGCGCCGAGGCGGCTGCACTCCGAAGGCAACTCGCCGACTCGCCGGATCGGTCAAGGGAATTGGAAGCGCGGATCGATTCGCTGACGATTCGCAACACCAAACTCATGGACACCCTGAAGGAAGCCCGCCAGCAACTGGTCGCCCTGCGTGAAGAGGTCGACCGGCTGGGTCAGCCGCCGAGCGGCTACGGCATCCTCATCGGCGTCTACGACGATCAGACGGTCGACGTGTTCACCTCCGGCCGCAAGATGCGCCTGACGTGCTCGCCGAACATCGACACCAGCACGCTGCACTACGGGCAGACGCTGCGCCTCAACGAGGCGCTCACGGTCGTCGAGGTGGGCACCTACGACCAGACCGGTGAGATCGGCACGCTGCGCGAGGTTCTCGACGACGGCCGCCGCGCCCTCGTGGTCGGGCACGCCGACGAGGAGCGCGTGGTGTGGCTGTCGGGCCCGCTGAGCCGCCTGGTCGACGTGGACGACGTCGACGATCCCGATCAGCCGATCCGCCGGTTGCGCCCCGGCGACTCGCTGCTGGTCGACACCAAGGCCGGCTTCGCCTTCGAGCGCATCCCCAAGGCCGAGGTCGAGGACCTGGTCCTCGAGGAGGTGCCCGACGTCGGCTACGAGGACATCGGCGGCCTGTCCCGGCAGATCGAGCAGATCCGCGACGCGGTCGAACTGCCCTTCCTGCACAAGGACCTGTTCCACGAGTACGCGCTGCGCCCGCCGAAGGGCGTGCTGCTCTACGGCCCGCCCGGCTGCGGTAAGACGCTCATCGCCAAGGCGGTCGCCAACTCGCTGGCCAAGAAGATCGCCGAGGCCCGCGGCGAGGACGCCAAGGAGGCCAAGTCCTTCTTCCTCAACATCAAGGGCCCCGAGCTGCTGAACAAGTTCGTCGGCGAGACCGAGCGGCACATCCGCATCATCTTCCAGCGGGCGCGCGAGAAGGCGTCCGAGGGCACGCCGGTGATCGTGTTCTTCGACGAGATGGACTCGATCTTCCGCACCCGCGGTTCGGGCGTCTCCTCCGATGTGGAGACCACGGTCGTGCCGCAGCTGCTCAGCGAGATCGACGGCGTCGAGGGCCTCGAGAACGTCATCGTGATCGGCGCGTCCAACCGCGAGGACATGATCGACCCGGCCATCCTGCGGCCCGGCCGCCTGGACGTGAAGATCAAGATCGAGCGGCCCGACGCCGAGGCGGCGCAGGACATCTTCTCGAAGTACCTCACCGAGACGCTGCCGCTGCACGCCGACGATCTGGCCGAGTTCGGCGGCGACCGCGCCAAGTGCACCAAGGCGATGATCGAGCGGGTCGTCGAGCGCATGTACGCCGAGAGCGAGGACAACCGCTTCCTGGAGGTCACCTACGCCAACGGGGACAAGGAGGTCCTGTACTTCAAGGACTTCAACTCCGGCGCCATGATCCAGAACATCGTGGACCGCGCCAAGAAGTACGCGATCAAGTCGGTGCTCGAGACCGGCAACCCCGGCCTGCGCATCCAGCATCTGTTCGATTCGATCGTGGACGAGTTCTCCGAGAACGAGGACCTGCCCAACACCACGAATCCCGATGACTGGGCCCGCATCTCGGGCAAGAAGGGCGAGCGGATCGTCTACATCCGCACCCTCGTCACCGGCAAGAACGCCTCCGCCAGCCGCGCGATCGACACCGAGTCGAACACCGGCCAGTACCTGTAGACACGCGAGTCCGCGAGGCCGCGCTCCCGTTGGGGGCGCGGCCTTTTCGTGTGCGAGCTGGCCAATCATGGCCGCGTGATCTAAAATTTGGCCATGCGGCCAGAAAATGAGCCGGGTGGTCGACGGCGCTCGTTCATCGAGGAGGCGCGGCGGCGGCAGATCATCGCGGCGGCGGTGGAGGTGATCTCCGAGGTCGGGTATGCGAGTGCGTCGTTGGCTCGGATCGCGAAGCGGGCGGGGATCTCCAAGGGGGTGATCTCGTATCACTTCGACGGCAAGGACGAGCTGATGGCCGAACTGGTTGTGCAGCTCTATGTTTCGGGGGCGGAGTTCATGGCGCCGTTGGTCGAGGCGGCCGAGGGGTGGCGGGCCAAGTTCCTGACCTATCTCGAGTCGAATCTCCAGTTCATCGATGCCAACCGGACGTATGTCGCGGCGCTGACCGAGGTCGTGCTGAATCTGCGCAAGCCCGACGGCACGCCGCGGTTCACCTCGGTCGACGGGGAGGAACCGGTCATCGCCCCGCTCATCGAGCTACTGCGCGAGGGCCAGGCCGACGGCACGTTCGGCGACTTCGATCCGGTGGTGATGGCCAAGATCGTGCGCGACACCATCGACGGCGCGGCCGGTCGCGCGATCCGGGAACCGGACTGGGATGTGGGCCGATACACCGACGAGGTGTGCCGGTTGTTCGATCTCGCTACGCGAAAGGGGAGTGCGCGATGAGTACGACGGTGGAGACGGTGACGGGGGAAGGGAGAGTCGCCGAACAGCGGCCGCCGTTCGCGACGGCCGGGGTGGCGGCGGTGGTGGTCGTCGCGGCGGCGGGCCTACTCGCCTCGATCGGCCGGTACGGATTCTTCGGCGACGAGCTGTATTTCGTCGCCGCGGGCCGCCGCCTGACCGTGAGCTACGCCGATCAGGGCCCGCTGCTGCCCACCCTCGCCCGGCTGATGGATCTGCTCGCCCCGAATTCGCTGGTGGCGCAACGGCTTCCGGCGGTGCTGGTGACGCTGGCCGCCATCGCGCTCAGCGCCGCCATCGCGCGGGAACTGGGCGGCTCGCGGACCGCGCAGGTGCTGACGGCCGTCGGCTACGCGGTCTCGCCGTTCCTGCTGCCGCAGGGAACCCAGTTGTCCACCAACGCCATCGACACCGCGCTGTGGGTGCTGATCGGCTGGCTGCTCGTGCGCTGGGTCCGCACCCGCCGCGACGATCTGCTGCTGTGGGCGGGCGTGGTCACGGCGGTGGACATGCAGGTGAAGTGGCTGGTCCCATTCCTGTGGCTCGCCATCGCCCTCGGCGTGCTGCTGTTCGGCCCCCGGGAGCTGCTCCGCCGGCCCGCGCTGTGGTGGGGCGCGGCGATCGTGGCGATCACCATGCTGCCCAGTCTGTTCTGGCAGGCCCGGCACGGCTGGCCGCAGCTGGGCATGGGCGCGCAGGTCGCCGCCGAACAGGAGATGATCGGGGGTCGGCTCACCTTCGTCCCGCTCGCGCTGCTCGTCGCGGGTGGCCTCGGCCTGGCGCTGGTGGTCTGCGGATTTCTCGGCGTGTTCCGGCTGGAGTCGTTGCGGCCCTACCGTTTTCTGGCCGTCGTGCCGGTGGTGCTGCTGGTGGTGTTCGCCGCGACCGACGCCCGCCCGTACTACCTGGTGGGCGCCTATCCGATGGTCATGGCCGCGGGCGCGGTGTGGTGGACGCGGCGTCCCGCGCGCTGGCGGACGATCGTCGCGGGCGTGGTCGCGCTCGCCTCGGCGGCGACCGTGGTGGTGAGCCTGCCGTTGAAGCCGGACAGCGCGATCGAACCGGCCGCCGACGAGGAACAGGCCGCCCTGGCGATGAGCGTCTACGCGAAATTCGGCTGGCCCGAGCTGGCCGCGGCCACCGCCACGGCCTACCGCTCGCTGCCCGAGCCCGAGCGCGCCCACGCCGTCGTGATCGCCGACTCCTATTGGCAGGCAAGCGCTCTGGACTTCTACCGCACCGGCAACGCGTTGCCCGAGGTGTTCAGCCCCAACCGCGGCTTCGGCTATTTCGGCACGCCGCCCGATTCCGCGACCACCGTGGTCTGGGTCGGCGGCGACGGCGCCGAACCCCGGCGGCAGTGCGCGGCGGTGAGCCCGCTCGGCCGCGCCGACGCCCGGCTCGGCTTCCCTGGGATCACCCGCGACGTCACCATCTGGCGCTGCGCCGATCCGGTCCAACCGTGGTCGCGCGCCTGGCCGAACATGTTGCGGCTGGGTTGAATTCGGGGCTCACTCGGTCGTGGTCACCGACTGCAACACGATGGCCGAGGCCGGAGCCCCGTCCGGGGAACCGTCCTGCGTGCCGCCCGCGGCGATGTTCTGCAACACGTCCATCCCGGTGGTGATGTGGCCGAACGGGGTGTACTTCGGCGGCAGCGGGGAGTTGGAGTACACCAGGAAGAACTGGCTGCCGTTGGTGTTCGCGCCGGAGTTGGCCATGGCGACGGTGCCCGCGGGATACGTTGCGCCGTCGAGGTTCTCGTCGGTGAAGTGGTAGCCGGGGTCGCCGGTGCCGGTCGCGGTGGGGTCGCCGCACTGGAGCACGAAGATGCTCGAGGTGGTGAGCCGGTGGCAGCGGGTGTTGTCGAAGTACCGCTGATCGGAGAGGAACTTGAACGAGTTGACCGTGCGCGGGGCGCGGGCCGCGTCCAGGGCGATCGCGATCGTGCCGCAATTGGTCTGGAGATTCGCGGTGTAGGCGGCGTTCGGATCGATGGCCATGCCGGGCTCGGCGGGCCACTTCTGGTTCGTGGGCTGGGCGTCGGCCGCGGTCATGCAGCCGGGGGCGGCGGTGTGCGCGGCGCTGGGCAGGGCGGCCGCGCGGCCCGTCACCAGGATCGTGATCGCGAGCCCGGCGGCCAGCAGGCCCAGGCGGCGAATGGTCTTGCCGCGACCGCGCTTTCGGCGGGCGGGCGGGTTCGGGTCGGTCTGCGGAACGCTCTGCACCGGGGGGAGCCTCCTTGATCCGGTCACACGGGATGTCGTGGCGCATCATTCCATGCCGAACGGTGTGTCCGGGAGCGGAGTCGGCGAATCGATACGGAAAAGCCGGGCGCGGGCGTTGTGAGGTCCTACAGTGTGGCCCAGCAGTTGCTCGTTGACGACAAATATCCGGCGAGAACGGAGCGGAAATGAAACGCATCGCTGTGGGTGTGACGGGAGTGGGAATCGCGTTGGCCGCCGCGGCGGCACCGGCGTCGGCGACCCTCCCCGAGGGTGTGTATTGCGCGGGCACGCTGTGCGTGAACAGCACGAGCACCCCGCAGACGGTCACCGGCGTCGCCGTGTGCCCGACCGCGCAGCTGCCGGTGAGCTGGCTGGTCGAGCCGATGAGCGCCGCGTCGCTGGGGATGGTGTGCCCCACCGGCGTTGCGCCGCAAGCGGTTCAGTTCTGACGGCGTTCCGGTGAAGGGCGCCGCGGCCTCGGTCGCGGTGCCCTTTTCGATATCGAGCGCTGTTACTGTCGCCCGCATGAAGGTGCAGTTGCGGCACAACCCCTCCTCGACGGTCGCGCGGTGCTTCCTGTCCGGGGGCGAGCCGATGCGAGTGGAAACCGGTGCCATGCTGGCGCATTCGGCGGGGGTGACGCTGACGGCCAAGGCCGAGGGCGGTCTGCTCGCCGGATTGAAACGGTCGGTGCTGGCGGGAGAGTCGTTCTTCGTCTCCACGTTCACCGCGCCCCCGCAGGGCGGCTGGGTCGATGTGGCGCCCGCGCTGCCCGGCGACATGCTGTCGCTGGAGATCGCGCCGGATCGGCCGTTCTTCATCAGCCGCGGCAGCTGGATCGCCAATTCCCATGGCGTGCAGATCGAGACGAAGTGGGGCGGGCTGGCGAACCTGTTCGGCGGCGAGGGCGGTTTCGGCCTGCGCGCGCACGGGCAGGGCGAGGTGGTGCTCGGGGTGTTCGGCGCGATCGATGTCATCGACCTCGGACCCGGCGAACCGGTGACCATCGACAGCGGCCATGTGGTGGCCTACGACCTGGGCGTCGCCTTCAGCATCCGCCGCGCGGTCTCGGGCCGATCGCTGCAATCGCTGAAGTCGGGGGAGGGCCTGGTGTTCGACTTCACCGGCCCCGGCCGCGTGCTGTTGCAGACCCGCAACCCCGGCGCCTTCGCGGCCTGGGCGGGCGCGGTGACTTCTTCCGGATAAAAGGAGTCCGGGTGGCGGGGTCCCCGCGCCGAGGAGGACCATGAGCGTATGCGCGTGCGCGCGCACACCGAACAGCCCACCGGCCCCGCAGACCCGGTGGGCTGTTCGTTTCGGGGCCCCGGGTACGAGGGCCCGGGGGAGGTGCGGGTCGGCGGGTGCGAGGGCCCGGCGGAGGAGCCGGTCAGCGGGTGCGGGCGGCCGGGATGAGCTGCGGGATCAGCACGCGGGTGTCGGGGACGAAGGGCCAGGTCGGGTCGGCGAGGTGGTCGAGGAGTTCGGTGCCGGACCACCACCAGCCGTCGGCGATCTCCTCGGGCTGGTGGCGGATCGGTCCGTCGTAGGGCAGCGCGTAGGCGAACAGGTGGCAGCGCATCGGGCGTCCCGCCCACTCGCCGTCCCACGACACCCGCGCCGCGGGGGTGAGCGCGTCCGCTCGCGTCGTGATGCCCAGTTCCTCGCCCACCTCGCGCGCGGCCGCGGACCGCGGCTCCTCGTCGGGGCCGAGCACCCCGCCCGCGAGGCAGTCGTGCATTCCGGCGAAGACCGCCTTGGTCTTGGTGCGGCGGTGCACGTAGATCCGGCCGGTGCGCGGGGAACGCACCAGCACGCCCGCGCTCGCGTGCCACAGTCCCTCGGCGTAGACGCGGGCGCGTTCGGCCCTCCCGGTCCGGTTCCCGGCGGCGTCGTAGACGGCGATCACCTCACCCATGCGCGGCCCTGTCGTGCGCCTCGGCGTAGACAGCGCGCAGCTGCGCCTCCGCGTCGCCGAGGTAGTCGGCCAGCAGCGCCGCCGCGGTCGCGCCCTCCCCGCGCGCCAGCGCGTCGAACACCTCGTGGTTGCGGTGCAGATACGGCCGATGGAAGACCTCCGGATCGGCGACCACATGGAAGATCAGCCGCAGCTCGTTCCACACCCCCGACATCAGCGAATCCAGCAGGCGGCTGCCGTTGAGCGCGGTCACCGCGCGATGGAAGTCGACGTCCGCGGTGCCCACGCCGGTCCAATCCGCCTGCGCCGCACAGCGTTCCGCGCGCTCGAGCGCCGTCCGCACCCGGGTGAGATCGGCGTCGGCGGGGTCGCGCAGCGCCGCGCACTCCACGATGCGACGGCAGCGATAGACCTCGGCGATGTCCTCCACGGTCGGAACCCGCACGAACACACCGCGATTCAACTCGTGGGCGACCAGCCGCTCCTCGATCAGCGTGCGAAACGCCTCGCGCAACGTATTGCGCGATACCGTCAGCGCCTCGCAGATATCCCGCTCCGACAGCCGCGTGCCCGGCCGGAAGGTACCGTCCAGGATGCCGTCGCGGACGATGTCGGCGACCTGCGCGCTGCGGCTCGCGCGGTCGAGCTTGCCGCGATGCGCGGCCAGCTGGGCGTAGGTGTCGACGGCGGGATTCGCCACGGTCCTCCTCGGGAGCCGATTCGCGTGCGGTGCGGACGAATTCGAGACTACTCGTCGAAGATCACCACCTGCGAACGATCCCATCGAAGTATTGCCGGATTGTTCAACAATTCTTACCATGAGACGTGGAACACACCGCGCTCGGCGCTCGCCCGGAGGGGGCATCGTGACCTATTCCTTCATCTCCGCACCCGGCGGTCCGCGTCCGGCGGACCGCACCACCCGCCCGTTCGACTGGTTCCGCACCCTGGGCGCCACCGGACGCCGGGCCTTCTTCGGCGCCTTCGGCGGATACGGCATGGACTCCTACGATTTCCAGGTGCTGCCGCTGGCCCTCGGGGCGATCGGCTCCTATTTCGCGATCGGCACCGGTCGTTCGGGGCTGCTCACCACCGTGACGTTGGTGGTGTCGGCGCTGGGCGGGGCGATCGCGGGCGCGCTGGCCGACCGCATCGGGCGGGTCCGCACCTTGCAGGTGACCATCGCGATGTACGCGGTGTTCACCGTATTGTGCGGGCTCGCATGGAATTTCGAGAGCCTGCTGGCGTTCCGGGCGTTACAGGGACTCGGCTTCGGCGGCGAGTGGGCGGCCGGGGCGATCCTGGTCGCGGAGTACGCGCGGCTGGAGTACCGCGGCCGGGCCGTGGCGTATGTGCAGAGCGCGTGGGCGGTCGGCTGGGCGCTGGCCGTCGGGGTGTACACGCTGGTGTTCCAGCTGTTCGACGAGCGGGTGGCCTGGCGGGTGCTGTTCTTCACCGGGGCGCTGCCCGCGCTGCTGATCGTGTGGGTGCGGCGCAGCGTCACCGACGCGCCCGCGGCCACCGAACGGCGGGCGAGCGCGGCCGAACGCGGGCGCTTCGACGCGATCTTCCGGCGAGATCTGTTGCGCACCACCGTCTTCGCGGCCCTGCTGGCGACCGGGGTGCAGGGCGGGTACTACACGCTGGCCACCTGGTTGCCGACCTACGTGCAGAAGACGCGGCACCTGACCGTGGTGGGCACCGGCGGCTATCTGATCTTCGTGGTCAGCGGCGCGTTCCTCGGTTACGTCTGCGGCGGTATCCTGACCGACAGGCTGGGCCGCAAGCGCAATATCCAACTGTTCGCCGTACTGTCGGTGGTGTTCATGGTCTCCTACACCCGGATTCCGCAGGGCGCCGACACACTGGTGCTGGTGCTCGGATTCCCGCTGGGCTTCGCCACCTCCGCGATCTTCTCCGGCTTCGGGTCGTACCTGTCGGAGCTGTTCCCGACCGCGGTGCGCGGCACCGGGCAGGGCTTCACCTACAACTTCGGCCGGGGCGTCGGGGCGGTGTTCCCCACGGCGGTGGGCTACCTGGCGGGCACCTCGCTCGGGCTCACGGGTGCGATGCTGTTCGGTGCGGTCGGCTACGCGCTGGCGGTGCTGGCGCTGCTCGGCCTGCCGGAGACGCGCGGGCGAGAACTGGTGTGAGCGTGGGCATGTCACGAATCGAGGGAGAGTGATGATCGATCTGAACAGCGATCTCGGTGAGGGTTTCGGCGCCTGGACGATGGGCGACGACGAGGCCCTGCTCGACATCGTCACCAGCGCCAACATCGCCTGCGGCTTCCACGCCGGGGACCCGTCGATCATGCGCCGCACCTGCGAGCTGGCGGTGGCGCGCGGGGTGCGGATCGGGGCGCACATCTCCTACCGCGACCTGGCCGGTTTCGGCCGCCGCGCGATGGCGGTGGCGCCGCACGAGCTGACCGACGAGACGCTGTATCAGATCGGCGCCCTCGACGCCTTCGCCCGGGCCGCGGGCGACCGGGTGCGATACGTGAAACCCCATGGGGCGCTGTATCATTCGGCATCGTCCGATCCGGCCGTGGCCGAGGCGGTCATCGCGGCCGTCGCGGGCTACGGGGAGCTGAGCGTGCTCGGGTTGCCCGGTTCGCGATTGCAGGCCGCCGCCGAGGCCGCGGGCGTGCCGTTCCACGCCGAGGGTTTCGCCGACCGCGCCTACACTCCCGCCGCGACCCTCGTCTCCCGATCCGAACCGGGCAGCGTGCTCGACCCGGAAGCCGCACTGGCCCAAGCGGTTTCGATCGCGGTCGACGGCGCGACCCGGGACGTCGACGGCGCGTCGGTGCGCGTGCCCGCCCGGAGCCTGTGCGTGCACGGCGATTCGCCCGGCGCGGTCGCCATGGCCCGCTCCATTCGAGAGGCGTTGACCGCCAAAGGAGTTCGATTGGCGGCCTTCGCGTGAGGACGGCATGACCGCCCCCCGCATCCTGCCCGCCGGGGACCGGGCGCTGCTGCTGGAACTCCCGGAGCGGCTGGCCCCCGCCGCGCTCACCGATCGGCTGCGCGCGGACGCCCTCCCCGGCATCGCCGACCTGCTCCCCGCCGCGCGGACCGTCCTGGTGACCCTCACCCCCGACGCCGTCTACGCCAAGGTGACCGACCGGCTCGAACACGTCCTCGCCGAATTCGCCGAGCGGGACGCGGCTTCCGCCGATCCCGGTGCCGCGCCCCTCGAGATTCCCGTGCGCTACGACGGTGACGACCTCGCCGAAACCGCCGCACTCCTGGGCATCTCGGTGGACGAACTGATCACCCGGCACACCGACCACCTCTGGCAGTGCGCCTTCATCGGTTTCGCACCCGGCTTCGGTTACCTCACATCTCCCGACGCCGATCTCACCGTCCCGCGCCGCGACCGCTCTCGCACCAAGGTGCCCGCCGGATCGGTCGCCCTGGCGGGCGGTTACAGCGCGGTCTACCCCCGCAGCTCCCCGGGTGGCTGGCGCATCATCGGCCGGACGGACACCGTGCTGTGGGACCTCGACCGTCCTGAACCGGCCACCTTGCGGCCCGGTGCGTCGGTGCGGTTCGTGCGGGTCGAGGGAGGATCCGCGTGAGTGAATGGCGTTGTGCGACAAGGTATTATCTTCCGGATCCGCGGCGCGGCGCGTTTCGTGCGTTTCGGGGAGGGTGCGCATTTGAGACCGAGTGGCCTCCTGCGGTAGGGACGTGTCGTGCGGGGCGTTGTCGACAAGGTCTGGGCCGCAGTGCGTTTCGAGCGGAGAGGGCGGTGGGCGCGGAGCGTCCTGATCCGTTCGTGCTGGTTCGGTGCGGTTCGGGCGGGCCGGGGACGGGAGGCGTTCATGGGTGAGGCGATGGTGCGGGTGCTCGCGCCCGGGATGTTCAGTACCGTGCAGGATCTCGGGCGGGCCGGGTGGTTTCACGCGGGTGTCGGGGTGTCCGGGGCGGTCGATCGGGGCGCGTTGGGGCTGGCGAATCGGCTGGTGGGCAATGCCGAATCGGCGGCGGGGATCGAATGCGTGCTCGGCCGGTTGCGGCTCGAGGCGACCCGGTCCGCGGTGGTGGCGGTGACGGGGGCGCCCGCGCCGATCACCGTGGACGGACGCGTGGAGGGGCTGGCGTCGGTGCTGTTCCTCGAGGCGGGGCAGCGGCTCGAATTGGGCGTCGCCGCAACGGGTTTGCGTTGTTATGTCGCCGTGCGCGGCGGGATCGACGTCCCGCCCGTCCTGGGCTCCCGCAGCCGCGACACCCTCGCCGGTCTCGGCCCCGAGCCGCTGCGCGCGGGCGACGAACTCCCCATCGGACCCGCCCCCCGCACCTGGCCCACCCTCGAACTCGCCCCCCTCGCCGCGCTGACCGACGACCCGCTCCCCGTCCGCGTCCGCCTCGGCCCCCGCGCCGACTGGTTCCACAATCCCACCGACCTGTTCACCGGCCACTGGCGCGTCGCCACCGACTCCGACCGCATCGGCCTCCGCCTCGACCGCCCCGACGACGCACCCCCCTTGCGCCGCAGCGTATCCGGCGAACTCCCCACCGAGGGCATGCCCCTCGGCGCCATCCAGATCCCCCCATCCGGCCAACCGGTCGTCTTCCTCGCCGACCATCCCATCACCGGCGGCTACCCGGTCGTCGGCACCGTCGTCGACGCCGACATCGACGCCCTCGGCCAGGCCCGACCCGGCCGCGTGATCCGTTTCCGGCCTTGGCTTCCGTAGCCGGGTCATGTGCTCGGTGACGGGACGTTCTCGATGCCGATGTTGACGCCCTCGGCCAAGGCTGGTCCGTTTTCGGCCTTGGCTTCCGTAGCCGGGTCATGTGCTCGGTGACAGGACGTTCTCGACGCCGATGCCGATGCCCTCGGCCGAGCCGGGCCGCGTGATCCGTTTTCGGCCTTCGCTTCCCTAGCTGGGGCATGTGCTCGGTGACGGGACGTTCTCGATGCCGATATCGACGCCCCCGGCCCGGCCGCGTGATCCGTTTCCGGCCTTCGCTTCCCTAGCCGGGCCATGTGCTCAGCGTCAAAACGTTCTCGATGCCGACACCGGTGCCCTCGGCTCGGGCGCGTGATTCGTTTCATGTGCTCGGTCACAGGGCGTTCTCGATGCCGCGTCGGTGGTTCGGTACGAGCGCCGCGGGGCGTTCGGGGCCGTGGGGGAGGGGTGGCGGCGTAGCCTGTGGGGCGCAAGGGACTTCCGAGAGAGGATGCTCATGCCGTTGCCGCGGGCGCTGGCCAGGTTCAACCGTCGGGTCACCAATCGAGTCGCGGGGCCGCTCGTGCGTCGGTCGTCCGCCTTCGGGATCGTCGTGCACAAGGGACGCAGATCCGGGCGGGTCTATCGCACCCCGGTGACGATCTTCGCCCACGACGACCGGTATCGCATCGCCCTCACCTACGGGCGCGATGCGGATTGGCTACGGAACATCCTCGCGGCGGGCGACTTCGAACTCGAGACCGCGGGGCGGGCGCTGCCGCTGACCGATCCCACGGTGCGGCACGATCCGGCCGCGAGTTGGGCGCCGCTGCCCGTACGTCCGGCGCTGCGCGCGATCGGCGCGGAATATTACGTCGAGGCGCGTCCGGCCTGACCGTCGCGGCCCGCGCTCGGCATCCGTTGTGAGATGGTACAAACGGACAGGCCCGAGGTCCTCGACGAATTGAGAGGTTGTGCTCGTGATTCGACGCGTGACAGGTTTTCGCTCCACCACCGCCCTGGCGCTCGCCGTGGCGGCCGTGCTGGCCATCGGCGGTTTCATCCCCGCACGGGCGCAGGCGGTGCCGCCGGTCGGCGGTGAATTCCTCTGGGGCGTGGCGTCGTCCGGGTTCCAGAGCGAGGGCAGCGCGCCCGACAGCAACTGGAGCCGATACGCGAACTCGGGCCGGGTACCGGATCGGTACGGGGATTCCGTCGATTTCTACCACCGCTACCGCGACGACATCCGGCTCGCCGCCGACCTGGGCTCCAAGGTGTACCGGGTCAGCGTCGAATGGGCGCGGGTGCAACCGAATCCGGGGACGTGGGACGAGGGCGCGTTCGCCTTCTACGACGACGTGATCGGCGCGATCCGCGCGGCCGGGATGCGCCCGATGATCACCCTGGACCACTGGGTGTTCCCCGGCTGGGAGGTCGATCGCGGCGGCTGGGCCAATCCGGGCATGGTCGACGACTGGCTGGCCAACGCCCGCCGCGTGGTCGACCGCTACGCCGGGGCCGATCCGCTGTGGGTCACCTTCAACGAACCGACCCTGGGCCCACCGGTTTTCGTGGCGCAGGGCAATCTCTCCCCGGTGCTGATCGGCGTCGCGCTCGATCGGCAGGTCGCCGCGCACCGGGCGATCTACGACTACATCCATTCCCGGCAGCCGGGCGCGATGGTCACCAGCAACGTGTCCTACACCCCCGGCTACGAATCGGTGACCGCGGTGCCGTTCGAGAATCGCATCGCCGACAAACTCGACTACGTCGGCATCGACTACTACTACGGCAGCCTGCCCTCCCCGGTCGACACATTGTTGTTCGGCACCCCGTGGGCGGCTCCCTTGCAGCCCGAGGGCATCTACTACGCGTTGCGCCACTACGCCCGCGAGTTCCCGGGGCGCCCGCTCTACATCGTCGAGAACGGTATGCCGACCCAGGACAACAAGCCCCGCGACGACGGCTGGACCCGCGCCGACAATCTCCGCGACACCGTCTACTGGCTCCAGCGCGCGAAGGCCGACGGCATGAACGTCATGGGCTACAACTACTGGAGCCTCACCGACAACTACGAATGGGGTTCGTACTCACCGCGTTTCGGCCTCTACTCCGTGGACGTCAAAACCGATCCGAACCTCGACCGCCGCCCCACCGACGCGGTGCCCGCCTACCACGACATCATCGCGAACGGCGGTGTCCCGGCGGACTATCGGCCCACCCGCCCGCCGGTGCCGTGCTCGATCGTCGATCCGCCGTTCAGCTGTGTGGATCCGGTGCGGTGAGGGTACGGTCGGCCGCCGGGGCTCGGTGCGGTGAGGATACGGTCAGGCCCGGGGCTCGGTGCGGTGAGGATACGGTCAGGCCCGGGGCTCGGTACGGTGAGGGTAGGGTCAGACCCCGGGCCTCGGTGCGCTCAGTGAACGGGCCGGGCCGAACCAGCGGGTGAGCGCCTCGGGCAGGCCCGCCGTGCTGGAATCGTCTGTGGCCCAAGCGATATAGCCGTCGGGGCGGATGAGCAGGGCCGCCGCGGGTGCCTCCGCGGCGGTGCGGGTGTCCACCCGATCGGACCACCCGATGATCTCGTCGGCGAGGTGCGGGTCGCGGGTCAGCAGGAGCGGGCGGCCCGAACGCAGCAGAGTGGCGATGCGGTCGGGCCCGTCGGGGGTGGTGACGGTGAAGTCGGGGACGAGCAGACCGGCGAGCGGATGATCGCAGCCGGTGTCGTAGCGGACGTCCGCGCCGCTCATCAGGTGCGCCAGGTGGTCGACGACGGCGGGGATGCGAAGGAGTTCGCCGAACAGCTGTCGTAGGCCGCCGACCTCGGGATTCGGTGCCATGAGGGCACTTTGGGCCGTCGAACTCAACATGACGCGTTCGGCGAGCGGGCGGCGTTCGCTGTCGTAGGTGTCGAGAATCTCGTCCGAGACGTCACCGCGCACGCGGGCGGCGAGTTTCCAGGCGAGGTTCATGACATCCTGCATGCCCAGGTTCAGCCCCGGGCCGCCCATGGCCGAATGGACGTGCGCGGCGTCGCCGACCAGGAATACCCGGCCGTCGCGATACCGTTCGGCGGTGCGGGTGTTCTGGCCGACCGAACGCCGTCGCTGATGCGGTCCGGGCCAGGACGGTTCGGCCAGCGGGACGTCGACGCCGACGACGCGGCGCAGGCTCTCGCTCATCTCGTCGAGGGTCAGCGGCGCGTCCTCGTCGAGCGGGCCCTGCCCGTCCTCCACGGTGCCGACCATGGTGCGGCCGGGCTGGAGTTCGGCGATGATGACCATGCCGCGCTCGGTCCAATTGTGGCCCCACGCCAACGGGCCGTATCCCGGTAGGAGATAACCGCTTTCGGTGCGCACCAGTCCGGGTACCTCCGCGTGTGCGACGCGGCTCACCCGGTCGGGAGCGGTGAAGCCGGGGAAGTCGATGCCGGATCGCTTGCGTACCAGGCTTTTTCCGCCGTCCGCGCCGACCAGGTAGCGGGCGGTGAACCGTTGCTGGCCGTACGGGCCACTCACCGTGGCGGTGACTTCCTCGGCGTCCTGGGCGAATTCGGTGAGGGTGTGCTGCCAGCGGATATCGGCCCCGAGCTTTCGGGCGTGCTCGGCGAGCAGGGCGGTGAGTTCGGGCTGCGGGATCGGCCAGGCGTACATGGGATTGTCGGCCAGGTTGCCGAAATCCATAGGGAGGCCGCTGAAGATGTAGAACGGAAGGGGTTGCGGCACACCGGGATACAGGCCACGCAGATCGAGCAGGCGGGGGACTTGGCCGACGATGCCGTTGGCCTTGGGCTGCGTGCCCGGACCCGGGCCGGTCTCGAGGACGATCGGCCGCACCCCGGCCAGCGCGAGTTCGGCGGCGAGCAGCAGGCCGTTGGGTCCGGCTCCGGAAATGAGGGCGTCGGTTCGTGTTTCGGACATGACGAGGTGAACCCCCTGTCGTTTCGGTGTTCTGTGGTGCTCGGTTATTCGTGGGGATCGGGGTCGGGTGATTCGATGGTGACCAGCGAAAAGGCTTGGCGCAGTAGGTCGGTGATCAGGACCGGCGGCTCGGCGTTCACATAGGTTTCGACGGTGGACTGGAACACCGCGACCACTACGCTCGCCACCAGATGTGGATACAGATCCCGCCCCCGCTCGGTGCCGCTGCGTTCGGCGACGGCGGCGATCAGTTCCTCCTCCAGGCCGAGGGTCATCGCCGCGCGCGCCTCGGGGATGTCGAAGAGCTTGCGGATCTCCGCCAATTGCGCGGGCGTCGGCGGCCCGTACCCGGTGGCCTCGATCTCGGCCTCCAAGGGCGCGAGGGCCGCCGCGGTCACCGCCTCCCACATCGGCTCATCGGCCGGCCGCTCCCGCAGCAGCGCCACGGCCCGCCGCATCCGATCAACCTGCCGATACGCCAACGCTTCCCACTTGTTGGAGAAGTAATTGTTGAACGTCCGCACGGAAACCCCGGCCCGCGCCGCGATGTCCTCCCGCACCAGGTTCTCCACCCCGCGCTCGAACGCCAACCCCAACGCCGCATCACTCAGCGCCCGCCGAGTATCCAGCTTCTTCCGCTCCCGCAACCCGAGCACTCCATCATCCCGCACCCCACCACTCTCCCAGTAAATTGCCCACCAGGCAACCTTTCCCGCCGGGCAAAAATCTATCCGCACCCCTTGTTCGAATCCGCACCCCTTGTAAAGCCCTGCAACAGGTGCGGATTCGAATAGAGGGTGCGGCTGGGTTGCCGCGGGTTAGGGGGTGAAGGTGGAGGTTTCCAGGCGGCGGGCTATGCGGGCGGCGGAGAGGGTCATGGCGTCGGTGGGGCGGTGGGGGTCGAGGCCGGTTAGTTCGTGGACTCGGGCCAGGCGGTAGGTGACGGTGTTGCGGTGGATGTTGAGGAGGCGGGCGGTGGCGAGTTGGTTGAAGCCGGTGTCGACGAAGACGGCCAGGGTTTCGGCGAGTAGGGGTTGATTGTCGAGGGGGGCCAGGACGGTGGCGAGGCCGGGGCGGGCGGGGCCGCTGACGGCGACGGTGTACTCGAACTGGAGATCGGTTCGGCGGCAGAGGGATTCGGGGCGTTCGAGGCAGCGGCCGAGTTCGGCGAGGACGCGGGCCTCGGCGAAGACGGTGGGGATCTCGGCGCGGGCGGGGGCCGCGCCGACGCCGACCCAGAAGGGGGCGGGGGAGTCGGGGGCGCGGGTGGGCAGGCGCGCGGACAGGGCCGCGGTGGTGGCGGAGCCGTCGTCGCCGGGTTGTAAGGGGACCAGGGCGGTCCAGCCGCCGCTGTCCAGGCGTAGGAACACGCCGGGAATGGCCTCGATGCAGTGCCGCAGTTCGCTGGCGTCCAGGCCGTGCCGTTCGCGGCTGCCCGCGGCGAGGCGGAACACCGCGACCAGGAACGCGTCCGGAACGCTGATCGCGGGTTCGTCGGCCCACTCCACCGGATCGCGCCCGGTGAGCAGGGCCTCGGCGATGCCGCGACGCCGCTCGAGCAGTTCCCAACGCGGGTCGTGGGCGCGCCGCACACACGCCGAGGCGATCCGCTCGACGATATGAGTCACGTAGCGCAGCAAGGGAAGTGCCGCGTCCGCGAGCACCTCGCGTTCCCCGGGATCGGCGGCCGCCCGTAACCGGCCGTAGACGAATTCCGCACCGGCCCGGTACCGGCCCAGTACCTCGTCGAGCGGTTCCCCGTCGCGCACCCGGTCGAGGGCGAGCTCCACCAGCTCCCGGGTCTCCTCGGGCGGTGGCATGCGCCCGTGCCGGGCGTATTCGAAGAACAACTCGACGTTCAGCTTGCTGCCGCGTTCGACCCCCGAGGCGACCAGGGAGCGCGGCAAGGTGCGGTAGGGCTGCATCGACTCGGAGAACTCACGGATGAGTACCCCCGCGCGGTGGTACAGGGATTCGATGACCGCCTCGCGGTTCAGCGTATCCACGGCGTCCTCCGTCCGGGCTGTGTGGCGTAAAGCGATTCGATCGTATCGGCATACGCCGCGGCGATGGGTTTGCGCCGGAGTTTGCCGGTCGCCGTGAGACACTCGCCGCCGGGCGCCCAGACCTCCGGCAGCACCGCGAACGCCCGCACCTGCTCCACCCTCGACAGCCGGGCGTTGGCGGCCGCCACGCCCTCCTCGATAGCGCTGCGCACCAAGGGATTCGAGGCCAGCGCGGCGATATCGCGGGCGGGCAGATCGTGGCGTTCGGCGAAGGCGGCCGCCAGATCGGGGTCCAGGCAGATGAGCGCCGTGTTGTAGGGGCGTCCCTCCCCGATGACCGCGACCGTCCCGGCAAGGGGGGTGTGCTCGAGGACGATGTTCTCGATATTGGTGGGGGACATGTTCTTCCCCGCCGCGTTGATGATGAGTTCCTTCTTGCGGTCGACGATCCGTAGGAAGCCCTCCTCGTCGAGTTCGCCGATATCGCCGGTGTGCAGCCAGCCCTCGGAATCGATTGCGGCCGCGGTCTTCTCGGGATCACCGCGATACCCCCGCATGACCATCGGCCCGCGCACCAGGACCTCGCCGTCGGCGGCGATCCGCACCTCGGCGCCGGGCAGCGGCGTGCCGACGGTTCCGATCTTGATTCGGTCCGGGCGGGTGACCGTCGCGCCCGCGGTGCATTCGGTCATCCCGTAGCCCTCGCACAGCGGTATCCCCAGGCCCAGGAGGAATTCGTGGGTGTCGCGCGGGATGGGCGCGGACCCGGTGACCGCCACCCGGACCTGGTCCAGGCCGAGACGCGCGCGGATGGTCGAGAGCACCAACCGGTCCGCCACCGCGTGCCGCGCCCGGTCGATCGGCCCCGGGCGGCGCCCGTCGGAGAGCGCCCGTGCCCGCGCCCGGCCGGTCGCCAGCGCCCAGCGAATCAGCCTGCGGCGCCGCGGGTTCGGCTCGGCCGCGAGCCGTTCCTCGAGCGCGGCGCGGACCTTCACCCAGATCCGAGGCACCCCCAGGAACACCGTCGGACGCACCTCCACCAGCGCCTCGGCCACCTGGGTGAACTCGGGGACCGTGGTAATCTGCCCGCCTTCCAGGAGTCCGAGGTAGTGGGCGAACCACCGGTTGGCGGCGTGCGCGTCGGGCAGATAGGACACCACCCGATCCTCGGGACCGCCGCCGCCGAATTCGTCGATGATGCGGGCGTTCTCGATGAAATTGGTGTGGGTCAGCTCCACACCCTTCGGCGGCCCGGTGGTGCCCGACGTGTAGACGATCGTCAGCACGTCGTCGGGATCGACCGCGCGCCAAGCGGATTCGAAATCGAAGCCGGGCGCGTCGGCGGCCTCGATCTCGGCCAGCGGCACGGTGCCCGCGGGCGCGTCGTCGACACACACCACGCGCTCGACCCGATGCCCCCGCGCGGCCGCCTCGTCCACCGCGGCGAGAACCTGTGCGGCGAAACGGTTCTCGCAGATCACCACGCGTGGTCGGGCATTGCCGAACTGGTAGGCCAGCAGCTCCACCGGATTGGTGTTGTAGACCGAGAACGGTGTCGCGCCGACGTGCAGGACGGCGGTGTCGCAGAGATGGAACTCGGGCCGGTTGGTGAGCATGAGCGCGACGGTGTCGCCGCGTCGCACGCCGTGCGCGGCGAGCCCGATCGCGATGGCGCGCACCCGATTTCCGTACTCGCGCCAGGTGATGCGCACGGAGTCGTCGCGGGTGCGCAGCGCGACGAGATCGGGACGACGGGCGACCGTGCGCTGGAATGCCTCGCACATGGTGCGCGGCCGGGCCGCCGCCGTCGAAGAACTCACAACCTACCCCTGCGTGGCCGGGCCGAGTGCCCGCGGCGACCTCGGCGTCCCCTCCAGCAGACCCTGTCACGACCGTGATCACCAGATGCAATCGTGCGAACCGCACCGCTGCGAATTGTGCACACTGCCCAAACGGCCGGCGCGACGGCCCGGCCCGAGCCGCGGTTGCCGCGGTCGCGCAGTGTAGCTTGCGGACATGACGTCGGAGCAGATGGAGATCTGGCACAACCCGCGCTGTTCCAAGAGCCGCGCGGCCAAGGCGGCCCTCGACGAGGCGGGCATCGCCTACACCGAGCGCCGCTACCTGGACAATCCGCCCAGTGTCGCGGAACTGCGCGCGATCCTCGAACGGCTCGGGCTCGAACCCTGGGACATCACCCGCACCGCGGAGGACGAGGCGAAGGAACTGGGCGTGGCCGACTGGCCGCGCACCCCCGCCGAGCGGGACCGGTGGATCGAGGCGCTCGCCGCGCATCCCAAGCTGATCCAGCGCCCGATCGTGGCCACCGCCGCGGGCCGCGCCGTGCTCGCGCGCGACGAGCAGACGTTGCGCTCGGTGTTACCTCCCGCGTAATCGACTCCGCCCGCCGCGGCGAACATGCTTGTGCCATGAGCGAATACGAGAACATTGCCCAGCGGTACATCGACTCCTGGAACGAGCACGACGCCGACAAGCGCACGGCGCTGATCGCGGAGGTCTTCACCCCGGAGGCCACCTACACCGACCCGCTGGCCCAGGTCGCGGGGACGGCGGCCATCGATCGAGTGATCGCGGGCGCGCAGGAACAGTTCGCGGGCCTGGAGTTCCGGCTCGGACCGGTCGACGGGCACAACGACATCGCCCGCTTCACCTGGTTCCTCGGCGCGCCCGACGCCGAACCCCTGGTGATCGGGTTCGACGTGGTCACCCTGGCGGACGGCCGGATCGAGCGGGTCCTCGGCTTCCTGGACAAGGTGCCCGCCTGACCCCCGGCCGCCATCGGGACGGCGGGGCGGGATTCGCCCACGGGATGCCGGAATCCGGTGTCCCGGAGGGCGTCCGTACCCGAGCCGTACGCCCTCCGCCGTCCCGGCAGCGGCCGGGAATCCGCCTCAGTGGCCGTGCGCCGCCATGGGGAAGGGCGGTTCGCCCACCCCGACGATCCGCAGCTGTCCCCATGGATCGCGTTCCTGCAACCGCCCTTCGGTCGGGGTGCCGCCCGGCACCGTCAGAAACACCTGGGCGCGACCGGGATCCGGCAGGTCGCCGTTCCCGTCCACCCGTCCGTACCAGTGATACCGGCCGTCGATGGGATCGGCGTGGCCGTTGAGGGTGACGGTCACCGGGATCTCTCCCCCCGGCACGTCGAGCAGTGCGGGGCCCGAATACTCGTGCGGCGCTTCACGATCCGCGGGGACCGTCAGATCGAAATGGTGTGGACGCGCCTGTCGCGGTGGACGATGCCTGCCCCCGCGCACCAGCCGCGCGTACTCGTGCTGGCAGGCCGCGCGGGCCTCGATGCGAGTACTCGCGGTGTGCCGCAGCATCTCCGCGCACGCGCGCACCGCCTCGGCCCGTTCCGTGATCGGCGGCCGGAAATCGCTTGCTCCCGGCGGTTCCGTGAAGAACAGATTCGGAAACCCGTGGAGGGCGATACCGAGGAAAGCCATTGCACCCGAATCCCTTTCGAGCATTCTTCCGCCGACCCCTATGACGCTGACCTCCGGCGACGGTGTAAGGATCAGCAGCCTCGTCCGAAGCACCCCGCCCTCGGCCATGTGCACCATCCAGCGATCGGCATCCGCGTCGAACTCCGCCGAGATCACCCGCTCGGCAGCGGTGTGGACGCTCTCACTGGCGAGCTGGGATCGAGCGCGGGGATCGCCTTCCGCTGGGGATGTCGGTCCCGCGACGGTGTGGACGTCCCCACTCGACATCCGAGATCGCCTGCGGGAGAGGCGTTCCGTTAGCGTCTCGATTACTCGGGACCGCCCGTGCGGGCCTGGTTCCGCGTCGGTGCCCAAAGTGGTGACGGTGAATCCTGCGCGCCTCAGCTCGGCGCGGATCCGAAGGGCGTCGGGATTCGTTGTGGTGACGAGGATTTCGCAGTCGGTCATGCCAGCAGCCCCCGGCGACGCCAGAGCCACTTTCCGGCCGGGCCGATGAGACCCTGCTTGTCCAGGAACGCGCCCAGGTTCTCCGCCCCCGTGGCGAGGGCGCGGCGGGCATGCGGATTGGCGCGTGCGGCGCGTTTGGCGGCGTGGCCATCCAGACCGGCGCGGTCGTACATGTGTCGGTTGGTCATCAAATGCACGAACAGCGGGGCGGCGACCGCGACACACAGGCGGGTGTAAGCCAATTCGGCCCTCGACATGGTGGGCACCCGGCGGGCGAGGGCGTCGCGGGCGAAGCCGATGTGGCGGGCCTCCTCGGTGACGTGGATGCGCATGGCGCGCGAGACCAGGGGCTGCAACTCGGGATCGTCGAGGGTCTTGCGTTGCAAGGCGTCGAAGATCTCCTCGCCCACCAGCGCGCCCACCCACACCATGGAGCCGCGCAGCAGCAGTTGCAGCGACGAGATGACCAGGCGCCCAACGGGTTCGGGCCAGTACGGCCGGGCCTCGATGCGGTCGATGAGCTTGCCGAACATCATCATGTGGCGGCACTCGTCGCCCATCTCGGTGAGCGTGTAGTGCGAACGGCGGCTGGTCGGATCGCCGTTCATCAACTCCCGCAACAACAATCGGTTCAGCAGGTTCTCGAACCAGATGCCCACCGACAGCACGTTCGCCAGCTCCTGGCGCGACAGCTCGCGTCGTTGCTCGGGTGTCATCGACTCCCACAGCTCGGTGCCGTAGAGCGAAACGATCTCGGCGGGCAGGAACAGTTTGCCGGGATCCAGCGGCGCGTCCCAGTCCATGTCCACGATCGGGTCGTAGGACTTCTTCACCGATCCGTTCAGTAGCCGCTGCGCGAAGGATTCCTCGGCGAGCAGTGCGGCGTCGTTGCCCATGACGGCTCTCCTGATGCTCAAGTATGCGATACAAGCTGTAACAGTCAGATTAGTGAGACATGGTGTAACGGTCAATACCGGGCCGGGTATCGTTGCGAGGTGACCAAATCCAGCGACGATCCCGGCTCGCGGCTCGACGGCCGGAGCACGCGCTGGCACGGGCACAAGCAGCAGCGCCGCGCCGAGGTGATCGACGCCGCCGTGGCGGTGATCGAGGAGAACGGCGTCGAGGTGTCGGTGCAGCAGATCGCCGACCGCCTGCGGCTGCCGCGCCCGGTGGTGTACCGGCATTTCGACGGCCGCCCGGATCTGGACGAGCAGATCCGCCGGCGGATCCTGGATTCGCTGCTGTCGGAGCTGATGCCGACCCTGCGCGCGGACGGCACGCTCAAGGACGCGGTCCGCGGCGCGGTCGGCACCTACGTCGGCTGGGTCGATCGGCATCCGAACCTGCACCGCTTCCTCGCCGGGGCCGCGCCGGGCGGGGACGCGCTCGCCGGGGCGCGCGACCGGATCGGCGGACGACTGGCCGACCTGTTCGCGAAGTCGTTGGCGCGCTTCGGCATCGATCCCAACCGGGCCCGTCCCATGGCCTTCGGCATCATCGGCTTCGTGGACGGGGTGGTGAACAGCTGGCGCTCCGACCCCGCGACCGCCCTGTCCTCCGACCAGGTCGAGGGCATCCTGTCCTCGTCCGTACTGGCCCTGTTCGAGGGCAACGCCCGCAGCCTCGGCGTGCCCTTGCAGCGCGACACACTGGTGGCGGACCTGCTGGCACACTCGGAAGCCGCTCGCCCGCAAGAGGTTTCGGGAACCGCCGGGACGTTGTGAGGCCGCTGGGATCGCCTCGCACGAGCGGCCTCGGCCGGATCAGCCCCTCCGCCGCGGAGTGTCATAGGGTCGGCTGCTGACTATCGTGCGCCCGTCATCGCTGAACTCGAGCAGTACTCGCCAGAGTTGGCGGACCCGGTGGTCGGTCCACAGGCCCTGGACCGGTTCGATGCGGTAGAAGACCTGCTGCCCCTGGTCGGGCGGGGCGACGTGGTCGTAGAGCGAGGTGTCGGCGAGCCACGGGAATTGCTCGAAGCTGAGCCCGACGGCCCGCTGGATCTCGTCGGCGTCGGTGACCAGGATCGCGCGGCCCTGGATCTGGAGGGCGCGGATCTCGTGGCGCCCGGCGTAACCGTCGGTGGGCAGGTGACTCACCACATAGCCGACATTCGAATTGTGCTGCATCTGAGCGTGTTTGCGATTGTGCCGGAAGGTGTGGATGTAGGCGATGAGGCCATCGGCGGCGAGGTGCATGGCGGAGGCGGACGGCCGACCGGAGGCGTCGACGGTGGCCAGCGCGGCGAGTTCCTCGGTGCGGAGCAATTCGGCGACCGCGTCCTGGATCTCGTCGAGACTGGGTTCGGGGTTGCGCATGTGCTGGCCTCCCTGCGTTATGAGAAGTTCAGGCCGAGATCCGCGAGTACCGCCAGGGCGGCGGCCCGGGCGCCCCCGGTGACGCCCTGGCCGGGATGGGTGGACGGCCCGATGAGATAGAACCCTTCGGCGGGCAGGCGGTAGCCCATGTTCGGCAGGGGCCGGAAACCCATGAACTGGAAGAGTTGGCAGCCGAAGTGGCCGGGATCGCCGTCCACCCACGCCTCGTTGTAGCGGGCCATGTCGACCGGACTGTGGACCACCCGTGACCGCACCTGCGCCGCACCGATATTCGTGGTGAGGCCGCAGAAGGTGGCGAAGACCCGGTCGAAGATCTCCTCCTTGCGGGTGTCCCAGTCGCCCTCGGCGAGTTCCATGGGCGCGTAGCCGAGAAGGTAGAGGGTGTGATGGGGCTCGGGCGCACGGGTCGGATCCCATCGGGTGGCGGTCGCCACCGAGGGGATGGTGTGCACGGGCTCGCCGTACTTCAGCTGATCGAAGGTGCGCAGCAGTTCGGGCAGCGGCAGCGTGACCTCCTGGAAGCCCGCCTCGGTGACCTCCGGTCCGGCGCGGAACTCCGGGGCGTCGCTGAGCACGAGATGCCCGGCCACCAACCGGAACCCGGCCGGTTTGATCCGATCGACCCGGCGTTCCCAGTCCGGGCCGAAACGGTGGTCGACCATCGCGGGCAACTGCTTGATGTTGAGGTCGGCCAATACCGCGCGGCGGGCGGTGAATTCGGTGCCGTCGGCGCAGCGCACCCCGGTGACCCGGTCGCCGTCGAAGCGGAATCGCTCGACCTTCGCGCCGGTTCGGATCGTACCCCCGCGTTCGGCGAGCGCCGCCGCCAACGCGTCGGTCAGCGCCTGCGACCCGCCGACGGCGAAGCCGAGGCCGTACCGGTGGATGAACGGCACCATCAGCAGCAGGAACGCGCCGGTGCCGCCCTCATCGGGTGCGATCAGCAGCTCCGAGACCCAACGCACCAGGGTGGCTTTGACTTTGGGGTGTTCGAACCACTCGTGACACACGTCCAGATAGCTCATCATCAGGATCCGCATGGTCTCCCGGCCGATCTCGCTCTGTTCCAGCTGCGCGAACATCGCGCCCAGCGGTGCGGCCGGGGTGAACAGCGTCGGGAGCAGCGAGTCCAACAGTGGGCTGGCGAACTCGTGGAAGCGCAGATAGTTCTCGGCATCGGCGGGCGAGATCCGGGCGATGGCCTCCGCGGTCTTGTGCACGTCGTGGTAGAAGGCGATGAAGTCCCCGTCCGGGAAGACCACCGACATGCTGGGGTCGGGATGGACGTAACGCAGCCCGTGGCGGGCGAGCAGGCCGAGTTCGTCGTCGCGGATCATCGGATTGCCGTGGATGAAGATGTGTGCGGTGGCGTGCAGGTCGTGGTGATGGCCGGGGAGGGTCACCGTCGCGCTGACCACGCCTCCACCGATCTCCCGCTTCGCCTCCAGGACAACCACATCCAGTCCCGCGGCGGCGAGGTACGCCGCGGCGGTGAGGCCGTTGTGCCCGGCTCCCACCACGATCACGTCGTGCTCAGGCATGGTGTCCTCCGAGTCCGTAGCCGCCGTCGATATCCCAGATCGAACCCGTGACGAAACCGCCGCCGCCGGAGTCCAGGAGGGTGAGCACCGGCGCGGCCACCTCGTCCGCGGTGGCGATGCGCTTGATCAGGTTGGTCGCCACGACACCGGCCTCGAGCCCCGGGATCGCGGCCGCCCCGGCGCGGAACCCGGGGGTCTCGGTGATGCCCGCGCAGACGCCGTTGACGCGAATGTTCATGTGCGCCAGCTCCGTTGCCCAGGTGGGTACCAGGTAGTGCAGCGCCGCCTTGGTGGCGCCGTAGATGCCGGTACCCGGACCCGGCTTGCGGCCGATCGATGAGGAGATCACCACGATCGCGGGGGCGGGCGCCTTCGCCAGCACCGGCGCCGACGCGGCGACTGTGGCGATCGTGCCCCGCAAATTGACGTCGATGATCCGGTCCACCTCGGCCATGGGCTGGGTGAGAATCGTTCCGGGAATGAGGATTCCGGCGTTGCAGACGACGAGGTCCAGGCCGTCGCGGGTGTGCAGCGCGTGGTCGACCGCGCGCCGCGCGGTGTCCGGATCGGAGATGTCGCCGCTGATCCAACCCGTCGCGGGGCCCAGCCGCTCGGCGGCCTCGGCCAGCGGTCGCTCCCGGCGCGCGGTCAGCACCACGCGCGCACCCTCGGACACCAGCGCGGCGGCGATCGCATAGCCGATGCCCTCGCTCGACCCGGTGACCAGGGCGGTCTTATCCTCGAATCGCATTGTGGTTCCTTTCGAGTCGGCGCCAGCGCACGACTCGGCCGTTGTCGGGGAAGGTTCGGATGGTCAGGAGATCGAGATCGGCGGACAGGTCGGCGCGGCGGATCTGATCCGCGCCCACCCAATCCGGACGGGAGCAGACCACGATCAGGTGATGCAGGACGCCGTCGTCGATTCGCCAGCGGCCCGCGTAGCCCAGATACACCGCGGCACCCATCATCGCGACCGCGAGATGTCCGTCGGCGGTGTAGAGCAGGAACCCGTCCGGGTCCTCGCCGAGCGGGCCGGGCACCGGTCGGCCGTCGGCGCCGGTGTCCCGGAACGAGTCCAGCCGCCAGCTGCCCACCAGGTCGTCGGGGCAGGGCATGGCTAGCGCCAGCCGCGGGGATCACGGAACATGTTGTGCGCGTGCGTGTTCGGAAGCCGACGCGGGGATCGCCGCGCCGCGCTGTCGCCGTCGGCGAGCAGCACCAGCGTGAGGACCGCGACCAGTTCCTCGGTCAGGTCGGCGCCGGGATCGAAAACCATTGCGGGACCGGGCATCGGAGACTCCTCTGCTATTGGGGTGGATTGCCGTGTTTGCGGGCGGGAAGGTCGGCGTGCTTGGCGCGCAGCATGGTCAGGGCCCGGATCAGCACCAGCCGGGTGTCGGCGGGATCGATGACGTCGTCGATCAGCCCGCGTTCGGCGGCGTAGTAGGGGTGCATCAGTTCGCGCGCGTAGTGGGCGACGAGTTCGGCGCGTTCGGCGGCCGGATCGGTCGCCGCGGCGATCTGTCTGCGGAACACCACGTTCGCGGCGCCCTCCGCGCCCATGACCGCGATCTCGTTGGTCGGCCAGGCCAAGGCCAGATCCGCGCCGACGCTGCGCGAGTCCAGCACGATGTACGCGCCGCCGTAGGCCTTGCGCAGCACGATAGAGACGCGCGGCACGGTGGCGTTGCAATAGGCGTACAGCAGTTTGGCGCCGTGCCGGATGATGCCGCCGTGCTCCTGTCCGACCCCGGGCAGGAAACCGGGCACGTCCAGCAGCGTGACCAGCGGGATGTTCATCGCGTCGCACATCTGGACGAAGCGTGCGGCCTTCTCGCTGGCGCTGATGTCGAGGGTTCCGGCGAGGCGGGTCGGCTGGTTGGCCACGAATCCGACGGTGTGCCCGGCCAGTCGGGCGAACGCGACGACCACATTGCCCGCCCAGTGTTCTTGGATCTCCAGGAGTTCTCCGTCGTCGACGATCTCGGCGATGACCTCCCGCATGTCGTACGGCACGGTCCCGACCTCGGGAACGAGATGGGTCAGCGCGGGGCAGCGGCGATCGGGGGGATCGGCCGTCGCGACCACCGGCGGCAGTTCCCGGTTGTGCTGCGGCAGAAACGACAGCAGATAGCGCACATCGGCCAGGCAGGCCGTCTCGTCGTCGTGCACGAAGTGCGCGACCCCGGACCGCTCGGCGTGAATATCGGCCCCGCCCAATTCCTCTCGGGTCACCGACTCGCCGGTGACCGCGGCGACCACGTCGGGCCCGGTGATGAACATCTGCGCCGTGCCGCGCACCATGAGCACGAAATCGGTCAGCGCGGGAGCGTAGGCCGCGCCACCCGCGCACGGTCCGAGCATGACGCTGATCTGCGGAATCACCCCGGACGCGGCGGTATTGCGCCGGAAGATGCCCCGTACCCGGCCAGTGCGGTCACCCCCTCCTGGATTCGGGCTCCCGCTCCGTCGTTGAGCGACACCAGGGGCGCACCGGCTGTCAGCGCCAGATCCATGACCTTGTGGATCTTTTCGGCGTGGGCCTCGCCGAGCGCGCCGCCGAAGATGCGGAAGTCGTGGGCGTAGACGAAGACCGTCCGCCCGTCGACGGTGCCCCATCCGGCCACGACACCATCGGTGTACGGCCTGCTGTGCTCCAGGCCGAATCCCGTCGCGCGGTGTCGGCGCAGCGGTTCGATCTCGGTGAACGACTCGGCGTCGAGCAGCAGCTCGATGCGCTCGCGCGCGGTGAGTTTCCCCTTGGCGTGCTGGCGTTCGGTGGCCGCGGGGTCCGGACCGGTGTGGGCCTGTTCCTTGCGCAACCGCAGTTCGGCGATTCGGTCGAGGTCGTCGGTCGGATCAAGGCGTGGGAGCGTCGATTCCTCGGTCACGGAGGTGTCCTTTCTCGCCTCGGGCGGCTGTGCGGTCGAGCAGGCAGGTTTCGAAGAACGCCAGCGCCCCGATGTGGTAGGCGCGCGCGGCCCAGCCGAGGCTGATGTTGTGCCCCGCGTGTGCCACCCGGGTCACGCACACCCGGGGCGCGGATCCGAACAGGGCGCGCAGTTCGTCGAGCGCGGCGGAATCGGTGCACCACCACCGTTCCTGCTCGGCGAAGCTGAGCCGCACCGGAATCCGGATCCGGGCCGCCGCATCCGCGAGCGTCTCGGGCCACAACGTTCCCTCGATCAGTTCGCGCAGCGGCGGCGCGTCCGCGCCCGACCGGCGGAACGTGCCCGGCGGGTAGAGTTGAAGATCACCCCAATTCCGTTTCCAGAGCGCGGTATTCGCGGCCGACCCCGCATACCGGTGCCCGCACCCGGACACCTCCACGCCACCCCATCCCGGCGAGTCGGCCGCCAGGACCAGCGCCAGCTTGCCGCCGAAGGAGTGGCCGAGCAGAAAGATCCCGGCGCCGATCTCGTTGTGCGCGGCGAAATCGGCGAGGGCGGCGCGGACGGTCTCCGCCTGGTCGATCAGCGACTGCCCCTGCGGCAGCGTGGCGGCGGACGCGCCGTAGCCGGGACGATCGAGCGCCAGCACCGCGTAACCCATCCGGGTGGCCGTGCTGAGCAGCGAGACATCCGGGTGTGCGCGCCCGTGGAAATACGCCGCGGACATGCCCGCCCCGTGCAGGGCGACGACGGTGGCGCGCGGCGGGTGCGACGCGGGCGAACCGAGCAGTGCGGACAGCCGGATACCGTTTCCCTCCAAGGCAATTCGGTGCACCACCCCGGACGGCGTGGCCGCGCGCTCGGGGGCGACGGTCATGATCGGGCCTCGGCGTGCTGTTTGGCGTGTTGCAGTGTCGCCGTGCTGTTGGTGCTCAGGGCCCGCCGCACGTACTCCTTCGCGCTCGCGATGTCCGCGTCCGGTCCGAGCGTGGCCGCGATATTGGCCGTGTTCAGCGCCACGCTGTGCTGGGAGGACACCAGCACCGTGTCGTCCGCCCCCGGTCGCACCGTCCAGCGCCCGGTGTGCAGGGTCATGAGCGCGGGCATGGTGATCTGCTTGTAGGCGATCTTGTGGTGCGGGAACGTGATGCGATACGACATGGTGCGGTGCCGGGAGCCGTCCACCGCCACGGTGTCCATCGCCAGTGACTGCGTGCCGGGCTCCGGCTCGCTCAGCTCCACGGCCGCGACGTGCGGCAGCCGCTGCGGCCACAGGTGGGCGTCGTTGAGGAAGTCGAAGATCTCCGGCGCGGTGCCGCGCACCTCGACGGTGTCCTCGAACGAGAATCGCGAATCCGCCTCGGCGACACCGCTTTCGATCGTGGTCTTCAACGCGGCGAGCTCGGTGCGGGAATTGCGGTCCACCACCTCGTCGATCCAGCTCAGGCGGTCGGCGTCGACCGCCCGGTAGTCGTGCAGCAGCCGGACGTGACAGCGGTCTCCGGGACGTTCCGCCACGATCCAGGCGCCCCCCATCGCGGCGATCGGCGGGCTGCTGACCTCCTGACGGAATTCGATGCGCAACCGGTCCGGATCCAGCACCCGCCGCGAGATCCAGTGTTTGACACCGTCACCGGCGGTGGCCCAGATCCGGATCCGCTGCTCGCGCCCGTCGGCGTCCAGCTCGTCGGCGTAGATGGTCGGGGGGAACAACTGCGGCCAGTTCTCCACCTCGGCGAGCATGTGGTAGACCGTGGCAGCGGGCGCGGCGATGTCGATGGTGTGCTCGACTGCTGTGGATTCGACCATGGCACATGTCCTTTCAGAAGTTTCCGAGTCCGCCGCAGACATTCATTGCCTGGGCGGTGACGGATGCGGCGATGTCGGAGGCCAGGTAGCCGACCAGGCCGGCCACCTCCTCGGGAGTGCAGTACCGTCCGAGCGGGATCTTGGCGGTGAACTTCGCCAGGACGGCCTCTTCGGTGGTCTGCTGGAGCGCGGCGTAATTGCGCCGAACCTGCTGTGCCATGGGCGTTTCCACATAGCCGGGACAGACGGCGTTCACCGTGATCCCGGTCGGTGCGAGCTCGTTGCCCAGGGCCTTCGTGAAGCCGACGACACCGTGTTTGGACGCCGAGTAGGGCGCCCCGAGCACCACGCCCTGCTTGCCCGCGGTCGAGGCGATATTGATGATCCGGCCCCGGCCACGGTCGCGCATGCCACCGGTGTTGAGTACCTCCCTGGTCATCCGGAAGACGCTGTTGAGGTTGGTGTCGATGACGTTGTCCCAAACCTCGTCACCGAGATCCGCTGTGACGCCGCCACCGCTGATGCCCGCGTTGTTGACGAGCACCTCGACCGGGCCGTACCGCTCGACGGCGGCGGCGACGAACTCGCGTACCGATTCGCCGACCCGGACGTCGACCGCGCTGCCGTCCACCTCCAACCCGGTCTCGCGCAGCTGTTTCACGGTGGCGGTCACGTTCTCGGCGGTCCGGGCCCCGAGGTACACCCGGTGCCCGTCGGCCGCCAGCGATTGGGCGACGGCCAGGCCGATGCCGCTCGTCGCACCCGTGACGAGCGCATGGGATTTCGACATGGTGACTCCTGTCACGAGGTGCGGGCGGGGAGCAGGGCGTTGACCGCGGCGAGGAAGGCGCGCGGGGTGGTGGCGTCGACGACGGTCGAATCGGCCAGCGTCACACCGAATTCCCGCTCGACGCGGCTCGCCGTCTCGAGCATGGCCAGCGAGTCGTAACCGAGGTCGTCGAAGGCGGTGTCGAGTATCCGCTCCGAGAGGTCGGCGTCGTCGGGGGCGCCGGAACCCTCGCGCAGGATCCGGGTCAGGTCGTCGAGGGTGAATGTCATGGTTGTTCCCTTCATTCGGCGGCGGTGAGGACCAGGGCGGAGTTGAATCCGCCGTAGCCGCGGGCCAGGACGAGCGCAGCGCGCACCGTCGCGCGCCGCGCCGTGCCGATCACCAGGTCCAGCGGTGAGTCGGCGGTGGGTTCGACATTGATGGTCGGCGGGATCACGCCGTCCGCCATGGTGAGCAGCGCGGTGGCCACATCGAGGGGGCCCGCACCCGAATACAGCCGTCCGGTCATGGTTTTCGGCGCGGTCACGGGAACCGCCCGGTGCCCGAACACCGCGTTGATCGCGGCGGCCTCGATCTCGTCCTGCTCCGGAACGCCCGCGGCGTCGGCGAACACCACATCGATATCGCTCGCCGTGAGTCCGGCGTCGGCCAGCGCGAATTCGATCGCCGCGCGCAGCGCGGGCTCCCGGCCCGCTCCCGGCGCGGGATCGAAAGTGGCGGCGTAGCCCGCGATTTCGCCGTAGCAGCGGGCGCCGCGATCGCGGGCGGTGGCCGCCGACTCCAAAATCAGGATCGCGCCGCCCTCGCCGGGCACATGGCCCGCGGCCCGCGGATCGAACGGGAGATAGGCGCGGTCGGGATCGGTGCCCGAGTGCACGCAACCGCTGGTCCACAACGCCGCCCAGCCCCACGGGCAGAGCGAGGCGTCCATCGCCCCCGACACCATCAGCGGCGTGCCCTGGCGAATCTGCCTGCGGGCGTGGGCGATCGCGTCCAGACCGCCGGCCTGATCGCTGACCACCACGCCGCTGGGGCCCTTCATGCCGTTGCGGATCGCGATCTGCCCGCTGTTGACCGCGTAGAACCAGGCGAAGGACTGGTAGGCACTGACATATCGGCTGCCGCGACTCCACAGGCTGCACAGCTCGCCCTGGGCGAATTCGAATCCGCCCGAGGTGGCGGCGGTGAGCACGCCCATCTCGAATTCGTCGAACGTCGCGGCATCGATGTTCGCGTCGGTGAGCGCCCAGTCCGCCGCCACCAGCGCGAACCGCGTGACCTGATCGGTCTGCGGCAGCAACCGATCGGGAAGGTGCGCGGCCGCGTCGAAATCGGGAATCTCGGCGGCGAGGGTGGCGGGATAACCGGACGGATCGAAGCGGGTGAGACGGCCGATGCCGCCGCGCCCGGCCCGCGTCGCCTCCCAATGGGCCCGGGTGCCGAGGCCCGTGGGGGCGGTGACGCCGATGCCGGTGACCACCGTGGCGGTATCGGCGCTCATGCCGCCGCTCCGTCCATCGCGGTGAGGACCATGGCGCTCTGGAAGCCGCCGAATCCGCTGCCGACCGTGAGCACGGTGTCGGTGCGATGCTCACGCGCGGTGAGCGGCACGTAGTCCAGATCGCACTCGGGGTCGGGGGTGTGCAGGTTCGCCGTGGGCGGAACGACATTGGATCCGATCGCCAGGACCGAGGCGGCGATCTCGATGGATCCGATCGCGCCCAGCGAATGGCCCACCATCGATTTGATCGAGCTCACGGGAGTCGCGTAGGCGTGCGCGCCCAGGCTGCGTTTGAACGCCGCGGTCTCGTGCCGGTCGTTCTGCTTGGTGCCCGAGCCGTGCGCGTTGATGTAGTCGACGGCCTCGCCGGGTAATCCGGCCGCTCGCAACGCGATTCGGATCGCCTCGGCCATTTCGATTCCATCCGAACGCAATCCGGTCATGTGGTAGGCGTTGCAGCGGGTGGCGTAACCGGCTATCTCGGCGTAGATGTGCGCGCCGCGCCGCCGCGCCGCGGCGAGCTCCTCGAGCACGAACATGGCCGCGCCCTCGCCCAGGACGAACCCGTTCCGGGTGGCGTCGAACGGACGCGAGGCGCACTCGGGCGCGTCGTGGCGTGGTGTGGTCGCCTTGATGGCGTCGAAGCAGGCCATGGTGATCGGTGAGATCGGCGCGTCCGACGCGCCGGTCACCATGACGTCCGCCGAGCCGTCGGCGATGAGCTGCGCGGCATAGCCGACCGAGTCCAGACCAGAGGTGCAGCCGGAGGACACCACCGTCACCGGCCCCTGCGCGCCCGTCGCCCGCGCCACCTCGGCGGCGAAGGAGCTGGGGATCAGGTGGTGATAGAGGTGCTGATCGGCGTACTTCTGATCGACCAGATGCAGCCGTCCGCCGTTGCTGATGACGCGGTAGTCCTGCTCCAGGCGCATGGTGGCGCCGACCGCGCTGCCCAGGGCGACCCCGATTCGGTAGGGGTTCAGGGAGTCGAACTCCAGGCCGCTGTCGGCGACCGCCTCGCGCGCACCCACCACCGCGAATTGCCCGGCGCGGTCCAATCTTTCGACCTCGTGTGGCGTGAGCCCGCGCTGGTCGGGATCGAAGTCGACCTCGGCCGCGACCCGGGAGCGGAACTGGTCCGGATCGAAGAAACTGATCCGTCGCGTGGCGGTGCGTCCGGCGGTGAGCAGCTCCCAGAACTGTTTGGTGCCGACGCCGCCGGGCGCGATCACCTCCATTCCGGTGATGACGACGCGCCTGCTGTTCATACTGTCTCCCAGTGGTAGAAGCGGTGCGCGACCGCGTCGGCGGGCTCGCGCCACGTGGTCGGGTCGTATTTCTCGATCAGCGGGTCGAGGTCGGCGCAGATCTGGAGGAAGCGCGGGTCGGCCTGTTTCCACGCCGTGGCGATCACCTCGCCGCCGTCCGGGGTGTCGAAATCCTGGAGGTGGAAGTAGACGTCCCCGGCGGCGAACAACTGCCTGCGCCGGGTGCCCATGTGGTGCGGCACCTCGGTGGTGTCGAAGTCGCCGAACAGCGCCGCGACCGCGTCGCGGCGGTCCGCGGCGAGCCGGTTCACGACGAGCGTGCTGTACATGGCGGGATGCACCGGTCCGGGCAGCCAGTGGTAGTAGCGGGTCGCGGGTGGCCGGAACGGCGCCGGGGCGTCGTCGAGGGCGGTCACCTCCGGGATCGGCCCCGGTCCGGTGTACCCGGGTGGCAGGGGTTCGTCGCTGTCGACGATGTGGACGAGCAGATCGGTGTGGTAGTGGAACAGTTGTCGCCGAACGACTTTCGAGTCCGCGGGATCTCCGGCGGCGTCGAATTCGGCGAACCCGGCGGCGACGCGATCCCGCGCCGCGGCGTTCATCCGGGCGACCGTGACAGTGGTGTGCATGCTGTCGTTTCCTTTGTTCGGTCCTGGATTTCGGAGCGGTCAGTCCCGAATTCGGCACAGGACGGCGCCGCTGCCGATGCTCCGGCCGATCTCGGTGATCAGGCCGACCACCGTGCCCGCCCGGTGCGCGGTGATCGGTTGTTCCATCTTCATGGCCTCGATGACGGCGATCAGCTGCCCGGAGGTGACCGTTTCGCCCTCGGCCGCAGCGACTTTCACGAGGGTTCCGGACATCGGCGCGGTGAGGGTGTCCGTGGTGGGCCGTTCGGCGGAGCGCGTCCGGACGCGGCGGGGCGCGGGTCCGGTCGCTCGGGCGGGCAGTGTCACCTCGACGCGTTTGCCCCGCACCTCGACCACGACCGTCTCGCGCGGGGCCCGGTCCGCCGGCGTCGCGTCGGCCTGCGCGCCGGGCGCGATGGTGTTGCGGAACTCGGTCTCGATCCAGCGGGTGTGCACCCGGAACGGTTCGTCGGTGAAGTCCGGATCGGTGACCACCGCCCGATGGAACGGCAGCACCGTCGTGATGCCCTCGATCTCGAACTCGCTCAACGCGCGTGCCGCCCGTTGCAGCGCCTGTGCGCGATCCGCCCCGGTGACAACGAGTTTGGCCAGCAACGAGTCCCACTGCGCACCGATGGTGGAGCCGGTCTCGATCCCGGAGTCGACGCGCACGCCCGGCCCGCTCGGGGGCCGATAGCGGTGGACGGTACCCGGTCCGGGCAGGAAATCGCGGTCCGCGTCCTCGGAGTTGATCCGGAACTCTAGGGCGTGCCCGCGCGGCGCCGGATCCGGGTACTCGAGCAGGCCGCCCGCGGCGATGCGCAGTTGCTCCCGCACCAGATCGATACCGGTGACCTCCTCGCTGACGGGATGCTCCACCTGAAGGCGGGTATTGACCTCGAGGAAGGAAAGCGTGCCGTCCGCCCCGATCAGGAATTCGCAGGTGCCCGCGCCGCGGTAGCCCGCCGCGCGGAGGATCGCCTTCGACGCGTCGACCAGCGACCGATGCTGTGTCCCGGTGAGAAACGGCGCGGGAGCCTCCTCGACCAGCTTCTGGTGCCGCCGTTGCAGGGAGCAGTCCCGGGTCGAGACCACCACCACGGTCCCGGCGGCATCGGCGAGGCATTGGGTCTCCACGTGCCGGGGTTTGTCGAGGTAGCGTTCGACGAAGCATTCGCCGCGCCCGAACGCCGCCCGCGCCTCGCGCACCGCGGAGTCGAGGCATTCCGGAATCTCCGCGAGCGTGCGAGCCACCCTGAGACCGCGACCGCCGCCGCCGAACGCGGCCTTCACGGCCACCGGCAGCCCGTGCCGCTCGGCGAACCGCACCGCCTCGTCGGCGTCGGCGACCGGGCCGGGGGTCCCGGCGACGATCGGCGCGCCCACCGCGGCGGCGATGCGCCGGGCCGTCACCTTGTCGCCGAGATCACGGATGACCTCGGGGGGCGGACCGATCCAGATCAGTCCCGCGTCGCGCACCGCCGCCGCGAAATCGGCGTTCTCGGAGAGGAATCCGTAACCGGGATGCACCGCGTCGGCGCGGGCGGCGCGCGCCGCGGCGATCAGGGCCTCGATATTCAGGTAGCTGGCGGCGGCGGTGTCGCCGCCCAGCGCGTAGGCCTCGTCGGCCGCGCGGACGTGCACGGCGTCGCGATCGGGGTCCGCGTACACCGCGACGGAGGCGATGCCGGCGTCCCGGCACGCCCGCGCGATCCGCACCGCGATCTCACCTCGGTTGGCGATCAACACTTTTCGCACCGCTCCTCCTGAAAGTCCTTGCCGCTGCGGCCCATCCTGCGGAACCGAGGCCACCGGGCGGTGAACGGGACCTCCGGGCATCTTCAGGAGTTGTCTTCCTCGTAGCCAACGGATTTCAAGATTCTTCCGGTTCGCTCGAGATTCCGTTCCGATCACCTGCTCGTCATCGCGGCGGGGCGGGAGTCCCGCCCACGATGTCGCCCAGGGCCGCGACGCCGGGCCCGAGTGGTATATACATGGCTTGCCATGTATTCTTGGGGTCGCCCCCATTTCAACGACGATGGAGGTGAACGTGGAGCAAGCCGAGACGCGGCTGGACCGGGAAGGTTCGCTCGGGTATCTGGTGAACCATCTCGCGCGCCTCATGGAACAGGCACTGCGCCAACGCATTTCCGGATACGGTGTGGTGCCGGGGCAGTTCGCGCAGCTACTGGCACTGTACGAGCAGGAGGGCGTCACGCAGAACGAACTCTGCGAGAAGGTTCGAATCGACCAGTCGACAATGGCCCACACGCTCAAGCGGATGGAGCGTGACGGGCTCATCCGGCGCACCGCCGACCCCCGGGACGGCAGACGGGCGCTGATCTACCTCACCGACGCTGCCCGGAGTTTGCGCGCCCCGCTCTCAGAGGCGGCCCGCGAGGTGAACGAGCTTGCGGCCGGGGGGTTCTCGAACGAGCAGGGAACCGACTTCATCCGCCTGATTCGACAGGCGATCGGCAATCTGGAGGCCGATCGGGACACGTGACAACCGAAGAGGGGTAAGCCATGCTCTCTCGTATTCATCCCATTGCGGGCACGGTCGGACTCATCACCATCCTTGCCTTCTGGACCTCGACCGTCGTCGCCGAGATCGGCGGATCGAGGCACGTCATCACCGTCGTGAAGCAGACGATTCCATGGTGTCTGCCCATCCTCGTGCTCGCGCTCGTGGCCACCGGGTCGAGTGGCCTGCGGCTGGCCGCGGGTTCGACCTTCCCGATCGTCCTCGCCAAAAAGCGCAGAATGCCGTTCATCGCCGGGAACGGCCTGCTGATCCTGATTCCGTCGGCGATCACCCTGTCCATTCTGGCCGGACACGACGACTTCGGGACCGCGTTCTATTGTGTACAGACGCTGGAGTTGGTCGCCGGTGCCGTCAATATCGCGCTGATGTCACTCAATATTCGTGACGGGCTGCGATTGTCGGGGCGTTTCGGTGTGGGCCGGGAACGCCCGACAGCGACGAATCCAAGCGTTGCCGTAAGCAGCGAAGAACCACGGAGACAAGTATGAGTGAGATTTCTGAGAATCGGTTGCGGGACGAGATCGAGGCTCTGCGCGCGGAGGTTCGTGAATTGCGGGACCATCGCGATATCGCCGCCCTTTTCGACAAGTTCTTCTTCTTCGAGGATCGCAAGACGATGGATGACGCCTGGGCGCACTCCATCTTCACCGACGATGTTCTGCTCGAACTGCCGCCCGAGAACTATCACGGCATCGAGGGACTTGCCGCACATATCACCGACGTGGTCGGATTGTTCGGTCCGACGCATCACACCACAACCGACTGTCATGCGGATATCGATGGCGATCTCGCCAGCGCGCGCGTGAATCTCACCGCGACGCACGAACATGTCGCCTCCGGCGAGCCGCCGCTGATCGTCTGGGGATATATCGAGGCCCGGGCCCGGCGCACGGCCGCCGGTTGGCGCCTGAATCGGATGAATCTCACCAAGGTGCTCCGGACCGGCGACGCGCCGCCCGGCTACACCTTCGACGAGAATTTGAACGTTCTCGCGGTGAACGATTGAACCATGTGCTGCCCACCCCTCACGGTGCGATCGTGGCGGGTGGGATCAGCTTGAACCCGATGCCTCGTACGGCGACGATCCAGTCGCTCGAGCCCAGCTTCATCCGCAGGCTGCTCACGTGGGTGTCCAGGGTGTGCCGCGACCACGATCCGTCCCACACCTCGCGCAGAATCTGATGGCGCGGCACCACGATTCCCGGTCGCCGCGCGAGCATCCCGAGCAGATCGAATTCCTTCCGCGTCAGCGCGATGCGTCTGCCCTGGACGACCACCTCGCGCGTCGCGTTGTCGATTTGGAGCGATCCGCACCGGACCGCGGGCGGTTTGTCGCACGGTTCCGGTCGGGCCCGCCGCATGACGGAGTCGATTCTCGCGATGAGTTCCCGGATGCCGAACGGCCGCGCGAGATAGTCGTCGGCACCCGAGCGAAGACCGAGCACGCAATCCAGTTCGGAGTCCCGGTCGGTGACCAGGATGATGGGCATCGTATCCCGCGCGCGGATCGAACGGCAGACTTCGAAACCGTCGAAATCGGGAAGATCCGGGTCGAGCAACAGGATATCGGCACGGTCGAACAGCTTCATGGCCATTATTCCGGTATCTACCGCCGCAATCTTGTGGCCATATCTCGGTAGCTCCGACGCGAGATTACCACTGTCCTCGGAGGCGGCCGCAATGAGAATACGCCAGGATCTGTCGACGACCGCGGGATGCGGTTCGGGAAAATTGATGTCGAGTTCCGTGTCCAGCTTCCGAATATCGCTGCGCTCCATGACCGGATATCCCTCACCCTCCCGAGAGACCGGACTACAGTGGGCGGCCTGATAGTCAACTTTCCCACAAGTGTAGGTGCTACATTGCATTGAATCAACAACCGGCGGCAGCTTTTCCTCATCCGTTCTGTATGGAATAGTATCGAAAGTAAATAAAAGGGAAGCACTGGGTTTCGAACTATGACCCCGCGCACCGACACTTCCCGACCCGACGCCTCGACTCGTCCGTACGCGAAGTTCTACTTCGTGTCGCAATGGGTGTTCGGAACATCTCACTTTTCAGCCGCGTCTCGACCACCTTGGCGAACGTTGTGTCTCGCTCCGGTCGCGGGATCGTGTTCGTTTCGTTGCTACCGGCCCCGCGGCGGCGGTGGGAGAATGAGCGGGCAGGTCGGTGGGGACCTGGATCGGGTGGATGGCATGAGCGAGCGGTGGCTTGCGGGGGTGTGCGTCGCGGTGGGCGTTCTGCTCGCCGCCGCGACGACGGCGGTGGGTTCGGCCGAGCCGCCGGGCACGAATCCCGGCGAACCACTGCGCGTGGAACCACTGCCCGCGAGCGGGCGCGGCTACGTGATCACCTATGCCACACCGGCATTGGACGGCCGGGCCACGACCGCGACGGGACTGCTGTACCTCCCGGAGGGCACCCCGCCCGCCGGGGGCTGGCCGATCATCGCCTGGGATCACGGGACGAGCGGGCTGTCGGCGCGCTGCGGGCCGCGCTCGCCGACCGGCGGCCCGGCCGATACGCCCGCGCTGCTGCGGCTCAACCGCGCGGGTTTCGCGGCGGTCGCGCCGGACTATCTCGGTCTGAGCCCGGAGTCGCCGGGCGTGCACCCGTATCTGAACGGCCGCACCGAGGCGACCGCGACGATCGATCTCGTGCGCGCGGCCCGGAACGCGTTCGGGGAGTTGTCGTCTCGCTGGGCGGTGCTCGGGGTGTCCCAGGGCGGCCACGCGGCCTTGAGCACCGGACATCTCGCCTCCGAGTACGCGCCCGAACTGGATTTCCGGGCCACCGCGGCGCTGTCCCCGCCGTCCAACGTCGACAAGCTGCTCCCGATCGCGCGACCCGGCCTGCCCTCGCCGGAGATCTCGAACGGGCTGACCGGGACCGTCACCGCCCTGTTCGCCGCGATCGGGGCGAATCAGCCGGGGTTCGACATCCAGCCCTACCTCAGCGCCGAGGGGCGGCGGCTGGTGAGCGACATCGTCTCGTACTGTGTGCTGGATTGGCCTGCGGCCGTGGGGAATCGGAGCGTGTCCGATCTGCTGGCGCGTCCCCTCGACGATCCGGCCGCCGTCGCCGTGTTCGCCTCCTACCTGGGCGTGGCGACGAGCGGATACCGGCAGCCGCTGTTCATCGGGCAGGGCACGGCCGACGCGACGGTGCCGCTGCCCATGACCCTCGCCCTGACGGCCGAATTGTCCGCCGCCGGAACGCCGTTCGAATTCGCCGTGTTCGACGCCGACCACCACACCATCGAGGGCGCGGGCTTCGACGCGGGACTGGCCTTCCTGACGCGATACCTGTGAGACTCAGCCGTAGACCCGGGCCGGGGCGGGAACGGTCCGCAGCTCGAGCACGTCGAGGGTCGGGGTCATATTCGTCTCCGGCCGCGCCGAATCGGGAACGGCCTTGCCGCGCACCGACACCCACGTATCGTCGGGTGGGCTGTCGAAATCGCCGCCCAGATGCACGGACATCGTCTGGGCGTCGGCCACGCAGCACGTGATGACGACACGGGCCAGATCCACGCCCGTCTCCGTGTGCACGATGAAACCGACCACGGTGATCTCCCGCCGGTCGAGTTCGCCGCTGGAGTCGTAGGCGGCGCGGTCGAGCAGATCCGCCATCCGCACGGTCGGCGCGGGACCGGACGGCAGCGGCGGGAAGGCGAATTTGTCCCCCGAGTCGACGGCGGCCTGGGCGGTGGTGCCCGACCGCACCGACGTCGCGCCCAGCGCGGGCGGGACGATGACCAGCAACGCCGCGATCGGGGCCAGCAGCAGCCACTGCGCGCGGCCGGGATGCTCGGAATCGGTTGCGGCCCAGCCCTTCCGGATGTCGCGGACGATGGCGACGGCGGCCAGCGCGAGCAACACCACCCCGCTGAGGATCAGATACGGTTGCAGTCCGGGTTTCACATACCGCAGGTAGGTGCCGTCCAGCGCGATATCGAGCACCGCGCCGCCCAACAGCAGCAGCACGAGATTCTGGGCCGCCCGGTTCATCGCACACCGCCGAGGAAGATCAGCCCCGCGACCGTCCCGCACACGATCGCCACCCCGAATGTCAACGGCGCGAACCGGATCGCGAACCGGCGGCCGAAGGCGCCGGTCTGCATGGCGAACAGCTTCACATCCACGGCCGGACCCACCACGAGGAACACCAGTCGCGGCAGCAACGGCAACCCCGACATGCTCGCCGCCACGAACGCGTCCGCCTCCGAGCACAGGGCCAGCACCACCGCCAACAGGGCCAGCACCACGATCGACACCAGCGGCTGCCCGGACAGCTCCCGGTACCAGGTCGGCGGGACCAGGACGTGCAGCGCGGCCGCCGCCGCGGCCCCGATCACGAGAAACGCCGCCGATTGCAGGAAGTCGTGCCGGGCGGCCTCGGTGAACACCGTCCAGCGCGAGCGGCCGGGTGCCCAGTGCTCGTGGCCGTGCGGGCGCGGGGTGAACCACTTTGGCCGCCCGAACCGCGCCCACAGCCAGCCCACGAGCAATGCCGTGGCCATCGATCCCGCGAACCGCCCGGCGACCATGCCCGGCTCGCCGGGAAACGCGACCGCGGTGGCCACCAGCACCACCGGATTCACCGCGGGCGCCGACAACAGGAAGGCGAACGCCGCCGCGCTCGGCGCGCCCTGATCCATCAGCCGCCGCGACACCGGCACCACGCCGCACTCGCATCCGGGCAGCGCCATCCCCGCCACCCCGGCGACCCCGATCGCGGCGGTCTCGTTGCGCGGCAACAGCTTTCGCAGCAGTTCCGGCGACGCCCACGCGGCGATGGTCCCGCTGACCAGCACGCCCAGCACCAGGAACGGCACCGCCTGCACGAACACTCCGGTGAACACCGTCGCGGCCGTCTGCAAACGCGCCGACGAACCGACCCAGCCCGCCAGCGGTCCGGACCAGATCAGTCCCGCCGCCAATAGCCCGACCAGAACGTAGGTGGAGAACAGTCGCGGAAGCCGGGGCGGCGCGGGCGGATTCGCGCTCGCGGGCGGCTCGGTGAGCGGCGGGCCGCTGACGTGCGGGATCGACATGGCACTACCCCCGGTGGACGAGTGTCGGACGGACCATGCGGGGCGCGACGGTGGGCCGCGAGTCCCGCCATATGATCGCACATCGGCGGGCGGGCCAGGAGTTCCGTCGGCGGGGCGGCGGGTCCGGCTCAGCGCGCGACCGACGAGGGCGCCGGAGCGTCGCGCCCCTCGCGGGCGAGCAGTCGATAACCCTTGTGCCACAACCATTCCACCGGTCCCCGCGCGAAACGGCGCAGCCATGCGTGCGCGAACACCATCATGAGCGCGCACACGAGCAGATGGATCCCGACCGTGAACGGGACCCGCTCGTTCGGCGACACGCGCGCGGCGAGCCCGAGACCCCAGCCGTAGCACAGCGCCGAGGTGACCAGGTTCTGGAGGATGTAGCAGCTCAACGCCACCCGGCCCACCTCGGCGAGGCGGCGGCCCGCCCATCCGGTCCGCGGCCGCCGCGCGTAGGTCTCGGCGATCAGCGCGAGCAGACCGAGCGCCACGATCGGCGCGGTGCCGTAGCGGGTGAGCAGCACCAGATCGCCGTCCCACAGGCCCAGCGCCAGATCCAGCGGGGCCGCCACGGCCAGGCCGAGGATCAGCAGTCGCCGCCGCAGGCGCGCGCCGCGCGGCTCGAACAATCCGGCCCGAAACAGCCGCGCCCCCACCAGGAACAGCGCGATCGACATCGGGAAGATGAAGACCGGTTCCAGCCGGAACAGACCCGCGTTCGCCAGCCGGAACACGGCGAGATCCCAGAACGAACCGTCCGCGTACGGGTTCGGATCCAACGGTCGGCGCGGGGCCGGATCGCCTTGCGGCGCAAGGGTGATCGCGAGGGTGACGAGGGTGAGCACGGCCACGTGCACGGCCGCCGCGCCGAGCAGCCAACGGCGCTGGGCGCGTTCGCTGGTCGCGAGCAGGACGGCGACCACCGCGCCGGTCACGGCGTACCCCATCAGCACGTCGAATTCGGCGACGAACACGAAATTCACCAGGCCGTCCAGGAACAGTAGCCCCGCCCGCCACGGATAACCTCCGGGCCAGGCGCGCCCCGCCCGCACCGCCGAGCCCCGCTGGATGGCCAGCCCGATGCCGAACATGATCGTCAGCAGGCCCAGGAACTTGCCCTGGGCGAGTTGTTGCAGCACGCGTTCGATCCACAACCATGCGCCCTCGGGCCGATCCGTGCCCTCGAGATAGCCGATGAACCCGGCCGGGTGGGTGAGGATCCACACGTTTGTGCCCAGCGTGCCGAGGATCGCGATGCCCCGCGCGACGTCGAGGGCGGGCAAGCGCGCGGCCGAACGCGGCGGGGCGGCAAGGGGATTCGGGTCGGTCGGGGTGGCGGAATCGTGCACCCACCCATTCTCATACACTCGTATAGGCGGGCGCATCCCCATTTCGAGTGACATCCCCTACGACCTGCGACCGACATCGCCGCCCGCGCACACGCCCACCCCGGGCGCGCCCGAGCGGGACGAACGTCGCATAGGCTCGAACACATGCAGCGCATCATCGGAATCGAGGTCGAGTACGGCATTTCCACGCCCTCCGAGCCCTCGGCCAACCCGATCCTCACCTCCACCCAGGCGGTGCTCGCCTACGCGGCGGCCGAGGGAGTGCCCCGTGCCAAGCGCACGCGATGGGACTACGAGGTGGAATCGCCGCTGCGCGACGCGCGAGGCTTCGATCTGGGCCGCCTCAACGGGCCCGCGCCCGTGATCGATGCCGACGAGGTCGGCGCGGCCAATATGATTCTCACCAACGGCGCCCGCCTCTACGTCGACCACGCCCACCCCGAGTACTCCGCACCTGAGGTCACCGACCCGCTGGACGCGGTCATCTGGGACAAGGCGGGGGAGCGCGTGATGGAGGCCGCGGCCCGCTACGCCTCCAGCGTGCCCGGCGCGCCGCGCATGCAGCTGTACAAGAACAACGTCGACGGCAAGGGCGCCTCCTACGGCACCCACGAGAACTATCTGATGAGCCGGGACACCCCGTTCAATCAGATCATCGTCGGGCTCACCCCGTTCTTCGTCTCCCGGCAGGTGGTGTGCGGTTCGGGGCGGGTCGGCATCGGCCAGTCCGGCGACCAGGCCGGCTTCCAGCTGTCGCAGCGCGCGGACTACATCGAGGTCGAGGTCGGGCTCGAGACCACGCTCAAGCGCGGCATCATCAACACCCGCGACGAACCGCACGCCGACGCCGACAAGTACCGCCGTCTGCACGTCATCGTCGGCGACGCGAATCTGTCGGAGTGGTCGACCTATCTGAAGGTCGGCTCGACCGCGCTGGTGCTCGACCTCATCGAGGCCGGGGAGGACCTGTCGGATCTGCAACTGGCCCGGCCGGTCACCGCCATCCACCAGATCAGCCACGATCCCACCCTGCGCGCCACGGTCGCGCTGGTCGACGGGCGCGAACTCACCGGCCTGGCGTTGCAGCGGCTGTACCTGGACCGGGTGGAGAAGTTCCACAGCCGCCAGGGCACCGACGACGCCCGGGTCACCGATGTCATGGAGAAGTGGGCGCACGTGCTCGACCTGCTCGAGCGCGATCCGATGGAATGCGCCCACCTGCTGGACTGGCCCGCCAAACTGCGCCTGCTCGAGGGCATGCGCAATCGCGAGGGGCTGGGCTGGGCCGCGCCGAAACTGCACCTGGTCGACCTCCAGTACTCCGACGTGCGCCTGGACAAGGGCCTGTACAACCGGCTCGTCGCGCGCGGGTCGATGCAGCGGCTGGTCAGCGAGCAGGAGGTGCTCGACGCGATGACCAACCCGCCCACCGACACCCGGGCCTACTTCCGCGGCGAGTGCCTGCGCCGGTTCGGCGCCGACATCGCCGCGGCCAGTTGGGATTCGGTGATCTTCGATCTCGGCGGCGATTCGCTGGTGCGCATCCCCACCCTCGAACCCCGCCGGGGCACGAAAACCCACGTCGGCAAGCTGCTCGACGGGGTGGACACGGCCGCGCAGCTGGTCGAGCAACTGACCACCTGAGCGGGCTGCCACGCGGTTGCGGCGGGGGTTCATTGCGGTGTAATCCGGCCCGTTGTCGTCGCCGCTGGGTAGTGTTGACGTACGAGCATCGGATCTTCTCCGATGCTCGCCGATATCAGTACAGAGGAGGTCGGCTGCTATGGCACAAGAGCAGACCAAGCGCGCCGGTGGTGGCGACGAGGACGACGACGCCGCCGGCGTCGATGCCGCGGGTCAGGAGCGTCGCGAGAAACTGGCGGAGGAAACCGACGACCTACTCGACGAGATCGATGATGTGCTCGAGGAGAACGCGGAGGACTTCGTGCGCGCGTACGTTCAGAAAGGCGGCCAGTGACATCAGGTGACCCCTTGCGGCTCCACGTGGGGTACGCCCTGTCCTCCTTCTCCGAATACCTGCGGGAACACGCCCCGGATCTGTTGTCCGGCAACGGATTCGGGCGTGTCGCCGATGTCCCGCGGGGTTCGTCGTCGCAGGACATCGCCCCGCACGGCACCACCATCGTCGCGGTGAGCTACCGCGGCGGCGTGCTGATCGCGGGCGACCGGCGTGCCACCCAGGGCAACCTGCTGGCCAGCCGCGACATGGAGAAGGTCTACATCACCGACACGTTCTCCGCGGCCGGCATCGCCGGTACCGCGGGCGTGGCGGTGGAGATGATCCGGCTGTTCGCCGTGGAGTTGGAGCATTACGAGAAGATCGAGGGCGTGTCGCTGACCTTCGACGGCAAGGCCAACAAGCTGTCGAAGATGGTGCGCGACAACCTGCCCGCCGCGTTGCAGGGCCTGGCCGTGGTGCCGATCCTGGTCGGTTACGACTTCGAGGCCACCGATCAGGACCGGGCCGGGCGCATCGTGTCCTACGACGTGGTCGGCGGGCGCAGCGAGGAGCGGTTCGGCTACACCGCGGTCGGCTCGGGTTCGATGTTCGCCAAGACGTCGTTGAAGAAGACCTACCAGCACGGTATCGATGAGGACCGCGCCCTGCGCATCGCCGTCGAGGCGCTGCTGGACGCCTCCGACGACGACACCGCGACCGGTGGGCCGGATCTGCTGCGCAACATCTTCCCGACCGCGGTCGTGATCAATGCCGAAGGGGCCGAAGAGGTTTCCGACGGCCGACTCGCCGAGATCGCGCGGACGATCGTCGACGAGCGCACGGCGGAGGAGAGGAGTGCCAAGGCATGACACTGCCGTACTACGCGTCGGCCGAGCAGATCATGCGCGACAAGACCGAACTTGCGCGCAAGGGCATCGCGAGGGGCCGCAGTGTCGTGGTGTTGGTGTACGACAAGGGTGTGCTGTTCGTGGCCGAGAACCCCTCGGCGACGCTGCACAAGGTGAGTGAACTGTACGACCGGGTGGGGTTCGCCGCGGTCGGCAAGTACAACGAGTTCGAGAACCTGCGCCGGGGCGGCATTCTCCAGGCCGACCTGCGCGGGTACCAGTACGACCGGCGCGATGTGACCGGCCGGGCGCTGGCGAACATGTACGCCTCGACGCTGGGCACGATCTTCACCGATCAGCTCAAGCCGTTCGAGGTCGAGATCTGCATCGCCGAGGTGGCCTATCCCGAGCAGAACCCGAATTCGGTGCTGTTCCGGATCAACTTCGACGGGTCGATCGTCGACGAGCGCGAGTACGTGGTGATGGGCGGCAACACCGAACCCATCGTCACCGCGCTCAAGGGGTCCTACCGTCCGGGACTGGACCTGCAGGCCGCGATCGATGTGGCCGTGGCGGCCCTGCAGAAGGGCGCCCCGGAGGGCGCGGACAAGGACAAGCGCACCCTCGGCGTGCAGTCGCTCGAGGTGGCGACCCTCGAGCAAGCCCGGCCGCGCCGGGCCTTCCGCCGGATCAACGGACCCGCTCTCGAGGCGCTGCTGCCGAGCGGCGACTCCGCGGACACGGAGACCCCGTCGGCGGGAGATCCGTCCAACCCGTAGCGGATCCCGTCTACTCCGATTCCCCGCGTCCCGGTCGTCCCGGGCGCGGGGAATCGGCGTATTTCCGCTGTCCCCGCCCGGTCAGCGGGATGCTTCGCGGCGGAATCGTTGCGAAGACGTATGCATCGGCTTGCTCGCACAGCCACTTTCGGGCATGACATGGCTGTAATGTCGATAGGGTGCAGCGACGAATCATGGGGATCGAGACCGAATTCGGGGTGACGTGCACGTTCCACGGTCACCGTCGGTTGAGCCCTGACGAGGTGGCCCGGTATCTGTTCCGCCGGGTGGTTTCCTGGGGCCGTAGCTCGAACGTATTCCTCCGCAACGGCGCCCGGCTCTACCTCGACGTCGGTTCCCACCCGGAGTACGCCACGGCCGAATGCGACAGCCTGGTCCAGCTGGTCACCCACGATCGCGCGGGTGAGCGGGTGCTCGAGGAGCTGTTGATCGACGCCGAGCAGCGCCTGGCCGAGGAGGGCATCGGCGGGGACATCTACCTGTTCAAGAACAACACCGACTCCGCGGGCAACTCCTACGGCTGCCACGAGAACTTCCTCGTCGTGCGCGCGGGCGAGTTCTCCCGGATCTCCGATGTGCTGCTGCCGTTCCTGGTGACGCGCCAGCTCATCTGCGGCGCGGGCAAGGTGCTGCAAACCCCCAAGGCCGCGACCTTCTGCCTGTCGCAGCGGGCCGAGCACATCTGGGAGGGCGTGTCGTCCGCGACCACCCGCTCCCGGCCGATCATCAACACCCGCGACGAGCCGCACGCCGACGCCGAGAAGTACCGCCGCCTGCATGTGATCGTCGGCGACTCGAACATGTCCGAGACCACCACCATGCTCAAGGTCGGCACGGCCGCGCTGGTGCTCGAGATGATCGAGGCCGGGGTGTCGTTCCGAGACTTCGCCCTGGACAACCCGATTCGGGCCATCCGCGAGGTGAGCCACGACCTCACCGGCCGTCGCCCGGTGCGGCTCGCCGGTGGCCGTCAGGCCAGCGCCCTGGACATCCAGCGCGAGTACTACGCCCGCGCGGTCGAGCATCTGCGCAACCGCGAGCGCGACCCGCAGGTCGACGCCGTCGTGGACCTGTGGGGCCGCACCCTCGACGCGGTCGAGGCCCAGGACTTCGCGAAGGTCGACACCGAGATCGACTGGGTCATCAAGCGCAAGCTGTTCCAGCGCTACCAGGACCGCTACGGCATGGACCTGTCCGATCCCAAGATCGCCCAGCTCGACCTGGCCTACCACGACATCAAGCGCGGCCGCGGCGTCTTCGACCTGCTGCAACGCAAGGGCCTGGCCAAGCGCGTCACCGAGGACGAATCGGTCGACGCGGCCGTCACCACCCCACCCCAGACCACCCGCGCCAAACTCCGCGGCGACTTCATCACCGCCGCCCAGGAGGCCGGGCGCGACTTCACCGTCGACTGGGTGCATCTGAAGCTCAACGACCAGGCCCAGCGCACGGTGTTGTGCAAGGATCCGTTCCGATCGGTGGACGAGCGGGTGGATCGGCTGATCGCCTCGATGTAGCCCGGGAGCGACGCTAGTAGCGCTAAAATGGCGCTGTGGCAACCATTCAGGTACGGAACATTCGGGACGAGGACGCTGAACTGCTGCGCGAAGCGGCCGCAGAGGAGGGTATGTCGCTGCAGGCTTACATGCAGCGGGAGGTGAGCAGGATCGCTCGACGACGTGCGAAAATCGCGGCAATGGAGGCATACCGCGAGCATTTGAAGCGCGATCCGGGGACGGGAGCGACTGCGGAGTCGATTCTGGAGGCCCTGCGGGAGATTCGGGGTGAGTGATGAATTGGTGGTCGACGCGTCGGCATTGGTCATAGCACTGATCGTCGAGAGCGAGGTCGGGATCCGAGCCGCCGAGAGAATCTCTCAATCAACTTGTCACGCACCGCATCTCATCGATGCCGAGGTGGGCAGTGTACTGCGGAAGAAGGAGCGACAAGGAGCGATCAAGACAGATCGTGGTGTAGCGGCGCTGCGCATGGCGACGCTGTTGGTGGATCAGCGGTATGTACACCACGGCCCGCTGGCCGCCGACGCATGGGAGCTCCGCCACACGATCAGTTTCTACGATGCTCTGTACGCCGCACTGGCCGCACGACTGGAGGTGCCCTTGCTGACTGCGGACGCGCGACTTGCGAAGGCACCCGGCCTGCCGTGCAGAGTGGAACTTCTCAACTGACGCGGCTTCCATCGAAACCCCGGACCACCGCGCATCGATCCCCGCCTGCGCATTACTCTCTATCGGGTGGCGATATCCAAGGTCGAACGGCTGATGAATCTGGTCATCGCGCTGTTGTCGACCCGGCAGTTCCTGACCGCGGAGCGGATTCGGGACAGCGTCGCCGGTTACGAGGATTCGGTGAGCGACGAGGCGTTCAGCCGGATGTTCGAGCGGGACAAGAACGAACTGCGCGATCTGGGGATCCCGCTCGAGACCGGACCGGTGGGGCGGTACTCGGGCCAGGAGGGCTATCGCATCAACCGCGATGCCTACGAACTACCCGACATCGATCTGACCAGCGAGGAGGCCGCCGCGGTCGCGGTGGCGGTGCAGCTGTGGGAGTCGCCGGAGTTGGCGACCGCGGCCGAGGGCGCGCTGCTGAAGCTGCGCGCCGCGGGCGTGCACGTCGAACCCGACGCGGCCCTGGCGTCGGTGCCCGCCGTGCCCGCCCGCACCCGGGGCTCGGAGGCGGCGCTGGGCAAACTCCTGGCGGCCATCGATGCGGGCCGGGCCGTCCGGTTCGAGCACCGGGTCTCGCACAGCGCGCCCTATCTCATGCGCGATGTCGAACCCTGGGGTGTGGTCACCCATCACGGCCGCTGGTACCTCGTCGGGCACGACCGCGACCGCGACGCCGTGCGGACCTTCCGGCTCTCGCGTATCGGTGAGGATGTCACCGCGTACGGCCCGGAGAACGCGGTCCGCAAACCCGACGGGGTGGACCTGCGCAAGATCGTCGGCGAGGTCACCGGCGCCGCGCCCGTCACCGGCTCGGCCACGGTCTGGGTCGCCGACGGCCGCGGGCAGGAGATCCGCCGCCTCGGCGCGATCGTCGAGGAGCGCGTGGTGGGCGGGCGATCCGGCGCGATCGTCGAGGTGCCGGTGCGCTCGCGGGACTGGTTGGCGCGCTTGATCACCGGACTCGGCCCCGACGCCCTCGTGCTCGCCCCGGCCGAACTGCGCGCCGACGTCATCGACCGGCTGCGGTCGGTGCTCGAGCGCACGGAGGTCGGCGCGTGAGCACCCGCCTGGCAACCCGGCTGTCCCGGCTGCTGAACATGGTTCCCTACCTGCTCGCCCACCCGGGCATCAGCGCGGCCGAGGCCGCCGCCGATCTGGGCGTGACCACCAAACAGCTGATGAACGACCTCAACCAGCTGTGGATGTGCGGCCTGCCCGGCTACGGCCCCGGCGATCTGATCGACCTGTCGTTCTCCGAGGAGAGCATCGAGGTCACCTTCTCCGCGGGCATGGACCGGCCGCTGCGGCTCACCTCCACCGAGGCCACCGCCCTGCTGGTGGCGTTGCGCTCGATCGCCGCCCTGCCCGGCATGGTCGATCCGACCGCCGCCCAGTCGGCCACCGCCAAGATCGAGGCCGCCATCGCGGGCGACAAGGGACCGGACGGAACCGGCGCGAGCACCCCGCTCGTCGAGGCGCCCGCCGTCACCACGGTCCGCTCGGCCCTGGCACACACCCGCGCGCTGCGGCTGGTGTACTACTCGTCCAGTCGCGACGTGGTCTCCGAACGAGTGGTCGATCCGATCCGAATCGTGTTGGTGGACAACAACTCCTACCTCCAGGCGTGGTGCCGCCAGGCCGAGGGCGTGCGGCTGTTCCGGTTCGACCGCATCGAGGAGGCCACCGAACTCGACGAGCCCGCCCGGCCGCCCAGCCACGCCACCGACGAGACCGCAGGCCTGGACCTGTTCTCCGACGATCCCGCGGTTCCCTTGGCGCGCTTGCGGATTCGCTCCGACTACGCGTGGGTACTGGACCAGTACCCGATGCACCGGGTGGCCGTGCACGCCGACGGCAGCGTCGAGGCCACCATGCGGTTCGCCACCCTGGACTGGATGGCTCGGCTGCTGCTCGGATTCGGTTCGGGCGTCACGGTTCTCGGCCCCGCCGAACTGGTGACCGCCGTGCGCGAACGGTCCGGCGCCGCCTTGGCCGCCTACGACGACGCCGGGTACGCCGAGACCGTGATCGAGGAGGTCGGTCCCGCTTGACCTTTCGCGTGACGGTGCTCGGCGCCGGGAGCGTCGGGCTGTTCGTGGGCGGCAAGCTGGCGGCCGCGGGCGCCGACGTCACCTTCGTGGGTCGGCCGCGCGTGCTCGACGCGCTCGCCGACACCGGCCTGCGTCTCACCGATCTCGACGGCGGCGACGATCGGGTGGCGCCCGGCGCCTTCCACACCGCTACCGAACCCAATAGCGCCGCCATCGCCGATCTGGTGCTCATCACCGTGAAGTCCGCGCAGACCGCCGAGGCCGCGCGGCAACTGGCCGAGGTGATCCGGCCCGACACCGCGGTGGTGAGCCTGCAGAACGGGATCGGCCACGACAGCACGATCCGCGAGATCCTCCCGTCCTGTGTGGTGCTCGCGGGCATGGTCATGTTCAACGTGATCCAGCACGAGGGCGGCCATGTCCACCGCGGCACCGAGGGCGGCCTCGCCGTCGCCGACGATCCCGCGCTGCGCCGCTTCGCCCCGTTGTTCGGCCGGGCCGGGCTCGCCCTGGACCGGCACGCCGACCTGCGGCCGGTGCAGTGGGCCAAACTGCTGCTGAATCTGAACAACGCCGTCAACGCCCTGTCCGGCCGTGCCCTGCGCGAGGAGCTGTCCCAGCGCGACTACCGCCGCTGCCTGGCCCTGACCCAAGCCGAGGCGCTGACCGTCATGCAGCGCGCCCGCATCCGTCCCGCGCGGCTCACCCCGCTGCCGCCGGAGCTGATGACCCGCCTGCTCACCGTGCCCGATCCGCTGTTCCGCCGGGTCTCGGGCCGGGTGCTGGCGATCGATCCGATGGCCCGCTCGTCCATGGCCGACGATCTGGCGCTGGGCCGTAAGACCGAAATCGCTTGGCTCTGTGGCGAAATCGTGAACCTGGGCCGGATGGTCGGCGTCCCCACCCCGGTCAACGCGCGCCTGGTCGCGTTGATCACCGCCGCCGAGAACGGCGACCCCCGCAGGTGGTCCGGTCCGGAACTGCTGGCAGAGTTGCGTTCGGCGAAGGGCTGACGAGGGCGTTCGCCGAGACCAGGTCCGGTAGCATCGGAAATACCACAGTCTTTGGAGGTAATCCATGGGTTCATTCGGCCCGACGCACTGGCTCATCATTGCGTTGCTGTTCCTGCTGCTGTTCGGCGCCAAGCGGCTGCCGGACGCGGCCCGGGGCCTCGGGCGGTCGCTGCGCATCTTCAAGAGCGAGATGAACGAGATGCACAACGACGGCTCCCAGAGCGGTACTCCGGCGGCACAGACTCCCGCGCCCGCGCAGCAGGAGCTGCCCCCGGCGCAGCCCAATGCCGCGGCCCCGCAGGCCAAGCCGGAAACGCACAAGGCGTAGCAGGTCCGCGTTACCCCCGGGATGAGAATTCTCGTCCCGGGTCGAATCATGTCCGGACGCTCAGGCGATCAGCGAGGCAGTCACTTCCATGCGCATTCCGTTCGACCCCCGGCGCAGCCGGCGCAGGACGAATCCCGACGGCACCATGTCGTTGGTCGAGCATCTGCAGGAACTGCGGTCCCGGCTGCTGAAGTCGCTGCTGGCGGTCGCGCTCACCACCGCGTTCGGCTTCTTCTGGTACGCGCACTCGTTCCTGGGCATCGAGAGCCTGGGTGAGATTCTGCGCGGACCGTACTGTTCGCTGCCGCCGGCGCATCGGGCTCAGCTCACCACCGACGGCGCCTGCCGCCTGCTGGCGACCGCGCCGTTCGAGCAGTTCATGCTGCGGTTCAAGGTCGGCCTGACCGCGGGCGTGGTGCTCGCCTGCCCGGTGTGGCTGTATCAGCTGTGGGCGTTCATCACCCCGGGGCTGTACGCGAAGGAGCGCAAGTACGCGATCAGCTTCGTGACCGCGGGCGCGGCGCTGTTCGTCACCGGCGCGGTGCTGGCCTACTGGGTGGTCGCGCACGCGTTGAGCTTCCTCATGGGCATCGGCAGCAATGTCCAGATCACCGCGCTAAGCGGTACGCAGTACTTCGGCTTCATCATCCAGCTGCTGATCATCTTCGGTGTGAGTTTCGAGACCCCGCTGCTCGTGGTGGGGCTCAACATGATCGGCGTGCTGAGCTACGCCAAGCTCAAGAAGTGGCGGCGCGGCATGGTCTTCGGCCTGTTCGTCTTCGCGGCCGTCGTCACCCCGCAGGATCCGTTCTCCATGCTCGCGTTGGCGGCCGCGCTGACCGTGCTGTTCGAGATCGCGGTGCAGATCGCGCGGCTCAACGACCGCCGACGCGCCCGGCGCGGCGACGACTGGGGTGCGCTGAGCGACGACGAGGCGTCCCCGCTCGACGATTCGGCCGCGGCCGCCCCCGTCGGCGCGCCCGAACCGGTGCGCCCGGCCGAGTCGATCACCACCACGCCGGACAAAACTCCGCGCCCGGTGTCGGACTACTCCGATACTCTCTGACGAGTGGCACATCGGTCGCTTTCCGGCGAACTCGCGGCATTCGCCGCGGAACTGAGTTTTTCCCTCGATCCGTTCCAGCGGCAGGCGTGTGAGTCGCTGCAGGGCGGGCACAGCGTGCTGGTCTGCGCGCCGACCGGAGCGGGCAAGACCGTCGTCGGCGAATTCGCGGTGCATCTGGCGCGCGCGGCCGGGGGCAAATGCTTCTACACCACGCCCATCAAGGCGCTGTCCAATCAGAAGTACGCCGACCTGGTCGAACGCTACGGCCGCGGCGCGGTGGGCCTGCTCACCGGCGATCAGTCGCTCAATCCCGACGCCTCCGTCGTGGTCATGACCACCGAGGTGTTGCGCAATATGCTCTACGCGAGTTCGGATGCGCTGCAAGGGCTTTCGTACGTCGTCATGGACGAGGTGCACTATCTGGCCGACCGGTTCCGGGGCGCGGTGTGGGAGGAGGTCATCCTGCACCTGCCGCCCGAGGTGCGGCTGGTGAGCCTGTCGGCGACGGTCAGCAACGCCGAGGAGTTCGGCGCGTGGATGGAGACCGTGCGCGGCGACACCGCGGTCATCGTGGACGAGACCCGCCCGGTCCCGCTGTGGCAGCACGTCCTGGTCGGGCGGCGGCTGTTCGACCTGTTCGACACCCGTTCCAGCGACCAGAAGGTCCTCGTCGACGAGGACCTGGTGCGCTACATCAAGCAGCGCGAGGCCGCCGACCGCATGCACGACTGGGGCGGCCCGCGCGGTCGCGGCGGCCCGCGGCGCGATCCGCGGTCGCTGCCGCGCCCGGAGATGCTGGCCCTGCTCGACAAGGAGGGTCTGCTCCCGGCCATCACGTTCATCTTCAGCCGGGCCGGGTGCGACGGCGCGCTCGCGCAGTGCGTGCGCTCGCGGCTGGATCTGAGCCGGCCCGAGGACTTCGACCTGGTCGAGGAGATCATCACCAAACACACCGGCGATCTGCCGCGCACCGACCTCGAGGTGCTCGGCTACTGGGAGTGGCGCGAGGGGCTGCACCGCGGCCTGGCCGCCCACCACGCCGGGATGCTGCCCGCCTTCCGGCACGCGGTGGAGGAGTTGTTCGTGCGCGGTCTGGTGCGGGCCGTATTCGCCACGGAGACACTGGCATTGGGCATCAACATGCCCGCCCGCACGGTGGTGCTGGAACGGCTGGTCAAGTTCAACGGCGAGTCGCACGCCGAACTCACCCCCGGTGAGTACACCCAGCTGACCGGGCGCGCGGGGCGGCGCGGCATCGATATCGAGGGACACGCGGTCGTGGTGTGGACCCCCGACGTCGACACCAGCGCGGTGGCCGGGCTTGCCTCCACCCGAACCTATCCGCTGCGCAGCTCGTTCCGGCCCGGCTACAACATGTCCATCAACCTCATCGATCGGATGGGCGCCGAGGAGTCGCGGGCCCTGCTCGAACGCTCCTTCGCCCAGTTCCAGGCCGACCGGTCGGTTGTGGGCCTGGTCCGGGGCATCGAACGCAACGAGGGCGCGCTGCGCAAACTCCGCTCGCAGATCGGCGACGACGGTTTCCTCGAGTACCTGTCGCTGCGCGAGCGCATCAAGACCCGCGAACGCGAACTGGAACGCCAGGGCCGGGCCGATCGGCGCGGCGCGGCGGTGGCCTCGCTGACCGCGCTGCGGCGCGGCGACGTGGTGGCCATCCCGAGCGGGCGAAGGCAGGGGCTCGCGGTCATCCTCGAACCCGACGCGACCCCCGGCGATCCGCGCCCGCTGGTGCTCACCGAGGACAAGTGGGCCGGACGCGTCTCGGTGGCCGACTTTCCCACGCCCGCACAGGCTTTGGGCCACATGCGCCTGCCCCGGCATGTCGACCACCGCACCGCGCGCACCCGCCGCGATCTGGCCTCGGCGCTGCGCAGCACCGGGATCAGCGCCCCCGGCCGCCAGCGTCGCGGTGCGCGCAGCCGGGCCGCCGACGACCGCGAACTACAGAACCTGCGCCGCGCCATGCGCTCGCATCCCGCCCACACCCGGCCCGATCGCGAACAGCTGGCCCGCATCGGCGAACGCTACAACCGGTTGCAGCGCGAGACCGAGTCCATGCGCCAGCAGGTCGCGGCCACCACGAACTCGCTCGCCCGCACCTTCGACCGCATCGTCGGCCTGCTCGCCGAGCGCGGGTACGTCGACGACGGCGAGGTGACCGCCGACGGCCGCCGCCTCGCCCGCATCTACACCGAGGCCGATCTCGTTGTGGCCGAATGCCTTCGGCAGGGCCTGTGGCGCGGGCTGGGCCCGGCCGAACTGGCCGCGGTGGTCTCGGTGCTGGTCTACGAGTCACGGCAGGAGACCGGCGGCTACCTCGGCCCCTCGGGCCCGACCGCCCCGATCCGCCGCGCGGTGGGCGCGACCGTCGACGTGTGGGGTCGGCTGCGCACCGACGAGGCCCGGCACAAGCTGCCGCCCACCCGCGAACCCGATCTCGGCTTCGTGACCGGCGTGCACAAGTGGGCGCGCGGCGACAGCCTCGCCGAATCCCTGCTCGCCAGCGGCGATCAGGGCAGTCCGCTGTCCGCGGGCGATTTCGTGCGCTGGTGCCGTCAGGTCGTCGACCTGCTCGATCAGATCCACGAAACCGCCGACGACACCGAGGTGGCCGCCACCGCGGCCAAGGCCGTGCGCGCGATCCGGCGCGGGGTGGTGGCCGTCGACGCCGCCTGATGTCTCGAACGCCGCCAATGCGAACACAGTGCAAGCGACTGTGATTGGATGATTCTCGTGTACCGACCGCGGTGAGGGACCGGTGACCCTACCCGGGGGGCGAGAGTGTGTACGACGAGCGCGAGTGGAGGCAGGCAATGAGCGGCCCGTACGGACCGAACGAGACCCCTGGTCCAGGGGAGGGACGCAACAACGATCCGACTCAGCAGTGGGGCGGTCAGCAGCCGTCCCCCGGATCGGCCGCCCCCACCCAGCACTGGGGACAGCAGCCGCCACAGCAACAGCAGTGGGGGCAGCCGCAGGGTTGGCAGCCCGTCCCGCCCCAGCAGCAACAGCAGTGGGGTCAGAGCCAGCCGTCGTGGCCGCAGCAGCCGCCGCCGCAGTCGGCATGGGAGCCCACCCAGCAGCAGTGGGGTCAGCAGCCGCAACAGCCGCAGCAGCAGCAATGGGGCCAGCCGCAACAGCAGTGGGGTCAACAGCAGCAGCCGTGGGATCAGCAGCAGCTGCAACCGGCCAAGAAGTCGCGCAAGGGGCTGTTCATCGGCCTGGGCGCGCTGGTGGTCGTGATCGTGGTGGCGATCGTGCTCGCCGTGGTCTTCCTCAGCAGCAGCAAGCTCGACAACAAGGCCGTGCAGGACGGGGTCCAGAAGGTCCTCAAGGACTCCTACGGCATCGACGACGTGCAGGACGTCAACTGCCCCTCGGGTCAGAAGGTCGAGGTCGGCAAGACCTTCGACTGCACCCTCAAGGTCGGCGGCGAGGCCAAGAAGGTCACCGTCAAGATCACCAAGGACGACGGCACCTACGAGGTCGGCCGCCCGAGCTGATCGCGCTCGCATCCGGGCGTCGTGCCGCCGCACCCACGGCACGACGCCGAAACGCTCAGCGCGCGTTGGTTTCCAGCGCGGTGATCAGCCGCTTGATCGGGCTCTCCGCGTTGTACGCGGTGGCCAGGGTCTGGAGCCGTTCGGGATCCGCCGGTGCGGTGGGCAGCCGGTCGGGCCCGGACAGGTCGACCTCCGCGTCGCACACCACGCGCACGACGGGCGCGGCCGCCGTCAGATAATCCTCGGCCGCAACGATTTTCGCGCGCACGCCGCGGGCGAGGTCGGATTCGGGATCGCGCACCGCGGCCAGCAGCGCGTCCAGGCTGCCGTATCGGGAGATGAGCGAGGCCGCCGACTTCTCGCCGATGCCCGCGACGCCGGGCAGCCCGTCGGAGGCGTCGCCGCGCAGGGTCGCCATATCCGCGTAGGCGGGGCCCGCGTTCCGTTGCGGCACACCGTATTTCGCGGCCACCTCCGCCGGGCCGTACAGTTCCGCCTTCGCCAGGCCGCGACCCGCGTAGAACACCCGCACCGGGGGCGCGGGCTCGTCGCGCACGAGCTGGAGCAGATCCCGGTCCCCGCTCACCACGATCACCGGGTCGGTGCGCTCCCGGGTGGCGAGGGTGCCGATCACGTCGTCGGCCTCGAGCCCCGCGGCGCCCGCGGTCGCGATCCCGGCCGCGGCGAGCACCTCGAGGATCATGTCCACCTGCGGGGTCAGGGTGTCGGGCACGACCTCCGCGCCGGGTTCGGCGTCGGCGGAGTCGTCGAGGCGGTGCGCCTTGTAGGACGGCACCAGCTCCACCCGGTACCGCGGCCGCCAATCCAGATCCAGGCACACCACCAGTCGGCCGGGCGCGTGCCGGGTGATGAGCGCCGCCACCATATCGGTGAAGCCGCGGACCGCGTTGACCGGCCGCCCGTCGGGGGCGGTGATCTTCTCCGGGATGGCGTGGAAGGCCCGGAACCACAGACTGGCCCCGTCGAGCAGCAGCAACGGGGCGGCGGCAGGGGTGTTCATGGGAGCAGACGCTACCCGGAATCGGGACGAGCGGTCCGGCGCGGGCTAGTAACGTCGGGGCCATGAGTGCGCACACGGAGTCACGGTTCGGGGCCGAGGTCTACGGCAAACGGTTGGAGCGCGCGGCGGAGCTCACCCGCGCCGCGCACCTGGACGCGCTCCTGATCACGCCCGGCCCCGACCTGCGCTACCTCATCGGCTCCCGCGCCCAGTCCTTCGAGCGGCTCACCTGCCTGGTGATCCCGGCGAGCGGCGAGACCCCCTCGGTGGTGATCCCGAAGATGGAACTGGCCTCGCTGGCGGGTTCGGCCGCGGGCGAACTCGGCCTGGGGATCCTGGACTGGACCGACGGCGTGGACCCGTACCGCGTGGTGAAGTCCGCCCTCAACGCCGGGGCGCGGGTCGCCGTCGACGACGCCATGCCCGCCCTGCACCTGCTGCCGATCGCCGACACGCTCACCGCGCTGCCGGTCTCGGCCACCGGCGTGCTGCGGCAGGTGCGAATGCGCAAGGACGACAGCGAGATCGACGCGTTGCGCCGCGCGGGCGCGGCCATCGACCGAGTGCACGCCCGCATGGGGGAGTGGCTGCGCCCGGGCCGCACCGAGGCCGAGGTGGCCGCCGACATCGCCGCCGCCATCGTCGAGGAGGGCCACACCGAGGCCGCCTTCGTCATCGTGGGCAGCGGCCCCAACGGCGCCGACCCGCACCACGAGGTGTCGCAGCGCCGCGTCGACACCGGTGACGTCGTGGTGGTCGACATCGGCGGCCCGGTCGATCCCGGCTACTACTCCGACTCCACCCGCACCTACGTCCTCGGCGACCCCGACCCCGAGATCGCCGACCGTGTCGCCCAACTCGAACGCGCCCAGGCCGCCGCCGTGGCCGCCGTACGTCCCGGCGTGACCGCCGAAGCGGTCGACGCCGCGGCTCGGAACCCGTTGTCCGAGGCCGGTTTCGGTGACCACTTCATCCATCGGACCGGCCACGGCATCGGCCTGTCGGTCCACGAGGAGCCCTACATCGTCGCGGGCAACGACATCGTCCTCGAACCCGGCATGGCCTTCAGCGTCGAACCGGGCATCTACTTCCGCGGCGAATGGGGCGCCCGCATCGAGGACATCGTCGTGGTCACCGAGGACGGCTGCGAGTCGATGAACCACCGCCCGCACGGCCTCACCGTGCTCTAGGCCCGGTCAGCGCAGCGTGCTGCCGATCAACGTTCGCGTCACCCGGATCGCGATCACGACCCGGCGCGGATTCTCCCGCGGCACCCGGTAGCGCAGCGCGTAGCGGTTCTCGCCCTCGGCCACGGATTCGCGATCGGTCAGCACCTCGGCCGGACCCTCGAGGGTGAGCCAGCGCGGCCCGTCGACCTGGCTCACCGCCGCATACCCGCGTTCGCGGGCATTGCGGGCCTTGACCGAATCGCCCATGGTGATGATCCGCGCGATGCCCGCCTCGACGTCCCAGGTGAAACCCACCGCGACCACGTGCGGCGTGCCGTCGGCCCGCAGCGTGGTGAGGGTGGCGAGATGCCGTTCGGTGACGAACTCGAGTGCGGGCGCGGGCAGTTCGATCCGGGAGCCGGTGTTCGTCATTCTCCAGACGGTAGCAATCGGCCGCGCGAGGCCCAATGGCAGACTGTCGCCCATGGGTGTGCGAGGACGCGAGATCGACGCGGGGACGATCGTGCTGTTCGGCGGCCGCAGCGAGATGGGTCTCGAGGTCGCGCGGCGGCTGGCGCCGGGCCGGGTCGTGATCCTGGCCGCGCGCCGCAGCCACGATCTCGACGCCGAACAGGCGAGCGTCGAACAGGCGGGCGCGACCGCCGTGCACCGCGTCGAATTCGACGCCGACGACCTGGCGAGCCATCAGCCGCTGCTGGACAAGCTCGTCGCCGAACACGGCCGCATCGGCGTCGCGGTGCTGGCCTTCGGCGTGCTCGGCGATCAGGTTCGCGCCGAACAGGATCCGGCCGCGGCCGTGGCGATCCTGCGGACCGACTTCGTCGCCCAGGTCGGCGTGCTCACCGTCCTCGCGAATCTGATGCGCGCCCAGGGCGACGGGCAGATCGTGGTGTTCAGCTCGGTCGCGGGCGCGCGAGTGCGCCGCGCCAACTACGTCTACGGATCGGCCAAGGCCGGACTGGACGGCTTCGCCTGCGGGCTCTCGGATGCCTTGCACGGCAGCGGAGTTCACCTGCTGCTGGTGCGTCCCGGTTTCGTCATCGGCCGCATGACCGAGGGCATGGATCCCGCGCCGTTCTCCAGCACGCCCGATCAGGTCGCCGACGCCGTGGTGGCCGGGCTGCGTCGCCGCGCCGAGCGGATCTGGGTGCCCGGCATCCTGCGCTGGGTCTTCGTCGTCGCCCGCGCGGTGCCGCAATCGGTGTGGCGGCGGATGCCGCGATGACGCGGCCCCTGACCGTCGTCGGCATCGGGGCCGACGGCTGGGCGGGACTCCCCGGGCCGAGCCGCCGCGCCGTGACCGAGGCCGAGGTCCTGATGGGCTCGCGGCGGCAACTCGAGTCGATCCCCGCCGACGCGACCCGCGCCGACCGCGTCGCCTGGCCGTCCCCGCTGCTGCCCGCCCTGCCGGATCTGCTTGCCGCGCATCGTGATTCGCGGGTCTGCGTGCTGGCCAGCGGCGATCCCATGTTCTACGGCATCGGCGCGACCCTGGCACGGCTGGTCGGACCCGAGGCGCTGCGGGTGCTGCCGCAACCGTCGTCGGCGTCGCTGGCGTGCGCGCGACTCGGCTGGGGCCTGGCCGACACCCCCGTGGTGAGCGTGGTGGGCCGCCCGCTGGCGACCGTCCTTCCCGAACTCGGCGACCGGCGGCGGCTGCTGGTCCTCAGTGCGGACGCCGGGACTCCCGCGTTGCTCGCGGACCTGCTGGCGCGCAACGGCTTCGGCGGATCGACGCTGACGGTGCTGGAACAACTCGGCGGCCCCCGGGAACGAATGGTCTCGGGTACGGCCCGCGACTGGTCCGAACCGCCCGGCGACCCCCTGAACCTCGTCGCGCTCGACTGCGTCGCCGACCCGAATGCCGCACGCCTGACCCGCCTTCCGGGCCTGCCCGACAGCGCGTACGGCGGCGACGGGCAGCTCACCAAGGCCGAGGTGCGCGCGCTGTCGCTGTCCGCCCTGGCCCCCGCTCCCGGCGAACTGCTGTGGGACGTCGGCGGCGGCTCGGGCACCATCGCCATCGAGTGGTGTCGCACCCATCCGTCCTGCCGCGCAATCACATTCGAGCGTTCCGCGCCCCGCCGGGACCAGATCGCCGCCAACGCGGCGGCCCTCGGAGTCCCGGGCATCGAGATCCGCGGCGAGGTGCTCGCGGAGCTCCGCGCCGACCTACCCCTACCCGACGCGATATTCCTCGGCGGCGGCCTCACCCAGCCCGGCCTGTTCGAAACCTGTTGGGCGCGGCTGCGTCCCGGCGGCCGACTGGTCGCCAATGCGGTGACCGCCGAGTCGGAGACCCTGGTCGTGGGCTGGGCAGCGGAGTACGGAGGAGCGTTGCGCCGCATCCAGATCCATCGCGCCGAACCGCTCGGCGGCTTCACCGCGTGGCGTCCGCAGCTGCCGGTGTGCCAGTGGGTCGTGGAGAAAAGTGCCCGAAGCGCTTCCGAGGGGTAGGGTTTCTGCCCGTAATCCGATTGTTATCTGCCTCCGGAGTTCATATGAGAGTCACCACCTTCGCCGCGACCGCGCTCATCGCCGCCGCGGCCACCGGTATCGCCGCCGGCACCGCCTCCGCCGAGCCCGTCCCCGCGGCGCCCGCCCAGGTGCAGAGCGAGGCCGCGCCGTCGGTGCAGGGCACCGATCACGGCGTCGGATACGCCGCCACCCTGGTCGACGCGGGCAAGTCCGTGGTCACCACCGTCACCGGCGGTAAGTTCAGCCTCGACAGCGACGGGAAGTCGGTCACTCTGGCCGACAACGCGGGCCAGGTCGTCACCCGCTTTCCGCTGACCGTGCAGCCCAGCGGCGACAAGGTGAACATCGCGGCCGCCGTCACCGCCGACGGCACCCAGCTCACGCTGACCCCGCAGGCGCACACCGTGACCGCCAAGGACATCTCCTCGCAGGAGTGGTTCTTCTCCGAGTTGCAGCGCGCCTCGCTGGGCGCGGCCGTCGGCGCCGTCATCGGCGGTCTGATCGGCCTGATCCTCGGCGTGTTCCCGGTGATCCCGGGCGCGGCGCTCGGCGCGGTGATCGGCCTGCTGGTCGCGGGCGGCCAGCCGCTGATCGACTCGGCCTTCGCCTACTTCGGCGGCCAGCCCTGAGAATCCTGATCCTCGGCGGCACCCGCGAGGCGCGGGAGCTGGCCGGGGACGCCACCGGCGAGCACGGACTCGAGATCGTGTCCTCGCTCGCCGGTCGCGTGCGCGCACCGGTGTTGCCGTCGGGGGAGGTCCGCGTCGGCGGTTTCGGTGGCGTCGCGGGCCTGCGGAACTGGCTGTCCGACAACGGCGTCGAGGCCGTGGTCGACGCCACCCATCCGTTCGCCGCCACCATCTCCGCGCACGCGGCCGAGGCCACGGCGGCGCTCGGCGTGCCGCTGCTGTACCTGCGGCGGCCCGGCTATGCCGAACAACCCGGCGACCGCTGGATCCGGGTCCCCGACCTCGCCGTCGCCGCGGAAACCGTTGCGACACTGGGGGAGCGGGTGTTCCTCACCATCGGCCGCCAGGGCGTCGCCGCCTTCGCCCACCTGGCCGAGCAGTGGTTCCTCATCCGGGCCATCGATCCGCCCACCGGCGCACTGCCCCCGCAGCACGAAATCATGCTGGCGCGTGGGCCGTTCGACCCGGACGCCGAACGCTCGTTGCTCGCCGCCCGCCGCATCGATGTCGTGGTCACCAAGGACAGCGGCGGCGCGGACACCTCCGCCAAACTCGACGCCGCCCGCGAGCGCGGGATTCCCGTGTTGATGATCGACCGCCCGCCCCTGCCCGACGGCGCGACCGTCGTGCCCACGGTCGCGGCGGCCATGGAATGGCTACGCGCTCAGGCCCGTTCGGGCACCGACCGGCCGAGCAATGTCGGCAACCGGTCGAACCACTCCAGCACCGCGCGCTCGTAACGAATCCCGAAGTCGAGAGTGGCTCGCTCGTACCGCGATTCGGGTTCGGGATCCTCGGCCAGATACCGCATGAGCCGCTGCTGATGGATCTCGCGGTTCGACGCGATGATCCGCTCCAGCCGCGCGGGCTCGACGAACCGCCCGAACGACAATGTCAGCAGCAACGGCACCCGAATCGTCTCCGCCCCCGGATCGCGGGCGATCCACTCCGCGAACTCCTCCCGGCCCGGTTCGGTGATGTGATACGGGGTCCGGTCCCGGGCGCCCGTCTCGCCCTTGGTCACCAGACCCGCCCGATCCATCGTGGCCAGTTCCCGATACACCTGGCTCTGCGTGATGGTCCAGAAGTCGCCGATCCGCTCCTGGGCCAGATTCACCAGATCCCAGCCCGACATCGGGCCCTCGTGCAGGAACCCGAGCAGCGATGCCGCCGTCGAGTTCAGCCCCCGCTTGGATCCACCGTCGGTCACGGCCGCCCCTTCCAACGTCGACACTCCACAGTGGGATGTTACAGGTAGTTGGGTCTTCAACTATGAAGGGGTCCCGCCGCGTTGTCGAACCGGGGCGGAAACCCCCTACGTGGGTTGATAGCGCCGCGCTGTGAACACCCGCGTGCCGCCGGGCGTGTCGAAGCGGCTGGTGGTGGACGCGCCGACGATGACGAGCGTGCGCATGTCGACGTCGGCCGGATCGAGTTCGGCCAGCGTCACCACCCGCACCGATTCGGTCGGCCCGCCCACATCGCGCCCCAGCACCACCGGCGTATCGGGTTTGCGATGCTCGAGCAGCAGGTCCCGCATGGCCGCCACCTGCCAGGTGCGCTGCGAGGAGGCCGGGTTGTAGACGGCGATGGCCATATCGGCCGCCGCCACGGCCGCCAGTCGGCGCGCCACCGTCTCCCACGGCTTGAGCCGATCCGACAGCGAGATCATGGCGAAGTCGTGGCCCAGCGGCGCGCCCACCCGGGAGGCCACCGCCGCGGCGGCCGTCACCCCCGGCAGCACCCGCACGGGCACCTCGCGCCACCGCGGATCCGCCGACTCCTCGACCACCGCCGCCGCCATGGCGAACACCCCCGGATCCCCGGAGGACACCACCGCGACCCGGGCCCCGCGCCGCGCGAGGTCCAATGCCATTGCGGCCCGTTCGGATTCGACCCGGTTGTCGCTCGCGTGCCGCCGCTGCCCGTCCCGGATCGGCACCCGGTCGATGTAGGTGGTGTATCCGACGAGGTCCGTCGCCTCGGCCAGGGCTCGCGTCACCTCGGGGGTGGTCCAGTCCGTCGCGCCCGGTCCGAGTCCGACGATCACGACCTCGCCCACGGTGGGCGGCGTGTCCGTGGGGGTTTCGGGCCGGACGGGTGCCGCAGTCCGGTTGACGTCCGCGTCGGTCGCGCGCTCCGTCGCGGTGTCGAGCCCGGCCGGGACGACGTCCGATCGGTGGACGGTCGCGTCGGACTCGGCGGCCGTACTCGCGTGGGGTCCGCGCTGACGGCCCTTCGCGTCGTCGGTTTCTCGTGACAGGTGGATCGGTGTCGTCGGGCGAGGCCCGGGAACCAGGGCGATGGCGAAGTACGGGACCTCGGCGTCGTCGACGTCGCCCGCGCGCAGCACGCGCTGACGGCCGGTGCTGGCGCGCTCGACGTAATACGCGTCGTCGAGCCGACCCGCCGCCGAGAGCGCTTGGCGCACAGCCGGATACGTGCGCCCGAGTTTCATGATCGCGGCGGCCTCGGTGCCGGCGAGGCGGCGGGCGAGTTCGTCGGGGGCCATGGTGCCGGGCAGCACGGTCAGCACCTGATCGCCCTCGACCAGCGGCGTGCCCAGCGCGGCGGAGGCGGCGCTGACCGAGGTGATGCCGGGGATGATCTCGGCCTCGAAACGGTCCGCGAGCCGCCGGTGCATGTGCATATAGGAGCTGTAGAACAGCGGATCGCCCGCGGCCAGCAGCGCCACCGAGCGCCCGGCAGTGAGATGGGCCGCCAGCCGCGCCGCCGACTCCTCGTAGAACTCCTCGATCGCGCCCTGATATCCGCCGGGATGATCGGTGGTCTCGGTGGTCACCGGATAGATCAGATGTTCCTCGAGCTGCCCCGGCCGCATATAGGGCGCGGCGATGCCGCGGGAGATGCTGCGCCCGTGCCGCGCGCTGTGGAAGGCGATCACGTCGGCCGCGCCGATGACGCGGGCCGCCTTCACCGTCACCAGTTCCGGATCACCCGGGCCCAGGCCGATTCCCCAGAGTTTGCCGCTCATTCCTGTTCGCTCGCAATCGCGTTCAGTGCGGCGGCGGTGATGGCGCTGCCGCCGCGCCGCCCGCGCACCGTCAAGAACTCGACCCCGCCGTACGCCGCGAGGGCCTGTTTGGATTCCGCCGCGCCGATGAAGCCGACCGGAATGCCCAGCACCGCCGCGGGTTTCGGCGCACCGGCGTCGAGCATGTCGAGCAGATGGAACAGCGCCGTCGGCGCGTTGCCGATCGCGACGACCGCGCCCGCCAGCCGATCCCGCCAGAGTTCCAGCGCCGCGGCCGATCTGGTGGTGTCCATTCGCCGCGCCAGCTCGGGCACCCGCGGATCGGCGAGCAGGCACAGCACCTCGTTGTCGGCGGGCAGGCGGCGGCGCGTGACCCCCGACGCGACCATGGTGGCGTCGCACAGGATCGGCGCGCCCGACCGCAGTGCCGCGCGCGCCCGCGCGACCACCTCGTCGCTGAACTCGACATCGCCCGCGAGGTCGACCTGCCCGCAGGCGTGGATCATGCGCACCACCACCTGCGCCACCTCGGCGGGGAACCGGGCCAGATCGGCCTCGGCCCGGATGGTCGCGAACGACCGCCGGTAGATCTCGGCCCCGTCGGTGAGGTAGCCGGTGCGCACGTCGGACATGGCGTCCACCCTAGAAGCGCCCCGCGGCCGGGCTCGAATCAGGTGCGGGGGCGCTCCAGAATCCGGGACATCACGATATTGCTGCGGGTGCGCCCGACGCTGGTGTTCTTGCGGATCCGCTCCACCGTCGACTCGATCTCGGCCATATCGGTGGCCATCACATGCACCAGGGCGTCGGCCTCGCCCGCGATCGTCCACACCCCGACGACCTGCGGAATCGGTTCGAGACTGCGGCGCAGTTCGGCGGGGGAGATGTTGTCGCGGTAGTAGACCTCCACGTAGGCCTCGGTGCGCCAGCCCAGGGCGGCCGGATTGACCAGCGCGGTGAAGCCGGTGATCTGCCCGCCCGCGACCATCTTGTCGACGCGGCGCTTGACCGCCGGCGCGGACAGTCCGACCGCCGCGCCGATCTCCTGGAACGAGGCGCGGGCGTGCCGCAGGAGATGGGCGAGTATCCGCCGATCGAGGTCGTCCACGGGCCGCTCCCAATCTGTTTCGATGCGGCGCAATGATTCTTCGCCGAGAAGGGTGATCACGCAACGATTCGGTGTTCCTGACGCAACGCTACGCCACATACCGTCGTCTCAATCTGTTGCGCGCCGAACCGAGGGAGCCTCGTTGACCGTCGTGACCACGCTGCCCGCCCCCGCACCGGCCGGCCTCCGCCGGTTCACGCCCCGCCGTTTCCTCATGTGCCGACCCGACCACTTCGACGTCCGGTACGCGATCAATCCGTGGATGGACGTGAGCGCGCCCGTCGACCGGGCCCGCGCGCTCGCCCAGTGGGAGACCCTGCGCCGAACCTTCGAAAGCCACGGCCACACCGTGCACGTCGTCGACGGCGAACCGGATCAGCCGGATATGGTCTTCGCCGCCAACGGCGGCCTGGTCATCGGCGACCGCGCCCTGTCGGCCCGCTTCGCCACCCCCGAACGCCGCGCCGAGGGCCCCGCCTACCACCACCGCCTGTCCCGCCTCGGCCTCACCGAGGTCGCCGCGGCGGCCGAGATCAACGAGGGTGAAGGCGATTTCGCCGTGGTGGGCCGACTCATCCTGGCGGGCACCGGTTTTCGCAGCTCACCCGCCGCCCATCGCGAGGTCGAACGCTTCTTCGGCCTCCCCGTCCTCACCCTCGATCTGGTGGACCCCCGCCTCTACCATCTCGACACGGCCCTCATGCCCCTCGGCGACACCATCGCCTACTACCCGCCCGCCTTCAGCCCCGCCAGCGCCGCCTTGCTGGCCCACCTCTTCCCCGACGCGATCATCGCCACCGACGCCGACGCGGAGGTCCTGGGCCTGAACGGCGTCTGCGACGGCCACCACGTCTTCCTCACCGACCGCGCCCCACACCTTGCCGCTCGCCTCACCGAACGCGGCTTCCACCCGATCGGCGTCGACCTCTCCGAACTCCTCAAGGCCGGCGGCAGCGTGAAATGCTGCACGCTGGAACTGCATTCGCCGCCGAACCTCAACGCAACCGTTCCGCCACCGCACGCAGCCCGACTGCGAACACCTGCTCACTGACGAACCGGGCGAATTCCGCGGGATCCGCGCCCTCGACGGTGAAGTCGGCCCACCACTGCGCGAAGGTCGCCCCCGTGTCGGTGACCGGCGTCAGCAGCACGCCCGCCACGTACTCGCGCAGCGGCATGGACGATTCGATGATCGAGTACTCGTATTCGTGATTCGACGGCTCGAACTTCAGCAGCCGCTCCCGGACGAACCCGTCCGCCAGCGTGAGATATCGGACCGCGCCGACCTCGCGTGGACCGGGACCGTCCTCGATGCGGCTCGCCACGATGGCCGGATGGAATGCGGCCAGCCCGTCGAAGTCGTCGAAGAATGCCCACACGCGATCTATCGGCGCGTCGAGCACGGAACTGGCGAACGCGGTGTGTGTCATGCGTCAACGGTATCGAAGATCCCGGGACGCCAAAGGCGTTGTCGCCGAACGCGATCAGATTTCCTCGTCCACCCGGTAACCCGTCGGGGTGGCGACGATATCGAGGACCTCGCCCCGGGGTCGGCCGCAGCGGCGTTCACACCCGGACCAGTGCTGGCGGCTCGCCACCCGCCCGGACTCGATGGCGGCCGCGGCGTCGGAGCGGACATCGGTGTGCGATTTCGCGCAGCCGGGCCGCCCGGCGCACGCGGTGACCAGCAGCCAGGGTGACTCGGCGTCGAAGATCAGTCCCATCGGGGCGAGGACGCGCACGACCTGCTCGGCCGCCCACTCGTCCAGATCGGGCAGCACCAGACCGCGCCACGGTGTGATGATCACCGGACGCTCCACGGCCGCGAGGAATTCGGCGGTGTGGGCGGGTAGCCGGCCCAGGCGCACCCCCGCGCCGAGTGCGATCCGGTCGTCGTCCTGGGTGAACCAGCCGATCGGATTGTCTTGGCGCACGGCGATTTCCAGCGGTTCCGCCACCGCTTCCAGGCCGAGCGCCGCGAGGATCCGATCCGCGGCGTGCGGGATCTCGTGCAGCCGCCAGCGGTCGTCGCGGAGTTCTTGGAAGGTGTGCGCCGCCGCGATCAGCGTTGGTATCGCCTGCCCGTACCGAAGCCGTACCCCGCTGTCGCGTCCACCCAGCAGCAGCGCGAACTCGTCGGCGTCGGTGGCGTGCACCCCGATGTCGCCGCCGAGGCCGCTGACATCCCCGCGCCCGTCGTCGAGGGTGAACAACACCCGCCCCGGCAGCCCGGCCAACGCGGGCGCTTCGAGAATCGCCTCGTCGAGGCGGGGCACCAGATCCCGCACATCGGCCCATCCGCCCACCCGCCCCGACAGCGGGGAGGCCACGATATTGCGGACCCGCTCGTGGGTCGGGCTGGGCAACAGATCCGCGGTCGCCAGCCGCGCGGCGAGCGCCTCCGCGTCGTGAATCCGCCGCAACTGCGCATTGCCGCGCGAGGTCAGTTCCAGCGCGCCGTCACCCAGTTCGCTCGCGGCCGCCGCCAGCACCCGCAACTGATCCGGGCGCAGGATGCCGCCCGGTAGCCGGATGCGGGCCAACGGACCGTCGGCGGCCTGATGCAGGCGCAGGACGCCGGGGCAGGAGTCGGGTTCGGAGCGGTTCATGGCCACCCCAGACTACGGACACCCACCGACACCAACACGGCCCGGCAACCGACGGCTGGCCCGCTCGACGTCCTACACGTCGAAACGCCGATCCCGCCCCGCCCACGGCGGATCCGGAACATAGCTGTCCGACAACAGATGTGGCGTCTCGTGATGATCGACCCGATCCCGCCGCGCGGTCGACTCGAACACCAGCAGCCCCGTCACCGCCACCCCGGCGCACACCCCCGCGGCCGCCACCGCCAACCCTCTGTTGTTCCCCGCGGCAGCCGCCAGCGCCATGGCCAGCAATGCAACGGCAACCATCATGCACACAATTCCCGACCAGGCAGCGAATCGATTCCGCCTGGCCCACCCAGGTGAGTTCGGCATACCCACAGCGTACGCTCCGACCGGTCGGTCGAAAACACCCGAAACATCCCAAATCCCACCCACCCAGCCGCACCCTTTATTCGGATCCGCACCCCCTCCAGGCCCTGCAAGGGGTGCGGATTCGAATAAGGGGTGCGGCTGTGAAGAAGTCGTTGCGCGGGGTTCGCGCGGCATGCATCGTTGTCGGTGCGGGCAGCGGCCGGAAGCCGTGGCCCACCCGGGGGCGATGTAGCATCCGGGGGCTCGTCGACTACGAGGAAACCGGTGCAATTCCGGTGCGGTCGCGCCACTGTGACAGCCAGACCCTCTCGGCGAGCGCGAATCCGTGCTGGGCGCGTCACCCGAGGAAGGCCGAACCGTGATCCTGCTGCTGTCCACCTCCGACACCGACCTGTTGTCCGCCCGCGCCAGCGGCGCCGCCTATCGGCTCGCCAACCCCGCGCGGTTGCTCCTCGACGACCTGCCCGCCCTGCTCGACGGCGTGGACCTGGTGATCGTGCGCATCCTCGGCGGCCGCCGCGCCTGGGAGGAGGGCCTGGACGCGGTGCGCGCCAGCGGTATTCCGCTGGTGGCCCTCGGCGGCGAGATGGCCCCCGACGCCGAGCTGATGGAGGCGTCGACCGTGCCCGGCGGCGTCGCCGCCGACGCCCACAACTACCTCGCCGCGGGCGGTCCGGACAATCTGCGCCAACTGCACAACTTCCTCTCCGATACCGTCCTGCTCACCGGCCACGGCTTCGAACCGCCCGTCCACCTGCCCAACTGGGGCGAATTGCCGCGCGCCGCACGCGAATTCGACGATTCCGCGCCCACGGTCGCCGTGCTCTACTACCGGGCCCAGCACCTGGCGGGCAACACCGCCTACATCGACGCCCTGTGCGCGGCCATCGAGGACGCCGGGGCCCGCCCGCTGCCGCTGTACTGCGCCTCGCTGCGCACCGCGGAACCGGAACTGATCGAGACCCTGCGCGCCGCGGACGCGCTCGTCGTGACCGTGCTCGCCGCGGGCGGCAGCAAACCGGCCACCGCCGCGGCGGGAGGCGACGACGCCGCCTGGGACATCGGCGAACTCGCGGACCTCGACGTGCCCATCCTCCAGGCGCTGTGCCTGACCAGCGGTCGCGCCCAGTGGGCGGACAACGACGACGGCCTCACCCCGCTCGACGTGGCGACCCAGGTGGCCGTGCCCGAATTCGACGGCCGCATCATCACGGTCCCGTTCTCGTTCAAGGAGTTCGACGCCGACGGCCTGTCCACCTACGTCCCCGATCCGGAACGCGCGGCGCGCGTGGCGGGCATCGCGGTGCGGCACGCCCGCCTGCGCCACATTCCCGTCGAACGGCGGCGCATCGCCCTGGTCTGGTCGGCCTATCCCACCAAACACGCCCGCATCGGCAACGCCGTCGGCCTGGACACCCCGGCCAGCGCGATCCGCCTGCTCACCGAAATGCGCACGGCCGGTTACGATCTCGGCGCCCCCGGCGAGATTCCGGGCCTCGAGGAGCGCGACGGCGACGCGCTGATCCACGCCATCATCGCCGCGGGCGGACAGGACCCGGACTGGCTCACCGCCGAACAGCTCGAGGGCAACCCGATCCGCATCGGCGCCCGCCGCTACGCCGCCTGGTTCGACACTCTGCCCGAGGAACTGCGGGCGGCCGTGGTCGAGGCGTGGGGTCCGCCGCCGGGCGAACTCTACGTCGACCACTCCGCCGACCCGGCGGGCGAAATCGTCATCGCCGCACTGCGTTTCGGCAATGTCGTGCTCATGGTGCAGCCGCCCCGCGGCTTCGGGGAGAACCCGGTCGCGATCTACCACGATCCCGATCTGCCGCCGAGCCACCACTACCTGGCCGCCTACCGCTGGCTCGCCGATCCGGACGGGTTCGGCGCGGACGCCCTGGTGCATCTGGGCAAGCACGGCAATCTGGAATGGCTGCCGGGTAAGACGCTGGGCATGTCGGCGGCCTGCGCCACCGACGCCGCGCTGGGTGATCTGCCGCTGATCTACCCGTTCCTGGTCAACGATCCGGGCGAGGGCACCCAGGCCAAGCGCCGCGCCCACGCCACCCTGGTCGACCACCTCATCCCACCGATGGCCCGCGCCGAGAGCTACGGCGACATCGCCCGGCTCGAGCAGCTGCTCGACGAACACGCCAACATCTCCGCGCTCGACCCGGCCAAACTGCCCGCGATCCGCCAGCAGATCTGGACACTGATGCGCGCCGCGAAGATGGACCATGATCTGGGCCTGACCGAGCGCCCCGACGAGGACTCCTTCGACGACATGCTGCTACACGTCGACGGCTGGCTGTGCGAGATCAAGGACGTGCAGATCCGCGACGGCCTGCACGTCCTCGGCCAGGCCCCGGTCGGCGAGGGCGAGCTGGACCTGGTCCTGGCGATGCTGCGCGCACGACAGCTCTGGGGCGGCGAGATCGCCGTGCCCGGCCTACGAGAGGCATTGGGACTCAACGAATCCGGCACCGAGTCCCGCGACCGCGTCGACACCGTCGAGGCACACGCCCGCACCCTGCTGTCCGCGTTGCAGGCCACCGACTGGTCACCCGACGCAGTCGACGAGATCCTCACCCGCCTCGTCACCGCCCCCGGCACCCCCGACCTCGATCGCGTCCCCGCCCCCAGCACCCCTAACCCCAGCGCCTCCGACCCCAGCGCCCCCGCCCGCGTCCCCGTCCCGGCGGACCGGCTCGACGCGCTGCGCGCGGTGCTGCGCTTCGCCGCTCTCGAGGTCGTGCCGCGGCTGCGGCAGACGGGGGTGGAGATCGACCGGATCCTGCACGCCCTCGACGGCGGTTTCGTTCCGGCCGGGCCGAGCGGTTCGCCGCTGCGCGGCCTGATCAATGTGCTGCCGACCGGGCGCAACTTCTACTCCGTCGACCCCAAGGCCGTGCCCTCGCGGCTGGCATGGGAGACCGGGCGGGCCATGGCCGACTCACTGCTGCAACGGTATCTGGCCGACCACGGCGAGTACCCGCGCTCGGTGGGTCTGTCGGTGTGGGGCACCTCGGCCATGCGGACCTCGGGAGACGATATCGCCGAGGTGCTCGCGCTGCTGGGCGTGCGACCGGTGTGGGACGAGGCCAGCCGCCGGGTGACCAGCATCGAGGCCGTCGACCTCGCCGAACTCGACCGGCCCCGCATCGACGTCACCGTCCGCATCTCCGGCTTCTTCCGCGACGCGTTCCCGCATGTGGTGACGCTGCTCGACGACGCGGTGCGCCTGGTCGCCGAACTCGACGAGCCCGCCGAGGCGAATTACGTTCGCGCCCATGCCCGTGCCGACCTCGCCGAGCACGGTGACGCTCGGCGCGCCACCACTCGTATCTTCGGCTCCAAGCCCGGCACCTACGGGGCGGGCCTGCTGCAACTGATCGACTCCAAGAGCTGGCGCACCGATGACGACCTCGCGCAGGTGTACACCGCGTGGGGCGGCTACGCCTACGGCCGCGACCTCGACGGCGCCCCGGCGGCCGACGATATGCGCAGTGCCTACCGCCGTATCGCGGTGGCCGCCAAGAACACCGACACCCGCGAACACGACATCGCCGATTCCGATGACTACTTCCAGTACCACGGCGGCATGGTCGCGACCGTGCGCGCGCTCACGGGTAAGGATCCGGAGGCGTACATCGGCGACAGCACCCGCCCCGACGCCGTGCGCACCCGCACCCTGTCGGAGGAGACCACCCGCGTGTTCCGGGCCCGGGTGGTCAACCCGCGCTGGCTCGAGGCGATGCGCCGCCACGGGTACAAGGGCGCGTTCGAGATGGCCGCGACCGTCGACTACCTGTTCGGCTACGACGCCACCACCAATGTGGTCGCCGACTGGATGTACGAAAAGCTCTCGGAGAGTTACGTTTTCGACGAGGTGAACCGCAAGTTCATGGAGCAGTCGAATCCGTGGGCGCTGCACGGCATCGCCGAACGACTGCTCGAGGCCGCCCAGCGCGGGCTGTGGGAGCACCCGGAGGCCGAGACCCTGCGGCGGCTCCAGCAGGTGTATCTGGAGACCGAGGGCGAGCTGGAGTAGGCCGGAAAAAATATTCGAGAATTCGTGCGCGCGGATGTCGAGAACGTGTCGGCGGCTCCGTCCCAGGGGTACGAGCAGCCGATGACGGCGGCTCGACCACCTCGACACCAGGAGCGATACCCATGGAACAGCACGAGATCACCGAGATCCTGAACCGGCCGATCAGCCGGGAGTTGCTGGCCCGCGACCTGACCCGGCTGGCCTACGTCGCCACCGACGGCACGCCGCGCAGCATCCCGATCGCGTTCACCTGGAACGGTTCGCGGATCGTCCTGTGCACCACGAAATACGCGCCGAAACTGCCCGCGCTGCGCCGCAATCCGATGGTCGCCCTCACCATCGACACCGAGGTCCACCCGCCGAAGATCCTGCTGCTGCGCGGGCGCGCCGAACTGGACGTGGTCGACGGCATCCCGGAGGAGTACCTCCAGATGAACGGCACCTACGAGATGACCCCCGAACAGCGCGTCGCCTGGGAGGCCGAGATCCGCTCGCTCTACGACGGCATGGTCCGGATCGTCATCACCCCGACCTGGGCGAAACTCATCGACTTCGAGACCACCCTGCCCAGCGCCGTCGAGGAACTGGTCCGGCAGCGAGCCGAACGGCAGGACGCCTGAAACCCGCACGGACAGCACGACCCACAGACCGACGAGGAGAAGAACGATGGCGAAGTACTTGCTGCTCAAGCACTATCGAGGCGCCCCGGCCCCGGTCCACGACGTGCCGATGGACCAGTGGACCCCCGAGGAGGTGGCGGCGCACATGCAGTACATGGCGGATTTCGCCACCCGCCTCGAGGCGACCGGCGAATTCGTCGAAAGTCAGGCGCTCTCCCAGGAGGGCACCTTCGTCCGCTCGGACGGCGAGGGCCGACCGCCGGTCACCGACGGGCCGTTCGCCGAGACGAAGGATCTGATCGCGGGCTGGATGGTCATCGACGTCGACAGCTACGAGCGTGCTCTCGAATTGGCCGCCGAACTGTCCGCGGCCCCCGGGGCGGGCGGGAAACCGATCGGGGAGTGGCTCGAACTGCGGCCGTTCTTCGAGGCGATGCCCACGGTGACGGAGTGAACGAGGCGCTGCTGCGGGAGCTCGTGCCCGCGGTGATCGGCGTCCTCGTCCGGCGCGGAGCGGACTTCGCCTCGGCCGAGGACGCCGTCCAGGAAGCGCTGATCCGCGCCCTGGCCACCTGGCCCGACGATCCGCCGCGCGATCCCAAGGGCTGGCTCGTCGCGGCCGCGTGGCACAAGTTCGTCGACGCCACCCGATCCGAGAACGCCCGGCGCGGAAGGGAACTCGCGACCGAGGCGGAGCCGCCGCCCGGACCGGTGCCCGGCGGCGACGACTCGCTGTGGCTCTACTTCCTCTGCGCGCACCCCTCGCTGTCACCGAGTTCGGCGGTCGCGCTGACGCTACGCGCGGTCGGCGGTCTGACCACCCGCCAGATCGCGGCCGCCTACCTCGTGCCCGAAGCGACCATGGCCCAACGCATCAGCCGAGCCAAACGCCGCCTCGCGGGCCTGCCGCTCGACCGCCCCGGCGACCTGCCGACGGTGCTGCGCGTGCTCTACCTCGTCTTCAACGAGGGTTACAGCGGCGACGTCGACCTGGCCGCCGAGGCGATCCGCCTCACCCGCCAACTGGCCGCGGCCACCGACGATCCCGAGGTCGCGGGCCTGCTCGCCCTCATGCTGCTCCACCACGCCCGCCGCACCTCCCGGCTCGCCCCCAGCGGCCGCCTGATCCCGCTGGCCGAACAGGACCGAACCCGTTGGGACACAGCGCTAATCGCGGAAGGCGTGACGATCCTGCAAGCCGCCCTGGCCCGCGACCGCCTCGGCGAATACCAGGCCCAGGCCACCATCGCCGCCCTCCACGCCGACGCCCCGAGCGCCGCCGAGACGGACTGGGTGCAGATCGTCGAATGGTACGACGAACTCCTGCGCCTCACCGACAGCCCGGTGGTCCGCCTCAATCGCGCGGTCGCGGTAGGGGAGGCCGACGGGGCGCAAGCGGGCCTGGCCGAATTGAGCAAGGTCGCCCCCGACATCCCGCGCTACACCGCCGTCCACGCCTACCTCCTCGAACGCGCGGGCGACCTCCCCCGCGCCGCCGACTTGTACGTCCAGGCCGCCGAGGCGGCGACCAACGCGCCGGAACGAGTCCACCTAACCCGCGAGGCGGCGCGGGTACGACAACTCCTGCGGTGACCGACCGCGCGAGTTCCCCACTCCCGCAGGGTATCCGGGCGATCGTCCGGACCGGTCGGGAACCGGTCCTACCGTATCCCGCCCGAACGTGGCGGCGGAGCTCTCGGTAAGACGACACGCCCTGATTCGCCGAGGCACGAACGTCGCCCCTGACTCCGCTGCCCCCCGAAGCGCGGGCTGCGACGGTCTCGCAAGCCGGAGGAGGATGAAGACGGAAGTCGCTCGGGCACAGGCCGATCGGCCCACCCGGCATCAGGCGCATCCTCTCTCTCCACGGCAGGTGAATGACATGACAATGGTGAAATACGCCGCCGCGGCGGCGTTATCGACAGCCGCACTGGCCGTCGCGGCCGCCACGGCACACGGCGAAGCGGGAGTATCGGCGGTCCCCGTGCTCAGCGGCGCCGATCACGGCGTCGGCTACACCGCCGCCATGGCGCGGGATCGGTCGAGCGCCACGGTGACTCTCGACTCCGGCAGCTTCGTCGCGACCGCGGCCGGGCTGTCGGTGCGGGCGCCCGACGGCTCGATCATCGCCACGGTGCCGACCGCCGTGCACACGGTCACCGGTCAGGACGTCCTGGTGACCCCGGAGGTCGACGCCGCCGCGACGACCCTGACGCTGCGCCCGGTCGGCGCGGCCGTGCCGGAAGTCGCCGCGCCGCAGTTCATCGCGGACACCCAGACCATCGTCGGCGGTGTCCTGCTCGGCTGCGCGATCGGCGCCCTGATCGGATTGGTCTTCGCGATCGTCGGCATCATTCCCGGCTGTGTGATCGGCGGTATCATCGGCGGCGTCGTGGCCGCGAACCAGCCCTAACCCGCTCCGGACGCGAATTCGGCTGCGCGCCGGAACCTTTCGGCGACGCGGCGCAGGTGCTCGGCCAGCTCCGGCGAGTCGAGCACCTCGAAATCGGTGTCGAGCAGGCCGAGATAATGCGTCAGCGCGGCCGCGGAGTCCGAGCCCACCTCGGCGATACACCGGTCCGGTCCGTCGGCTTGGACTGCGATGGCGGCGGGGAGTCTGTCGCGAATCGCCGTGGCGGAGGCGTGCACTCGCACCCGGGCTCGGAAACGCCATGTCGCGGTGTCGATGCCGCGTTCCAGATACCGGGCGACATCACCCTCGGGGGAGGGCCGCGGGGTGAACCGCGGTCCGGTCGGCGTGCGCGGGGTGAGCCGATCCGCCCGGAACGTCCGCCAATCGTCGCGTTCGACATCCCAGGCCACCAGATACCAACGGCCGGAACGATGGACGAGCCGGTCTGGTTCGACGACCCGCGCCGACGCGTGCCCGGAATGATCCCGATAGTCGAAACGCAACCGCTCCCGCGCGCGGATCGCGGCGGCGACCTCCGTGAGCACCCCGGCGTCCACCGTCGGCCCGACGCGGGGGATGTGCACGATCGCCGCCAGCACCGTGTCCATCCGATGACGCAGCCGCGGCGGCATGAGGTGCAGCAATTTCGTCAAGGCCCGCAGCGAGGTCTCCTCGACGCCGGTGACCGCCCCGCCTGCGGCCGTCCGCAACGCCACCGCGACCGCTATCGCCTCCTCGTCATCGAGCAGGAGCGGCGGCAGTGCCGAACCCGCACCCAGTCGATACCCGCCCGCCACACCGGGCGTAGCCGTCACCGGATAACCCAGGGCGCGTAGCCGTTCCACATCGGTGCGGACAGTGCGGGTCGACACGCCCAGTCGCCGAGCCAGCTCGGGCCCAGGCCAGTCGGGGCGGGCCTGCAACAGCGACAGCAGCCGGAGCAGCCGCGCGGAGGTTTCCAACATCCCCCGAGATTGGCACGAATCGCGGAAGAAAGTCTTCCGCGATCCTTCCTAGCGTGGGAATCATGACGAACTCCTCCGACATCCGACCCTTCCGCATCGAGATCCCGACGTCCGAGATCGACGATCTGCGCGAGCGACTCGCACGCACCCGCTGGCCGGACCCGGTACCCGGCACCGAATCCGATTGGGCGCGAGGCATTCCCGTGCACGCGGTCCGCGAGCTGGCCGAGTACTGGGCGAGCGGTTTCGACTGGCGCGCGAGGGAGGCCGAACTGAACGTCTTCCCGCAGTTCACGACCGATATCGACGGCCAGACCATCCACTTCCTGCACGTCCGCTCACCCGAACCCGACGCGCTGCCCTTGCTGATCACACACGGCTACCCGAGTTCGTTCGTCGAATTCGTGGACCTGATCGGCCCGCTGAGCGATCCGCGCGCCCATGGCGGAAACCCTTCGGACGCTTTCCATCTCGTGATCCCGTCCCTACCGGGCTTCGGCTTCTCAACGCCGCTGTCGGCCCCCGGATGGGAGCTGGCGCGCACCACCGACGCCTTCGCGGAACTCATGCGTCGCCTGGGATACGAGCGGTTCGCGGCACACGGCGGGGACGTGGGGGCCGGGGTGACCGGGCGGCTCGCCGCCCTGTTCCCCGATCGCGTGATCGGCACGCACGTCACCAGTGACCGCGGCTCACTCGGTTTGGCGGGCGAGCAGTTCCCCATTCCCGAGGGCCTCGACGAGAACGAACTCTCGGTCATCGCCGCCGCGCGGGAACACTGGTCGCAACGCAAGGGATATCTGGTCCTGCAAACGACCCAGCCCAATGGTCTCGCCGTCGGCCTCACCGATTCCCCGGTCCTGCAACTGGCCTGGATCGCGGAGAAGTTCACCACCTGGACCGGCACCGCGAACGCCATCGGCCGCGACCGGATCCTCACGAATGTGAGCGTGTACTGGTTCACCCGGACCGGAGCCTCCGCGGCTCGATTCCTGTGGGAGGCAGCGCATTCCGGCCTCGCGTGGACCGCTCCGTCGGCGGTTCCGCAGGGCTGGGCCGTCTTCGACGCCGATCCGGTCCTGCGCAAGGTCATGGATCCCGGGCAGTGCGTCGAGCACTATCGCGAATACGCCGAGGGCGGGCACTTCCCGGCGTTGGAGGTCCCCGCCCTGCTGACCGCGGATCTGCGTGCCTTCTTCGGTCCGCTGCGCGCCTGATCAGAAATTCGCGCCCGGGTTCACTCGGGCGCGATCTCGATCCCGATCGTCCCGCTCCGGCCGCGGCGCAGCACGCTGCCGCTCACCGTCAGCCATCCCATGATCCCGTACTTGCGTTTGATCAATCCCCGTACCCGCTCGGTACCGGCCTCGTCGAGCACCCGGCCGGTCCCGCGCACCACCTCGCCTCGCGGCTTCCCCGACACCGAACACGGCTGCAGGGTAACGGCCGGATTGTTCCGCACCCGCTTCACCTTCCAGCTGTCACTCGCGGTCCACACGTACAACTTGCCGTCGTCGAGCGCCGCCCACAGCGGCGTCCCGACCGGATTCCCGTTCTTACGGAACGTCGTGAGCAGCACGTACTTGGCGGTACCGGCCGCACCGAAGGGATTGTCCACTCGGGCAGCCTAACCCGTCCAAGTCCGGACGGGGATCCGCTCAGGCCGCGAGGGTCAGCACCGTCGGCCCGTCCTCGGTGACGGCGATGGTGTGTTCCGAATGCGCGGTCCGCGAGCCGTCGGCGGAGCGAAGCGTCCAGCCGTCCGGATCGGTGAAGATGCGGTCGGTGGTGGCGGCGAACCACGGTTCGAGGGCGAGGGTGAGGCCCGGGACCAGACGGAAACCGCGGCCCGGCTTGCCGTTGTTGGGGACGTGCGGATCCTCGTGCATGGTGCGGCCCAGGCCGTGGCCGCCGAACTCGGTATTGATCGGATAACCGTACGAGCGGGCGACCCCCGCGATGGCCGCGGAGATGTCGCCGATCCGATTGCCCGGCACCGCCACGGCGATGGCGGCCGCGAGGGCCTCCTCGGTGGCGCACACCAGGCGGCGATCCTCCTCCGACGCGGAACCGACGATGACCGTCACGGCGGAATCGGCCACCCAGCCATCGATCTCGACCGCCAGATCCATGCTCAGCACATCCCCGTCGCGCAGCGTGTAGTCGAACGGAAGACCGTGCAGCACAGCGTCATTGACCGACAGGCAGATCGTATTGCGGAACGGGCCGCGGCCGAAGGAGGGCGCGTAATCCCAGTAACACGACGTCGCCCCGCGCTCCTGGATGCGGCGGCGCACATGCTTCTCCAGATCGAGCAGATTCACCCCGACCTGGGCGCGCTCACGCAGCTCGCTCAGGACATCGGCGACGAAACGCCCGGTCACCCGCATGCGCTCGATCTCCGCCCGACTCTTCAACTCGACCACGACCACCTCCGTTTTCGGTATTTAAATACCGACCATAGCGGTTGCGGTATTTGAATACCAACCCGTAGGCTGACCCGCATGGTCCGCCTTCCCCTCACCCCTACCCAGGTCGAGGCCGGTCGGCGACTCGGCACCTACCTCCGGGCCGCCCGCGCCGACCGCGACCCCGCCGACATCGCCCGCGCGGCGGGCATCTCCCCGGAGACGCTTCGCAAGATCGAGACCGGCCGCCTCCCGAGCCCCGCCTTCGGCACGGTCGTCGGCTTGAGCCGCGCCTTGGACATCCCGTTGCAGGAGTTGGCCGAGGTGTGGCAGTCCGCCGCGCTGGCCGAATCCGCCTGAGTCGTCACTCGCCCGTCAGTTCGGCGGGCGTGGCCACCACATCCACCATCGCCCCGTTCCGGAGCACCGTGACGGGCAGCTCGCGGCCGATGCTATCGGCGAACAGATGACGCTGGATGCCCTGCGCGTCACGGATTTCCGCGCGATCGATGCTGAGCAGCAGATCGCCCCGGCGAAGTCCGGCCCGGTCGGCCGGACCGTCGCGCACGACATCCACGATGCGCAGGGCGGCGCGCTGCCCCGTGCGTGCGGCGACGGCGTCGGGTAGGGGAGCGGGCACCCCGACGATGCCGAGATAGCCCCGGCGGACCCGTCCCTCGCTGAGGAGCGTCGTGATGATGCGCCGGGTGGTGGCGTTGATCGGAATCGCCAGTCCCAGCCCGATTCCGGCCACCGCGGTATTGATCCCGACCACTCGGCCCGACGAATCCGCCAGCGCCCCACCGGAATTCCCCGGGTTGAGCGCCGCGTCGGTCTGGATGACGTCCTCGATCACCCGCGTCGTGCGCCGCGTCCCCACCGGCACCGACCGGCCCAGCGCGCTCACGACCCCCGCGGTCACCGATCCCGCCAGCCCGAGCGGACTCCCGACCGCGACCACCAACTGACCCACCACCAGCCCGTCCGCGTCCCCCAACACGACCGCGTCCGGCGCCCCGCCCCGCGCCCGCACCACCGCCAGATCCGACAGCGGGTCCACCCCCACGACATCGAACCGCCCCTCGTTCCCATCCGCGAACACCACGCTCCCGGCGTTCGCGCCCCCCACCACATGCGCGTTCGTCAACAGGAACCCGTCATCGGTGAACACCACCGCCGACCCGCCCCCGCGCCGCACCTGAACGCTCGCCACATGCGGCGTCACCGCCCGGGCCACCGACACCACGACCCGCGAATAGGCATCCAGCGCAACGGAATCCGCGTCCAACGCGTCCGCCTCGCTCGAGATCGCGTCCTCAGCCACGGCGATCACCACCTACCGATTACAGAATTACACCGTTTACTCCAGCATCCCCCGTCCTCCCGTCCCTGCCACCGTGTTCACCACCAGCGCAATACCGTTCCGGACCGTGTCGATCCAACGACGCGCAGCAGGTCGAGTTTGCTCGCGGCGTCGGTTCCCGGGCGAGCGCTGTACACCATGACTCGGAGGTCCGAATCCAGCGTCGTGAGCACATCGCAGTCCAGCGTGACGAGGCCGACCGTGGGGCTCTCGATCGTCTTGGGCTGCGATCCGCGCGGCGCGAGAGCGAATGTGTCGTAGTGCTCGGCGAATTCGGGACTCCCATCGCGGAGATCCCGGACCAGCTCCGCGAGGGCGAGGTCGTCCGGGTACACGGCGCTGGCACGCCGAAGGTCGGCGGCGAGTTCCCCTCCGAGCCGCCGATGGTCCTCCTCGGTGTGGACGACGCGATTCGGCAGTCCTCGAAAGTGGCGCCAGACCACGTTCCGCTCCCGAATCGGTTGTTGCTCAACGGGTTCGAACAAGGAGATCCACAAGCTGGCGGCGATCTGCGGGTCACGCATCGTTATGAGGAGCCATCGGATCGAGTTTGTCGCGCCTCCGTGTCATCGTGGGGCGCCGGACGCGGCCGAGTAGCTAGGTATAGATCCAGATTTTCCTCCAGCAGCTTCAGTCAGGTGACGTCCATCCCCGGCCGCTTTCCAGCATCCGCCAAGTCGCCGAGGACATCGCGATCATCCGAAGTAGCTGCCACAGAGCCTGTTCGGTCATTCGAGGGTTATCCCTCGCTGGACTGCGGCGGCTTCGAATTCTTCGGCCGAAATCATCTGTCGGGCCATGAGCCGACGTCGCGCGCGGGCTTCGTCGCTGTGGCTGTCGGTGACATCGAAGCACTCAGCGATCAGGGAGACGTCGTGCTGGAGCATCTCGCCCCAATGATGATCTCCATTTACCTCGTGGCGCGGATGCCGGACCAATGGCAAGGAGGTCGTGAACTCCCGCAGATCACGAGTCTCGGTGGATGCGATCGTGCACCACTGGCTGACGTCGACCCAGCCCTCGTCGATAAGCATCTGCTCGCCATGTCCGACCAGCTGCCATGCCAACGGCGGGAAGAACACTGAAGCCCAGGTCATCGACACACAGGGGTTCCCGTCGGGCGTGCGGTCGGTCGATCGTGGCCCGCTGATGTAGCCACCCGCGCCGGTTCCCGAAATGTACGCTGTCTTTCCTTTAGTCATGGCAAGACACAGTTTCCAATTGGCGGGAAGCGTCAACTTTGAGGTCGGATCGAGCAGACGTGGCATATCGGGCCATTCCTGGCGAGCATGATTGTTGTCGTGCCCATCCCGGCCAGAAGTGACCGGGCTACCGCGCCCGGGCTGAACTCCACCGACGGCATCGGCATATGGCCGGACGACGGCCGGGTCAGCGACGCGAGCCATAGCGGCCGTAGCGCGCCGGCGAGTTGAGCGTAGGCAGGATCGAACACCCGGCCCACAGCGGAGTTGCATGAACGGCACTGGCTGAGGAACCAGATCCCGCCTTCGTCGGCGCGGCCAGGGTGACGGTGCTGCCCGTGCGCATCCAGTGCCCGCGTGTTACCGCGCCCTCATTGCCCGCGCATTGGGGCGGCACGTGCGCCTTGCTCATCTTGCCGACCGTGCCGCAGACGCCACATTCGTAGCGCCCTTTCCTGGTTTGGTAACCCATTGCCAGGCGGGTTCCGGGGCGATCGGTCCGGGTCATGTCACTCCTCGGTCGCGCTGGTGATTGGTAGATTGTCGCGCTACCCACCGACATCTCCGCGCACAGGCTGCACAGGCTATTGAAGAGTGCGTAACCGACGTGTGACCCGGCAAGCTGTGCGAGATCTGCACTCCGTACGGTCGGAACAGGTGGGCTATACCTCACGCCTACGGCCGTAGATAACCCCCGAGTCGAACAGTTCGCAGGTCGATCAGCTCGTCCTTCAAGTGGCCGAAGCCCACGGTGGCCGGCTGGAGTTCTCGTACTGAGAACGCCGCGAACCGGCTACCTAAAAATCTAAAGCCTTCCCGGTCCATTGATGATGGCGCATCCAAAGCAAGGACGTTATTCGCGGCTGTTATAAAATTCATCCATTGGCAATTGCATGAAAACCAGCCTTCTCTTCAGGCGCCAGGGATCATCGGGATTCTGCCTCTGCAGTTCTTCGAGACCCTCTATTACTACGTTCCAAGATTCTTTTATGCTTTGCGGAGTTGCAGATTCGAGTGCCACCAGCGCATATAGGTGAGAGGATATATCTCCAAGGCTTGTGCGGAGCATGTCTTGCGCAGTCCACATAAGCATCGCTCGTCGATGTTGCAGGGATAGCCCCTGTAGGTCAATCGTTTGGTCGTTAGCAATTCCTTCCTCAAGTCCGTCAAAATCTAGTTGTTTTCGCAGGAGTTCGTAGGCGCTAACCAGATTCTTCGTGAGTTCACTGATATCTGCATGCATGGATCGTGCAGTGTTGGCCAGTGTGGACATCGCAATTCGGAGCTCATCCTGCAACGCGTCGCGCTTTTGAACAACTCCGCGAGCATAATCGCGGTTATCGGTAATTAGTGCCGCTTGCTGGTCGACTTGATTGATCGCCGTGTCAGTTCCAGATCGCGCCGGATTTGGGAATAATGGCATATTGCACAGGTCGACTGAGCGTTGATCGGGTGCGTGAAGTTCTGGCAGAGGCGCATTATCGAACCCTTCTAGGTATCGCCGGGTAAGCTTGTAGACATGCCCCAAACTCATGGCACCGTGTAGCTCAGCGTCCCCTGCCTTAAGGACTTCGAGCATGGCGTGTCCGAACATTGTCGCGAGCCCCGATCTGTCCAGCTGAGCTGGATTTCTTGCGCTGGCTGAGCAAAGTAGGACGACACCGCGTGCATCGACTTCACGGAGGTCATTTTCTATCTTCTGATAGCCGATCTGCTGGATGTCGCTTTGAAAGTCTTTAAAGGCAACCCCGGCAAAGCAGGCATCGAGGACTATGAACTGTGAGCTCTGAGGCGCGCGGGCTCTCAGTGCGTTTGCAAGGTCGGCGACACGGAGGCTTGTTGCCGCAAGATGCGGTTCATGCGTATCGCGCAACAGTAGGCAGTACATTCGTTCACGTCCGAAGAATGCTCCATGTCCAACGTAAATAAGAACTATTGTCACCGCAGCGCCACTCGGGGCTTCAAAAATTCGAAACCTTTCTTCAAAAAAGGCATCGATTTGATCGAGCTGGTTTATAGATCCTTCCGGTGAGTCGAACAACCATAGTAAATTCTCCGGCCTGATCCGTAATCCATTCTCACTAGTCAGATATCCACTTAATTGGTTGGCAGTATTGCTAAATCCTTGATTTGACTCAAAATTATTCAGTCTGGGCCAGCGACTAGCTCCACATATTATTGCAAGTGTGCGTTGCTCTTGCGTAACCTCAAATCCGGTCATATCTATGCACACCTAATCGGCGAAGAACTTTTCGATCAGTTTCTCTGTCTGTCGCGCTCCCAGTCGGCCGTTGACAGAGACTTCAACTTCCTTGCCGTCCATGTCGACCCTTCGCATATGCAGCTTTGCATCTGATCGACGAGCCAGCCATTTCGCGATACCGCCAGCCAGCTTTGCCATGAAGGGGGCTCCCACAATCGCCACAACCGTTGCCCCAAAGTCCTGGTTTTGCTTGTCGGTCCTAGTCCGCGTCACCGAGACTTCAGGGAGTTGCTCGCGTAGGCTCTCAGTCAGATCGCCAGCCAGCGCATCTGCCTCGGAGGCATCCGTATCGGCGAATGAGAAGGTGATCGAGTGATCCGTCATGTAGGAAGGGTCCTTGCTCGGCTGGTTTGCTGGCGGTACTGCTGGACTGCATGATCGTAGCGCTCGTAGTCAACGCGGCAATGGAAGATCACGCAGCCAGAGAGCAGCCCTCCTCCCAATTACCGGAACACCTGGTCGCTCCGGTTACCCTGTCGGAGTGAGCACGTCCAGACGACTACATGAGCCCGATCTCGTGATCAATGGTCGAGTGGTCATGGAGTGCGAAGGGCCTTCTCTCCTCGGAAAGACTCGTGCCCCGGAGCTTGTGAACTGGCTAGTGGAGCGCGCGAATCGTCGCCGCACTGGCATCGACGACAGCGCGGTTGTCCGCTGGGCTCACACCGGTTCAGGAAAGACCGAAGCCGCGCTCGCTTTTGCTGCTGTTCTCCGGCGAAAGTGGGACTACTGCGACAGTGCCACACTTCCGCAAAATGACTGCTGCGACTGCTCTCACGTCAACATCCGGTGGCCCGACTCGGCCGGCATGTTCGTCAGTCGTGCCACAGTCGCCAGCACCGGCCATGACATAGGTTTCCGTCTCGGCGGGCTGCGCCGAGGAGTGGTCGACGTCGAGCAGCGGGTATTCGGTACAGCGGTCGACGAACCACAGCTTGGCGCGCTGCCCCGGTGTTCGTCCAGCTACACGTCTGCCCGCACGCTGGCCTCACGGGTACTGTCGTCGCCTCGCTACGCTGACGATGCCGCCCGAGCTGAGCCGTCCTACAGCCCGACGGAAGGCGCTCTGGACCGACGGTACGACGCAGCTTGTCGACTGCCAGTTGCTTGGTGGTCCAGTCGGTTGAGTCCCTTCAAGGCTGCAGTGACGGCGATGGCGAACGTGGTGTCCGCAGCCCTCGCTGTGGAGTACCACCACGCTTTCCAGTCCCTGTACTCGGCTCAGAGCATCGCGGGTTTCGCCGAGGGGGACCGCTCGGTTCGTCGACGCCTGGACACGACTGTGAGGCAGGCGATACTCACCGCGATGCGTATGCGTGCGCTTCGGCGCGCGACCAGGCTCAGATCTCCCGGCCGGGTTGTCACCGCGTTTCCGTGCGTATGCCGAGGTCCCAATCCTGTAGGCGGTTCTGTTCATCCAAATCGTCTGCGGGGCAAGCACATCCATCGATAGACACCGTGCGCCCCTTGTCTTCCACAGGAGTGCACTGTGCCGAACCTGTTCCATCTTCCTTGGGCCGCGGCGTCCACCGTAGTCAGCTTTCTGCTCCTGACACCGTTGATCGCGCTGACGGTGTTGGCGTCGCTGGCGGCGTGTGTAGCTCTGTTTGGACCGAAATGCCTCCGTAGCAACGCGATCCGGCTCCTGGAGATCATTCTTGACGCTCTACTGCGACTGATGTGCATCGTTCTACGGTCCAGCCAGTTCTCGGAGAGGCATAGTCGGCGGCGCGGCCGAGGACGTCGGAAATGACCTCCGCTCGTCGGCGTGGGCGGCCTCGCTGCTGTCCTGACGAGGTACTCCTCCGGATCGTCGCCATGCATCACAGCGGCATCGGGTATCGCGCTATCTGCCGGATCCTCAACGAGGAAGGCACGCCCACCGCAGCGGGTCGGCCGCAGTGGTACCCCTCGTACGTTTGGCGGCTGTTGAACACCGCGAACGTGATCGAGCAATTCGGACGACCTCGGTCGCGACGAGGTCATCGTACGTGACGAGGCGGGCTTGACGATCTAGTAGCGCGCCACCGTCACGATAAACGACGTCCGAATTCGCCAGCGCAGCCACCACATGCCTCCATCTCGGCTGCCCACCGCTGCTGCAGGCTGAACGGCCCGGAGTAGGCGAAGCGTGGATCGATTGGGCTGAGCTAGTCGGACGGTTCAGTCGGTAGTGGGTGACTTCATCGATCGGTGCGGCCCTCTGGCCCGCACCCCGCCGCATCGGACAGAGCAACCCGTTCGTCTGGGCCATCGTGGACGAGGCCAACGCGACCACGCCGCAATTCCCGTTCGGCAACGGGTCGCTGACGCTGAAAGACGTTGGCCCCGGCGGTATTTGGCCGGAGTGGGCGCGGGTCGACAGCGAACCCGGAATACGGTCACCCAGTTTCGCCATCGATTACGTTCCCACGTCGAACAGCTGGCACGTAATGGCCCGGTCCCCGCTCGCCTCGGCCGACTTCACCGCGGACCATCCCGTGCCCGGCTCCTTCTATCGGGTTCCCGTCGACGGGGACGGCACCGAACCCACGGATGTCGACGCCGTGATCAACAGTCGGGTGACCGGCAGCGTCACGATGAACGGCCGCACCATCGATGTCACCGGCTGGCGCGGCGAATATTGGCGAATGAGCCTGTTCCCCAGCCTGATCGGCAGTCAGCTCGATCCGGGCACGTCGTGGCGCGGGTGGGAATGGACCGATGTCATGGAGCCCGACGGCGGGTCCAGTCAGTTCTACGGATTCATCGGCCCGAACGGGCGCTACAGCGGGGTCCTGGTCGACGCTCGCCCCACCGGCACCCGGATCTGCTCGAAAACGACCGTGGAATTCGGGGACTACGCGCCCGGCAGGTCGATGTACGGGGACCATACGCCACCGATGCGGCAATACGCGGTCCCCGGCCGTATCACCGTTACGTGCGCTCCCGGCGAGAGATTCCATATGACCAAGACGTTCTATCCCGACAGCCGAGACTACGCGGACGTCGGCATCGTGGACTTCACGGAGCTGCCCGTGCACACGGTTCCCGGCTCCTTCGGCAGTTATGAGCACGAGCGGTACGCCACTTATCGCGCAGGGCATTGAATCAGGGGTGGCGGGTTACCGGGGTGGGGAGGGAGGCGGGGAAAGTCGTTGTGTCCTCGATGTATTCGTGGTATTCGGTGAGGGCGTGGTCGAGGAGGCGGGTGAGGGCGGCTTGGAGGGTGGGGGGTTCGGCGGGGCGGACGGTGAGGGTGCGGGTGCCGGTTTCGAGGTAGCGGCCGTCGTTCTCGATGTCGTACCAGCGGACCGTGCCGACCTTGCGGGGTTGGCGGTTGCCGACGTGGCGGGGGCCGCGGAAGACGGTGATGACGCCCGCTCCGGTGGCGGGGCGGCGGACCAGGCGGCGGTAGCGCTGGAGGGGGGTGGAGTCGCCGGGGTAGTGCAGGGTGGGTTGGTTCTCGGGGTAGAGGTCGGCGGCTACGAAGGCCTCGGCGGGGAGGGTGCCGGGCGGGGTCGGGGGGAGGTGGCCGAGGAGGCGGGCGGGGAGTTGTTCGGCGGTGGTGATGGTGAGTTCGATGCGGGGGTCGCGGGTGAACTGGACGGCGAGGGCGGCGTGGCGGTCGTGGCGGGCCGCGGCGACGCGCAACGGGCCGAATTCGTCGGAGACGCCGTGTATTTCGGCCCACGCCTCCGGGGCCGTGAGGACGGTGAACGCCCGCCGCAGCAGGTCGGCCTCGTTCCAGCCGAGGCGGCCGTGCTCGGAGTACTCCGCGCGCACCCGAGCCCAGAACTCGTCGCGCTCGTTGACGTGGCTGAACCTGGACAGATAGTCGAGCGGATAGAGCATGCGATCGTTGGCCGGGCCGTACCAGAGCGCCGCGAACTCCTCCATATCGAACGACCAGGTTGCCATCGCTACTCGCCGATCGTCGGTGGGACGTTCTGATCCTTACCCGGATCCGCCCCCGAGGTCTCCCGTCGTCCCTCGTACTTCCGGCCCATCCGATCCCGATCCCCCGTGAACCGCACGCGAATCCGCGGCATCCGATGCTCATCGGACTGTGCCGGCGGAACATCATCGGCGGCATGCACCGCCGCGGCCCCGATAACCCCCGCCGCCGCGGGCCCGGCCTCCGGCATGATGTCGACGGGCTCCTCCACCCCGACCGCCTCCCCAGTCGGCGGCGGCTCGGGCGTATTCGCCAGCGGCGCAGGGGGAACCGGCTTCGGCGGTGCGGGCGGCGGGGTGCCGGGGCGCGCCGAATCCGGCGAGCCGTGGGGCGCGGGCGGCGGAGTGCCGGGCCGCGCCGGATCGGGCGAAACGTGGGGCGCGGGCGGAAGATTCGGCCGCGTCGAATCGGCTCCGTGGCCCGCCCCGGGCGAAGGTCCGGGTACGCCACCCTGATTCGGTGGTACCTGGGCGTGCGGCGCGGCCCCGCCCGGTGCCGGAGATCCACCCCCGGCCGGGGGCGCCCCACCATCCGGAACCGGAAGCGACGGAACATGCGGCACCACACCCCCTTGTGGCACCGGCACGAAAGGCGCATGACGCGGAGCCGAAAGCCCCGGTCCCGCAGGCGCATTCGTCTGCGGAGCCGACCCGCCACCTCCCGAACTCGGCGCACCGGGCGACCCCGATGATCCGCTCGCCCCGCCCTGCACCGAGGAACCCGAGGGAGCGGGCGCACTCGGAGCCGGACCACTCTGGGGACCCGGCGCGATGGGCGTCTGCGGGGCAGAAGGACTCGGCGCGGGCGCGACAGGCGTTTGCGGCCCCGATGGAACTGGGGTGGGCGCGACCGAATTAGCCTGCGGCCCAGGCGAAACCGGTGAACTGGGCGTATGGGAAGACAGGCCCGGCCCCGGGGCGGGTGTATTGCTCTGTGGCGCAGGCATGTCCGGCGCGGCGGGCGAGTGCGGCACCACGGGGCTCGCTGGGCTCGGCGCGGGAGCGAACGTGTTGGCCCCGAGCGCATTCGGTGTCGAGGGCGTCTGCGGGATCGAGGGGCTCGGCGCGGGGGCGAAGGTACTGCTCCCGGGCGCACTCGGTGTCGCGGGTGTGTGCGGTAGCGACGGATTCGGGGTGGGGGCGAATGTATTGGCCCCAGGCGAATTCGGTGTCGCGGGTGTCTGCGGCAACGACGGATTCGGTGTGCCCAGGGTGGGGGCATTGCCCCCGGGCGCATTCGGTGTGGCGGGTGTATGGGGTAGCGACGGATTCGGTGTACTCGGGGTGGGGGCGAAGGTGTTCGGCCCGGGCGCGTTCGGTGCTGTGGGTGTGTGCGGTAGTGCGGGATTCGGTGTGGCCGGGGTGGGAGTGAACGTGCTGCCTCCCGGCGCGGGCGCGCTCGGTGGCGAGGAGGGGCCAGGGGTGCTCGGTGCTGGAGCGGGGAGGCCGTGGGATGTGGGTGTATTCGGGGTTGGAGGGGTGGTCGGGGGCGGAGTGGCGGTGTGTGGTTGGGGTGCGGGGGCGTTGTGGTCGGTGACCGGAAGGGCGGGGGCCGAGGAGGGGAGGGTGGCGGGCGGGGCGACGTTGTCTGTGGCCGTGAGGGTTTCGGGAGGAAGCGAGGCGGTCGTGCTCTGGGGTAGGGGAGAGGTGTGGGGCTGGGGGAGGGTCGGCTCTTGGGCAGGGGGTGCCGTGGCCGATGCCGGGGTGCCGTGGGCCTCGTCGGCAGGAGGGGACCACAAGCCGTCGCTGTGTGATCCGCCGGGCTTGTCCGACGGCGTGTAGGACGCCGGGAGGACCGGTGACGAATCGCCGTGCGCCAGTTGACCCGTCGTGTACGAGGCGGTCGTGATCGATCCGTGCGCCGGAATGTCCGAGCCGGTCGACGCGGAATCGGCCCCGTTCCGCGGAATCCCGGACACGGACCCGGCCGCCACCGGCGAATCCTCGCCCACCCCACTCCCCGACAGCGAACTGACCGAATCCCCCGTCGCCGCGGCCGCCCCGGACCCCACCTCCATCGCCGCCGGAAACGTCGGCAACTTCCCGGACTGATCCGTGAACGGAATGACGTACCGCTGCAACATCACCTGCCGCGCGTCGTCCTGCGCCTTCTGCGCCGCCCGCGACTGGGTGTCGTAACCCGTCGGATCCTGCTTCGGGTCGGCGGTCGGGGTCTGCGGTTCGGGGATGTAGGACTTGGTCGTCAGCGCGGCCTGGGCCGTGGTGGCGACGGCCTGCCCGGTCTGCTCGAACAGCTCGCCCAATTGCCCGGCGTGCTGCGCGTACCCGGACAACGAGGTGACGGCCGTCTCCGCCGCCGTGCCGGTCCACTTGCCGTCGACCGCACCGCGCACCGCGCGCAACATCTCGTCGGTCGAATCGCGCCACTGGCTGTGCGCCTGGGTCCACGTGCCCACCACGTCGGAGCTGCGGTCGGCGACGGTCTGGAAGGCGTCGTAGATCTGGCGATGGGTGAGGGCGTCGACGTTCTCGGGATCGGTGACGGCGGGCTGGTCGTACTCGGTCATGCCAGTTCCCCGGTCTGCTGGGCGGCCTCGGCGGCGCGGATGCGGGCGGCGAAGTCGGCGTCGGTCTGCTCCAGGCGTTCCCGGATCGCGCGGAACAGCGTCTGGAGTTCGTCGGCGACCTGCCAGTGGCTCTGCAAGGTCTCGGTCGCGCTGGCCGGACCGCCCGCGGCCTTCTCCCGGAACCGCCGCACCATCGCCTGCGCCGAGGTGAGCACGCTGGCCTGTTCGCCCAGCCCCCACGACTCGTGTTGCGCCACCGAACGAGTGAGCCGCTGAATGGCCTCGATATCGGACTTGCGCTTGCGCATCGCGCGGTCCAGCGCGAGGAACGCCTCCGGATCGGCCTTCAGCGAAACCGCCCCCGCCCTGGCCTGTTCGATCAAAGGACCGAAACCGCCGCTGTGTTGCATGCTGTCCCCGCTCGACTGTGTTCCCTGCGTTCGCTTGGACGCGTCCGGGGCCCTCGCGGTTCCCGTCGATATCGGCGGAGTTCCGAACCCCTTGGGCGACAAGGCATTCGCGCACGATATCCGCGGAATCCGCGGCCCGGCAGGCGTCGCGATCGAACCGGTGGGGCGATTCTGTCACACGCGCGCCGGTCGCGACAGCCGATGCGCGGATCGATCACCGGCGCGGATCGGGGGTGAACAGGGGTAGCGCCGCGTCGACGACGGCGTCGGCGGACGGCAGCGCCGACAGGGCCGCGGGCGGGCTGAGGTGCCGTTGCAGTGCCCGCTGATGCGCCGCCCCGACCAGCAGCAGCGCGGCGGGCCGCAGTTCGGCCGCGTCCGGGGCGAGCTGGGCGAGCACCGCGTCCACCGCCCGATGCGGTCCCAGATCCAGGTCGCGGCTGCGTGTCTCGTAGGTCGCGCGCAGTTCGGCGTCGGACAGGATCGCGGCCATGATCGGAATCGCCGCCAGGAAGAACTCCTCGAGCGTCGCCACCAGCGCCAGCAGATCCGCGCGCAGGTCGGCCGCGCCGGAACGCTCGCCGAGCATCTCCTTCAACGGCCGCAGATGCTGCTGGATCACCGCGTGCAGCAACCCCATTCGATCACCGAAGTGATAGAAGATGCTCGATTCGGCGACCCCGGCGCGCGCGGCGACCTCCTTGGTCGACAGGCGGGCCACCCCGGATTCGGTCAGCAACCGCTGCGCGCTGTCGATCACGGCCTCGCGCACACCCGTGCGCGGGCGGCCCCGAGGTGTCACATCGTCTCCTTCACCCTCGTCGAACTATTGCAGTATGCCGTACTGCCCCGTATTTTTTGAGTATCTACTCAGTAAATGGAGGTGTTCGTCGATGACCAGTCCGACCACGACCCCGCCGAGCAGGCTGCGCGCCCAATCCCTCGTCGACTCCGTCATGCGGGCCCTGCTGCGGTCGCCGCTGCACCGGGCGCTCAGCGGGAAGCTCATGATCGTCACCGTCGTCGGCCGCAAGACCGGACGCGTCTACGCCAATCCGGTGGGCTACGCCGAACACGACGGCGCGCTGCTGGTGGGCACCGCGGCGGGATGGCGGCGCAATCTGCAACCCGGCGAGCCCGTGCGCATCACCTGGCGCGGGCGCACGCTGCTCGCGGACTGGGAGGTGATCTCCGATGAGGAGGCCCTGGTGGAGCCGTACCGAATCATCCTGAGCCACAACCCGACCCACGGCCGGTTCGCGGGCATCGAACTGAATCCGGACGGCGGCGTCAACCGCGAACAGCTGCACGCGGCCGTCGCCCGCGGCACGGTCGTGGTCCGGCTGCGCCCGCGCGCGGCGTAGTCAGCGGTCGTCGGGGCGGCACTTGTGCAGCCACTCGTCGAGTTTGTCGAGGCTGCCGGTGCACACCACGGACCCGGACTCCTCCTCGACGAGATTCCAGCCGTAGGGCGGGCGGAGTTCCCGTTCGATGTGGAAGCCCGTGCCGGCCTCGGATTCCAGGGCGCACAACCAGGCCCGGATCGACTCGGGTTCCCGGGAGTGATCCGGTTTGCGCGGCGGTGGCGTGGTCACCGCGGACCCGCCCCGAGGACGCGGGCCCGAACGACGAGTGGGCGCACCTCTCGAATCGTATCGAGCCGCACCCGTCCCCCGGGGCGGTTCGGCCCGAATCCGTGCCCGCGAGTTACCGTTCAGCAGCCGCGCTCAGGTGGCCCGGCTGACCGAGGACATGTGGAAGTCCGGAATCCGCAAGGGCGGCATGGCCGTTCGGGTGAACCAGTCCTTCCACTCGCGCGGCAGGGTGACCTCGGTGGCCCCGGCCTCGGTGACCCGGCGCAACAGGTCCACCGGACTCTCGTTGAAACGGAAGTTGTTCACCGCCGCGCTGACCGTGCCGTTCTCGACCAGATACACCCCGTCCCGGGTCAACCCGGTGAGCAGCAGCGTCGCCGGATCGACCTCGCGGATGTACCACAGGCACGTCAGCAGCAACCCGCGTTCGGTGCGGGCGACCAGATCGTCGAGCGTCGCGTCCGAACCGCCCGTCATGAGCAGGTTCTCGCCGGGAGCCGTGACGGGCGCGTCGTATTCGGCGGCGATCGCGCGCGGATAGATGAGCGAGGACACGGCCCCCTCGCGGATCCAGTCGACCCGCTCGGCGGGCAGCCCGTTGTCGAACACCGACACCGACTCCGAGGACGCGCTGGTCGCGACGAACGGGCGATACTCCAGTCCGGCGGCCGACGGATCGGAGTACAGGGTGAGCGGAATGTCGCTGAGCCGCTCGCCGATTCGCGTGCCGCCCGCGCGGGCGAACGCGGTGTGCCCCTCGTGCGCGCCCCGGCCCTCCATCGACCACACCATGTCGATCATCAGATCCGCCACCGCCGAGGGCGGCAGCAGGGTCTCGTACCGCCCGGCGGGCAACTCGACGCGGTGCTTGCACCAGTCGAGGCGTTTGGTCAGCTCGCCCAGCAGGGCCGCGGTGTCGACGTCGGTGAAATCGAGCGTGCCCGCGCCCACCCACGCGCTGGCCCCCGAGTCGGGATCGCCGCGCTTGCCGTTGATCTCGATCGATCCGGTGGGCTGGGTCCAGCGGCTGCGGATACCGGTCGAGGTGCCCAGCCAGGTGGTGTGCAGCTGGTGGTGGGCGAAGCCGTAGAGGCGGTCCGCGGCCTCGAATCCGATGGCCAGATCGCGGGCGAGGTCGGTGAAGACCTCGATGCCGGTGGTGGCCGCCGCGTCCGCCCAGTCCGGCGCCGCGAGCCCGGTCTCCAGCAGCGGCATGGCGTCGCGCGCGGGTTCGGCGTCGGCGGCGGCGGCCTCGGCGGCGCGGACCACGGCCGCGATGTCGTCGGGGTCGACGCTGGTCGAGCTCACGCTGCCGACCCGGGCATGGTTCGGTCCCGCCCGCAGGATCGATACGACCGCCCACTGCCGCGACACCGAGGAACCGTTGGTGGTCATGGAGTTTCCGGCCCAGCGCAGCGACGCCTCGTGCGCGTCGGTCACGATCACGATCGTCTCGTCCGCGCGCGCGGCCGCCAGCGCGCGTTCCACCACCGCACCACCGTGTGGAATCGTCATCGCCCCGCCTCCGCCTGAGTGTTGAGCACATTGACCCCCCGCACCAGCACCGACGGGCAGCCGTGGCTGACCGCGGCGACCTGGCCGGGTTGGGCCTTACCGCAGTTGAACGCGCCGCCCAGCACCCACGTCGACGGGCCGCCGACGGCCTCCATCGCGCCCCAGAAGTCGGTGGTGGTGGCCTGATAGGCGACGTCGCGCACCTGACCGGCCAAGCGCCCGTTGCGAATTCGATAGAATCGCTGGCCGGTGAACTGGAAGTTGTAGCGCTGCATATCGATCGACCAGGACTTGTCGCCGACGATGTAGAGGCCGTCCTCGACTCCCGCGATCAGCTCCTCGGTGCTGGTGTCGCGCGCCGGGTCGGGCCGCAGCGAGACATTGGCCATGCGCTGGATGGGCACGTGGTGCGCGGAGTCGGCGTAGGAGCAGCCGTTGGAGCGGTCCAGCCCGAGCCGGGGCGCGAACACCCGATCGAGCTGATAGCCCACCAGGACCCCGTCGCGGATGAGATCCCAGCGCTGCCCGGCCACGCCCTCGTCGTCGAAACCGACCGTGGCCAGGCCGAATTCCTCGGTCCGGTCCCCGGTGACATGCATGATCGGGGTGCCGTAGCGCAGCGTGCCCAGCTTGTCGGGCGTGGCGAACGACGTTCCGGCGTAGGCGGATTCGTAGCCGATGGCCCGGTCGTATTCGGTGGCGTGACCGATGGATTCGTGAATGGTCAGCCACAGATTCGTCGGATCGATGACCAGATCGGTCGGGCCGGGTTCGACGGTGGGCGCCTTGACCTTCTCGGCCAGCCACTCCGGGATCCGCGCGAGTTCGCCCGGCCAGTCCCACACCCCGTCCGCGCCGGTGACGTACTCCCAGCCGCGCCCGGCCGGGGCGGCCAGCGTGCGCATCGTCTCGAACCGCCCCGCCGCCGGATCGACCGTCACCGCCTCCAGTTGCGGATAGACCCGCACCCGTTGCTGGGTGATCGACGAACCGGCGGTGTCGGCGTAGAAGACCTGCTCCTTGACCTGATACACCGACGCGGTGACGTGATCGACGCCGTCGGCGGCCGACAGCCGCTCCGAATAGTCCTGTAGCAGCGCCACTTTCTCGCGGGTCGGCACCGCGAACGGATCGATCGCGTACGACGAGACCCACGACGCGTCGGCGTAGGCGGGCTCCGCGGCCAGCTCCACCCGCTCGCGGTTCAACGCGCGCAGCGTGGTCGCGACCGCCACGGCCCGGCGCGCCACGTCGGCGGCCGTCGCGGGGGTCAGATCCGCGTGCGAGGCGAAACCCCAGGTGCCGTCGACGATCACGCGCACCGCGAAGCCCAGATCGGTTGCGTCGTGGACGGATTCGACCCGGCCGTCGCGCAGGGCGATCGACTGGGTGACGAGCCGATGCACGCGCAGATCGGCGTGTTCGGCACCGGCGGCGCGCGCCGCGGCGAGCGCGGCGTCGGCCAGCGCGGCCAGCGGTAGCGCGCGGAACTGTTCGTCCACGTCCCGGGTAGCGATGCTCACCCCGGACACGCTAACCGCTGGTGAACGTCGGGTTCAACCGGAACGCCAGGTGAGCGGCCGCGCCCGCGCGACACGCCGTGCAAACCGGCATCGAGTGCAAACCCGCACGAAATGCGGCCTGGCACAAGGTGAAGAACGCGCACGACACGCAGCTTGCCGCGTGTTCGCCGATCCATGCCGTACTGTCTGCCCGCGTGCCGCCATCCGCACTCCGTGACCGTAAACGAGAACGTACCCGTCGCGCCATCCTCGAGGCCGCCGTCGACCTGTTCGAGCGCCGTGGCTACGAGGCGACCACCGTCGCCGACATCGCCGCGACGGCCGAGGTGGGCACGCGCACGTTCTTCAACTACTTCGAGAGCAAAGAGGAGCTACTCTTCCCCGAACCCGACGATCGGGTGCAGGCCGCCGTCCACGCCATCGCCACCCGGCGCCCGGACGAACGGCCCGTCGAGGTGCTCTTACGCGCCTTACGCGCGGCCGGGGACAACCCCGGCGACCACATCGGCGACGATCTCGCCGCCCGCATCGCGGTACTGCGCGCGCAGGTTTCGCGCACGGTGCCCGCGGTGAGCGGCCGCGCCGCGCACGCGCAGCTGGCCGCCCAGCAGGAGATCGCCCGGCAGTTGCGCACCGCGTTCCCCGACGAACTCGACGAGGTCGGCGCGGCCGCGTTGGTCGGCGCGGTCGTGGGCGCGGTGTCGGGCGCGCTGACCGTGTTGTTCTCCGGCCGGTACGCCATCGAGGACGGCGATCGGCTGCACCACAAGATTCGCGAGACCACCTCCCGCGTCCTCGCGCCCTGGCTGTCCTCGGGGCGGCACATGACCGCCGAGATGGTGCGCTGACTCAGCCGAACTGCTGCCAGCCCAGTCGAATCACCATGGCCGCCACCACGATCAGCAGCACCGCGCGCACGAATCCGGCCCCGCGCGCCAGCGCCATGCGCGAACCCACCACGGCCCCGGCGATATTCGCGATCGCCATCACCAGGCCCAGCGCCCACAGCACGTGCCCGGTGGCCGCGAGCAGCACCAGCGAGCCCAGATTGGAACCGCAGTTGATCACCTTCGCCATTGCCGCCGCGCGCACGAACTCCGTGCCCAGCAGCGTGGCGAACGCGATGATGAGGAACGTTCCGGTGCCCGGTCCGATCAGGCCGTCGTAACAACCGATCAGCCCCGCCGCGAGCAACACCACCAGCACCGTCTTGCGCCGGGTCGGTGGATGCGTGGCGAGGGTGACCCCGATCGAGGGCCGCAACGTCACGACGAGCGCCACCGCGGCCAGCACCACCATCACGATCGGGATGAAGAACCGGCGTTCGATCAGTCCCACCGCGGCCGACCCCGCGGCCGAGGCGATCGCGGCGACGAGCGCGCCCGGCACCAGCACGCGCCAGTTCATCGGCACCCGGCGCGCGAAAGTGGCTGCCGCAGCGCTGGTTCCGCAGAACGCGGCGAGCTTGTTGGTGCCCAGCACGGTCTGCGGGGCCAGGGTCGGGGCGACCAGCAGCAGGGTCGGCAGGATGATCAGCCCGCCGCCGCCGACCACCGCGTCGACCCAGCCCGCCGCGGTCGCCGCCGACACCAGCGCCGCCCAGTCCGCGAAATCCACGCCGCCGAGACAATCAGACATCGGAGGAATCCGGCAAATCACCGGACAACCCGGCGCGGCGGGCGCGGCGCATAGGCTGGGGCCGTGCGTCGATTCAGTCTCTGGCTGCGCGGCAAACCCGTGGTGGCCGATTCGATCCTGGCCTTCGCGCTGCTGGTGATCGATGTGCTGTCCGGGCGCACCAGCACCCACCCGTACATCGATCTGCCGCTGAGCGTGCTGATTCCGCTGCCGCTGGTGCTGCGCCGGGTGTATCCGCGGGCGGCGGCCGCGGCGATGCTGGCGTTGTCGCTCGCGGTCACGGTGATCGATGTGGTGCTGCACGGCGAGCCGGAGTATCCGGCGTTGCTGGCGCTGGGGATCATGCTCTACACGTTGGTCGCCTACGTGGGTCGTCGCGACGGGTTGGTCTATCTGGTGGGCCTGGCGGCCGACGGGGTGCTGTCGGTGACGCTGGACGATCAGCCGGTCGGCTCGACCCTCGCGTTCCTGACCCTGTACTACGCGCTGTGCTGGACGCTGGCCGAATTCCTCGGCGCGCGACACGCTTACGACAGCGAGGTCGCCGCGCGGCTGGCCGTCGCCGACTACGACCGGGAACGCGGTGCGCACGAAGCGGTTTCGGTCGAACGCACTCGCATCGCCCGCGAACTGCACGACGTGGTCGCGCACGCGGTGAGCGTGATCGTCGTCCAGGCCGACGGCGCGAAGTACGCCCTGCGCCGCGACCCCGACGCCGCCGAACAAGCGCTGGCCACCATCGCCGCGACCGGGCGCGACGCCCTGCGGGAACTGCGCCGCACGGTCGCGCTGCTGCGGACCGAGCACGCCCCCGAACAACTCCCGCAGCACGGCACCGCGGGCCTGGCGAAGGTCGTGGAGATGATGCGCAACGCCGGGCTGGCCGTCGAACTGGAACTCACCGGCGAACTCGACGACGTGACACCCGAGGTGAGCCTCGGTGTGCACCGCATCGTGCAGGAGTCGCTCACCAACACCTTCCGGCACGCGGGGACCGATCCCACCGCGTGGGTCAAAGTGCGCCGCCGCGCCGACGACGTCCTGGTGGAGGTGATCGACTCCGGTCCGCTCTGCGGCACCGAGGCCGCGGGTCCGCGCAGCGGGATCATCGGCAGCGGGCTGGGACTGGTCGGGATGCGGGAGCGGATCGCGGTGCTCGGCGGCACACTCGAGGCGGGGCGGCGGCCCGAGGGCGGTTGGCGGGTGCGTGCCACCATCCCGTTGGCGCGGCCGATAGATTGAGGGCGTGCCGATCACCGTTCTCGTCGTCGACGATCAGGAGCTGATGCGGGCCGGGCTGAAGATGGTCCTCGGGGCGCATCCCGACATCGAGGTGATCGGCGAGGCCGACAACGGGGCGGCGGCCGTGCGGCACACCGTGGATCTCGTGCCCGACGTGGTGCTGATGGATGTCCGGATGCCGGTCGTCGACGGCGTGACCGCGACCGCGCAGATCCTCGAATCCGGTTGCGGCAGCAGGGTTCTGGTGATGACGACGTTCGATCTGGACGAGCACGCGCTGGGCGCGCTGCGCGCCGGGGCGAGCGGCTTCCTGCTCAAGGACACGCCACCCGAGGACCTCATCTCGGCCATTCGCAGCGTGGCCGCCGGGGACGCGGTGGTCTCACCGAAGGTGACCAAGCGGCTGCTGGACCGGCTCATCGCCGACGACCCCGGCGGCATGCGCGATCCGTCGGTGCTCGATGTGCTCACCGCCCGCGAACGCGAGGTGCTCGAGCAGATCGCCGCCGGGCGCTCCAACGCCGAGATCGCCGCCGAGCTGTATCTGTCCGAGGCGACGGTCAAGACGCACGTGGGCCGGGTGCTCACCAAACTGAATCTGCGCGACCGGGTGCAGGCGGTGGTGCTCGCCTACGAGACGGGTCTCGTGCGGCCCGGCGCCTGAATTCTCAGTCACCCCACAGGCCGGGCGGGAGAAAATTCGGACATCCGCGCGTTGGATCGGGTAGAGAGTCGCCGAAAGGACCGCCATGCCCGCCCTGCTGTTCGCCCTCTATCTGGTCGCCGAGGTCGCCACCCTGGTCGTGGTCGGCCACGTCCTCGGTGTCGTACCCACCATCCTGCTGCTCATCCTCGGTTCCGGCCTGGGCCTCGTCCTGGTCCGCGCCCAAGGCCGCAAGGTCTTCGACCAGTTCCGCCGCGCGAGCCGCGGCGAGATCGCCCCCGGCACCGCCGTGGCCGACGGCTTCCTGGTAGCGGTCGGCGCCGTCCTCATGTTCGTCCCCGGCCTCCTCACCTCCCTGGCGGGCCTCCTGTTCCTCCTCCCCACCCGAGCCCTCCTCCGCCCCCTCCTCACCGCCTTCGCCGCCCGCCAGGCCACCCGCCTAGCCACCTCCCCCCGCTACCGCGGCGTCGTCATCGACCCCACCGGCGACATCATCGACGCCACGGTCACCCACGAGTACTACGACGACGGCCAAGGCCGAGCCCACCGCATCATCGACGCGAACTGAGCGGCCCTACCCGGCCTTCGGCCGGGCAGGGACAAATTGGTGCGCCCGGCCGGGAATCAGGGACTGATCGGTGCCCCCGGCCGGGGATCAGAGACAGATCGGTGCCCCCCGCCGAGGATCAGAACAGATTGGTGCCCCCGCCCGGGGAATTGGGTGAGACTGACCCCACCGAATGCTTGGGCGACCCAGGTGGACAGGCAACCCAGCCGCACCCTTTATTCGGATCCGCACCCGTTGCAGGGCTATACAACGGGTGCGGATTCGAATAAGGGGTGCGGGTGGGGTGGTGGGGGTGGGGTGGCAGACTCGGCGGGGTGAGTACGCGGTTGCTGGTGGGGGGTCGGATCCATAGTTCGAGTTCGCCGGATGCGACGGCTATGGCGGTCAGTGATGGGATCGTGGTGTGGGTGGGGGCGGATCGGCCGGGGCGGGCGTTGCATCCCGAGGTCGAGGTGGTGGAGTTGGATGGGGCGTTCGTGGCGCCGGGGTTCGTGGATCCGCATGTGCATGTGACGGGGTTGGGGTTGCGGCTCATCGGGTTGGATCTGTCGGGGGCGGGGTCGCTGGGGGAGTGTCTGGAACTCGTGCGGGAGTACGCGGCGGCGCACGACGACGCGGTGCTGACCGGACAGGGATGGGACGAGACGAGCTGGCCGGAGGGTCGGCCGCCGACGCGCGAGGAGATCGACGCGGCCGTGGGGGCGGGCAGGCTCGCGTATCTCGTTCGGGTGGACGCACATTCGGCCGTGGTGTCGACCGCGATGCTCGACGCCGTGCCGCGGGTGCGCTCCGCCACCGGCTACACCCCCGGCGAACCGCTGCGCGCCGAGGCCCATCATCTGGTGCGGCAGGCCATGATCGAGCGAATGGACCGCGCGCAGCGCGACCGGGCCCGCCGCGCGGCGCTGGATCACGCGGCCGCACACGGGGTCGTGGCCGTCCACGAATGCGCGGGTCCGGAGATCTCCGGCCGCGCCGACGTCACCGAACTGCTCGAATTCCCCCACGGCGTCGAGGTCCGCGCCTACTGGGGTGAAGCCGTGCGCGACGCGGGCGAGGCCGCCGCCCTGACCAAGGAACTGGGCGTGCACGGATTGGCGGGCGACCTGTTCGTCGACGGCTCGATCGGCTCGCACACCGCCTGGCTGCGCGCCCCCTACGCCGACCGCGACACCACCGGTGTCGGCTACCTCGACGCCGACGCCATCGCCGCCCACGTGCGCGCCTGCACCGAAGCGGGCGTGCAGGCCGGCTTCCACGCCATCGGTGACGGCGCGATCGACGCTGTGCTGCAAGGCTTTTCGCGGGTGGCCGCCGAACTGGGCACGCCCGCCGTCGCCGCCCGCGGCCACCGCCTCGAACACGCCGAACTGCTCGACGCCGACCAGATCGCGAAACTCGCCGAATTCGGCGTCATCGCCAGCGTGCAACCCGGCTTCGACGCCGCCTGGGGCGGCCCCGACGGCATGTACGCCCAGCGCCTCGGCCCCGACCGCGCCGCCGCGCTGAACCCGTTCTCCGCCCTGGCCGCCGCGGGCGTCGCCCTGGCCATCGGCTCGGACGCACCCGTCACCGCCCTCGACCCCTGGGCGGCCGTGCGCGCCGCCGCCCACCACCGCACCCCCGGCCACCACCTCTCCCCGCGCGCCGCCTTCGCCGCCGCCACCCGGGGCGCCTGGCGGGCGGGCGGCGTCCGCGACGGCATCGCGGGCACCCTCGTCCCCGGCGCGCCCGCCTCGTACGCCATCTGGGACGCAAGCGAATTGGTGGTCGCCGCCGCCTCGGATTCGGTGCAGCGCTGGTCCACCGATCCGCGTTCGCGCGTGCCCGGCCTGCCCCGCCTCGATCCGGACGCGCCCCTGCCGACCTGCCTGCGCACCGTCCACCGCGGCGAGACGATCTACCGGGCATGAACTGTTCACACCCCGATGGGACGGATGTACCAACGGTCCGTAGCATCGGCCGCGTGCCGAGATCGCCCGAGTGCCCGCGATGAGTGAGTCCGATTCGTCCGGGACGCGGGCACATTCGATCGACGCGATCCGCGGGTTCTGGACCCACCACCCCGTCCTCGGCCGCAGCCTGCTGTCCGTCGCGGCGGGCCTGCTGATCTTCGCCAGCTTCCCGCCGCGCACCTGCTGGTATCTCGCCCCGCTGGGCATCACGCTGCTCACCCTCGCCGTGCGCGGCGAGGGTCGCCCGCGCGGCGGATTCGGCTACGGCATGCTGGGCGGGCTGGCCTTCTTCCTCCCGCTGCTGCCGTGGACCGGAATCTACGTCGGCCCCGTCCCGTGGCTCGGACTCTCCGCGGCCTGCGCGGTCTACGTCGGACTGTTCGGGCTCGCGGCCCGGCTCGTCGGCGGCCTGCCGGGCTGGCCGCTGTGGGTGGCGACGGCGTGGTCGCTCACCGAATGGGGACGATCCAGCTTCCCCTTCGGCGGATTCCCCTGGGGCAGGCTGGCGTTCGGGCAGGCCGACGGCTGGTATCTCCCGCTGGCGATGCTCGGCGGCGCGCCGCTGGTGAGCTTCGCGGTCGCGCTCACCGGAACCCTGTTGGCCGCCTTGGCCATTCGCGTGTACCGTCGCGACGCGCGCGGCCTGCGCCGCGGAATTTTCGCTGTCGCAACACTTGTGGTTATCATCCCGGGTACCGGAGTGATCCTCCGGGCCGCGCTGCCCGCCCCGGACGACGGTAACCGGCCGATCACGGTCGCCGCGATCCAGGGCAGCGTGCCGCGCCTGGGCCTGGACTTCAACGCCCAGCGCCGCGCCGTCCTCGACAATCACGTCCGCCGCACCGAGGAGTTGGCCCGTGCGATCGACGCCGGGCAGGCGCCGCGGCCGGATGTGGTGATCTGGCCGGAGAATTCGTCCGATATCGACCCTTTGCGCAATTCCGACGCGGCCGCGGAGATCACCGCCGTCTCCCGCCGCGTCCACGCGCCCATCCTGGTCGGCGCGGTCCTGGTCAACGACGACGACACCACCACCAATTCGGTTCTGGTGTGGGACGGCGACCGGGTGGGGGAGCGGCACGACAAGAAGATCGTGCAGCCCTTCGGCGAGTACCTGCCCTATCGCGACTTCTTCCGGCACTTCTCGAAATACGCCGACCGCGCGGGCTATTTCGTGCCAGGCCACGGCGACGGCGTCGTGCACGCGACGCCCGCCCGCGGCGGTCCGCCCGTCGCGATCGGCGTGGCCACCTGCTACGAGGTCGCCTTCGACCGCGCCTTCGAGGACTCCCTGCGCGCGGGCGCCCAGATCCTCACCGTGCCCACCAACAACGCCACCTTCGGCCGCAGCGAGATGACCTATCAGCAGCTGGCCATGTCCCGCGTGCGCGCGGTGGAACACGGTCGCGCCCTGGTCGTTTCGGCCACCACCGGGGTGAGCGCCATCATCGCCGCCGACGGCACGGTCACTCAGCAGACCGAGCAGTTCGTCCCCGCCGCCCTCGTGGCGACGCTCCCGCTGCGCGACGCCACCACCCCCGCCACCCGGCTGGGCCCGCTGCCGGAACGCCTGCTGGTGGTCGTCGGCGCGCTCGCCGTCGGCGTTGCGGCTATCCGGCGGCGAACCTCGCGGCCCGCATCGCCCGCGCCCGCCGAGGGTCGGGTCGACGCGTAGCCGGGCACGGGATCGCCCCGGCGCGCGCACCTTTCGGGCGTACCCGTGACCGCAACCGCGCGGGCACGGCGGCAGCGGGCGTTTCGCAATGTTTGCCCGAACTTAGCTGAATTACCAACGTGTGACTTGCTTCTGCCGTAGCATGCCTGTTTACTTGATCTTCGTCCTGTGATATCGACGGTTGCGGTTCGTTAGCCTCTCGAAGATCGCCTCCGCCAACGTCGTTCGAATCGAAACAAGTCGGGGACCTTACCGATCCGCCCGACTCGATGCTCCGAATCATAGGACGTGAATCACGATCACGGTCGGCGCTGCGCGCGCCGGCCGTGGCGGTGCTTGCGCAGATGCGTCTACGGCGGCAGAAACGGAGTGATTGATGAGTTCATTGGCCACGGATCGGGTCGACCACCGCCCCTCCGGCGAACTCTCAGCACCGCCCTTCGCTCTCTCACCCGCGCAGACCGCTCTCTGGTACGCCCAGCGCATCCGGCCCGACGTGCCGCTCACCATCGCGCAGTACGTCGAGATCCACGGCGATCTCGACGTGGGCCGATTGCTCTACGCCATCGAACGTTTCGGCGCCGAATCCCAGGTGGGCCAGGTCCGCCTGCTGGAGATCGACGGCGTTCCGCACCAGGTGATCGATCCCGCGCGCCGACCGGGCTGGGCACGCATCGATCTGCGGCACGAGGCCGATCCGCGCGCCGCCGCCCTGCGCTGGATGACCGACGACGCGGCCACCCCCATCGATCTGGAACGCGACCCGCTCACCGCGAATGTCGTGCTGCGCACCGGCGATCAGGACTACATCTGGTACGCGCGGGCGCATCACATCGTCATCGACGGCTACGGCGCGATGAACGCGCTGCTGCGCACGGCAGAGATCTACACGGCCCTGGAACAGCGCACCGAACCGGTGGCCTCCCGCGCGACCCCGCTGGCCGAGCTCTACCTCGAGGAGTCCCGCTACCGCGACACCAGCCGCTTCCGCGCCGACCGCGAGTACTGGCTCGAACAGCTCGCGGGCGTCGGCGCGCCGATGAGCCTGTCCGGCACCGCGATCGCCGCCGGCACGCCGGACGCGGGCCGCCGCCTGGCCACGGCCGTGCTGGACGAGGCGGTCGAGGCCCGGCTGGCGGAGGTCGCGAGCGAATTCGGTACGCAGCCTTCGGCATTGGTGGTGGCGGCGCTGGCCTGCTACGCGCGGGCGGCCACCGGCAATCCGGACGTGGTGCTGAGCCTGCCGGTCTCCGCGCGGACCACGGTGGCCCTGCGGCGTTCGGCGGGCGTGGTGTCCAATGTCGTACCCATCCGCGTGCGCTTCGACGACGACACCAGCTTCCGTCAGGTGGTGCGCACCGCCGAATTGCAGATCACGGGCGCGCTGCGGCATCAGCGGTACCGCCACGACGACATCAGACGCGACTGCGGCTACTCCCGCGACGCCCGCGGCTTCTTCGGGCCGATGGTCAACATCATGCTGTTCCACAGCGAACTGCGCTTCGGCGGCCTCGTCGGCTCGCTCAACGTGCTGGCCACCGGACCGGTGGAGGATCTGTCGATCAACCTCTACAACGGCGAGGGCAACCGCATCCACGTCGACTTCGAGGCCAACCCCCAGCTCTACGGCGCCGCCGAGGTCGCCGCGCACCACGGCCGTTTCCTCGATTACCTGGGCCGCGTCCTCGCCGGGGACCCCGACGCCGCCGTCACCGCACTGCCCGTCATCACCGACGCCGAACGCGATCGGGTACTGCGGCAATGGAATTCGACCGCGGTCGCGCGCCAGGAGGGCACGCTGGCCGACCTGTTCGCCACCCGCGCCGCGGCCTGCCCCGATGCCGTCGCACTCGAATTCGGCGACGAGACCCTGACCTACGCCGAGTTCGCCGCCCGCGCGAACCGCTGCGCCCGCGCGCTGATCGCGCGGGGGGCGGGCCCGGATACCGTGGTGGGCCTGGCGATTCGACGCGGCATCGATCTGCTCGTCGGCATGTACGCGATCACCCAGGCGGGCGCGGCGTACCTGCCGATCGATCCCGACCATCCCGCCGAACGCACCGCCCACATCCTCGACGCCGCGCGCCCGCTGTGCGTGCTCACCGCCGCCCGCGACGAGGTCCGACTCCCGGCCGGGGTCGAGCGCGTCGGCATAGATGCGCTCGACGCCTCCGGTCACGCGGCCGATCCGATCACCGACGCCGACCGGCGCGCACCGCTGCGCCCCGACCACCTGGCCTACGTGATCTTCACCTCCGGCTCCACCGGAAAGCCCAAGGGCGTGGGCGTCTCCCACGCCGCCATCGTGAACCGGCTGCGCTGGATGCAGCACGAGTACCCGCTCGACGCGACCGACGCGGTGTTGCAGAAGACGCCCGCCACCTTCGATGTGTCGGTGTGGGAGTTCTTCTGGCCGTTACAGATCGGGGCGCGGCTGGTGATCGCCGCCCCCGACGGGCACCGCGACCCCGCGTACCTGGCCGCGCTGATCGCCGAGAAGGGCGTCACCACGGCCCATTTCGTGCCCTCGATGCTGTCGGTGTTCGTCACCGACACCGATGTGCGCGGCTGCGGCTGCCTGCGCCGGGTCTTCTGCAGCGGTGAGGCGCTGCCCGCGGCGACCGTGCGCGATTTCCATGCGGCGCTGGGCGATTCGGCCCCCGCGCTGCACAACCTGTACGGCCCGACCGAGGCCGCGGTGGACGTCACCCATTGGCCGTGCGCGCCCGAACAGGACACGGTGCCGATCGGCGCGCCCGTGTGGAACACCCGGGTCTACGTCCTCGACGAGCGGCTGCGCCCGGTCCCGCCCGGCGTGGTCGGCGAACTGTATCTGGCCGGTGTCCAACTGGCCCGCGGCTATCTCGGCCGTCCCGGCCTCAGCGCCGAACGCTTCGTCGCCGACCCCTTCGAGGCCGGGGAGCGGATGTATCGCACCGGCGATCTGGTCCGCTGGCAGGTGCGCGACGAGCCCGTCGGCGCGCTGGAATATCTGGGGCGCAGCGACTTCCAGGTCAAGATCCGCGGGCTGCGCATCGAACTCGGCGAGATCGAGGCGGCCCTGCTGGCCGACGCGCGGGTGGCCCGCGCGGTGTGCGTGGCGCACGCCGCGCCCGGCGGCGACGAACTGGTCGCGTATGTGGTCGCCGTTCCCGGCGTCGCCCTCGACACCGCCGAACTGACCGCCGCGCTGCGCGGCCGACTGCCCGGCTACATGGTCCCCGCTCACCTGCTGGTGCTCGACGAACTGCCGCTGAGCCCCAACGGCAAGGTCGACCGGAAGGCGCTGCCCGCACCGCGTTTCGCGGCCCGGCGCACCGACCGCGGATCCGCCGCCCCGCGCACCGAGGTGGAACGCCGCCTGGCCGCGGTCTTCGCCGAGGTGCTCGGCGTCGAGGCGATCGATGTGGCCGACAGCTTCTTCGATCTCGGCGGCAACTCGCTGTCCGCGGCGCGCGCGGTCGCGCGGATCAACGCCGCCCTCGGCGCCGGTCTCACCATCCGCGACCTGTTCGAATCCTCGACGGTGGCCGCGCTCGCCGCCCGCCTGGACGAACACAACCCCGACACCTCCTCGCCGAAACTCGTGGCGGGCCCACGGCCGGAACGGATTCCGCTGTCGCTGGCCCAGCAGCGGCTGTGGATCCTGAACCGGTTCGCCGAGCACGCCTCGGCCTACAACATGCCGCTCGCGGTCGAGTTGACCGGACCGCTGGACCGAGAGGCGTTGCGCGCCGGGCTGATCGACGTGCTCGAGCGGCACGAGAGCCTGCGCACCACCTTCCCCGACTCCGCCGACGGCCCGACCCAGGTCGTGCATCCCGCCGCGGAGATCCCGCTCACGCTCGACCCGATCGACGCCACCGACGACGACGCGCTCGCCCTCGCCGCCGAATACGCCGGGTACGGTTTCGATCTGCGCAGCCAGGCCCCGATCCGGGTGGCGCTGTACGCGACCGGGCCCGACCGGTACATCTTCCTGGTGGTGCTGCACCACATCTGCGGCGACGGCTGGTCGGTGGCCCCGCTGGCTCGTGACCTGATGACCGCGGTCGCCGCGCGGGCGGGCGGCCACGCGCCGGACTGGGCGCCGCTGCCGGTGCAGTACGCCGACTTCGCTCTGTGGCAGCGTGAATTGCTCGGCGACGAAACCGATCCCGCGAGCGCGCTGTCGCGCCAGCTCGCCTACTGGCGGTCCGCGCTGGCCGACCTGCCCGATCAGCTCGACCTGCCGATGGACCGCCCGCGCCCGCCGCGACGCACCGCCGCCGGGGCGAGCGTGCGGTTCACCATCCCGGCGCAGACCCGGCGCGCTGTCGCCGCGCTGGCCGCCGAGCGCGGCGTGTCCACCTTCATGGTGTTGCACGCGGCGCTGGCGACCCTGCTCGCGCGGCTGTGCAACAGCACCGACATCGCGATCGGCACCCCGATCGCCGGCCGGTCCGATCCGGCGCTCGACGACCTGGTCGGCATGTTCGTCAACACGCTCGTGCTGCGCACCCGCGTCGACCCCGCCGCCGGATTCGATCGAATGCTCGACCGCGCCCGCGAAACCGACCTCAACGCCTTCGCCAATTCCGATGTGCCGTTCGAACGGCTGGTGGAGGTCGTGAACCCGGCCCGCGACGCGGGGCGGCACCCGCTGTTCCAGGTGATGCTGTCCTACGAGAGCACCCCGGAACTGAGCATCGAGCTGCCCGGCGTGGCCGCGCGGGTGCTGCCGCTGGCGGTCGGGGTCACCAAATTCGATCTGCAACTCACCGTGCAGGACACCGTGCCCGCCGACGCCGCTGACCCCGAGGACCGGCCGTTCACGGCCGAATTTGGTTACGCCACCGACGTTTTCGACGACGCCACGGTGTCGGCCCTCGCGGGCCGGTTCGTGCGGTTGCTCACCGCCGCCGTCGCCGCGCCCGACGTCCCGGTCGGCGATCTGGACCTGCTCGACGTGCGGGAGACCGGCCGGCTGGTGCCCATCACGGGCGCGCCCGGCGAACCGTCGGTGACCCTGGCCCGGCTGCTCAGCGAGACCGCCGAGCGCCTCCCGGACGCGGTCGCGGTGCGCTACCAGGGCCGCGACACCACCTACCGCGAACTCGACGAGCGCTCGAATCGCCTGGCGCGCGTGCTGATCGAGCACGGCGCGGGGCCGGAGGTGGTGGTGGCGATCGCGCTGCCGCGCGGCCTGGAATCGATCCTGGCGGTCTGGGCGGTCGCCAAGACCGGCGCGGCCTACGTGCCGGTCGATCCCGACTACCCGGCCGACCGGATCGCGCACATGCTCTCCGACTCCGGTGCGATGCTGGGCCTGACCAACGCGACATGCCGTGCGGCGCTGCCGGATTGGCCGGTGCGGCGCGGGCGGCACCGCAAGCAGTACGTGGACTGGCTGCTCATGGGCTCGGCCCAGCTGGCGGCGGAGTCGGCGCGCTACCCGATCACCCCGGTCACCGACGCCGAGCGGCACCATCCGCTGCGCGTCGCGCACCCCGCGTACCTGATCTACACCTCCGGTTCGACCGGCACGCCCAAGGCGGTCGTCGTCACCCACGCCGGGCTGGCGTCGCTGGCACACGAGCAGATGCATCTGTTCGGCGTCACCGATTCCGCACGGACACTGCTGTTCTCGTCGCCGTCGTTCGACGCGTCGGTGCTGGAACTGCTGCTTGGCTTCGCCGCCGGGGCGACCGTGGTGGTGGCCCCCGCGGGCCTGTACGGCGGCGCGGAACTCGCGGCGCTGCTGCGCGCCGAGCGGATCACCCACGCCTTCGTCACCCCCGCCGCGCTGGGCACGGTGCCGCCGGACGGCCTGGCCGACCTGGAGGCGGTGATCGTCGGCGGCGACGCCTGCCCGGAGGAACTGGTCCAGATCTGGACCGCGAACCACCGCATGCACAACATGTACGGCCCCTCGGAGGCGACGGTCGCCGCCACCGCGACCGGGCCGCTGATCGCGGGCCGCCCGGTGCCGATCGGCCTGCCCGTGCGCGGGATGCGGCTGTTCGTGCTCGACGCGCGCCTGCACCCGGTGCCGCCGGGCGTGCCGGGCGAGCTGTACCTGTCCGGGCCCGGCCTCGCGCGCGGCTATCTGGGACGGCGCGGGCTGACCGCGGCCCGCTTCCCGGCCAACCCGCACGGCCGCCGCGGCGAACGCATGTACCGCACCGGCGATCTCGTGGTCGCCGACGCGGCCGGACAGCTGCGGTTCCTCGGCCGCGCCGACGACCAGGTCAAGATTCGCGGCTTCCGGATCGAGCTGCGCGAGATCGACCATGTGCTGCGCGCCCATCCCGGCGTCCGGTTCGCCGTCACCGTCGTGCACACCGGCGAACCCGGCAGCACCCGCCTGGCCTCCTACATCACCGCCGACGAGGGCACCGATCCCGCCGCGGTGCTGGCGACCGCCCGGCAGCGGCTGCCCGGCTACATGGTGCCCGCCGCGATCACCGTGCTGGACCGCGTGCCGGTCGGCCCGTCGGGGAAACTGGACCGGAAGTCGTTGCCGGAACCGGTGTTCGGCAGCAGCGGGCCGTCGCGCGCGCCGGAGACCGAACTGGAACATCGGGTCGCCCGCGTCTTCGAGACCGTGCTCGGACATCCGGTGCCGGGCGCGGAGGACAGCTTCTTCGATCTGGGCGGCAACTCGTTGCTCGCCACCCGGCTCGCCGCCGCCCTGTACGACGAATGCGGCGTCGACCTTCCGGTCCGGGAGATCTTCGACGCCCCCACCGTCGCCGGGGTCGCCGCCCGGCTGGCCGACGCGCCGCGCGCCCGGCGCACCGCGCTCGTCCGCTACGACCCGCGCCCCGCGCGGGTGCCGCTGTCGCCGCCGCAGCGGCGCCTGTGGTTCCTCAACCGCTACTCGCCCGAATCCAGCGCCTACAACATCGCTTTCGTCGTCGGCGTCGACGGCGACCTCGACGTGGCCGCGTTGCGCGCCGCGCTGACCGACGTCATCGACCGACACGAGGTGCTGCGCACCGTGTTCCCCGAGGACGCCGACGGGTCGGGGGCCCACCAGGACGTGCTGGACCTCGAGACGTGCGTCCCCGCGCTGGAGCCGATCGCGGTCGACGACGACGAGGCCGACCGGCTGCTGGGCGAATTCGCCCGGCGCGGTTTCGATCTCACCGTCGAACCGCCGGTGCGAATGATGTTGCTGCGCACCGGCCCCCGCGCCCACCGGCTCGGCATGGTGCTGCACCACATCGCCGCCGACGGCTGGTCGCTGGCGCCGCTGACCCGCGACCTCGCCGTCGCCTACGCGGCGCGGCGCGGGGGAGCCGCCCCGGCCTGGACGGTGCTGCCCGTGCAGTACGCGGATTACGCGCTGTGGCAACACGATTGCCTCGGCGACACCGGGGACGCGACCGGTCCGGCCGCGGAACGCCTCGCGTTCTGGCGCGAGACGCTGGCCGACCTGCCCGCGCGCATGCCGCTGCCCTACGACCGGCCGCGCCCGGCCGAACCGGCGCAGCGGGCCGGCACCGTCACCCTCGCGGTGCCCGAGGAGCTGACGGGCCGCATCGAGGAGTTGGCCCGCGCCGAGGGCGTCAGCCGGTTCATGGTGCTGCGTTCGGCGCTGGCGGTCCTGCTGCGCATCGTCACCGGCACGCGCGACGTCGTGATCGGCACGCCGATCGCCGGGCGCACCGATACCCGCCTCGACGACCTCGTCGGCATGTTCGTCAACACGCTGGTGCTGCGCTCGAACGTCGACCCGGATCACGGCTTCGCCGAACAGCTTCGGGCCGACCGCGACGGCGAACTGGCCGCCATGGCACACGCCGACCTGCCGTTCGACCGCATCGTGGAGGAACTCGGCCGCGGCGGCGCCGACCCGCTCGTGCAGGTGGCGCTGACGGTCCAGGACGGTCCGGCCCCCACCTTGGAACTGCCCGGGCTGCGGCTCACCGCGGACGAACTCGACATCGCCACCGCCAAATTCGATCTCGAACTGCGCGTGCCCGCGACGGGACCGTTCGAATTCGTCTACGCCGCCGAGCTTTTCGATCGCGACACCGTGGCCACGCTGGCCGAGCGGCTGGTGTCGGTGCTCGCTGCGGTCACCGCCGATCCGCGGATCATGGTGCGCGACATCGACGCCCGCACCGAGATCGAGCGCGAGCTGTTCACCCCGGCGTACGGCCCGGTGCCCACCCCGCAGTGCAGCCTGGCGAACTACTTCACCGCCACCGCGCATCTCAACGTGGACCGCCCCGCCATCCGCAGCGGCGGGGTCGAACTCACCTACGGCGAGGTCGACCGGTACTCGAACCGGCTGGCGCGCACCCTGATCCGGCGTGGCCTCGGTCCCGGCGACCGGGTGGCGATGGGTCTGACCCGATCGGTGGAATCGGTCGTGACCATGCTCGCCATCGCCAAGGCGGGCGCGGCGTTCGTCCCCATCGACCCGAACTACCCGGTCGATCGGCAGCGCCACATGCTCACCGACGCCGACTGCCGGGCCGGGGTGTCGCTGTCGCGGCACCTGGCCGGGCTGCGCGCGGCGGCGGACGACGATCGCTCGACCGAATGGCTGCTGCTCGACGATCCGGAGCTGACCGCCGAACTCGACGAATTGTCGGACAGCACGGTCACCGACGCCGAGCGGGTGCGCACCATGTGGACCACGGATCTGGCGTACGTCATCTACACCTCCGGTTCCACCGGAAAACCCAAGGGCGTGGCCGTGACCCACGCCGGGCTGTCGAATTTCGGCGACGAGATCCGCGACCGGATGCGGGTCGACCGCGAGGCGCGCACCATGCACTTCGCGACGCCCAGCTTCGACGCCGCGATCTTCGATCTGCTGCTGGCCCTCGGCGCGGGCGCGACCATGGTCATCTGCCCGACCGACATCTACGGCGGCGACGAGCTGGCCGCGCTGATGGACCGCGAGCGGATCACCCACACCTTCATGACGCCCGCCGCGCTGGCCACCATCGACCACGAGCGCTGGCCGCTGCCGCACCTGCGGTCGCTGCTGGTGGGCGGCGAGGCGCTCAGCGCGGAACTGGTCGCCCGCTGGGCCCCGAACCGCTTGCTGCTCAACGGGTATGGCCCCACCGAGACGACCGTGGTCATCACGGTGTCGCCGCAGTTGGCCGTCGGCGAGCAGATCACGATCGGCACTCCGGTGCGCGGCGCGCGGGTGGTCGTGCTCGACGAGCGGTTACGCCCGGTGCCGATCGGGGTGGCGGGGGAGCTGTACCTGGGCGGCCAGGCGCTGGCGCGCGGATATCTGGACCGACCCGGACTGACCGCGGGCCGGTTCGTCGCGGACCCGTACGGTCCGGAGGGCACCCGCATGTACCGCACCGGCGACATCGTCCGCTGGAACGAGCGCGGCGAACTCGTCTACCTCGAGCGCGGCGACCAGCAGGTCAAGATGCGCGGCTTCCGCATCGAACTGGGCGAGATCAACGAGGTGCTGGCCGCCCACCCCGCGATCCGGTTCGCGCACACCGAGGTTCGCGAGATCGCCGGGACGGACCGGCTGGTGTCCTACGCGCTGCCCGCCGATCCGCGGGCCGGGATCGACGCCGAACAGCTCCGCGCGCACATCGCCCGGCAACTGCCCGCGCACATGGTGCCCGCCAGCATCACCGAACTCGACCACATCCCGCTCACCCCGGTCGGCAAGCTGGACCGCGCGGCCCTGCCGCGGCCGCGGCTGCTCACCACCGCCGCCCGCGAACCGGACTCGGAGGCCGAACGCCTGGTCGCCGAGGTGATGGCCGAACTGGTCGGCGCGGATCGCGTCGGCGCCGACGACAGCTTCTTCGCCGTCGGCGGAAACTCGCTGCTGGCAACGCAATTGGTGGCCCGGCTGGCCGCGGCCACCGGCGTCCGGCTCGAGGTGCGCACCGTCTTCGCCGCGCCGACCGTCGCCGAACTGGCCACCCTGCTCGAGGTCGGCGGCGGCACCGACACCTCGCCCCGGCTGCGTCGCCGCCCGCGCCCGCCGCGCGTACCGTTGTCGGCCGCGCAACGGCGGCTGTGGTTCCTGGCCCGGTTCAACCAGACCGCGGGCGCGGCCCTGTCCGGGGTCTACAACGTGCCGGTCGCGCTGCGGCTGCGCGGCGAACTCGACGGCGAGGCCCTGCGCGCCGCGCTGCACGCGGTCCAGGAACGGCACGAGACGCTGCGCACGGTCTTCGGCGAACTCGAGGGCGAACCGTTCCAGCGGGTGCTGAGCCCCACCGAGGCGGCGATCGACCTGCCCGTCGCCGAGGTCACCGAGGACGAGGTGCCCGACGCCGTCCACGCCGTCGCCGCACCGGGATTCGACCTCGCCACCGCGGCCCCGCTGCGGGCGCGACTGCTGCGGCTCGCCGCCGACGAGCACGTGCTGGTACTGGTCGTGCATCACATCGCCATGGACGGCTGGTCGCTCGAGCCGCTGGCCGCCGACCTCGCCGTCGCCTACACCGCACACCGGGCGGGAACCGCGCCGCAGTGGGACGAACTGCCCGTGCAGTACGCCGATTACACGCTGTGGCAACGGGATTCGCTCGGCAGCGAGGACGACCCCGGCTCGGTGATCAGCCGCCAGCTCGACTACTGGCGCACGGCTCTGGACGGCATCCCCGAACTGCTGGCCCTGCCCGCCGACCGCCCCCGCCCGCCGACGCCGAGCTACCGCGGCGGCACCGTCGAGGCGGAGATCGACCCCCGCACGCACCGGGAGTTGCAGGCGGTCGCGCAGCGGCACGGCGTCACCATGTTCATGGTCCTGCACGCGGCCCTCGCGGCCCTGCTGCACCGGCTCACCGCGGTCGGCGACATCACCGTCGGCACCCCCACCGCGGGCCGCGGGCATCCGGCGCTGGATCGGCTCGTCGGCATGTTCGTCGGCACGCTCGTCCTGCGGACGCGGGTCGACGGCGGGCAGTCGTTCGCCGAACTGCTCGACGGGGTGCGGGAGACGGATCTGGCGGCGTTCGACCATCAGGACGTGCCGTTCGAGCGGCTGGTCGAGGTGCTCAATCCGGCGCGCTCGCAGGCGCATCACCCGCTGTTCCAGGTGATGCTGTCGGTGCGCAACCAGCCGGTGGGCGCGCTGGAACTGCCGGAGCTGCGCATCGAGGCGGCCGACGCCGACCCGGGCATCGCGAAATTCGATCTCCAGTTCACCGTCACCGAGGCGTGGACCACCGAACGGGAACCCGGCGGCATGACCGTGGCGGTGAACTTCGCCCGCGACCTGTTCGACGAGACCACCGCCGCCGGACTCGGCGCGCGGCTGGTTCGCCTGCTCACGGCCGCCGCGGCGAATCCCGCACTGCCCGTGGGTGATCTGGAGCTGCTCGACGGCGCGGAATGGTCGAGCCTGGCCCCGGTGCGCGGCGCGGCGGCCGACCGGCCCGTCACCCTCGCCGAGGTGTTCGAGGCCGCGCTGCGGATGAACCCGAAGGGCGTCGCGCTGCGCAGCGAGGGCACCCAGGTCACCTACGACGCGCTCGACCGCTGGACCAACCGGCTGGCCCGGGTGCTGCTCGCGCTCGGCGTCGGCCCGGAAACCCTGGTGGCCGTGGGCATTCCGCGCTCCGCCGAATCGGTGGCGGTGACGCTCGCGGTGGCCAAGGCCGGGGCGGCGTTCGTGCCGATCGACCCGACCTATCCCGAACACCGCATCGCGCACATGCTCACCGATTCCGGTGCGACGCTGGGCATCACGCTGTCGAGCCACCGCGAGCGGATGCCCGACGGCGCGACCTGGACGGTGCTGGACGCGCCCTCGTTCCGCCGCCGGGTGCTGCGCACCTCCGACGCGCCGCTCACCGCCGACGAACGGCCGCTGCCGGTGCGGATCGGCAATCCGGCCTACGTCATCTACACCTCCGGTTCCACCGGCGTGCCCAAGGGCGTGGTCGTCACCCACGGCGGCCTGTCGAACTTCGCCGCCGAGACCGCGCGGCGTTTCGACGTGCGGCCCGGCTGTCGCGTCCTGCATTTCGCCACACCGAGTTTCGACGCGGCCATGCTGGATCTGCTGCTGGCCCTGGGCGGGGCGGCGACGCTGGTGATCACGCCGCCCGGGGTGTACGGCGGCGCGGAGCTGGCCCGGGTGTTCATCGAGGAGGCGATCACCCACGCGTTCATCACCACCGCCGCACTCGGCACGGTCGACCCGACCGGGGTCACCGCGCTGCGGCACGTGCTGGTCGGCGGCGAGGCGCTGCCCCCGGAACTGGTGAACCGCTGGGGAATCGGCCGCGACCTGCACAACGTGTACGGGCCGACCGAGACCACGATCGTCACCGCCATCTCCGAGCCCATCCGGCCCGGTATGCCGATCACCATCGGCGGCCCGATCCGGGGCGTGGCCGCGACCGTGCTCGACGCGCGGCTGCATCCGGCCCCGGCCGGGGTGACCGGCGAGCTGTACCTGGCGGGCGCGGCGCTGGCGCGCGGATATCTGCACCGGCCGGGCCTGACCGCGCAGCGATTCGTGGCCAACCCGTACGGCAAACCGGGCGACCGCATGTACCGCACCGGCGATCTCGTGCGCTGGGTCGCCCGCGACGGCCGCCGCGACCTCGAGTACGTGGGCCGCACCGACCATCAGGTCAAGATCCGCGGCTTCCGCATCGAACTCGGCGAGATCGACGCCGCGCTCGCGCGCCACCCCGCCGTCGAATTCGTCACCACCATCGGCCACACCACCCCCGCGGGGGCGACCGCCCTGGTGGCGTACGTGAAGCAGCACCGCGGCCACGAGGTCACGGTCGCGGAGCTGACCGCGCACGTGGCCGAGTTGGTGCCGAATTACATGGTGCCGCAATCGATCACATTGTTGAACGCGGTGCCGCTCACGCCGGTCGGCAAGCTCGACCGCAAGGCGCTGCCCGAACCGGTGTTCGGGGCCGGTTCGGGGTATCGGGCCCCGTCGACGCCGGTGGAAGAGGCGCTGTGCACCGCGTTCGCGGAGGTGCTCGGCGTCGAGTCCGTCGGCGTCGACGACGGCTTCTTCGAACTGGGCGGCAACTCGCTGCTGGCGACCAAGGTGGTGTCCCAGTTGCGTTCGGCGGGCATCGATCTGCCGGTGCAGGCGATGTTCGGCGACTCCAGCCCGGCCGCCATCGCGCGCCGACTGGCCGTCAGCACCGGTGACGCGCTGGCGGCCGCGCTCGAGCCGATGCTGGCCATCCGGTCCGCGGCCGGATCGTCCACGCCGCCGCTGTTCTGCGTGCATCCGGCGATCGGATTGTCGTGGTGCTATTCGGGTCTGCTCGCGCACCTGCCCGCCGACCGTCCGCTCTACGGCCTCCAGGCGCCGCACGTATCCGGCGGCGTCGAGCACGACTCGATCGTCGAGGCCGCCGAAAGCTATGTGGCCCATATCAAGTCGGTGCAGCCGGAGGGGCCGTATCATCTGCTCGGCTGGTCGCTGGGCGGGTTGATCGCCCAGGAGATCGCCGTGCAGTTGCAGCGGGCGGGGGAGCGGGTGGCCCTGCTGGCCATGATGGACAGCTACCGGCTCTCCGACGATCTGCTCGACCACGCCGTGCCCGGAATCGCCGACATCATCGGCGAATTCGGCAGCGATCTGCTCGGCGGCGACCACGCCGTCGATCCGAGCCTGACCCTGACCGACGCGGCGGAGCTGCTGCGCAACCGGCCGGGACCGTTCGCGGCGCTGACGGTGGAGCATCTGCGACGGCTGCACACCGGATACGCCAACGGCGCCGTGCTCGCGCACGGCTTCCACCCCCGCGTCTTCGACGGCGACCTGTTGTTCTTCACCGCCGCCGACGACGAGATCAACCGGGCCGACCCCACCCGGTGCGCGCAGGCCTGGGAGCCGTATGTGACCGGCGCGATCCACGATCAGAAGGTGCGGTGCCGCCACTCCGGCATGACCACGCCGGAGGCGCTCGCGGTGATCGGACCCGTCCTGCGAGAACACCTGGGCGGCAACGACGTCCGCGCCGACCAAGCGAAGGAGATCAAGTGAGTCTGGCGGTGGAGGTCGCGGGCCTGGTGAAGAACTACGGCCGGGTTCGTGTCCTCGACGGAATCGACCTGGAGATCCCGCGCGGCACCGTCATGGGGTTGCTCGGCCCCAACGGCGCGGGCAAGACCACCACGGTGCGCATCGTCACCACACTGCTACGGCCCACCGGGGGCGCGGTGCGGGTGGCGGGGATCGACGTGCTGCGCGATCCGGCCCGCGCCCGCACCCGCATCGGGTTGTCGGGCCAGTACGCGGCGGTGGACGCGAACCTGTCGGGTTTCGAGAATCTGCGGATGGTCGCCCGGCTCTACGGGATGAACCACAAACGGGCCGCGGCCCGCGCGGGCGAACTGCTGTCGGCGCTGGGCCTCGACCACGCCGCGGGCCGCCGGGCGGGCACCTACTCCGGCGGCATGGCCCGGCGGCTCGACCTGGCCGGGGCGCTGGTGGCGCGGCCGCCGGTGGTGGTGCTCGACGAGCCGACGACGGGTCTGGATCCCCGTGGGCGCCTCGACATGTGGCGTGTCATCGGCGATCTCGTCGACGACGGCACCACGGTGCTGCTCACCACCCAGTACCTGGAGGAGGCCGACCTGCTCGCCGACCGCATCACCGTGATCGACCGCGGGAAGGTGATCGCGCGCGGCTCGGCCGACGAACTCAAGACCGCGATCGGCGGTGACCGCCTCACCGTCACCCTGGCCGCCGGGCAGGACCCGAAACAGGCCATGTCGGTGCTCGCGCAGGTCGGGGTCGGCGAACCCGCGCACGAGGCCGGGACCGACGAGGTGTCCGTCGTGGTGGGCGACGGCTCCCGGACGATGGTCGAGGCGTTGCGCCGACTCGACGACGCCGGGGTGTGCGTGGTCGACGCCACCGTGCACCGGCCCAGCCTCGACGAGGTGTTCCTGGCGCTGACCGGAACCCCCACGGCGGCAGCCGAACCCGAAACCGACGATGTTGCAGAGGAGATCATGTCGTGACGACCGCGGAACTGATCGACCGGCCGGAAACTCCGGCGGCCGAAGGGTATTCGACGCGGGTGAGCCCGATTTCCGCGCCCGTCAGGGTGTTTCGCGACAGCGCGATCGTCGCCTACCGGAATCTGCTGACTATTCTGCGGGTGCCGACGCTGCTGGTGACCGCGACCATTCAGCCGTTGATGTTCGTATTCCTGTTCGCCTACATCTTCGGGGCCTCGCTGGGCGGCAGCCAGTATCGGGAGTTCCTGCTCGCGGGCATCTTCACCCAGACCGTCGCGTTCAACGCCGCGTTCACCACCGTCGGGCTCGCCAACGACCTGTCCAAGGGCATCATCGACCGGATGCGCACGCTGCCGATGTCGCGGCTGGCGGTGCTGATGGGCCGCACGCTGTCGGATCTGGTGGTCAACGTGCTGGCGCTGGCGGTCATGGTGGGCTGCGGGTACGTGGTGGGCTGGCGCGTCAACGGCGGATTGGCCGATGCCGCACTGGCTTTCGGGGTGATCCTGCTGTTCGCGTTCGCCATGAGCTGGGTGGGGGCGCTGACCGGACTTCTGTCGCCGAGTGTGGAGGTGGCGCAGAGCGCGGGACTGATCTGGCTGTTCCCGTTGACGTTCATCTCCTCGGCGTTCATCTCCGCCGAGACGCTGCCGGGTCCGCTGCGCACGATCGCGGAGTGGAATCCGATCACGGCGGTCGCCGCGGCCGGGCGCAAGCTGTTCGACAACGGGGCGCCGCCGAGTTTCGTGCCGCCGCACGGGTGGGCGGCCGAGCACTGCGTCGAATACTCGGTGTACTGCTCGCTGGCGATCCTGGCGGTCGCGGTGCCGCTGGCGCTGTTGCGGTACCGCAAGGTGGCCAGCCACTAGCCCCGGATACGCGAAAGGCCGCATCCGTCTCGGATGCGGCCCTTCGGCGTGGGTGCGTTAGACGCGGCCCCGGCGGGTCTTGAGCAGCTCCAGACGCTCCTGCAACAGCTCCTCGAGCTCGTCCTTGGAGCGGCGCTCGAGCAGCATGTCCCAGTGGGTGCGCGGCGGCTTGACCTTCTTGGGCTCCTGGGTGGTGCCCTCGATCAGCACGCCCTCCTGGCCGTTGCGGCACAGCCAGGTCGGGGGGATCTCGGCGTCGTCGGCGAAGGGAACGTCGAACTCCTCGCCGTTGTCGGTCCGGTACCGCGCCACCCGACGCGGCGCCAGGTCGTGGTCGCGGTCGGTCTCGTAGCTCACCGCTCCGAGCCGGCTGCCTCGGAGTACGCGATCTGCCATGGTGTGCGGTCCTCTCTTAGCCTGTCGGCGTCGTTCTACGTGTCGTGTAACGCGCCGTGCTCTATAACAGTTCCCGGCGACGGTCAACCCCATCATTTTAGTCGCTCTCGCGCGGGTGCGGAAATTTCGGCGCGCCCGCCACCGTAGCGGGCCGGATGCCGTTAAGGTGTCGCCTCATGCCGCGTCGTGACCTGTCGTCCTGTTCGTGGTGCGGACGGGAGATCGCCGAATCCGAGATCGGCAGGCGCCGCCGCTACTGCCGCCAGTCCTGCCGCCAGCGCGCCTACGAACACCGCAAGAACCTGGAGGGCACCGGCATCCCCGAAGACGCCGTCGTCCTCTCCGCCCAGGAGGCCGCCGACCTGGCCGACCGCTGGTTCGCCGCCCGCTGCGCCGCCGAGGATGTGGCCACGGCGGTGGCCGAGGGCGCCGACCACACGGAACTGGCGGCGCTCACCGAAACGCTCGTTCTGCTGACGAAGGACGCGGAGCGGTTGCGTTGACGGGTCGCCGGTACGCTGGCGGATTCGTCTGTCCCGTGTGAGGAGCGCTCCGAATGGCAATGGCCGACACCGAATTCCCCGCCTGGGCGAGCCAGGCCCCCGCCGGGGTGCGGTTCGAGTGGGGCGTGGCCGGTGCCCGGGCGCTGGCCCCGCACTGCGCCGCGCTCGTGGTGGTCGACGTATTGTCGTTCACCACAACGGTTTCCGTGGCGGTGGAGGCCGGAACCCGCGTCCTCCCGTACCCGTCGCGCGGCCCCGACGCCGCCCGTTTCGCCGCCGACCACGACGCGGAACTGGCCGTCGGCCGCACCGCCGTCTCACCCGAGCACCCCTGGTCCCTCTCACCCGCCGCCCTCCGCCGGGCACCCGCCCCCGCCCGCCTGGTCCTCCCGTCACCCAACGGTTCCGCCATTTCCGCTGCGGTACAAGGCATTCCACTGATAGCGGCCTGCCTCCGCAACGCCACCCCCGTCGCCCACTGGATCCGCGATCAAGGCTGGGCCACCCCCGACCACCCCGTGGCGATCATCGCGGCGGGTGAACACTGGCCCGCCCCCCACGGCCTCCGCCCCGCCCTCGAGGACTAGGCAGGAGCCGCCGCCGTCATCACCGCCCTGACCCACACCACCACGACCCTCTCCCCGGAAGCCCACGCCGCCGCCTCCGCCTACCGTCACATCGACGACATCCCCGCCGTGATCCGCGACTGCGCCTCGGCCCGCGAACTCGTCGCCGCGGGCTTCGCCGCCGACGTCGCGATCGCCACAGAACTGGACACCAGCCCGACCGTGCCCGTATTGACTGACGGCTCCTTCGTGAACGCCATCTGACCGAACCGAGCCCCTCCCGCGACTCCCAGCCGCGAAGGAGCCCGACCCTACGCCTTACCGCCCTGGGCGAATCACATTCGCTACCTCGCCGTCCGGGCCGGGCTGTATCCAGCTGGGCGAGCCATTCTCGATTACCCCGCGATCCTCCGCCGCTGGTGTCCTCTGAAGCCTCGACCCCAGCCTCCGGCGAGGTCCCGTTCCCGCTCTATGGCGAGGTCCCGTCTGTGTTCCTGGGGGAGGTGCCTCTCCTGTTCCCGGGAGAGGTGCCGTTTCTGCTCTATGGCCAGGTTCCGTCTGTGTCCCTGGGGAGGATGCCGCTTCTGTCTCTCGGCGAGGCCCCGTTTCAGTTCCTCGGCGAAGTCGTTCCTCTGATCCTCGAAGACTCTTCGCTGTTCCTCGGCGAGGCCCCGTCTCTATTCCTTGACGAGCACTCTCCTCCGTTCCTCGGCGGCCACTCTCTTCTGTTCCTCGGTGAAGTCCCGCCTGTGTTCCTGGGCGGGCGCTCTCTTCTGTTCCTCGGCGAAGGCCCTTCTCTGTTTCTCGCCAAAGGCTCTTCTCTGGTCCTCGACTGCGGAGCAGTCGAGGACCGCGGGCCCACCCCACAACGGCCCCCGTCGCGGCGATCCACGCGAGCGCCAAGCACGCGAAAGCGGTGGCCGTCCGGGCATCGGGATGGATCAACGGCTGGGCACGGAGGGCCTGCCAGAGCAGGAGGGCCACGGCGGTCAGATAACTGAGCCCGAGGATGCCGATCAGGCGGGCGCGGACTCGCTCGGTGAGCCAAGGACGGCGGCGGGAGAGATAGCCGAGGGTGAGGGTGGCGAGGAGCAGGACCTGGATGCCGTGCAGCCCCGCGAAGTGGGGGACGCGGAGGTCGCCGCCGACCGTGCTCCAGTGGGTGACGGGAAGGCCCGGGAGATCGTCCCGGACGGGGAGGGAATGGGGGAGGACCGTATGGCCCGCGGCGAGTTCGACGGGCCGGCCCGCGGCGTCGCGGACCAACTGGGAACCGGTGCCGCCCATCAGATAGGCGAGGGCCATACCGAAAACGGCGATCGTCAGGCCCATGTGGATGGCCCGAGCGGTAGGCCGATCGATCAGCCGCTGCCACGAAACCACCACGGCGATAACGAGATTGGCGACGAACAACCCCGGCACCCCGGACGTGAAGATCACCTGCCCGATCCGATTGACACCGTCGACATCATCCATATTGAAATGACTGAACGTCCCCCGCGCCGCCTGCAACACGATGAACCCGACATCCACCAGCCCCGTGACCGCGAACACCGTCCCCAACCACCACGTGACCCGAGACCCCTTGTGCGGCAACGACAACAACCACGCCAACGTCGCAGAATACAACGCGAACGCCACCCCGAACTTCAACGGCTTAAGCCACACCGACTCCCCGAGCAGCATCCTCCCATCGAAAATCATTGCGACCGAACAAAACCCGGCCAACACCCCCATGACCACGGCCAACCACCCCAACGGCCGATGCCACCCTCGAACAAACCCCGCCCCATCAGTTATCCCGATCATGCCCCGACGCTAAAACCCCCACCCCAAACCCCACCTCCCCCCAAAGTGCTGCCCCCACCCCCTACCCCAGTACCAGCCGCACCCTCTATTTGGATTCGCACCCCCTGCAAGGCCCTGAAGGGGGTGCGAATCCAAATAAGGGGTGCGGCTGAGCTTCGCGAACCCCTGACTCGTCCGCGAAGCGGCCTGGGTTCCGCAGGCCTCTCGTCGGTCCGCGGTGTCGCCTGGGTTCCGCGGGCCCCTCATCGACCCGCGGAGCCGCCTGGTTTTCGCGGGCCCCCTCATCGGCCCGCGAAACGGATCAATCCTGGGGCCTGCCCAGTTCGAGGCCGCGGGCGAGGAGCCAGGGGAGGGGGTCGAGTTTGGCGCCGCCCTCGTCGGCCCAGACCTCGTAGTGCAGGTGTGGGCCGGTGGAGAAGCCGCGGTTGCCGACGGTGGCGATGATGTCGCCCGCGCGGACCTGTTGGCCGAGCGTGGCGAGGATGTCGTTGACGTGGCCGTAGACGCCGATGGTGCCGTCGTCCTGGCGCACCCGGACCCACATGCCGAAGCCGGAGGCGGGGCCGGCCTCGACGACCACCCCGTCGGTGACGGCCGCGATGGGTGTGCCGATCGGATCGCCGAAGTCGATGCCGCCGTGCAGCGCGCCCCAGCGCATGCCGAAGCCGGAGGTGAGTACGCCCGCCACCGGGCGGACCGTGCGCTTGATCTCGCGGGCGGCCTTCGCCTCGAGCCAGGGGCCGTCGTCGGCGGGGGCGGGCTGCGGCCGCGCCACGACGGGCTCGACGGCAAGGGGTGCGGGCGCGGCGGGAGCGGTCTCCAGCGAGCGGGCGACGGCGGCCAGTCCGGGCGCGGAGCCGGAGCCGTGGCGGTCGGCGGCTCCCAGCGTGGCGATCGACGCGCCGACAACCGCGGTCATCGCCACGGCCTGCGCGGCGCGCCGGGCCCGCCGCGTTGGTAACGAAACGGTCACGGGCATGCAGGGAAAGCTACGACAGCCAAACCCGAGGACCGTAATCCTGTCGTGACCATCACAGCCGGGCACTACGCACCACCAGATCGACCAGCAGCCGCGTAGAGACGGACGAACTGCCAGGTAAATCGCCCTACGCAAACCGGCAAAAGAGACCTTGACCCCACCCTGGCTAACCCACAGACTACTTAAGTGGCCACTAACGGTACCCAAGCCCTATCCGCCCTCGCAGACCCCACCCGCCGAGCCATCTTCGAGGCCCTCCCATCCACCCCTCGCTCGGTCACCGACCTGGCCACCACCCTCGGCATCACCCCCTCGGCCGTCTCCCAACACCTGCGCGTCCTCCGAGAGGCCCGCCTCGTCCTCGTCCGCCCCGAAGGCACCCGCCGCCTCTACTCCCTCGACCCCCGCGGCCTGGCCGCCGCCCGCGACTACCTCGACCAGTTCTGGCCCTCCGCCCTGGCCTCCTACTCCGCCGCCCTGACCCACGCCGAATCCACCAGCCCCGAACCCTGACCACGCCTCGACCGCACGGAATCCGTTTACACCCACCTGACCGAGGTCCCCGCAACACCCTTCCCGCCTCGGCCCACTGAACGGCGGAACCTGATCGCGGCCCCCACGCGCGCTCGGCCCCTCGATCCCGCCGCCCGGCCTGGTCGAGCCCCTCAGCCCACCGTGAGCGCCCGCGCTGGAATCAACCACGCCGTGCCTGATGAGTTCCCGCGACTCCGCCCACCTTGCCCGTGCTCAATCCTTGGTCGAGTACGCGCAGCGCGAGCAGCCCGGCAGCGCCGCGCCCTGCCTGGGTGCACTCATCGCCCCACCCTCCTCACCCTCGCCAACGCCGCTCCCATCGTCGCGCCTCGACCCACTGCCGCCTCAGCAGTCACCCCCTCGCCACGCGGCCTCCACCACGCGCCTACTCGGCCCACGAACGCGACATGCCAGTTCGGCTCCATCCACCCGAATCACGCTGCGCGAAAGCACATTTCGAACACCCCCGACCCAGAATGCCCCACCGCTACCCGCGAGCGCCGCCCCCTCCACAGCCAGCCCACCGCCACCCCTCACCCCAAACAACCACGGGCAACGGCCCCTCACGCCGCTGCCCGCCACCGAAACCCTTACCCCAACCCCTTCTCACCCCACCCGCCGAAACGCCGACCGCCGCCGCTCCAACGCCGCCCCCGGCCAACTCCGCTTGCTGAGCTGCTTGTCGACCGCCTCGATCACCTCCGGCACCTCGATCTCGAGCAGCCCGGGATCGGGGGAGTGCTGATCATGCTCGCCGGTCCGTCCCGCCCACAGCACCACATGCCGGTTCAGCAGATGCGGCGGTGGGCCCCCGCGGCTCGGTGGCGTCGGGCCGAACAGCAGGACCGTGCGGGTGCCGAAAGCCGTTGCCAGATGGGCCACTCCGGTGTCGCCACACACCACCAGGGCCGCCTCGGCGATCGTCGCGCTCACCTCGAGCAGGGTCTGCCGACCCGCGAGCACCTGGTGGGTGGGCAGCCCGGCGCGCGCCGCGATCGACAGCGCGATATCGCGTTCGAATTCGTCGCCGGTGAGCACCACCTCGCGGCCCTGCACCAGCAGATGCCGCACCACCGCGGCGAACCGGTCCGGCGGCCAGCGTCGCGCGGGCGATCCGGCGCCGACGTGCACGACGACGCAGTCGCGATGACTCGTGGTCGAAACCGGCGGCACCAGACCGAGATTGCGGCGGTCGGCCGCGATGCCGTCCGACTCGAGCAGATGGCACCAGCGGTCCACCTCGTGCATATCGTGCTGCCAGTCCGGACCCTCGAGATCCGGGAAGGCCGGATTGCGGTAGGTGAGGATGCGCGCCGGATTGGTGCGGGCCAACTCCACGATGCCCTCGGCGCCCCCGCTGTGCAGATTGACCGCGAGCGCGGGCGCCTCCCCGTCCCAGCGCATGCTCTCCGGATCGGCGGTCGGCACCATCTCGTCGATCGACGCGATCAGATCCACGATCGGCTCGAGCCGCAGCGGCGCGGCGAGCGCGATGTGATCGCGGGGCCGGGCCCGGCGCAGCGCGCGTAAAGCCGGGACCGCGGTGAGGAGATCACCCAATCCGCGTGCGCGCAGCACGAGTACAACCGCCACCCTCTTCTCCTAGCCTCCACCAAGCGATCCATGCGGTCCCGAGACCCCCTCGGCCCCCCGCAGGACGGCACGGCTGAGAAGAGCCACCAGAATGGGATACCCGGCGCCCCGATGGCCGAAACTCGTCGATCCCCCGTGATATCGGCCGCATTCCACCCGCCGACCCGATAGCATGCTCCGGACGGCTCGAGCGACCGGTGTGTGGTGCCCGGCGCGGCCGCGAGTAGCCTGTCGTCGGTCGGGACGTCGAATTGGACTGGAGGATCACATGATTCGGACCGCTGGATTCGCCGCCGCCGTGGTGGCGGTCGGCGCATTCGGGGTGCTGGGCGCCGGGACGGCGCAGGCCGCGCAGGGCACGGTCAGCATCAACGGCAAGCTGTACGACAACCCGACCGGTTGCATCGATACCGGCAACTCGTTCCAGACCACCGTCGGCAACACGACCGACAAGGTCGTCGAGGTGCACGCGGGCCGCAACTGCACCGGCCCCGTCATCGGCCGCGTCGACCCCAACGGCCTCGCCCTGGTCCCCAACGGCAGCCTGCTCATCGTCGAATAATCCCGCCGCCCAAACCCTTCCGCGCCCCGGTCCCGAAACCGGGGCGCGGTCGTGTCTTCCGGCGAAAAGATCTCGCTGAGCGGAACCGGGGGCCGCGGCCCCGACGCTGATTAGCGTCGACAGGATGGCGAGCAGGTCGGAGCGGCGCAGGCCGTTGAAAATCGTTACGGGCGTGAGCGGCTCACCGAAGGTGTACGACGCCGCGCTGGATCCGGACCGGTCCACGCTGGCCGACGCGGTGGAGATCGCGCGAATCGCCGAGGCGCACGGCTTCGACGCCCTGTTCGCCGCGGATCTGCTCACCTTCGGGGCGCAGGGCGCGATCGGCGCGCAGGAGCCGCTGATCTATCTGTCCGCGCTGGCTGCCGTCACCGAACGGGTCGGGCTCATCGCGACCGTCACCACCACCTTCCATCACCCGTACAACCTCGCACGGCTGTTCGGCACGCTCGATCACGTGAGCAACGGCCGCGCGGCCTGGAACGCGGTCACCTCCTCGGTCGGCGAGGAGAACTACGGCGACGGCGAATTGCCCGGCCCCGAGGAGCGATACGCGCGCGCCGCCGAGGTCCTCGAGGTGACCGACGCGCTGTTCGACAGCTGGCAACCCGGCGCGCTCACCCGCACCGACTCCGGCGCGCGCCTGGACCCGGCCCTGGTGCGGCCCATCGATCACGCCGGCCGCTTCTTCACCGTGCGCGGCCCGCTCAACATTCCGCCGCTGCCGCAACGCCGCCCGGTCCAGTTCCAGGCCGGGCAGTCCGCGGGCGGCATCGAACTCGGCGCCCGCTTCGCCGAGGTCGTGTTCACCTCGCTGGCCACCCTCGAGGACGCGGTGGTGTACGCCAAGCGAATCCGCTCCCGCGCCGCCGAACTCGGCCGCCCGCACGGTCTTCCGCTCATCTTCAGCTCCCTGCACGCCACCTACGGGGCCACCGAGGAGGAGGCGCGCCGACTGGTCCGCGAACGCGTCGAGGCGATCGACCTCGACGCCGCCCGCAGCACCCTCGAGGACATGCTCGGCGGCGTCGACCTCTCCGAGCTGCCCCTCGATCGGCCGATCCCCGACCACGTCCTGCCCGACGTCCACGCCGTGCACCGCCGCCGCGGCCGCGTCGAGATCTTCACCACCCTGGCCCGCACCGGAAAAACCCTGCGCGAGTTGATCATCGCCGCCCAGGACACCGGCCACTGGGCCGCCGCGGGCACCCCCGAACAACTCGCCGACGCCATCGAGGAGCGCTACACCGCCGGTGTCCTCGACCTCATCGGCCTCGGCGGCCTCGATGACCCCCGCACCCGCGACTTCCTTCTCAACGGCCTCCTCCCCGAACTCCGCCGCCGCGGCATCGTCGCCCCCGAACCCGCCACCGGCACCTTCCGCGAAATCCTCGAACTGCCCCCGCTGCCGGACCGCCCCACCGCGCGATCCGAGCGGGTACCCGCGTAACCACCTGTGACCGCGGACAACAGCGCGGGGGCGGTGCTGCGGGCGGTGCTCGAGCAGGGGGCCGTGCCGCGCAGTGCCATCGCGCGGGCGGCGAATCTGTCCCCGGCGACGGTGACCGCGCAGGTGCGGGCGCTGGTGGCGGCCGGGCTGCTGGTGGAACTGCCGGAGACCGCGGGGCCGGCGAAGGTGGGGCGGCCGCATTCGCCGCTGAGCCTCGACGTGACCGGGAACGCGGTCATCGGGGTGCACATCGCCGCCGAGCACGTGACGGTCGCCGTGCTGGATATCGCCGGGGGCGTGCGGCTTTCGCATCGGCTGCCCCATCGCGGCCCGGATCCGGACGAGATCCTCGCCACCGCGGCGGCGGAGGTGCGCCGGATCCGCGACGAGTTGACCGAACGGGTCATCGGCGTCGGCGTGGCCGTCGGCGGCTGGGTCGATCCCCGCGCCGGGGAGGTCGTCGACCACGCCACCCTGCACTGGCGCAATGTGGCGGTGCGCCAACACATTTCGGAGCACACCGGCCTGCCGGTGTCGCTGGACAGCCACACCCGCGCCCTGGTGCACGCCGAGCAGTTGTTCGGCCACGCCCGGGACGCTGCGGCCACCGTGGTCCTGTTCGCGGGCAATGTGATCGACGTGGCCTTCGCGGTGCACGGCCGGGTGCACTACGGTCCGCGATCGGCCGCGGGGGCGATCACCCGGCTGGTCGGCGGCGAGGCGGCGGAGGACGAGCTGGCGGGCTGCGCGGATCGGGTGCTGGTCGCCCGGGCGCGCCGCGCCGGACTGGCGGTGCGCACCCTGCCCGACCTCATCGCGGCCGCCGCCGAGGACGAGACGGCGCGGGAACTGTTCGCTGACCGCGCGCGCGTGCTCGGCCGGGTGGTGGCGGTCGTGATCGATCTGCTCGACCCCGACGCCGTGGTGATCGTCGACCCGGCCCTGGTCCGGGTGCCGGGGGTGCGGGCCGCGTATCTGGCCGCGGTGCGGGAGTTCTCGGCCTGCGAGCGACCCGAGGACGTGGTGCGCGGCTCGTCGTTCCTGGGCCGCGCCCTCGAGACCGCGGCGGGCGCGGTGGTGTTGCAGCGCTTGTTCACCGACCCGCTCGGCGTCACCGCCGCGGCCCGACTTTGATTCCGACTAATTTTAAGTCGAACGAATATTGCCCTCGCGCAAGGGTTTCCGCGAAAGTTCAAACATGTATCCCGCCATCAGAAAAATAGGGATCGCGCTCACGGCGGCGCTTTTCCTGGGCGCGTGCGCCACCCACGGCGACGGTGACGCGGCCCTGTCGGCACCGCTGCCCACCTCCGTGCCACCGGGCACGAAACTATCCATTTCCGTGAACACCACCCGGGTCGCGCTCGAGGCGTCCGGCCAATCGAACACCCTGCCGTTCACCGTCTCCGACTGGCCCGTCGTCACCGCCGGACCCGATGTGATCCAGGCGTTCCGCGGCGGCGCGGTCGATCTGGCCACCAACGCGGGCATCCCCCCGATCCACGCCCACGCCACCGGGCTCGACGCCCGCATCGTCGGCGTCAAGGTCCGCTCGACGCCGCTGTATCAGCTGGCCACCGCGCCCAATTCGACCATCGGGTCGCTCGCGGACCTGCGCGGCAAGCGCATCGGCTTCTCACCCGGCCAGGCGCAGGGCGTGGTGGTGCTGCGCACCCTGCGGACCGCCGGGCTGAAACCCTCGGACGTCCAATTGGTCGAGCTGAACAGCCCGCAGTTCCTCACCGCGTTGCAGGGCAAGCAGATCGACGTCGCCCCGCTCGCCGAGCCGTCGCTCACCAAATACCTCGCCCAATACCGCGATCAGGGCGCCCGCGCGATCACCACCCCCGCGGTCGACGCGCTCACCATTCTGTGGGCCCCCACCGCGGTGCTGAAGGATTCCGCGAAACTCGCCGCCGTCGCGGAATTCGTGAAGGTCTGGGCGCGCACCGACGTCTGGTCGTGGGAACACCCCGACCAATGGCTCGACGCGTATTACGTGAAGGATCAGAAGGTTTCGGCCGAGGACGGCCGCCGCATCATCGGCACCCTCGACAAACCCTATTTCCCGGCGAATTGGGACGCCGCGATCGCCTGGGAACAGGAAACCGTCGACCTGGTCACCGCCTCCGGCTATTTCGGGAAGAGTTTCGACGCCCACGACCTGTTCGACCGGCGCTTCGAACCCCTTGCGGCGCAAGCGGTTCCGGAGCAGTACCGAACCAAGGAGGCGTCGTGACCGTCGCCCTGCCGCGCACCGCGGTATCGATCCCCCAGCCCGAGGAGGGTTTCGTCGAGCGACGTCGCCTGCGCCGCCTCGGACTGCGCAAGCCGATCCCCTTCGCCCGCCTGCTCGGCGTCGCGCTGGTGCTCGCCGCCTGGGCCGCGGGCATCCACTTCGGCCTGCTCGACCAGCGCAAACTCTCCGCACCGTGGACCGTGCTCGACACCGGCTGGCGACTGGTCCGCGACGGCACCCTCGGCGAGAACACGCTCGCCTCGCTGCGCCGCGCCGCCATCGGCCTCGGCATCGGCGTGCTCGTCGGCACCGGTCTGGCGCTGCTGTCGGGCCTGTCCCGGCTGGGCGAATCGCTGATCGACGGCCCGCTCCAGGTCAAGCGCGCCATCCCCAGCCTGGGGCTGATCCCGCTGCTGATCCTGTGGCTGGGCATCGGCGAGACGTTCAAGATCGTGCTCATCACCCTCGGTGTCGTCATCGCCATGTATCTGCAGACCCACGCCTCGCTCACCACCATCGACAAGCGCTTCGTGGAACTGTCGGAGGTGCAAGGGGTTTCGCGCGGCGAGTTCATCGGCCGGGTGGTGATCCCGGGGTCGCTGCCCGGCTTCTTCCTCGGCCTGCGGCTCTCGGTCACCGGGTCCTGGCTGTCGCTGGTGGTCGTCGAACAGGTCAACGCCACCGACGGGCTCGGCAAGCTCATGTTCAACGCCCAGAACTACGGGCAGGCCGACGTGATCTTGGTCTGCCTGGTCGTCTACGGCGTGTTCGGACTCGTCTCCGACTCCCTCATCCGGCTGATCGAACGCAAGGTGCTGTCATGGCGTCGCACGATCGCGACCTAGGCGTGCGGACCCGGGACCTGGTGCGGTCCTTCGGGGATCGCACCGTCCTGGACCGGATCACGCTCACCATCCCGCCCGGCCAGTTCGTGGCGCTGCTGGGCCGCAGCGGCTCGGGCAAGAGCACCCTGCTGCGGGCCCTGTCGGGACTGGACCACGACGTGCCCGGCACCGGCTCGCTGCGGGTGCCCGCGAAAACCTCGATGGTGTTCCAGGATTCGCGGCTGCTGCCCTGGCAGCGGGTGCTCACCAACGTGCTCTACGGCCAGCCCCGCGCGCGGCGGGCGGCCGGACGGGCGCTGCTGGCGGAGGTCGGGCTCGCCGGACGCGAACGCGCCTGGCCCACTGAGCTTTCCGGGGGAGAGCAACAGCGGGTGGCGCTCGCGCGGGCCCTGGTCGGCGAGCCCGACCTGCTGCTGGCCGACGAACCGTTCGGGGCGCTGGACGCGCTGACCCGCATCCGCATGCACGAACTGCTGCGGGCGCTGATCGCCCGGCACACCCCGACCGTACTGCTGGTCACCCACGACGTGGACGAGGCCGTCACCCTCGCCGATCGCGTGCTGGTGCTCGACGACGGCCGCATCACCGTCGACCTGCCCATCGACCTCCCGCCCGCCCGCGACCCGGGCGGACCGGAGTTCCAGCGCATCCGCCGCTCCCTGCTCACCGCGCTGGGCGTCGTGCCCACCGCCGTCTGAAAGCGAATCCCATGCCGAAACAGTTGCACCTCAACGCCTTTCTCATGTCCACCGGCCACCACGAGGCGTCGTGGCGGCTGCCCGAATCCGATCCGCACGCCAACACCCGGATCGAGCACTACGTGAACCTCGCGCGGATCGCCGAACGCGGGAAGCTGGACTCGATCTTCTTCGCCGACAGCCCGGTCCTGTTCGGCGACACCGGCCGCCGCCCGGCGGGCAAACTCGAACCCACCGTGCTGCTCACCGCCATCGCCGTGCAGACCTCGCGGATCGGGCTGATCGCGACCGCGTCCACGAGCTACAACTCGCCGTTCAACCTCGCGCGCCGGTTCGCCTCGGTGGACTGGGTCTCCGGCGGGCGCGTGGGCTGGAACATCGTCACCACCGCGGGCGCGGACGCGGCCCGCAACTTCGGTCTCGACGACGTGCCCGACCACCGGCTGCGCTACGAGAAGGCCGCCGAATTCGTCGATGTGGCAACGAAACTGTGGGACAGCTGGGCCGACGACGCCGTGCTCGCCGACAAGGAGGCGGGCCTGCACACCGACCCCGATAAGGTGCGCGCCATCGACCACGAGGGCCGGTTCTTCAAGGTCGCGGGCCCGCTGAACGTGCCGCGCCCGCCGCAGGGCTATCCCGTTCTGGTGCAGGCGGGTTCGTCCGAGGACGGCAAGGAGTTCGCCGCCCGCTACGCCGAGGCGGTGTTCACCGCGCAGCAGACCCTCGACGACGGGCTGGCCTTCTACACCGACCTCAAGCGCCGCGCGGTCGCGCTGGGCCGCGACCCGGAGACCATCAAGATCCTGCCCGGCATCGTGCCCGTCATCGGCGACACCGAGGAGCAGGCCCGCGCCCTGGACGCCGAACTCGAGCGGCTCATCTCCCCCGAGTACGCCAAACGCCAATTGGCGCGCACCTGGGGCATTCCCGTCGAGGATCTGGATCTGGACGCCGAACTGCCCGCGGACCTGCCCACCGAGGACGACATCCAGGGCGCCAAGAGCCGCTTCACGCTCATCGTGAATCTGGCTCGGCGCGAACGGCTCACGCTGCGCCAGCTCATCGGGCGGCTCGGCGGCGGCCGCGGGCACCGCACCTTCGCGGGCACCCCGGAACAGGTCGCCGACACCATCGAGGAATGGTTCACCCGCGGCGCGGCCGACGGGTTCAACATCATGCCCGCCGTGCTGCCCTCGGGCCTGGAGCGCTTCGTCGATCAGGTGGTGCCGATCCTCCAGCGGCGCGGCCTGTTCCGCACCGACTACACCGAGACCACGCTGCGCGGCCACTACGGCTTGGCGCGGCCGGTCAACCAATTCGACGGGGCGGACGAGCTCGTGGTCGCCGGATGAGTTCCTGTCCCGACTGGATCCGCTATCTGGTCCGGCGGTGCGCGCGGCACCGCCGGACCGTCCTCGTCGCCGCGTCGGGCTCGGTGGTGGCGGCGGTGCTCACTGCCGTGCTGCCGCTGCTGGTCCGGCACGTGGTCGACGCGCTCACCACCACGACCGCGTCGGTGCTGCCGTGGGTGGCGGTGCTGCTCGCGGTGGGGGCGGCCCGATTCGCGGCCGCCTTCGCGCGGCGCACCGGATCGTCGCGGCTGTCGCTGGACGTGCAGCACGATCTGCGCCGCGACCTGTTCGCGGCGCTGCTGCGGGTGACCGGGCGGCAGCGCTCCGGGCTCTACACCGGACAGGTCGTGAGCCGGGCCATCACCGACGTGACGCTGATTCAGATGTTCCTGCAACTGGTTCCGCTCGTGGCGGGCAATGCGCTGCTGGTGGTCGTGTCGCTGGCGCTCATGGCGACCCTGTCCCCGGCGCTCAGCCTGATCGCGCTGCTGGTGATCCCGGCGCTGTGGCTGATCACCCGGCGCAGCCAGCGCGACCTGTTCCCCGCCAACTGGGATGCCCAGGCCCGCGCCGCCGAGGTCGCGATGCGGGTGGAGGCCGCGGTCACCGGGGTGCGGGTGGTCAAGGGTTTCGGGCAGGAGTCCCACGAACTCGACGGGCTCGCCGCGTCCGCGCGCGACTTGTACCGGTCGCGGCTGCGGGTCACCCGGCTCACCGCCAGGTACACCCCGGTCATGCAGGCCGTGCCCGCCGCCGGGCAGGCGCTGGTGCTCGTGGTCGGCGGCCTGCTCGCGCTGCGCCACTCCCTCACGCTCGGAACGTTTCTGGCGTTCATGACCTATCTGGGGTCGTTCGTCACGCCCGTGCGTATGTTCACCATGCTGCTCACCGTCAGCCAGCAGGGGCGGGCGTCGCTGGAACGCGTGCGCGAGGTGATCGAGTCCGCGCCCCCGGAGACGGTCGCGCCGCGGCCGTCCGGCGCGGTGGGTCCGCCGCCGCGCCTCGAATTCCGCGGCGTGCGTTTCGCGTTCGAGGACCAACCGCCGGTGCTGCGCGGCCTGGACCTCACCGTCGCGGCGGGGGAGACGGTCGCGATCGCGGGCGCGGCCGGTTCCGGGAAATCGGTGCTCGTCCAGCTGTTGCCGCGGCTGTTCGAACCGGACGCGGGCCGAATCCTGCTGGACGGCACCGACATTCGGGAGCTGCCCGACCTGCGTGCCCGGGTGGCGATGGTGTTCGAGGACACCGCGCTGATGGCCGACACCGTGCGCGCCAATGTCGCCTACGGCCGCCCCGACGCCACCGACGCGCAGGTCCGGCACGCCCTGTACCTTGCCGCCGCCGACGACTTCGTCGCCGCCCTGCCCGAGGGGCTGGACACCCTCATCGGCGAACGCGGGCAACGACTCTCGGGCGGGCAACGGCAGCGGATCGCGCTGGCCCGCGCGCTGCTCACCGACGCCCCGATCCTCGTCCTCGACGACGCCACCTCCGCCATCGACGCCCAGGTCGAGGAGGAGATCTTCCGGCGCGTCGCCGCCGAGGTCCGCCAGCGCACCACACTCGTGGTGGCGCACCGCGTCTCGACGCTCGCCCTGGCCGATCGGGTCACGGTCCTCGACGAGGGCCGCATCGCCGAACAGGGCACCCTCACCGACCTCCAAACCTCCGGGGAACTGTTCCACGCCCTGTTCACCCCGCCCGACCCGGTGAGCATCGCCGCCGACCTGAGCGCCGTGCGCGACCCCGTGCCCACGGCCGGGCTGTGGGCGGCCGGGGACGGCGACGGCGACGAATCCCGCGCCCTGGAGCAGATGGCCAAGGCGTTCGCGCGCCGCGCCGCCAGCGCGCCCGGGGCACTGGGCGGGCACCTCGGCGGCGGGCTCATGTCCAGCGCCCCACCCAGCGGCGACGTCCGCGCCCGCATCGATCGGCTCCCGCCCGTCTCCGGGGAACCCGATGTGCCGCACTCGTTCTCGCACACCCCCGATTCGCGGTTCGATCTCGCGCGGCTGCTGCGGCCGTTCGCGATCCCGCTGCTGGCCGGGCTCGGGCTGGTGGCCCTGGACGCGCTGGCGCAGATCGTGATCCCGGTGCTGGTGCGGCACGGCATCGACCGCGGTGTGCTGGCCGGATCGCGCGCGGTGCTGCTCGGCGCGGCCGGGGCCGCGCTGACGCTGGTGCTGGTGGACTGGGCGATCACCGTTGCCCAGGTGCGGGTCACCGGCCGGGCCGGCGAGCGGCTGCTCTACGGCCTGCGGGTGAAGGTGTTCGCGCATCTGCAACGGCTCGGGTTGCGATTCTACGAGCGAGAGTTGGCCGGGCGCATCATGACCCGGATGGTCACCGATGTGGACGGGCTGTCGACGTTCCTGCAAACCGGTCTGGCCGTCGCGCTGACCAGCACCCTCACCATCGCGGGAGTGGTGGTGGCGCTGCTGGTGATCGACGCCCGGCTCGCGCTGGTCGTACTGGCGGTGCTGCCGGTGCTGGCGGTCGCGACGATCGCGTTCCGGCGGGCCTCGGTGCCCGCCTATCATCTGGCGCGCGAACAGGTCAGCGCCGCCAACGCCTATCTCCAGGAGAACGTCGACACCATCGCCGTCACGCAGGCGTATCGGCGCGAGGCGGTCAATCAGCGCGAATTCGAGCGCCGCTCCTGGGGTTACCGTAACGCGCGGTTGCGCAGCCAGACCCTGATGGCGTTGTTCTTCCCGTTCGTGGAGATCATGTCGGTGGTCGCCACCGCGGCCGTACTCGCCGTGGGCGTGCACGAGGTGCGGGCGGGCGCGCTCACCGCGGGCACGCTGATCGCGTTCCTGCTCTACATCGATCTGCTGTTCGCGCCGATCCAGCAGCTGTCGCAGGTCTTCGACAGCTATCAGCAGGCGGTGGTCGGGGTGGAGCGGCTGGGCGCCCTGCTGCGCGAACCGGTCGACACGCCGGACGAACCCGATGCCCGCCCGGTCGAACGGCTCGCGGGCCGAATCGAATTCCGCGGCGTCGGATTCGCCTACGATCCGGCCGGGGCGCGCGTGCTGTCCGGCATCGATCTGGTGATCGAACCGGGGCAGCGGGTCGCCGTGGTCGGCGAGACGGGCGCGGGCAAGTCCACGCTGGTGAAACTGCTTGCGCGGCTGTATCACTCGACGGAGGGGGCGGTGCTCGTCGACGGCGTCGACGTCCGGGGCTATCGGCTGCGCGACTACCGCAAACGGCTCGGCGTGGTCCCGCAGGAGCCGTTCCTGTTCGGCGACACCGTCCACGCCACCATCGCCTACGGCCGCCCCGAGGCGAGCCCGGCCGACATCGAATGGGCGGCTCGGGCGGTCGGGGCTCACGAGATGATCGCCGCCTTGGAACACGGCTACCGTCAGCCCATCGGCGCGCACGGCGCGGCCCTGTCCGCGGGCCAGCGTCAGCTGCTCGCCCTGGCCCGCGCCCAACTCGTCGAACCCGACATCCTCATTCTCGACGAGGCCACCGCCTCCCTGGATCTGGCCACCGACGCCCGCGTCCGCGCGGCCATCGACGTGCTCACCGCCGGACGCACCACGATCGTGGTGGCGCACCGCCTGGCCACGGCCGCCGACGCCGACCTCATCGTGGTCATGGGGGAGGGCCGCCTGCTCCAAACCGGTTCGCACGCCGACCTTTCCGCGATCGACGGCCCGTACCGGCGGCTGTGGTCGGCCTACGTGGGCGACGACGAGTCGCTCGCCGATCATGATCGTGCGAAGGTGTGAGGATGCGCCTGGGGATCTATCTCGCCGACAGCCCGCCCGTGCCGGAGGTGCTCGCCCTGGTGGCGAGCGCCGCCGAATCCGGTTTGGACAGCGTGTATTTCAACCAGGCGTTGAGCTGGGACGCGGCGACCGTGGCGGCGGTCGCCCTGCGCGAGGTGCCCGGCATCGAGGTGGGCACCGCCGTGGTGCAGACCTATCCCCGGCATCCGGTCGTGCTCGCCGCACAGGCCCGGACGATCGCCGCCCTCGCGCCCGGCCGCTTCACCCTCGGCATCGGCCCCAGCCACCCGCCGATCATCGAGGGCACCTTCGGGCTGTCCTACGACCGCCCCGCCCAACACCTTCGCGAGTACCTGTCGGTGCTGATGCCGCTGCTGCGCGGGGAGGCGGTCGACGCCGACGGCCCCATGATCCGGGCCGCCGCGACGATCACCGTCTCCGACGCCCCCGCCCCACCCGTCCTGTTGTCGGCCCTGGGACCGAAGCTGTTGCGGGTGGCGGGTGAACTGGCCGACGGTGTCGTCACGGTCTGGAGCACAACGGAATTCGTCGCCGATCACATCGCCCCCGCCGTCCGGGCCGCCGCCGACGCCGCCGGGCGGCCCGCGCCCCGCGTCGCCACCATCGTCTCCGCGGTCGTGACCGACGACCCGTCGCCGCACCGCGCCCAGCTCGCCCACCAGCTGGCCCCGGTTTCCGCGCTCCCGAGCTATCGCCAGGTGCTGGACCGGCAAGGCTTGCGGGGCGTGCACGAGACCGCCCTCATCGGCCCGGAAGACGTTGTGGCCGAGGGCATCCGGGCGTACGCGCGCGCCGGGGTCACCGATCTGCTGGTGAGCTTGCGCGGCGACCCCGCCGAACGTGCCCGCACCCGAGAGCTGCTGGCCGCCGTGCGACGCGACTGAGCCTCAGCCGAAGCTCAATTCGGGAATGGCGTTCATCAGCTGTTCCCACTCGGGATATCGGGCGAGTTTGGCCTCGTAGATCGCGGTGATCTTCGCGCCCAGCTCCGGATCCGGGTCGTCGGAGACGTCCGGTCCCACATGCAGTTTGGCGAAGTGCGGCAGGATCTCCGGATCCCCGGCCAGATGCGCGGGGTCGTACATGTAGCGCTCGAGGGCGTCGAGGTCGGCCAGCCCGAACGAATAGGCATGGGTGAAGCCCGAATCGGGGTCGCCGAGAAAGCGGCCGACGGTGGCGAAGGACACCGATTCGGCCGCGGCCGTGCGTCGTATCAACGCCAACACCCGGGCCTTCTGCTCCTCGGTGGTCTCCGCGCGAAACGCGAAGCGCAACAGGTGGACGATCACGACGGCCTCCTCATAATTGAACTCATGAGTTCAATCTAATTGCCCTACCGGTCAGGACGCAATACTGAACGGGAGAGTTCATCCGACCGCGTACCATCGCACCGTGACCCCCGAGAGCCCGACCCGCGGACGGATCGACAAACGCCACGCGATCCTCGCCGCGGCGTTCACCGTCTTCGCCCGGCGCGGATTCGGCCGGGCCAATGTGCAGGAGATCGCCGCCGCGGCCGGGGTCGCCAAGCCCACCGTGTACAACCATCTCGCCGACAAGGAGACCCTGTTCCGCGGCGCGGTCGCCGCCGCGGCCGACGAGGTCGCCGCCGAATGCCTGGCCGCGCTCGACCCGCTGCGCGAGACCGGCCCCGACCTCGGCCCTCGCCTGCGCACGGCCGCGGCACGGCTGGTGCGAATCTGCGCGGGCGAACGCGCACACGCCTTGCGCGCCTTGGCCTATGCCGAATCGGCGGCCTTCCCGGACCTGGTGCTCACCGTGCAGGAGCGCACCTCGCTGGAGTTGGCCGAGGCGCTGGGCGACCGGCTCGCCCGGCTGTCCCTCGCCGGAGTCCTGCGCCCGTGCGACCCCACGCGCGCGGCCGAACATTTCCTGGCGCTGCTGACCGGACCGCTCGAGGCCCACTCCCGGCTGGGCACCCGCCCGGTGGCCGACGACGAACTGGACGCCATCGCCGACGCCGCCGTCGACGTCTTCCTGCGGGCCTACGGCGGCTAGGACACCGAATTCGCCCGCGCCGCGACGGCCGCGGCGGCCGCGCGCCCCTCGGCCCGGGTCACGACATGGTCGCGCGCCACGAGCAGCGCGGCCTCGGAGCCGTCGTCGACGGCGGGCACGCCGCAGGCCACGGCCACGCCCGAATCGTCCACCACCACTTGCAGATTCGCCAGGGCGGCGGCGGGGAAGGCGTGCCGCAGGGAGCGGCTGACGTCGGCGACGGCGAGCCGGGCCAGCGGCGCGGTCTCCGCCGGGTCGGCCGTGCCGATCACGACGGTCACCGGGAACTGCGCGGGCAGCACGACCAGCGCGTCGGCGATGGTGGCCAGCTTATCGATGCCCAGCACCGCGATCAGCTGCCGGGCGCCGAACCGGGCCGGGCGATTGTGCAGCAGATCGACGCACTCGGGCGCGATCCACGCCTCGACGACCGCGCGGGCGCCCCGGCCGCCCGGTCGCGGGGCCGGGTCCACCTCGGGCGGTTCGTCCAATGTGGCGACCTTGCCGCACAGGGCCATCACATGCGCCGCGTTGACGAATTCGGGTGCGGCGAACGACAATTGAGTCGCTCCGTACAGAATGGTCAGAATCGACTCCGCCGTCGCGACATAGCTGGGCAACGTGGACGGCTCGCTCCGGCCCTCGAGAGACTGCATGGCGCGTCCCAGCAGAATCGCGTCGAACGCGAGCAACTGGGTGAACGGCCGCCGCAGCCGCTCGTCGCTCGTGATCTCGGGAATGAAGTCGATGCTGAGATTGGGGGACTGCAATTGCGCCGAGCCGCCCGAGTCGTAGGACGTCGACCGTGGAATGCGCTGCATCCACGTCCCGGCGAAGCTCTCCAGCGCCGCGGGCAGGGTGCGCGCGGGCTTGCGGCCCGCGGGCGGCGGCGCGTGCTCGGCCTCGTGGGCCAGCACGGACAAATACAGCGCGCGCTTGCCGGGGAAGTTCGAGTAGACCGCGCCCCGGGTGAGGTCGGCCCGCTCGGCGATGCCGTCGACCGTGGCCCCGCGGAATCCGCGCGCGGTGAACTCGGCCTTGGCCGCCTCCAGAACCTTGCGCCGGGTGCGGATCTGCTGTTCCGCTCTGGTCAGACGAACCATGGCCCTTTCACCCGTCTCCGTGCGTCCGTCGACGTCGACGTCCGACCGCCGACGCTAGTGGATGAGTATCAACCCTTGACGAACAGGCTCGCGACCGGCCCGTGCGCCGGGGTCGTCAGCACCGCGCTCGAGATGTATGAGGCATCGGGATGTTGCTACCATCCTGATGATATCCGGGAACGTCGGCGGCCGTTGCTCCCGCGCCGAAGAAGGGACCGGCATGAACGAGATCGATGACATCCCCCTGGTCCCCGGCGGTCTGCCGCTGCTGGGCCACGCGCTCCCGCTGCTGCGCGATCCGCTGGGATTCCTTGCCGCCCTTGCCGATCGGGGCCCGCTGTGCCGACTGCGGGTCGCCGCGCAGCAGGTGGTCGTGGTCTGCGATCCGGCGCTGGCCTGGAAGGTCTTCGCCGACGACCGCACCTACGACAAGGGCGGCCCGTTCTACGAGCGGTCCCGCGAGGTCGCGGGCGACGGCCTGGGCACCTGCCCGCACAGTCGCCACCGCCGCCAGCGCAAGCTGTGCGCGCCCGCGTTCCGCACCGACCGCGTCCGCGGGTACGCGGGGATCATGGTCGGCGCGATCGACGACACGATCGGCGGCTGGCACGACGGCGAGGTGGTCGACGTCAGCGACGAACTGTCGACCATGACCTTCGCGGTCGCCGTCGAGACCATGTTCTCGACGTCGTTGTCGCAGCGCCAGATTCGCGATGTCGCCGCCGATCTGCGCGCGATCGCCGCGGGCCTGTTCCGGCGCACCGTGCTGCCCGGCTGGATCAACGGGCTGCCCACCCCCGGCAACCGGCGCTACAACGCCGCCGCCCGCCGGGTGCGCACGCTCGCCGCCGAGGTCATCGCCGAGCGCCGCGCCGACGAGCACGACCGCGGCGATCTGCTGTCCGCGCTGATCCGGGCGGGCGGCGCGGACGGTGAAACCGGCTGGAGCGACGTGGAATTGGTCGATCAGGTCTTCACCTTCTTCCTCGCGGGCGCCGAGACGACCGCCAGCTGCGTCCTGTGGGCGCTGTACTCGCTCGATCGCCGCCCCGAAACGCTGCGCGCGGTGCAGCGCGAGGTCGACGAGGTGCTCGCGGGCCGGGCCGCCGCGCCCGCGGACCTGTCGCGACTTCCCCTGGTGAGCAATGTCATCGACGAGACGCTGCGACTCTATCCCCCCGGCTGGCTGCTGACCCGGGTCGTCGCGAGCGATACCGAACTCGACGGCGTCCGGCTGCCCGCGGGCAGCACCGTCGCGGTGAGCCCGCACATCATCCATCGCAACCGCGAACTCTACGACGATCCGGACACGTTCGCGCCGGAGCGCTGGACCGATCCGGACCTGCGGCGAAAGCCGTACCTGCCGTTCGGGATCGGCGCGCGCCGGTGCATCGGCGAACAGTTCGGCCGCATCGAGGCGGGCCTGACCCTCGCGACCGTCCTCGCCCGCTGGCGGCTGTCGGCGGTGGCGCCGCTGCCCGCCACGCTGCCGCTGTCCCAACTGCCCGCCCCGCGCGCCCTCGCGATGCGCCCGATCCGGCGCGAACCGTCGGTGTCGCCGGTCTGACCCGCGCGGTTCCCGAGAGGTCGATGCGATGCAGCTGTCGATTCCCGTGCGGCGGCCCGTCGGCCGGTTCGCCGCCGCGATCGCGCGCGAGGCGCTCGTCTGCTGGTCGTTCACGTGGGGCGATCTGACCGCCACCGTGATCCCCGCGACGACCTTCGCGCTGGCGGCCTGGGCGCACAGCGGACGGTCCGCGGCGGCGCTGCCGGGGATCGTGCTGTCCTGCCTGATCTACTTCTGGCTCTACATCTACACGTTCAACCTCTCCAACCAGCTGACCGGCATCGAGGAGGACCGGCACAACAAGCCGCACCGGCCGCTGGTGTCCGGATTGATCGACGAGCGCGGCGCGCGGTGGCGGCTGTTCGCGGTGACGACGGTATTCCTGGCGGCGGGGCTGGCCCTCGGCGTCGTCGAGTGGACGCTGATGTGGGTGGGCGCGTGGATCTTTCACGATCAGCTCGGCGGTGCGCGCCGCTGGTGGGGCAAGAACGCGGCGATGGTCGCGGGCACCGTCGCGCAGCTGGCCGCGGCCTGGCGGATCGTCATGCCCCTGGACGCGTCGGCGTGGACGTGGATCGCCGCGATCGCGGTGCCCCTGGGGGTCTTGGTCTCGTTGCAGGATCTTCGCGACGTCACCGGTGATCTCGCCGCCGGGCGCCGCACCGCGGTGGTCGTGCTCGGAGATCGCAACGCGCGGTGGCTGTTCGGGATCGCCTTCGCGGGCTACCCGGTGGCCCTGGATGTCCTGCTGTATCGGCACGCCGGCCTGGCCGCGCAACTGCTCGGCGGCATCGCGGCGGCCATGTCGCTGACCATTTCCTGGCGGGTGCTGCGCCTGCGCGACCGGCACGCGGACAACATCACCTATGTGCTCTACACCTGCTGGTACTGCGTGACCCTGGCCAGCGCGATCCCCGCACTTGCCCGCTGAGACAGGGCAATTCGGACACTTTCCATGCCGTCCGTTCGGTCTCGATTCGGCATTGGGATGTAGCAAACATTCAGATGTTGATACCATCTGAACTACCGAGTCCTCGGTGTTTCGATCTCGACCCCTGAGTCCCACCTGGCGACGGCCACGCGAAGGAGAACGTGCATGACCGGCGGAGAAGACGGGATGGCCGAAGGTCGGAAACGGTTCCGTTCCAGCCGAACGCGAGCAACAACTCAGCGGTCGCGCCGGGGACTACGGCACGGTTGCGATACGGCCTTGCGGCCGTGGCCGCCGTTCGGTCGGGGAATGCCGCGTCGAGGAACTCGGGCGGAGGGATATCGAGTGTGCAGTACCTGGAGGGTGGTTTGAAATGGCGGAAGATCAGGCCGCCGAGCTGGGACGCGCGAGCGTCTCGACCGTGGTTTTCGAACTGGATGGCATCGTCTACGAAACCGAGCTGACGTCGGTGGAAGCGGACCGGCTGCGGGCGACGTTCGACGAGTGGATCGCGCACGCGCGGCGTCGGCGCGAGCCCGCGCGCCGGAGCGCCGCGATGACCGGGCACCGGCGCGCGGTCCGTTAGGGGCTCCCCGCACCCGGGCGCGAAACCTCTTGCGCCCAGCGAAGATTGCCCGACATCAGGTGGCCGAGGCCGTCCACGTACGCGCGGACGTCGCTGCGCGGGCCGAGGTCACCGGCGAGGATGTCGGTGCGACGCTCGAGGAATCCGATCTCGGTCTCGTCGAGCACCTGGGCCAGCCGATCCACCGCGGCCTGCACGCTCATCCGCCCGCGGCGGACGAGTGCGCCGACCGCGTTCGCGGGGTGCGGGTCGGCGGGCTCCGGGGCGAAGAAGTAGAGGTCGCGCACCAGGACGAGATGATGCACGACCGCCCGGCGCAGCGCGGTGAGCCGCGGCGCGACGGCCAGATCGCAGAGGTCGATCCCGAGCGCGTATTCGAGGTGAGTGGTGAGCCACCACCCGAGCGCGGTCGTCCGGCGCGCCTTCAGATAGCGGTCGAGATCGACGGTGGTCGCGCTCGGCCAGCGCTTCGCCTCGTCCAGGTGGCTGTCGGCGATCTCGCGCCACGCGCGGCGCGCCCGCCGGGCCAGGTGCGGGGTCATCTGTCGTTCGGCCGCCTCGATCGCGGTGAACACCATCCGGAACACCGGATCCGCCGACGGCGGCGGCTCGCGCCCGGCGAAGACGCTGCTCCAACGGGTGTGCAGGGCCTTGGTGGCGCCGTAGTTCTCCGTGACGCCGGGGTCGCGAAAGGTCTCGTCGCACAAGGCGACCGGGATCATCAGGTTGGTCAGGTCCAGGGCCCGATCGCCGCGCATGGTCGGAAAGGCCGAGCAGGCGAAGTGATTCGGGCGGCGGCGCAGGTACCGCCGCGCGATGTCCGCGTCGCCGAAGTGTTTCTCCAGATACGGCCGGGCCCATCGCTCGCTCTGCCGGTCGAGTTCGGCGCAGGACCGGTGACAGCGGTCGGGGAGCCGAGTTCCGATGGGCGGCAGGCGATGCGACGTTCCGGGCGGAAGGGGGTGCGCCTGGGTAGCCATCGCTGTCCTGTCTTGCCGACGATCAGCCGAGTCGGGCCGATTGGGATGGTATCAACATTCGGATGTCACCAGTATCTCCGGGTTCGGGCGCACTGTAGGCCACTTGCCGGATTCCGCGTCGTGCCGACACCTTCGTCCCGTTCGCCGGTAGCGTGGCGGGACCCGCGGAGAGAGGTGAGGTTGTGTCGGAGAACAAGGACGATCCCGCTCGGCTGGCCGAGGTGATCGAGGCGGCGGAGGTGACCGTCGCGGTGGCCGAGTCGCTGACGGCGGGCAAGCTGTGCTCGGCCCTGGGGGCGGCCCCGAATTCGGGGGAGTGGTTCCGGGGCGGGGTGGTCGCCTACGCGACCGAGGTGAAGCGCAAGGTGCTGAACATGCCCGATGTGCCGCCGGTCTGTTCGGAGGCGGCCGCGGCGCTCGCCACGGGCGTGCGGTCGCTGCTCGAGGCGGACCTCGCGGTCGCGACCACCGGCGTCGGCGGCCCGGGCCCGCAGGACGGCGAACCGGCCGGATCGGTATGGTTCGGCGTGGCGACCGACAAGGGTGTCGACACGATCCACCGGCAGTTCTCCGGCGAACCGGAGGAGGTGCTCGACCAGACCGTCGCCTTCGCGCTGCGGCTGCTGTTCGAGGCCGCCGAACTACGCGTGTGACAGCTCCCCGGAACCGTTGTGCGCCACGGTGTCCGGATCCTCCTGGTCCGGGCGGCCGGGCTGGTCGTGCAGATCGGCGACGATCCGCCCGACCGTGCGCCGACTGATGCCCACCTGGGCCGCGATCTCGGTGAGCGGGAGATTCGCCGCGTAGAGTTCCCGCACCCGCGCCCGGACATCGGGATCGCGGCGCAGTTGCCGGGCCGCGGAATCGCCGGAGGGAAGGCGTAGTTCGGCGGTGGGGTAGGGATCGGCGGGCGCGTCGTGTCCGAAGGGATTGTGGCCGTTGGTCTCCGGGGCGCGGTCGAAACCGTTGTGGCCGTTCGAGATCGGGGCGGTGGGTTCCGGCGGCGTCGCGTCGTCGGGCGCCGGGTCGTCGACCGGGTTCCCGTTGTGCGGTCGCGCCTCGTTCTCGAGGGTTACGATCGGTTGCCCGTTGTGGGCGGGTGCGTGGTGGCCGTTGTGCCCGTTCTCGGACGTGACGGCCGTGGCGATCGGCGGATGGTGTCCGTTCGTCGACGCGGACTCCTCGGTGGCGGGCGCGGGGTCGCGCGCCTCCCACGGATTCGGCAGCCGCATCTCCAGCAGCGCGGAGGTGCTCGACAGAATGGCGATGGTGTCGAGCAGGACCGTGCGCTGACCCTGTTCGGTGATCAGGCCGCCCTCCTCGACCGCGTCGCGCATGGCCTTCTGCAACCCCCGCTTGGCGCGTTCGACCCGGCGGCCGCGCGCGCCGGAATCGAGGAGGGTGCGGACGCGATCGTGTGCCAGGGCGACGCCGATGAGCCGGCGCTGGGTGGCGACCTCGCTGGGTGTGCGGTCGGTCGGGTCGGCCAGGCCGAGGCGGATGAGGATCCGCTCGGGGGTGAGCCGCCAGTTGATGCCGCGGAAATGCCCGGCGCGGCGGCGTTCCAGCGCCATGCTGCGCTCCCACCCCCACGCCGCGACCAGCGGGGCGGACAGCCGGATCAGCAGCGTGCCGAGATTGTCCGCGTCGGTGGCGGCCAGCACCGCGGACAGACAGGTCAACACCCACATGGCGACGCCGTCGACCCCGGCCGACCCGCCCGCGCGCTGCGCGGCCCGCGCCCGCAGCGCCGAGGTGATCACCATGATCTCGAGGAACGAGAAGAACATGACCCGCAGCGACGCCGGCAGATGCAGGGATTCGTCGAAGAACACCCACATGCCCTGCGCGCTGACCCCGGTCGCGATGGCCGCTGCGACGACCGTGCCCGCCTGTTCGGCCGTGATCACGTGACGTCTGGCCGCGCGCAGCGCCTTGCGCAGCACGACGACCGCACCGGCCGCGACCGCCAGACCCACCAGGGTGAAGACCACCGCGGGAATCGGATGCGACTCCACGGCCGCCACGGCTCGATCGATCTGCCTCATCAGGTGCAACGGTCCTTCCTCACGCGAGCGGGCGGTGTCGGCCCGCTGACCGAGGGCTGGGCGTCCGGCGAGGCCGCGCAAACCGATCCGCGGCCTCCGGCGCCCATTCCCGGCCGGGTACACGGTACTGGCATCGCCGGATCGACGCTCGGGGACGAGCACCGGGTTGTCCCGAAAACACTGCGCGGCAACATGTTTCGTGGTCACGATCGTGCGGCGTGTCGGGTCCGGAAGAGGCCGGATCGATGTCCGGAGACCGCCGACGCGGCGGCGTCGAGCGGCGTTCGGAACGACCCTCGAGGACCAACAGCAACTATTCGGCAACCGAAACTAGAGGCGATCGTTACCCCGCCCCGTAAGGATTGCCATCAGATAACAGGTCGCTCCGCTCGACGACAGGAGGCTCGCGTGCGCGTCGGCGAGATCCGCCCCGCCGAGCTCCCGGGGTACCTGGGCATCCACGGCCGCGGTGACGCGGTCCGCGTGATCGCGGTCCTGCTCAGCTCGATCAGCGCGGGCCTGGCGATCATGATGCCGATCTCGTTCAGCTGGTTCGCGCTGGCCGCCTCGCCCACGATCGATCTGCTCATCATGAGCGTGCCGCAGTCCATGGCCGCGGGCGCGATGGTCGCGGTGATCGCGGTCGCCGTCCCGATCGGGCTGTGCAGTCGCCGCGTGGCCTGGTACGCGGCGGGGGTCGCGCTCGCGGGGATGTTCGTCAATCACGCGGCGCTGCACTGGGCGAACTTCGACTCGCTGAGCACGCTGAACTACATCGATTCGCTGCTGGCCGGGGTGGTGATCGGCGCGATCCCGGCGGCGGTGTGGACCAATCCGGCGGCCACGGGCGCCTACCTGTTCGGCTGCCTGGGGTCGATCGTGCTGGGCGATCTGGCCCAGCCGCCCGCCGAGACCGGCTCCACCAACCGGTTCGAGGCGCTGCTCGGCGACGCGCCGCCGATCTGGCTCGTCGGCCTCGCGGTGGTGTTCATCGGCTGGAATCTGGCCGTCGACGCCCACCGGGCGCCCGCCAAACATCCCGGTTCGCTGCTCCCGCTCGCGCCGATCGTGGCCGGAATGATCGCGGTGCTCGGCATCCTGATCTCCTCGACCTGGTTGGCGCACAGCACCTCTCGGCCGGGCGTGCCGGTGGCCGGGGTGGCGCTCGTCGTGGTCACCTCCCTCGTGGCCGCGCTGATCCTGCCCGCCCGCGACGGGGTGATGCTCCTGCTGCTGGTGGCCTACGCCGCGTCGGGCAGTGCCGTTGTCGCCGTACCGCATCCGTGGTGGGTGAGCGTGCTCGTGGTGGTCATGGTGGCGATCGGACTGCTGCTGGCCCGGCGGTGGCCGCGCCCGTGGCTCGCGCTCGCGGCGTCGGCGGCGCTCGCGGCCGCGGCGGCCCTCACCGCCGCGACCGGTCTGTCGGGCGGGGTGTGCGCGAGCCTCGGGGCCCTCGCCATCGGACTGGTCGGTGGCTACAACGTGGTCGCCGCGCTGCCCGGACGGGCGACGAGCGCGGTCGTGGCCCTCGTGGTGCTGTTCGTGCCGTCGGCGGGAGTCGCCCTGCGCGGCCGATCCTTCGGGCGGATCAGCTATTCGCCGCGCTGGTACCGGCTCGTCCAGGTCACCCACGATCCGGGACCCGCGCTGGCGGCGCTCGTGATCACGGCCGGATGCGCGGCCGGGATCTATCTGCTGTGCCGGGAACGACCGCCGAGCGGACGCCGTAGGGGTCCGAGCCGTGTTCGGCGCGACGGGGAGCGGCGCGCGCTCGTATGATCTGCCGATGCCCGCGAGACGAGCGTTGCTGGCGATCCTGGTGTTCATGGTGCTGCCGTGGAGCGCCCTGCCGGTGGTCGAGGCCCAACCGCTCCCGGTGGCCTGCGGAACCCCGCTGTCGGACAGCGAGATCGGCGACCTCGCGGCCCTCAGCGATACGACGACGCTCACCGGAGATCCGCTGCGGCGGCTCGAGGACGCCGTCGACCGCCATCACCGGATCACGGAAATCCTTGTCGCCCACGGTGATCGGCGCGGCCTGTTCTCCCTCGGGCTGGACACCGTCGAACAGTCCGCGGTCATGCCGCTGCAACACGATCCGGCCGCCTTCGCCTCGCCCGACTACGCCCACGCCATCAGCCTCGAACTGCTGCGCCGCTACCTGGACAACCTGCACGGCGAATTCACCGGGGGCCCGGTCGAATCGCACTGGGCGAACTACTTCGACCTCGCCCGGCGGTGCGACGTCTCCCCGGCCCGCGCCGCCATGGCCGGATACAACGCCCACCTCACCGTCGACCTCGCCTACTCCGTCGCGGCCGTGGGCACCCGCCCCGAGAACGCGAGCGACTACTTCCGCATCGTCGGCGCCATCGGCGACGCGGGCTTCGAGATCGTCGACCGCACCAAGGCCGTCTACGCCGCCGACCTCGGCCCGCTGTGGCGCTTCTACTTCCTCGGCGAGGGCCTGGACCGCCTCCTCGGCGCGGGCGTCGCCACCCGTCCCCTGCTCCGCACCGCCGACCTCGGCTTCAACGTCGTCGTCTTCGGCAACGGCCTGGCCCTGCGGAACCCCGCCGCCCACGACGCCACCGCCGCCGAGATCCGGGCCCTGTTCACCACCGCCGACGTCGCCTTCGAGGTGCTGGCCCGCCTGCACGCCCTGTGATCCCCGGCTCCGCTCGGCCTCAACGCTGTTCGCCGAGGGCCCGCTCGTAGGCGCGCAGCACGCGCACCACAGTCTCCCGTTCGGCGCTCGTCGTTCCGTGCAGGGCCGTGCGCCACGCGGCCGCGCTGCCGCCCAGCCAGGCGTCCACCGCGGCGAGCTGGTCCGGGGCGATGGCGACGATGCGGCGGCGGCGGTCGGTGTCGTCCTCGCGGCGGACCAGGATGCCGCCGCGCGACAGGTCGGCGACCATGAGGCTCACGGTCGTGGGCGCGATCTCGAGCCGTTCGGCCAGTTCGCCGACCGTCAGCGAACCCTCGAACTGGAGATAGGCCAGCAGCGACAGATGCCGCGGGGCGAGGTCGTGACCGCGCAGGGCCGCCGGGACGCCGAGGCGTTTGGCGCGCCCCACGAGGCGGGGCATGAGCAGCAGCAGCGCCCGCACGGTGTCGTCGGTCGAGAATGCCATTGCGCGGCCGATCCTTTCGACTTACCTTTGACTACAAAGATGTTTTGTCCACAACGCTTCGGAGCCATCATGCCGCACCTCACCCTGTACGCGCTCGAACCTCAGCTCGCCGGGCGCGAGGACGCCCTCGTCGCCGGGCTCACCGACGCGGTCGTGGCCGTGTACGGCGAGTGGGCGCGGCGGTTGGTGGCGGTGCGGCTCGTCGGCGTGCCGAGCGGGCGCTGGGCCGTCGGGGGAGTGCGCGGCGAGAACGTCGCGCCCAGTGTCGAATTCGGGATCAAGGCCGGTGCGCTCGCCCGTCCCGACGGTCCGGAGATCGCGGGGCGGCTGGCCGCGGGGGTGACCGATGTCCTCGCGGAGGTCTTCGGCGAGCGGTTCCGCGACGACATCATGATCGAATTCCATCCGCAGCACGACGCGCGGATCGCCCTCGGCGGACGCCTGCTCGACGCGGCCGGGTCCGCGTAACCTCCCCCGCACTGCCCCGAAGCGGGTCGCCGGGCCGGTCACCGGGCGACGCGAGCGACCGCCACCGCAGGTGAAACACCTGGTCACGGCCGGTGCGGAGGCCGTGCCGGACAGCGTAACTGGACGTTTACCTCCCGTGCTTGTCGCGTAACGCGGCCCCGGCGCACGCTTCGGACATGTCGTTCCCCACCCAGGCGAGATTCCGTGACCAGCTCCGCGAGGTGCTGCCCTCGGCCTCGCAGCTGCTGGCCCGCCGTCTGCACGACGTGTTGCGGGCGGCGCTGCGCGGGGGCGCCTTCGCCGAGGGCAGACTGCCGGGCGAGGCGGCGCTCATGGCCGAGTACCAGGCCCCGCGCGACGCGGTCCGCGAGGCCCTCGATCTGCTGCGCCGGGCCGGGTTGATCGAGCGGCGGCGGGGTATGGGCACCATTCCCGTCCGCGCGGAATACGTTGTGCCGAGCGCGCTTCCGCCGGTCGGTCGCCCGCTCGAGGAGCATCTCGCCCTCGGGCACATCACGCCCCGCCTGCTGCACTGGGCGTGGCTGCCCGCGCCCGCGGTGATCGCCGCGCGCCTGGACGCGGTCGAACCCGGCGCCGACTGCCTGTGTGTGGAATACGTGCTGCGCGTGGACGATCGGCCGATCGCGGTGTTCACCAACTACCTGCGCGCCCCCGAGGCCGGGCGGGTCGATCAGGCCGCCTTCGTCGGTGACTTCTACGCGCTGCTGCACCACGGCGGCGTCGACATCGACAGCTTCGACATCGGCATGCAACCCGCCCGCGCCGACGACCACACCGCCGCCCTGCTGCACATCCTGCCCGGCGAGCCGGTGATGCTGCTGGAGCAGGCCATTCGCAACCGGGACGGCGAGATCGTGGACTACGCCCTCGGAACCTGTTGCGGCGACTTCCAATTCCGCGTCGACCGCGTCACGCGGGTCGACGTCAACGGCACCGTGCGCCGAGCACCGTTCGAGGAGTGAGATCATGACCACCGTCGTACCCACCGTCCGCACCCTGAGCGAGGCCGCGGCGGCCCTGCGCGGCCGCGAGATCAGCGCGACCGAGCTGATGGAGCAGGTCCTCGCCGCCGCCGATCGCCACGACGACGAGGTGGGCGTGTTCCTCCACCGGTTCGACGAGGACGCCCGCGCCCGGGCCCGGCAGGTCGACGAACGCCTCGCCGCCGGGGACGCGCTCGCGCCGCTCGACGGAATACCGTTGGGGCTGAAGGACATTCTCGCCCATCCCCAGGGGCCCACCACCGCGCAGAGCCTGGTGCTCGATCCCGCGTGGGGGCGAGCCGAAGGTCACAGCATCGCCGCGGCGCGGTTGGAGGCGGCCGGGGGGATCTTCGTCGGCAAGACCACCACTATGGAGTTCGCGATCGGAGTTCCCGACCCGGACAAGCCGTTCCCGGTTCCGCGCACTCCATGGGATCTCGAGCGCTGGGCGGGCGGTTCGAGTTCGGGCTCCGGCAGCGGCGTCGCGGCCGGGATGTTCCTCGGGGCGGTGGGCACCGACACCGCGGGCAGTATCCGGATCCCCGCGGCGTTCAACGGCATCACCGGCCTGAAGCCGACCTTCGGGCGGGTGCCGAAATCCGGTGTCGTCCCGCTGGGCTACACCCTCGACCACGTCGGTCCCATGGCCCGCAGCGCCGCCGACTGCGCGCTGCTGCTGTCCGTGCTCGCCGGGCACGATCCGTCCGATCCCTACAGCGCGCGCGTCCCGGTCCCCGACTACCCGGCCGCGCTCATCGGCGATCTGACCGGGATCACCGTCGGCGTGGACACGCTGGACCGATTCGCCTCGGGCGGAACAGATCCCGCGCAGCCCGGCCGTTTCGCCGCCGCCGTCGACGTGCTGCGCGCCGCGGGCGCCGAGATCGTCGAGGTCGAACTGCCGATGTATCCCGAACTGACCGCCGTCGACATCGTGGTCATGCTCGCCGAGGCGCACGCCTATCATCGCGGCGACCTGCTCACCCGGTGGGACGACTACGGTCGCGGCACCCGCATCATCCTCGCCGCGGGCCAGGCCGTCAGCGGGGCGGATTACGTTCAGGCGCAACGGGTCCGGCGCGTCGCCGCCGCCCGCGTCGCCGCGCTGTTCGACACCGTCGACCTCATCGCCACCCCCACCGGCCACCTCGGCGCCCCGCGCCTGGACTCCATCGACCAGCACGAGCCGCTGTCGGTGCTGCCCTCCCTGCACACCCCCTACTGGAACCCCCTCGGCAACCCCACGCTCGCTCTCCCGATCGGCCTCTCCGACGCGGGCACGCCGCTGTCGATGTCGTTGTCCGGCAGGCACTTCGACGAGGCCTTGGTCCTGCGCGCCGGGGACGCCTTCCAGCGCCGCACCGACCACCACCTCGCCCTGCCCATCGCACTCACGAAAGGCGCCCGATGACCACCTGGACCACCGACCCGCGGGAGCACGAGGCGGTCGACACCCTCACCCGCTTCGTCGCCGACCTCGCCGCCTCCCTGCACACCGTCGCCGACGCCCGATACGCCGATCCCAGTGGAGGTTTCGTCGTCGCGGAGTGACACGCCCACCCCATTGTCAAACGGAGAAGCTCTCCATATAGTGATACCCGGAACCGGAGAAAGTCTCCGGTAACGGGAGGGGAGAGCGATGGCGGCGACGGTGACCGTGGCGCGGGCGCGCGAGCGACTGGGCCGGGTAGGCGTCTGGGTGAACAATCAGGTGACGGCCGTCGCGCCCGCCGAGGAGCAGCGGCGGGCGGTGGCCCGGATCGAGGAGCTCGGCTTCGGCTCGGCCTGGACGGGCGAAAGTACCGGCGGCAGAGACATTTTCGCCAAACTCGGCATCTGGCTCGCCGAGACCGATCGACTGGTCGTCGGGTCCGGCGTGGCGAATCTGTGGGCCAGACCGGGGATCACCATGGCCGCCGGTGCCGCGACCCTCGCCGAGGCGTACCCGGAGCGGTTCGTGCTCGGCCTCGGCGTCGGATTTCCCCGCCAGGCCGAGAGCCTCGGCCGCGCCTACGGCCGCCCGCTCGCCCGGATGCGGGAGTACCTCGACGAGATGGACACGATCCCCGACCCGGCTCTCGTCCCCACGGCCGCGCCGGAGGCGCCCCATCCCGGGGTACTCGCGGCGCTCGGTCCCAAGATGCTCGCCCTCGCGAAAGACCGTGCCGACGGGGCACATCCGTACGCCGCCCCCGTCGAGACCACCGCCCGGGCCCGGGAGATCCTCGGACCCGACAAGCTGCTGATCCCGGAACAACTCGTCGTCTACCATCCGGACCCGGCCCAGGCCCGGGAACGCGCCCGGCAATACCGCGCGCGAACACTGTCCGCGATGCACGTCATCGGCGGCGCGACGGGATCGCCCTACGGCCGCAACCTGCTTCGCCTGGGCTACACCGAGGAACAGATCAGCACCGTCGACGACGCGGTCATCGACGCCCTCATCGCCCACGGCGACGAGGAGGCCATCGCCCGCCGCCTGCGCGACCATCTCGTGGCGGGGGCCGATCACGTCCTGGTGAATCCCGTCGGCGCCGACCTCGCCACCATCGTCGCCACCCTCGAACGCATCGCCCCGGCCGTCACCGGCCTCTGATCCGAGGAGCCGTCATGCCGATCTCGCCACAGCTGTCCCTGCCCCTGCGCACCTTCACCGACGATCCGGCCTTCGACTGGAGCCGGATGCTGGCCGCCGCCCGCGCCATGGACGACGCCGGAGTCGACCGAGTGGTCGTCTCCGACCATGTTGTGTTCGGGGCGAATTCGGACGCCTACGCGGACCCGTCCGTGGGCGGTGTCGCGGGCGGGCGACAACCCACCGGCCCCGACGGCCAGTGGCTCGAACCGCTGACGGTGCTCACCGCCCTGGCCGCGACGACCACGAGAATCCGGCTCGGCACCGCGATCCTGTTGGCGGCCCTGCGGCGACCGGTGGTGCTGGCCAAACAGCTGGCGACCCTGGACGTCCTCTCCGGCGGGCGGATCGATCTCGGGGTGGGCGTCGGGTGGCAGCGCGAGGAATACGACGCCGCGGGCCTGCCGTTCGAGCGCCGGGGCCGTCTGCTGGACCACACCCTCGAGGTCTGCCGCGAACTGTGGACCGAGCGGCGCGCCACCTATCGCGGCCCCGAACTGTCCTTCGACGGCATCCACCAGATGCCCAAACCCCGCCAGCCGGGCGGCATTCCGGTCTGGGTGAGCGGCACCGTGAACGACGCGGTCGCCCGCCGCCTCACCCGCTTCGGCACCGGCTGGATTCCCTGGGGACCGGCCCGGGACGATCCGGCGGGGGCCATCGCGGCCATGAAGGACCGCGTCGCCAGCCTCGGCGGAGACCCCGGCCACCTTCAAATCCAAGGCACCGCAACGATTGTCGAGCGCCCCGATGGAACTCTCGACATCGACGCCACTCTCGCCTCGGTGCCGCCGCTGATCGCCGCCGGGGTGACCGATGTCCGCATCCCCCTGCTACTACCCGGCGACGAACCCCGCGCGGTCGACCTCCTGCCCGACCTCGTCGCGGCCTTCCGAGCGGCGACCGACCGCCCGACGCCGGTCCTCGCCGCGCACGGCGAACCCGTGGAGTAGCCGCGCCGCCTGCTCGGCGGGATCGCGGTACGTGGTACCGAATCTCATTGAGTGGCACCGTCGTTCCCGGTGGCTCGGGTCAGCAGGCGATACAGACTGGCCCGGTCCGCCGCCGAGAGAGTGCCCACGGTCTCGTCGAGCACCTCGCCGACCAGTGCCGCGCCGTCACGCCGGGCGCGTTCCCCCGCGGCGGTGGGGCGATGCCGGATCGCCCGGCCGGGGCCGGGCACTCGCTCGATCAGCCCGCGTTCGATCATGCGCGTCGCGAGTGTGCCCATGGATTGGTCGGTTTGGAACGTGAGCTGCGCCAGCTCGCGTAGTGAGGCGTCGGGGTGTTCGTGCAGGTTGCGCAGGACGTCCCAGTGGGCGAGGGAGAGGCCGATCGTGGCCAGCCGCCGGTTGGCCTCGCGGTGATGACGCCATTGCAGACGCTTGATCGCCTGTCCGACTTGATACACGGAGGGTTCCACGCGGTCAGCCTAACGCAGAATCAGGTTGCTTGATTAAGGATATTGAACTAAGGTTCCTGATATAGCGATCGAGGAGAATAGCGTGAACGTCACCCTTGCCGAATTCGGCTCCACCACAGTCACTTACACCGATCAGGGCTCCGGCGCGCCGGTCCTGCTGTTGCACGGCGGCGCCGGACCCGCGTCGGTGGCGGAGTTCGCCACACTGCTCGCCGACCGTCCGGGCCTGCGCGTGATCACCCCCGTACATCCCGGATTCGACGGCACGCCCCGCCCGCCCGAACTCACCGACATCCCCGGCTTGGCCCGGCTCTACGCCGCGCTCCTCGCCGAACTCGGGCTCACCGAGGTGACCGTGGTCGGCAATTCGATCGGCGGCTGGATCGCCGCCGAACTCGCCCTGCTCCGCGACCCGCGGGTCGCCCGGCTGATCCTCGTCGACGCCGTCGGCCTCGACCTACCCCAAACCCCCATCGTCGACTTCTTCGCCCTCGCCCTCGATCGCATCGCCGACCTCTCCTACCGCGACCCCGACGCCCACCGCATCGACATCGATTCCCTTGCCCCACACCGCCTCACCACGATGGCGGCCAACCGGGCCACCCTGCGCGAATACGGCGGCACCACCATGTCCGACCCAACCCTCCTCACCCGCCTCCCCGAGATCCCCGTGCCCACCCTCGTGATCTGGGGCGCCCACGACGGCATAGTCCCGCCCGACCACGGCCACGCCTACACCACCGCCATCCCCTCCGCCGAATTCCACCTCCTCTCCGACGCGGGCCACCTACCCCAACTCGAAACCCCCACCGCCCTGGCCGAACTCATCGCGAGCGCAACGGCGAAAGCCTGAGCGTCCCGGGCGCGGGCCCGCCGCGAATCCCGAGTGCCCACCGCGACTTCCCCGCTGTCGTGCGCGACCCCGGCCGCGCCTCCCGAATGTCCAGCGCGAGTTCGCCGCTGCCCTGCCCGACCCAGCGAATGTCCAGCGCGAGTTCCCCGAGGCCCTGCGCGAGTCCAGCCGCGCCTCCCGATTGCCCAGTGCGAATTCCCCCACCGCCCCGCGCGAGCCCAGCCGCGCCTCCCGAATGTCCAGTGCGAATTCCCGCTGCCCTGCACGACCCCGGCCGCGCGTCCCGATTGCCCAGCGCGAGTTCCTCAGCGCGCCCTGCACGACCCCAGGCTGCGGGCGTGGCGGTGAAATCGCGGGTGTCGCAGGGCGATTGATCATCCGGTCATCCCACGGTAACCGGGGCCCGGGGTCTCGGTTACCGGTACGCTTGTACGGCTGCCGGACAGCGTGCTCGAGTTCGACCTCGCCGTATCGATGGGGATTGACATGCAGAATTCGCTAGAGCCACACCAGTTCAGGATCGCGCACTTCGTGGGAACCCTGCCCGAGAAGCTGATGGCGGGGGGTGACAGCGCGGTATTGAGTTGGTTCGCCGACCAGAGCGCGGGCTGGCCCGTCACGGCGATCCCCTGCGATCTGGATCCGGAATGGATCATGGACTACCTGCGCGGCCGCCGGGAGCACGACGTCTTCGAGATCCGCACGCCCGGCGACTACGCCGACTACGGCGATTTCCCCAGCTACGGCCTGCGCAAGGGCCGCACCCTCGAACCCGAACACGTCTCGATGGGCCGCGTCGAACGGATCGATCAGGTGCTGGCCGCCTTCGACGCGCTGCGTCGCGAACGCCCGGCGCTGGCCGAGGCGAAAGTGCAGCTCAGCCAGCCCAATCCGCTGGATCTGGCGATGTTCGTCTTCGCGGGCGCGGCCGTGTCCGGCGGCCTGCCCGTCGGAAAGGCGCTGCGGCACAGCGATGTCGTGGTGCGGGCGCTGCGCAACCTGCCGGTGTTCACCGAGGCGATCGTGCGCGATGTCGCCACCGTGACCGAACGGTACGGCGACCGCGTCGTCTGGCAACTCGAATCGCCCATCGCGCTGCTGAGCATGGTCAAGGCCCAGCAACTCGGCGCGCAATGGGCCCTCGGCCCGCTGGTCGCGCGCCAGCTCGCGGGCGTCCTCATCCGGATGCGCGAGGTGGGCGCCGACACGGTGGTGCACCTGTGCTACGGCGACTACCAGCACAAGAGCCTGCTGTCCCCACGCGACCTCGCCCCCGCGGTAAACCTCCTCAATCGCGTTGCCCCCCAATTACGTTCGCGCGACATCCCCCTACCGCCTGTGCACGTGCCATGCGCCTTCGGCGCCGAACCCGCCCCCCTCGAACCCGAGTTCTACACCCCCCTGCGCAAACTCGATCCGGCCTGGCCCCTCATCGCCGGTGTCGTCGCCCCCGAATCCGAGGACGACAGCCTCCACGCCCGAAACCTGTTCGAGCGCGCCGCCAACCGCCCCGTCCACGGCGTAGCCACCGCCTGCGGCCTCGGCCGCTGCACCCCCGAAACAGCCGAACGCGCCGCCGCCCACACCGTCGCCGTCGCCCGCGCGACGACCACCCCCACCTAACCCCGACGTCCGCCCGCCTAGCCCCCTGACAACCCGTAGCGCGGGAATCGGACACGGGTTCGGGCGTTCGCTGTCGGTGTTCCCGCGTGAAGGGCCACGTGGCCGCATACCTCCAGGTGGAAAGGTCCGGATCGTCGGGATCGTGGAACCGTATGCCCTTCGGTCACATTCGGGACCGAAGGGTACCTTCCGGACCGTATCGCCCGCACGTGCCGTGCGGACAGCAAACCGTTGCTATGTTGCTTCGGTGGGCGAATCGCCCTGCCCACCGAACAGTTCGAGACCCTTCCGTTCCACTGTATGGAGTCATCTCGTTGACCACCCCACACTCAGCGACACATTCCGCACCCGAGGGCGCACCCGGTGGCTGTCCCGTCGCGCACGGCGCCGCCGCCTACGCCGAGGAGCGAATTCCGCTCTACACCCAGCGATTCGTCGATGATCCGCACGCCGCCTACGCCGAGATGCGCCGCCGGTTCGGCGCGTTGGCCCCGGTCGAGCTCGCCCCGGGCGTGCCCGCGACCCTGGTGATCGGGTACAACACCGCGTTGCGAATCCTCAACGACCCCGACCACTTTCCGTCCGATCCGCGCAGTTGGCAGAAGACCGTCCCGCAGGACTCACCGGTCCGCCCGATGATGGCCTGGCTGCCCGCCGCGCGCTACAACACCGGCGCCGCGCACGCCCGCTACCGGCAGCCCTCGGTCGCGGCGATCGACGGCATCGATCTGCACGCCGTGCCCGGCATGGTCGAGCGGGTGGCCATCCCGCTGATCAACAGCTTCTGCCGCGACGGGTCCGCGGATCTCATGCGGCAGTACGCCTTTCCGCTCGTGCTCGAGGTGCTCAACCAGATGGTCGGCTGCCCGGCCGACATCGGTGAGCAGGTCGCCGCGGGCATGGCCGCCCGGTTCGAACCGGCGCGCGGCGCGGAGGGCATGCAGATCCTGAAAGTCGCACTGATGGAACTGATTCGGCTCAAGCGCGAACAGCCCGGGGACGACGTGACCTCGCGCCTGGCGGCCCACCCGGTCGGTCTCGACGACGTCGAGGTCTTCGCCCAGCTGATGAGCTTCTACGGCGCGGGTTTCGAGGCGCAGCGCAACCTCATCTGCAACGGCCTGCTGCTCATGATGACCGACGAGCGGTTCCGCTACGGCGATGTGCTCGGCCGCAACCTGTCCACGGTCGACGCGCTCGACGAGGTGTTGTTCAACGACCCGCCGATGGCGAACTTCTGCACCACCTACCCGCGTCAGCCGATCATGATCGGCGGGGTCTGGCTGCCCGCCGATCAGCCGGTGCTGATCAGCATGGCCGGCTGCAACAACGATCCGGAGGTGCGCGGCGACGGCGATCCGGGCGGCAGCCGCGTCGGCAACCGCTCGCATCTGGCGTGGAGCATCGGCCCGCACGCGTGCCCGGCGAAATCGGTGGCGTACCTCACCGTGCAGCGCGCGATCGACGAATTGTTCGACGCCCTGCCCGATCTGGATCTGGCCGTGCCCGCCGACCAGCTGACCTGGCGACCCGGTCCGTTCCATCGCGCGCTCGCGGCGCTGCCGGTCGTGTTCCCGCCGTCTCCGCCGTTGACCCTCCGCTGAGCCCGACCCGTCGCCGTGACCGCGCGCGGTCACGGGCGGGGGGCGGCGTGTCGCCCGAAACTCCCCGAGCGGCCACCCTCTGCAATGATGGGATGAATGAGCGACGTCTTGCGCAGGAATCGGGTGGTCGTCACCGGTCCGCCGGAAGCCCCCACGCTGGTCCTCGCGCACGGATTCGGCTGCGACCAGGGCTTGTGGCGCCTCGTGGCGCCGGTGCTGGCCGAGCGGTTCCGGGTCGTGCTGTTCGATCACGTCGGTTCGGGCGGATCGGATCTGTCGGCGTGGACGCCGCAGCGGTACTCGACCATGGCCGGATACGCCGAGGACGTCCGCGAGGTGTGCCGCGCGGCCGGGCCGGAACCCGTTGTGCTGGTGGGGCATTCGGTAGCCGCGATGATGGGCGTGCTGGCCGCCGCGACCGAACCGGAGTTGTTCCGCGGGCTGGTGTTGCTCGCGCCGAGCCCGTGCTTCCTCGACGACCCCGCGACCGGCTATCGGGGCGGTTTCAGCGCCGCCGACATCGATGAACTGCTCGAATCCCTGGACGCGAACTACCTCGGCTGGTCGGGCGCGATGGCCCCGGTCATCATGGGCAATCTGGAACGCCCGGAGCTGGCGGCCGAACTGGAGACCAGCTTCTGCCGCACCGATCCCGAGATCGCGCGGATGTTCGCCCGCGTGACATTTCTCTCCGACAATCGCGACGATCTGGCCGCGGTCTCGGTGCCGACGCTGGTGGCCCAGTGCTCGAACGACGCGATCGCCCCGCGCGAGGTGGGGGAGTTCGTGCACGCTCGCATTCCGGGCAGCCGCCTGGTGACCCTGGACGCGACCGGGCACTGCCCGCAGCTCGCCGCCCCCGAGGAGACGGCCGCCGCGATCACCGAATTCGTGCGTAACCTGTGATGATGATGTGCCGCGCGGGCGGCCCGGATCCCGAGCGGCTCGGTCTCGACCCGGACGATCCCGACCAGCGGGCGGAATTCACAGCGCTGTTGGAGGACGACGTCGACGATCTGTACGAGAACGCACCCTGCGGATACCTGTCCACCCTGCTCGACGGCCGCATCGCCAAGATCAACACCACGCTGCTGACCTGGCTCGGTTACCGGCGGGAGGATCTGGTCGGCCGCCGCCACTTCAACGACCTGCTGACCGTCGGCGGCCGGTTGTATCACGAGACCCACTTCGCACCCCTGCTGCGGATGCGGGGTCACCTCAGCGGCATCGCCCTGGAACTGCAAGCCGCCGACGGCACCCGCCTGCCCGTGCTGGTGACCTCGACGGTCAAGTCCGGTGACGACGGGCAGCCGCTGCTGATCCGCACCACCGTCTTCGACGCCCGCGAGCGCCGCGCCTACGAGGCCGAACTGCTGCGGGCCCGCCGCGAGGCCGAGCGCGACCGCGAGCGCCTGCAACGGCTCAACGCGACCCTGCAACGCACCCTGCTGCCCGCCGCGCTCGAATCCGTCCCGGGCATGGACGCCGCCGCGCACTATCACGTCGCCTCGGTCGACGAGGTCGGCGGCGACTTCTACGACCTGTTCCCCATCACCGACGACACCTGGGGGTTCTTCCTCGGCGACGTGTGCGGCAAGGGCGTCGGCGCGGCCACCGTCACCTCGCAGATCCGCTACACCCTGCGCGCCGCGGCGGTCCACAACCCCGAACCCGCCGCCGCCCTGACCCATCTCAACGAGGTCATGGTGCGCAATCACGAGCCCGGCATCCTGCGCTTCTGCACCGTGATCTACGGTCTGCTCGCCCTCGACCGCGATCATCCCGAGGGCCCGCGCGTCACCGTCACCCTCGCCTCCGGCGGCCATCCCGCGGCGATCCTGTTGCGCGGCAACGGTTCCGCGGCCTACCTGCCCACGCCGGGCGGTCAGCTGATCGGCGCGCTGCCGGAACCGGACATCGTCACCGTCACGCGCACCCTGCGGTCGGGCGACACCCTGCTGCTCTACACCGACGGGCTGATCGAGGCCCGCACCGACGACGGCTACTACGGCGAATCCGCCCTCCTCGATTTCGCCCGCTCCCAGGCTCCGGCGTCGGCCACCGAGATCGTCTCGGCGGTAACCGAACTGCTCGAATCGTTCGGTTCCGGCGTCACCGACGACACTGCCGTCCTGGCCTTGCACGTGCCGTAACGGGCTGCGGCACAAGCGGCGACGGTCGCGCACTGTGACCGCGCACGACGATCGGCTAATTCCCGGTGAACCAACCGGCCGGTGCGTACCGTGCCGCGTATGGAGCCTGCCGGATCGATTCTCGTCGCCGCCGTGGGCATCGAGCCCCCGGTCCGCACCGGCGTGCCGTGGCTGCGCTGCACCGACGGCACCACCTACCGCATGCCCGCCGGACAGCTCGACTGGGCGCTCGGCCTGATCGCCGCCGAGACCGAACACCAGCGCCTCACCGGCACCACCATGTTCCCGCTGCGCCTGCCGATCGGCGAAGGCTGGTGTGCCACAGCCGATCTCACCGGTCGGCGGCCCAGCGCCTGTGTTCCTCGGGGAGCGCCTCCGCGTCCAGCCGCTTGATCTCGGTGAGTATGCGGCCGGAATGCCTTGCCGCACGGGCCTTTTCGGCGTACTCGGCGGCACCGACCGCCTTCGTGGGCATTGTCGGCCCGCTGCTCGCCGCGAGTTCGATCGAGGCGCGACCATGGCCCTCGGCGCGACCCTGCACACCGTCGGCGTCCACCTCGCCGACGTCGATCGCGCCGTCCACGAGGGGAGACCCGCACGGGCCCGGCGATAACCATCGCGAGCCTTGGACACGGGGAACGTGATGCGCTTGGATGCGCTGGGGAGTCACTTCACGAAACGGGGATCGTCCGATGTCCTACCAGCCCTGGGTTCATACCGCTCCACCCACCGGCGCTCCGCCCACGGGCGCTCCACCTGCGGGCGCCTCACCAGTGGGCACCCCACCTACGGACGCGCCACCTGCGGGCGCTCCGCCTGCGGGTGCCCCACCCGCGGACGCTCCACCCACGGACGCCCCACCTGCGGGCGCCCCGCCTGCGGGTCAGGGGCCGCCACAACCACACCAGGGCATGGGCTTGCCGTCGCCGCGATCTTCCTCGCCCTCGACGGCCTGCTTCTGCCCTTCCTGCCCGTGGACCTGACCGGCGTCCGCCCGTTCATCGGCATCCCGTTCGCGCTGGCCGGTCTCGTGCTCGGAATCGTCGGCTGCACGGGCCCGCGCCGCGGCAAGTGGCTCGCCGCCCTCGCGGTGGCCATCGCCGCACTGGGGCTCGCCGCGGAATTCATCATGATCGTCGGGGCGGCCCGGCCATAACCCGTGGCCGAAAGTGGTTGCGATTCGAGATCGGTTGGGGTTAGGTTACTAGCGATTGCACATTGCAACCAGAAAAGGGTGCTTCGATGACACAGTTGGTTCGCGTTCAGAATTTCGGGTTGTCCGCCGACGGATATGGCACGGGGGAGGGGCAGAGCGCCGAGCGCCCGTTCGGGCACGCCGATCCGAACAAACTCTTCGCCTGGGCACTGGCCACCGCGCACTGGCCCAACCGCTCCGAGCCCGGTGGCACGTACGGTCTGGACGACTACATCGTCCGCGACTTCGCCAACAATATCGGCGCGGAGATCATGGGCCGCAACAAGTTCGGGCCGCAGCGCGGGCCCTGGGAGAACCACGACTGGCAGGGCTGGTGGGGTGACGAACCCCCGTTCCACACGCCGGTGTTCGTGCTCACCCACCACCCGCGGCCCTCGTTCGCCTTGAGCGACACCACCTTCCACTTCCTCGACGCCTCCCCGAAGGAGGCGCTGGCCCGCGCCCTCGAGGCCGCCGACGGCAAGGACGTGCGCATCGGCGGCGGCGTCGCCACCGTCCGCGAATTCCTCGACGCCGACCTGATCGACACCCTGCACATCGCCGTCGCCCCGTTCGAACTGGGCCGCGGCGAACGCCTTTGGACCGCCCCCGAGGATCTGACCGACCGCTACCACCTCGAACGCGTCCCGAGCCCGTCCGGGGTCACCCACCACTTCCTCTGGCGGCGCTGATAACCTTCCCACCAGCCCTCTCGTCTTGCTAAGTTAATGGTGATTACCTTTCCGGTGGATGTCGCACCGGGACCCCTCGGTTAGTCGGGCTCGACGAGGAGTGGCGGAAGATGGGTCGTTTCAGCAGACGCAATCGGTGGAAGGCCAACGCGGCCTTGGGTATTGCCGCGCTCCTGGTCGGCGCGGCACAGGTCGGCGGGGCCGGCGCCTCCCGGGCCGCGCCCGCGCCGGGGTGCCCGGATCTCTACGTGGTCGCCGTCCCCGGCACCTGGGAGACCTCCAATTCCGACCCGGGCCGGGGCATTCTCGCGGTGAGCGCGGACGGGCTGCCCGGCAATGTGCGCGTGGACTACGTGAGCTACGCGGCGACCGCCTTCCCGTGGGAGGGGGATGTGTACGGCCGCTCCAAACAGGAGGCCGTCGAGAAGGCCCGGAACCTGGTGGCCGCCATGGGCAGAGCGTGCGGGGCGACCCGCATCGCGCTGCTCGGCTACAGCCAGGGCGCGGACGCGGCCGGTGACGTGGCCGCCGAGATCGGCACCGGTCTCGGCGTGGTGCCCGCCGATCGCGTCGTCCTGGTCGGGTTGATCTCCGATCCGCGGCGCTCGCCCACCGACAATCTGATCGGACCCCCGGTGCCCGGCGCGGGCGCGGTCGGTCCCCGGCCGGGCGGCTTCGGCTGGGTGTCCGGGCAGACCTACACCTTCTGTGTCGCGGGCGACCTGTACTGCTCGATGCCCGACGGCGACTTCGCCGGGCGCATCGCCGGATTCTTCGTCCAGCTGTCCAATCCCGATGCCGCCCAACTCGGCCGGTATCAGCAGGAGGCCGGCGACCTGTTCGGCGACGCCATGCGCGCGGGCGGCCTCGGCCTGCTGTCGGATCAGCTCAACGCGAACGCCTACGAGGAACGGCAGCACCAGATCGACCAGTTCCTCCAGTCCGGCGTGCACCAGAGCTACCCCGGCTACATTGTCGCGCCGGGCAATCTGACCCCGCTCACCTGGCTTCGCCAGCGCCTCATCGACGCGGCGCGGTCGTCCTGAGCTCGAGTGGGGCCGGTGATCACCGGCCCCACTCGAACTCCCGCCCGTCTGGTCACACCAACGGTTTGCCCTGCGTGTACCGTTCGCGCATCTCGCGCAGGTAGGTGTCGAAGGGATAGACCCGCCAGCGTTCGGGCAGCGTGATCATGACGCGACCGAGGGTGCGCATGACGACCTCGAACACGCGTTGCCGCCGTGGTCCCCAGTCCAGGCCGAGTTCGTCCCGAAACCGTTGCGGCAGAAAGCCGGTCGTGAAGAAGCGGTTCACCCGCCGGAAGGCCACCCGCTCGAACCGGCCGTACGGACCCAGATCGACGACCTGATCGAGCAGGTATCGCCGCACCTCGTCGTCGACGGACAGGTTGCGCGCCTGGGCATTCCAGTACTCCTCGAACGCCGCGCGGTCCGCGGGCCATAGCTGGGCGGGCATCTGGAGGGTGGTGCCGAAGCGCGCCGCGTCCTGGTAGAGCTCGTCGGCGAGCGCCTCGTCGATCCCGCCGTAGAGGAAGGTGAGGGTGTCGACCGTGCCGCGGTACAGGCACGCCGCCACCCACAGTTGCAGGCGCGGGTCGAAGGCGTTGTACTTCACCGGACTGTCCGCCGTGGACCGCACCTGGCGGTGCGAGCTGTTCACCGCCTCCCGGTAGATCGCGCGATCCTCGTCGGTGCCGAGCATCGCCACGGCGAGATAGGTGAGGGTGGTGCGCCCGCGCTTGCGGGGATGCCGATCGAAACGGCCACGCTCGACCCGACTTTCGATGACGCCACGGCCGACCGGGGGATGGCTCAACTGCATGATCACGTTCGCGGGGCCGCCGAGCAGCGCGGCGGGTCCGGACATGTAGCGCCGACCGCGCCGCGGTTCGGGTTCCGCCGGGCCGGGCTGTCGGAGGGATTGCGCTGGTCGAGACATGGCCACTCCGCGAGTAGATGAGAGCTTCTTCATAGCATCATGTCAGCCCGTGTCGACCATGGCAACGGACTTCGCCCCGCGACGGCCTTGGCGTCGGGGAATGCGTTAAGTTACTAGTCATTCTACCTGTAGAGACGACCTGATCCTGTTGGGTATAGGGGTAATCTACTGTTCAACAAACATATTCGGTCGAGTGCTGACGGATGCGGGAGTGATAAGTGAAGTATTCATCCAGCAAGGCTGGGGATCTGGTGAGGTCGGTTTCCGAACCCTTCGCGGCTCTGTCGGTCCTCCTCCGCCGTGGCGTCCTCGACCCCCGGCATCCGATGGAGATCATGCGGACCATGCGTGACGCGGACGTCTACGGACCGTTCGTGACGGTGCTGCGACACGCCCGCCGCACGCGCGGTGCGGCGACCGCCGTCATCGACGAACACGGCCCGCTGACCTTCGCCCAACTCGACGCCCGATCCGATTCGCTCGCAACGGGTTTGGCGGCCACCGGCATCGCGCCGGGAACCGTGCTCGGGGTGCTGTGCCGCGATCATCGCGGGATGATGCTCGCGCTGCTGGCGGCGGGCAAACTCGGCGCGCGGGTGGTGCTGATGAACACCGGATTCGGCGGGCCGCAGCTGGCCGCGGTCGCCGAGCGCGAACGGGTCGCGGCGCTGCTGCTCGACGAGGAGTTCGTGGGTCTGCTCGACGCGGTGCCGGAGCCGATTCCCCGATTTCTCACCTGGTCCGACGGCGCGGCGGCGACCGCGATCGCGACCATCGATTCGCTGATCGAGGCCCATCCGGCCGGTTCGGTCCCGACGCCGAAGCGGGCGGGTGGCCTCGTCATCCTCACCAGCGGAACGACCGGCATGCCCAAAGGCGCTCCGCGGGACAAGGTTTCGCCGTTGCAGTCGGCGCAGTTCCTCGACCGCATCCCGTTGCCGCGCGACGACACCATGGTGATGGCCGCGCCCACCTTTCACGGCACCGGTCTGTCCCAGCTGACGCTCGGCTGGGCGCTGGGCAATGCCGTGGTGTTCCAGCAACGCAAGTTCGATCCCGAACGGGTCGTGGCCGCCGTCGCGAAACACCGTGCGGCGACGCTGGTTCTGGTGCCCACGATGTTGCAGCGCATCGTCGACCTCGGCCCCGAGGTGCTCGGGCGCTACGACACCTCCGCGCTGCGGGTGATCTTCGCCGCGGGCTCCGCGCTCTCGCCAGACCTCGTGCGCCGCACCGCGCGAACCTTCGGCGACGTGCTCTATAACCTCTACGCCTCCACCGAGGTCGCCGTGGCCGCCGTCGCTACGCCCGAGGATCTGCGCATCGCCCCCGGCACGGTCGGCCGCCCACCGGTCGGCTGCCGCGTCGCCCTCTACGACGACCGGCGCCGCCGCATCACCGAGCCCGACCGGATCGGCGCCATCTTCGTCTCCAGCGGCCTGAGCTTCTCCGGCTACACCGACGGCGGCCACAAGGAGATCGTCGACGGCCTGTTGTGCAGCGGCGACCTCGGCCACTTCGATTCGGACGGAAGGCTTTTCATCGACGGCCGCGAGGACGACATGATCGTCTCCGGCGGCGAGAACGTCTACCCCCTGGAGGTCGAGAACCTCCTCGCCGAACGCCCCGACATCCGCGAGGCCGCCGTCGTCGCCGTGGACGACCGAGACTTCGGAAAACGCCTGCGCGCCTTCATAGTCCCCACCCCCGACTCCCCCCGAGACCCCGACGAGATCAAATCCCACATCAAATCCCACCTGGCCCGCCACAAGGTCCCCCGCGACATCATCTTCATCGACGAACTCCCCCGCAACGCCACCGGCAAACTCCTCCGCCGCCACCTCGAAACCCCCTGACCCCCAGGCCGACCAACCCAGCCGCACCCCTTATTCGGATCCGCACCCCTTGTGGGGCCCTACAACGGGTGCGGATCCGAATAAAGGGTGCGGCTGGGTTCGTGTACCTGGGGTCAGGGGGCGGGTTACTGGTCGACCGCCTGCGCGGTGTCGGACTGCTCGTCCAGCCAGCGTGCGAGCGATCTTCCCGCGTCGAGCACATGTGCCTCGGCGACCCTGCGCGCCCGCCCGCTGTCGCGGGACTCGAGGGCGTCGAGCAGCCGCTCGTGGTCGTCGAGCGAATGCTTCTCGTGCTCCGGGAAGACCGTGAGGAAATTCGACGGCACCACCCGTACCGCCTGACGGATCTGGGTGAGCAGTCGGGGTGACTGCGCGGCGCGGTGAATCCGTTGGTGGAAGCGCCAATTCGACTCGCCGATCTCCGCCGCGCCGGACTTCGCGGCCACCTCCGCCGCCAGGTCGCGGAGTTGGCGCAGCTCGTCGTCGGTCGCGCGCTCGGCCGCCCAGGCCGCGGCCTGTCCGGTGAGGACGCCGAGGATGGTGAAGCTGTCCACGATGTCCTCGGCGCTGATGCCGATCACCGTGATCCCGCTGCGCGGGGCGATCCGCACCAAACCCTCGTAGGACAGTTCCAGCAGCGCCTCGCGCACCGGCGTGCGGCTGGTCGCGAACTCCTCGGTGATCGCGTCCAGATCCACCCGGCTTCCCGGCCGGAGCGCGCCGGTGAGGATCCGGTCGCGCAGTTCGCGGGCCGCGCGTTCGCGGACCGTGCCGGAGATGTCGACAGCTGCCATGGCGGCAGTCTAACAACTGACACTTGATATCTGAAATATCAGATGTTACATGTTAATTATGGCGGTTCGTAGCGGTGACAAGATGACCCTGGTCGCGTTCATGCAGGCAGGCAGCACGTCGGTCTACGCCGGGTCGTGGCGGCACCCGGCGACCGAGCACGGCTATCTCGACGCGTCCTATTACGCGAAGATCGGCAGGCAGCTGGAAGAGGGCTGCTTCGATCTGATGTTCTTCGACGACCGGCTGGCGATGCCGGGCATCTACGGCGGTTCGGTCGCCGAGGCGGTCCGCTACGGCGCGCGCCCGGTGAAGCTCGACCTGGGCGTGGTGCTCGGCGTGCTCGCGCAAGCCACCACGAAAATCGGCCTGGGCGCGACGTATTCGACGACCTACTACGCCCCCTTCCACGTCGCGCGCACCTTCGCCACGCTGGACCATCTGTCCCACGGCCGCGCGGCGTGGAACGTGGTGACCTCGGTCAACGACAGCGAGGCCCAGAACTTCGGCGTCGAGGCCCACCTCGGGCACGACGAGCGCTACGACCGCGCCGACGAATTCCTCGAGGTGGTCGCGGGACTGTGGGACGGCTGGGACGACGACGCCCTCGTCCACGACCGCGCCGCGGGAATCTACGCCGACCCCAGCAAGGTTCGCGAACTGCGCTACCGCGGCCGCTACCTGTCCGCGCGCGGCCCGCTGACCGTCCCGCGCACCCCGCAGGGCCGCCCGGTGCTGTTGCAGGCGGGTTCGTCGGGCCGGGGCCGCGACTTCGCCTCGCGCTGGGCCGAACTCATCTTCACCGGCGACCCCGGCCTCGAGGTGGCCCGCGACCACTACGCCGATCAGAAGGCCCGCCTCGCCGACGCGGGCCGCGATCCCGCGGCGGTCCGCATCTGCCCGATGGCCTACGCGGTGGTCGGCGAGTCCGAACAGCACGCCCGCGAACGCGAGGCGATGCTGCTCGACGACCTGGTGCATCCGACCGCCTCGCTCACGCTGCTGTCGGAATTGATGAATTACGACTTCGCCCAACACGATCCGGACGATCTGGTGACCGACGAGCTGATCGCGTCGGTCTCGGGCATCCGCGGCCTGGTGCAGAACCTGCGCAGGCACATCGGCGGCGACACGGTGACCGTGCGCGATCTGGCCGGCCACCGCGCCACCCTGCTGCAAGGGCCCCGCTTCGTGGGCACCGGCGAACAGATCGCCGAGCAGATGGCCGAGTGGTTCCACAGCGACGCCTGCGACGGATTCGTCCTGGCCGCAACGCATCTGCCGGGCGCGTTCGAGGACGTGGTCCGCCTGGTGGTGCCGCACTTGCAGCGCAAGGGCCTGTTCCGCACCGAGTACGAGGGCACGACGCTGCGCGATCATCTCGGCCTGGACCGGCCCGCGGGATCGGCGGCCTAGGTGTCCGGGGACGCGGCGATGTTGCGCGGGATCCGGGTCCTGGATCTGGCGACCCTGGCGGCGGCGCCGCTGGCGGCCACGTATCTGGGCGAGTTCGGCGCGGAGGTGATCAAGGTCGAGCAGCCCGGTCGCGGGGATCCGTTGCGCGGCTGGGGAAATCAGCGCGACGGGGTCGGACTGATGTGGAAGTCCATCTCCCGCAACAAGCGCGCGGTCACCCTCGATCTGCGGGTGGCGGAGGGCCAGAAGTTGTTGCGCCGCATGGTCGAACACGTCGACGTGGTCATCGCCAACACCCGCCCGGGGACGCTGCGCGGGTGGGGGCTGGACTACGAGAGCCTGCGCGCGGTCAACGACCGGATCGTCATGCTGCACATCACCGGTTACGGCCTGTCCGGACCCAAGAGCGAACGCCCCGGCTTCGGCACGCTCGGGGAGGCGATGAGCGGCTTCGCGCACCTGACCGGTCAGGCCGACGGCCCGCCGACGCTGCCGCCGTTCATGCTGGCCGACGGCATCGCCTCGCTCAACGCCGCCTACGCGATCATGATGGCTCTCTACCATCGCGATGTGCACGGCGGCCCCGGCCAACTGATCGACATCAACCTCATCGATCCGCTGGCTCGCCTGCTCGAGCAGACCCTGCTCGGTTACGACCAGCTCGGCCTGGTTCCCACCCGGTCGGGCAACCGATGGGACATCTCCGCCCCGCGCAACACCTACCGCACCGCCGACGGCCGCTGGCTGGCCATGTCCGGCAGCTCACCGGCCCTGGCGCTGCGCGTGTTTCGCGCCATGGGCCGCGCGGACCTGGTCGATCACGCCGACTTCTCCGATCCGCAGCGCCGCCTCGCCCGCGCCCGGGAGGTCGACGAGGTGGTGGTCGAGTGGGTGGCGAAACACACACTGGCCCAGGCCATGTCGGTATTCGAGGCCGAGGAGGTGGCCGCCGCGCCGGTCTACGACATCGAAGACCTGGTGAACGACGAGCAACTGCGCCACCGCGAGGTCTTCGTGCGTGTCGACGACGACGAACTGGGCCCCATGACCGTGCAGGCGCCCGTGCCGAGGCTCTCGGCGACCCCGGGCGGGATCGCCCATCTGGGTCCGCGCCTGGGTGAACACAATACCGAGGTCTACGGCGAACTGCTCGGCCTGAGCACGGCCGACGTGGACGCACTGCGCGCGCGGGGCGTGCTGTGAGAGAAGGGAATTCGATGACGACTCCGCTGCGCCGATCCGAGCTGGCGGTCCCGGCCGCGAACGAGCACATGTTCGCGAAGGCGGCCGCCTGCGGCGCGGATCTGGTGTTCCTGGATCTCGAGGACGCCACCCCGGTGGCGCTCAAGGAACGCTCCCGGGAGCTGGCCGTTTCCGCGCTCACCGAGCTGGATTGGGGCCGCACCGCCCGCGCGATCCGGATCAACGGCCTCGACACCGAGTGGTGCCACGACGACATCATCGAGGTGGTCACCCGCGCCGGACGCGACCTCGACACCATCGTGGTCCCGAAGGCCCGCACCGCCCGCGACGTGTGGTGGGTGGACGTGCTGCTCACCCAGTTGGAGACGAAACTCGGTCTGTCCCGGCCGATCCGGCTCGAGGTGCTCATCGAGGAGGTGGAGGGGCTGGCCAACGCGGAGGCGATCGCGGCCGCCAGCCCCCGGGTCGACGCGCTCATCTTCGGCGTCGGCGACTTCTCGCTGTCGCAGGGCGCGCGGGTGGACACGAATTTCGTTCCGCTGGGCGACTATCCGGGCGATTTCTGGCACTACGCGCGGGCCAAGGTGATCGTCGCCGCCCGCATCGCCGGGGTGCTCGCCATCGACGCGCCCTACCCGGACTACGGCGATCTCGCGGGCTACGAGCGCGACGCCCGCCGCGCCTCACTGCTGGGCTACTCCGGCAAATGGGCGATCCACCCCAGCCAGATCGAGGTGGCCAACACGGTGTACTCCCCGACGCCGGAGGAGATCGCCCTGGCCCAGCGCAATCTGGCCGCCTACCGCGCGGCCGAGGCCGACGGTCGCGGCGCGGTCGGGGTGGACGGGGTGCTCGTGGACGCGGCGCACGTCAAGATGGCGATGGCGACCCTGGCGCGCGCGGCGCAGATCGATCCGGACCGCTACGGCAAGGCGATATCGGCCTAGCCGACCACGGAACGCTGTGGGACGCCGACGTATTCGCTCAACGGGCGGATGAGCGCGTTGGACCGTCCCTGCTCGATGATGTGCGCGGTCCAGCCGGTGATCCGGCTCATGACGAAGATCGGCGTGAACACCTCGACATCGAAGCCGAGCAGGTGGTACGCCGGGCCGGTGGGGAAGTCGAGATTGGGTTCGATCCCGGTCTCGGCGCGCATGGTGCGTTCGAGGATGTCGGCCATGCGCACCCACCGCTGCCCGCCGGTGGCGGCGGCGATGTCGTGCAGGGCACGCCGCATGGTCGGCACCCGCGAATCGCCGTCCCGGTAGACCCGATGCCCGAACCCCATCACCTTCTCCTTCCGAGACAGCTTGGCGCGCAACCATTCCGCGGCGCGGTCGGGGTCGCCGATCTCGAGCATGTCGCGCATGACGGCCTCGTTGGCGCCGCCGTGCAGCGGACCCTTGAGCGCGCCGATGGCGGCGGTGACGGCGCTGTAGATGTCGGACAGCGTGGAGGTGACGACACGGGCGGCGAAGGTGGAGGCATTGAAGCCGTGCTCGGCGTAGAGGATCAGCGACACCTCGAACGCGCGCACCAGCTCCGGCGCGGGCGGCGTACCGGAACACATGGTGAGGAAGTTCTCGGCGAACCCCCGATGGGAATGCGGCGCAAGGGGTTCCAGGCCGCGCCGCCGCCGCTGATCGGCGGCCACGATGGTCGGCAGCACCGCCGTCATGCGTAATGCCTTGGCGCGGTTGGCCTCCGGGGAGTTGTCGTCCTCGAGCGGATCCTCCGCGCCCAGGTAGCTGATCGCGGTCCGCACCACGTCCATGGGGTGACAGGTGTCGGGCAGTTTGGCGATCAGCGACAGCAGCGACCGGTCCGCGCGGCGCGCGGCGCGCTCCCGCTGGCAGAACCGTTCCAGTTCGGCGTCGGTGGGCAACTCGCCGTACCAGAGCAGATACGCGACCTGCTCGAACGTGCAGTGCGCGGCGAGGTCCTGCACCGGATAGCCGCGGTAGGTGAGCGAATTGGTCTCCGGCACCACCTTCGAGACGGCGGTCGTGTCCACCACGACCCCGGTCAACCCCTTGTGGATCATCGTTCGCCTCCAAGGCTGAAATCGGTTGTGCCAAAGAGGGATTCGGCGAAGTTCGCCACTTCCGCGTCGAACTCGGTGTACCGGTCGTATCGGAGCAGGTCGTAGAGCCGGTCGCGGGTCTGCATCCGGTCCAGCAGTCCGGCCTGGGTGCCCCGTTCGTGGATCTCGCGCAGCCCGGCCTCCGCCGCCCACAGCGCGAGCCGCAGTGTGGTCACCGGGTAGATGACCGCGTTGTAGCCGATGGCCTCCAGGGTTCGCGCGGTCAGCAGGTCGGACTTCCCGAACTCGGTCATGTTCGCCAGCAGGGGAGTGGCGACCGCCGCCCGGAACCGCTCGAACTCGCTGGCGTCGCGCAGCGCCTCGGTGAAGATCAGATCCGCGCCCGCGTCGGCGTAGGCCCGCGCCCGCTCGATCGCGGCGTCGACGCCCTCGATCCCGGCGGCGTCGGTGCGGGCGCACACCACGAAACCGGGGTCCCTGCGGGCGGATACGGCCGCGCGGATCCGGCGCACCATCTCGGCGGTCGGCACCACCGCCTTACCGTCGAGGTGCCCGCAGCGTTTCGGATTGACCTGATCCTCGAGATGGCATCCGGCGAGTCCGGCGTCCTCGAGGACGGCGACGGTGCGGGCGGCGTTCATCGGTTCCCCGAACCCGGTGTCGGCGTCGATCAGTACCGGCAGATCGGTGACCCGCGCGATCTGCTGGCCCCGCCCGGCGACCTCGGTGAGGGTGGTCAGGCCGATATCGGGCAGCGCCAGATCCGCCGACAGCGCCGCGCCGGAGACGTAGACGCCCTCGAAGCCGATCTCCTGAATCACCCTGGCCACCAAGGGATTGAACGCCCCCGGCAGGCGCTGGATCCGGTTCGACGCCAGGCCCGCGCGGAACGCGGCGCGCTTGTCGGCGGCGGAGGTGGGGGCGGCGAGTGGTCCGGTCATCGGAACAGTCCTTCCGGCGGGCGCGGTGCGCGGGCGAGTACGTCCTCGGCGACGGTGAATGTGAGCCGGGACAGGTCGGCGGGGGTGAGTTCGGCTGTGCGCTGGGCGGTTTCGAGGAACCGGTCCTGTTCGGCGGGCGCGATGACGCCCTCGGCGAGGGCGCGGAACTTGGCGATGTACTGCGCGCGCCCGAACGGCCGCGCGCCGAGTGGATGGGCGTCGGCCACGGCGAGTTCGTCCACGATCACCTCCCCATCGGTGAGGGTGATCTCGGCGCGCGCGCCGAACGCCCGCTCGGCGGGATCGGTGGCGTGGTAGCGGCGGGTCCACTCCGGATCCTCGGCGGTGGAGACCTTGTGCCACAACGCGATCGTGTCGGGCCGCCGCGCGCGCTCGGGCGCGTAGGACCGCTCGTGATGCCAGGTGCCGTCCTGCAACGCGACCGCGAAGATGTACATGACCGAGTGATCGAGGGTCTCACGGGAGGCGAGCGGATCGAACTTCTGCGGATCGTTGGACCCGGTGCCGATCACGACATGCGTGTGGTGGCTGGTGTGCAGCACGACCGAGGCGATCCGGTCGAGATCACCGATCCGGTCCCGCAGGCGGCGCGCCAGATCGATCACCGCCTGACTCTGGTACTCCGCGGAATGCTCCTTGGTGTAGGAGTCCAGGATCGCCCGTTTCGGCTCGCCCGGAACGGGAAGCGGCACAGCGTATTCTGCGTCCGGACCGCCCAGCAACCGCGCGATCACCCCGTCCTCACCCTCCCAGATCGGCGACGGCGCGCCCTCGCCGCGCATCGCCCGATCCACGGCCTCGACGGCCATCTTGCCCGCGAACGCCGGGGCGTACGCCTTCCAGCTGGAGATCTCGCCCTTGCGGGACTGCCGGGTGGCGGTGGTGGTGTGCAACGCCTGGCCGACGGCCCGGTACACGGTGTCGGTGTCCAGTCCGAGCAGCGTGCCGATCCCCGCCGCCGCCGACGGTCCCAGATGGGCGACGTGGTCGATCTTGTGCTCGTGCAGGCAGATTCCGCGCGCCAGATCGATCTGGATCTCGTATCCCGTCGCCAGCCCGCGGATCAGGTCGCGGCCCGAGCGCCCCGCGTGCTGGGCCACGGCCAGGATCGGCGGGATGTTGTCGCCGGGATGGGAGTACTCCGCGGCGAGGAAGGTGTCGTGGAAGTCCAACTCCCGCACCGCGACTCCGTTCGCCCACGCCGCCCACTCCGGCGAATACGTCCCGTCGATCCCGAACACCCGCGCGCCCGGCCGGTACGGGTGGGCCGCCGCCTGCGCGCGGGCGTTGGTGACGGGCCGCCGGACGAGCGCGGCGGCGGCCACGGCGGCATTGTCGATGATCCGGTTGACGATCATCTCCTCGACCTCCGGCGCGACCGCCACGGGATCGGTCGCGACCTCGGCGATGCGCCAGGCCAACTGCTCCTCACGAGGGAAAGGCTCCGCCGAGCGGCGGGGGCGGATCAGATGATTCTTCACGGGGAGGACGCTAACCCGGGGGTGAACCCGCGGAGACACCTCGCAACTGCCGATTTTTGCGGACCGGGGGTTGTGAAGTTGCGAACGTCGCCAAGGCGGACGAGGGCTCGGCGGTCGATGCATCGCGGACGGGCTCGATCGGAACGTTCGGCGTCGCAGCGGATTTCGAGACGGGGCGGGAGTTGTCGGTGGCCCGGCGTAGATTGCCGCCCATGGACGCGACAGCGGGACGGAATGCGACTTCGACCAGACACGACGGCGACACCTGGGATCTCGCGTCGAGCGTCGGCACGACCGCCACGGCGGCCGCGGCGGCGCGCGCGATCGCGACGCGGCAGGATCCCGCGCGCATCGACGACCCCTTCGCCGCGCCGCTCGTCCGCGCGGTCGGCATCGACCTCCTCACCCGGCTCGCGACCGGTGAGCTGGCGCCCGACGGACTGGTGGAACAGATCGCGATCGATACGGCCAAGGTGCGCACCGGTTTCTACGACGAGTTCTTCCTCTCGGCGACCCGCGCGGGCATCACCCAGGCCGTGATCCTCGCCTCCGGCCTGGATTCCCGCGCCTACCGCCTGCCGTGGCCCCCGGGAACGGTGGTGTACGAACTCGACCAGCCCGCCGTCATAGAATTCAAGTCCCGCACCCTGACCTCCCTCGGCGCCACCCCCACCGCCGACCACCACCCCGTCCCCGCCGACCTACGCGCCGACTGGCCCACCACCCTCCGCGCCACCGGCTTCGACCCCACCCTCCCCACCGCCTGGAGCGCCGAGGGCCTACTCGGCTACCTCCCACCCGAAGCCCAGGACCGCCTGCTGGACACCATCACCCACCTCAGCGCCCCCGGCAGCCGCATCGCCACCGAAAACCGCCCCAACCCGAAACCCGGTGAGGAGGACAGAACGAAGCAGAGCCTCACGCGATTGTCCGAGCGTTGGCGGGAACACGGGTTCGAGGCGGATATGGGGAAGGTGCGGTATTTCGGGGAGCGGAACGAGGCGGGGGCGTATCTGCGGGGGTTGGGGTGGGTGGTGAAGGGGCGCACGGTACGAGAGTTGTTCGCCGCCAACGCCCTTCGGTCCCTGGCAGACCAGGACGACGATCTGCGGGTGGGCGATCTGACCTACATCGTCGGCGTGCTCGGTGCGGAGTCCGAGTAGCCGCCGTTGAGAGCCGCCAGTATCCTTGCGCCGGAATCGGATTCGTCCAACGCCACCCGCCGCAGCTCGGCGATCGCCGCTTCGTACCGGCAGATCTCCTCGGGCCGCTCGAGGTAGAGGTTGCCCGCGTACTCCTCGATGTGGACGATGGGCGGCTCGGTGAGCCTCGAATGAGCGAGCATCGGGAACTCCATCAGCGAGAACTCACCGACCAGCCCACCGATATGACTACGCGCATCGAACGGAACCACCCGTACGGAAACATTGGGCCGCCGCCCGACCGCGACGAGATATCGGCGCTGCTCGTCCATCACGCCGGGGCCGCCCCACTCCTCACGAATCGCCGCCTCGGACACGATGATCTCGGCCGTGAAGTCCGGATCGTCCAAACGGCCTCGCCGATTCAGCGATCGCGCCACACGCTCCTCGATCCGCTCGGTCGGGAGATTGGGCCAAGCGGCCCACGCGACCGCGCGGCAGTAGTCGGGAGTCTGCACGATCGTCGGAAGCCGCAGTATCCGCCACGCGGTCAGTCACCGAGCGGAATCCTCCAATACCGTTCGCGGATCGAAATCATCAGTGCCGCAATCCATATCCGCCCGCCACCACCCGCCGCCGTGCCTCGCCGTACTCCGAACCTCCCGCGCCAACGCCAGGACGGCCCGGCGCTTCTCATCGGTTACGCCGTAGTGATCGCACAGGGCATTCATGTACAGATCACTCGCCGAACGGACGGAAACCCCATCCTCCAAGCGGCCCATCGTCTGCGGGGAAATCCCCAGCACCCGAGACGCTTGGAATTGACTCACCTCCGCCCGTTTCCGCAATTCCTGCAACTGCCGCCCCAACGCCCGCCGCGCGAGGGTCGAACCTATTGCGCCCATTGAATTTCCCTTTCTCTTGGTTCTATCGGCCGGAGACCCGCTCTTGATAGTGCGCGAGTATTCGCCGCACCGCGTCCGTGACCGGCGGCTCCTCCACGAGCGCCGTCCATGTGTAGGCATCGTGCTCGTGAAGCACGATCGGCTCGGGGGAAGCCACATCAACAGTGAAATTGAACTGCCGGATCTTCTCGCCGCTACCGGACTCGTAGTCGAAATCGCCCAGGTAGTGGACGATCCGGGTCACGTCGAGGCCTGTCTCCATCTTGACCGCCCTGATGAGGGCTTGATCGATGCCCTCGTGGGGCTCGACCGTTCCGCGGGGGAGATCCCGGAAGCCGCCCATGAAGTCGTCCGAAGGTTGTTGCAACAGAAGCACCTTGCCGTTGAACTGAATTACGGCACCGACAGCGAGGTGCTGAATTTTGTCCCGGGTGGCATCGGCGGTCAGCTGTCCGAGTAAGGACGAGTGCACCATGCGTTCCTATCCTTTCAGATCGGTGTAGTACCGCGGAGAATCGCCGCTCCCTCCGCGCACTCCAGAAGACCACACTGGCAGGCTCCAAATAAGGTGCGTTGCAACGGTAGTTGTCCGCAGCGGGGGTTGGGGTGTGCAGCGGGGGCGTGAGAAATCGGAAGAGCTTGGCGCGCAGCGCGGAACGTGTCAGACTCGCGTCATGGGACGTGCTCGCGTTTCCAAGCAGCCGAATAGGGAACTCGAGGAACTCCTCGACGAATCGAGGATGCCTCGAGCGGGACTTGCCCGCCGGGTCGTGGACCGCGCCCGTGCAATCGGTATCGACTTGGCCTACGACCACCGGTCTGTGGGCCGCTGGCTCGCGGGCGAACAACCACTGCATCCGTGTCCCGAGTTGATTGCGGAAGTCATGAGCGAGGCCCTCGGTCGTCGAATCACGCCGTCGGACTGTGGAATGACAACCAAGTGCGCGGCGGCTGATCTCGGGCTCGAGTTTCCACTGAGTCTGATCGAAGCGACCGCAGCGGTGACGGCCCTTTGGAGGAGCGACGTGGAACGTAGGAAGTTTCTCCAAGGAGCTTCGTACGCGGTGGCGGTGTATCCCGCCGCGTCGATGCGCTGGCTGACGCTACCGGTCCCGGAACATCCCGTGTCCTCGGGCAGCCGACGTGTCGGGCAGAGCGAGGTCGACGCCGTGCGCACAATGACTGCTGCCTTCCGCGACCTCGACAATCAAGTTGGTGGCGGCCGTGTCAGACCGACCATCGTGCAGTACCTGCACAGCTCGGTGTCACCTCTTTTGCGGGGAAGCTACGCGGAAAGCATTGGGCGGCAATTGTTCGCGACGACAGCTGAACTGACGAAGTTGGCCGGATGGGCAGCCTACGACCAAGAGGAACACGGCCTTGCGCAACGGTATCTGATACAAGCACTCCGCTTGGCCCGAGCGGCGGGCGTCGCGGGACTGGGTGCTGAGATTCTCGCCGCGATGAGTCATCAAGCCACATACGTCGGCCGTCCCGGTGATGCTGTGGACTTGGCCCGTGCGGCTCGAATATCCGCTCGGACCGCCGGATTGGCAGCGTTGGAGTCCGAGTGCCACATGGTCGAAGCGCACGGTCATGCGTCGCGCCGAGACGCCTCGTTGTGTCGAGTCTCGCTCAGTGCCGCCGAGCGCTCGTTCTCCCGAACCGAATCCGGAGATCGACCCGAGTGGCTGAGCTACTTCGACGCCGCCTATCTGTCGGCCAAGACGGCACACTGTTTCCGGGACCTCGGCGACAACGCGAGAACGGCGCGTTTCGCCGAGTTGTCGCTCGACATGAGCAAGGGATACCTGCGCGGGCGGGCCTTCAATCTGGCGTTGCTGGCTTCGGCGCGGGTCGATACAGATCCGCACGAGGCCGTGCGTGTAGGTCGTCAATCGCTGGACATCGCTGTCGGCTTGACGTCGCAACGCTCCTACTCGTATCTGCGAGATGTACGAGCCCGGCTCAGGCCACACGCGCAACTGCCGGATGTCGCCGACTTTCGCCGAGAGGTGTCGGAGCTGACTAGGCGTCGAGAGTGAGCGCGCGATATATTGCGACAACTGTTGCAGCACCGACTATCTCGCCTCGATCGATCATCGCTGCTGCCTCGGCCAGCGGGAACCAGCCAATCTCTTCCGCTTCGTTGACGTCCGGATCGGTGCCGGAGAGATCGGCCCCGCGGGCCAGATATATCTCCTGTGGCTGATCGAGGGTTCCGATCGCTGGCTGATAGGTGACGAGGTGCTGCATCGATCGTGGTCGCCAGCCCGTCTCCTCTTCGACTTCACGAGCCGCAGCCGCGGTCACATCCTCGGCGCCGTCGACATAGCCACCGGGCAGTTCCCACACCCACTTGTCGATGATGAACCTGTGCCGGTACATGAGCAGAGCTTCGCGATCTTCGTTCAGCACCAAGGTCATCGCGCAACGCGGCATCCGTGCGACGTACTGGGTGAACTGCACTCCGTCCGGTAGCTCCACATCGACCGTGCTGAGCCGAATGTGCCGGTTCTCGTCGACAAGCCTCTCGCCGTGAATCGTCCACTGCGTGCGCGTCACCCTTCGACAGTAGCGCGTGCCGGAGTTCGAGCGATGCGCAGGCGCGAAGCTTTCCGAGTCAGCCGCCCGTGTTCGTCGTCCGTGTGCATCCGATCGTTAGCCCCTGTCTTTCGGGTGGAACACGCGCCAGCACAATGGAATTCGTCGACATAAGGGAGGCCGGATCAGCGCCGAACAGTAGGCGGCGAACCCAGCCGAGCCTGAATCGGTAGCTGGAATCAGGTTTGCCCGGCGCATGGTGGTTTGGGAGGATGGAATGGAAGTGTGACCACAATGATCGTCGATCAGGGTGTGGATGAGCGGGTCACCGCGATACGGCGGCTGATCGGGAAGACCCAGCAGCAGCTCGCGCGGGAGAATGTCGATGTCTGGAGCGTCGGACTCGCGGTCGAGGCGATGGACGGCACCGAGGCGGTGAAACGCAACGAGAAAGTCCATCTGGCCGCGGACACGCCTCGGGAACAAGTGGGCCCCCACTACATTGACATGGCCCGAGGCTTCCCCTTGCACGGCGACCGCGAGGGCGCATTCGACGCCCTGCAAGTGGCGAAGCGGACAGCGCAGATGCAAACGCGGTATCACCCCGATGGCGCACGAGACGATCCAGCTGGCCCGCGCCTCGGAGACCCGGGGTTCACGGCGTAGTGCGGAACTCGAAGCATAGGTTGAACAGCCGCCTGCACTCGGATCAGGTGCTGCTGGAGGCCGCTCGCGTGGCCGGGCTGAAACTGACGGAATACGAGCTCGTCCGAGAGGGCTCGCACGCCGTCTACCGGCTCGCCGGTGACATCGTCGCCCGAATCGGCCGGCCGGGCGCTGGGGACGCGGCCGCGCGAGAGGTTCTGATCTCGCGATGGCTCAACCGCTCCCGCATCCCGACGATCGAGCCGGTGGCGTCAATACGGCAGCCGACGGTGATCGATGGGCGTCCGGTCACCTGGTGGCACCTGATTCCCGATCATCGACCAGCGACACCACGCGAACTCGGAACGATGCTGCGCGCACTGCACGCCCTGGCTCCGCCGACGAATCCTGCTCTGCCGGAACATGATCCATTCCACGATCTGCGGTCCCAATTGTCCGGTGCGACGGCGGTGAAAGAAGGGGACCGCGACTGGCTGTTGGGGCATCACGACGAATTGCGTCGCCGATACGACGAGCTGCCGAAAGCGTTCGCGCCGAGCGTGATTCACGCAGACGCTTGGCAGGGAAACCTGATCGTCCCCCCTTCGGGCGTGCCCACGCTCCTCGACCTGGACAGGGTTTCGCTCGGCCGCCCGGAATGGGATCTCGTTCAGCTCGCGGCCGACCACGCGGACTTCGACCGAATCCCCGATCTCGAGTACGGCGAGTTCGTCGACGCCTACGGCGGCTACGACCTCGCCGCACAACCGAGCTTCCGGGTTCTCGCCGACATCCAGGAACTCAGATGGGCGGCCTTCGCCCTGACTCGCGCCGAAACAAGCCACATCGCCGCCGCGCAGGCAGACCATCGGATCGCGTGCCTGCGCGGCGAGGTGGCGAAGCCGTGGCAATGGGACGCTCTGTGACACACCTGAGCGTTGATCAACCGTCGAGCACGAGAGCCCGGTGCGCAGAAGCTGGATGAAACTCGATTAAAGATCAGAAGGTTGGGAGTTCGAGGGGGTCCCGAGAACGCCAACGGCGTCGGCCGTAGGGCGAGCGCGCCCACGCAGTCGGGGTGGTTAGGGGTGGGGGAACCCGCTGTCGGCGGGAAGGGTGTCGAGGAAACGGAGATCGTCGTGGCGGCGCAGGATCGCGCCGATGGTTGTCAACGCCGATACCAGCGCTTGGATGTCGTCGACTCCCCAGCTGGTGCCCTCGTGAACCGTGGGGTTCAGGCCGGTGATCAGGTACCGGCATGCCACAGCCCCGTCGGGCTGGACGGCCGGAGCGAACACCTCGACCGTCACCTCCTCGCCACCGGACTGGATGCGGCGCAGGGTCCGCGTGGCTATGGGCTTGTCCGTCATGGGCGTGACGTTAGAGCGTGTACAGAGACCGGTAGGGGAACGGGATGTAGTCCCCGCGCAGGCAGACCACCGGATCGCGTGCTGCGCGGCGACGCGGCGAAGCCGTGGCACTGGGACGCTCTGTGGCACCCCTGAGCGTTGGTCAACCGATCTCGAACAGGGTGAGCGTCTTAGTGGCGGTCGCGCGGGCGTCGGCGCGTTCGCGGGCCGCGCAGGTGGGGCCGATGCCCTCGGCGACCGAGGTGGGGGAGACCAGCCAGCCGTGGCAGCGGCGGCAGTGGGCGACGAGGCGGACCTCGGGTCTGTCGGCGGCGGCCATGGATTCCTCCTGGGGCCTGGGTGGTGCGTGTATCTGCCGCCGATCCTGGCATGGGGCACCGACAACCTGGTGGTGGTGAGTTTGCGAGCCCGTGGTGGAAGGGAGGGAACCGGCCGGGCCGTGGCTGCGTCGAATCAGGTGTGGGGGTTGGTCGACGGGGATCACCCGCACGGTCGGTAACCGAAAAACGGGGGGCTGGGTGCCGGTGCATCGGCGGGGGTGATTCGTCGCTTTCCTCGTTGCCTGGGCCCGCGGTGACCGCGTGTCCGCGCGGCTACCGACCTCCCACACCATTCCTGAAGGGGGAAACATGAAGCGAGGGTTCATATCTCGGGTGGCGGTAATCGCCGCGACGGCGGCGGTCGGGTTGTGGCTCGCGGCGGGTCCGGCGGGTGCGGTCACTCCGGCGCAGTGTGAGAAGGAGGGCGGCGGTGAGGTGGATGTCGTCCTCGATCCGGGCACCAACTACACCGCTGTCTGCACGTGCAAGGGCGGGTTCTACACCGGGCAGGAGGTGTTCGGACCGCATATCTACCACATCGGCGATACCCCGATGCCGATCACGTGCGCGGGCCTGGAGATTCCGGCCTAGGCTCGTTCCATGGGGAGTGAACGCGATGAATGCAGTGTCACCATCGACGGCATAGCGCCCGCGCTGGTGGTCCTGTTCCGTCGGGCGGCCGCGATCGCCGCCGAGCACGGCCGCACCTGGGTCGGCGTGGAGGATTTGTACGCGGCGTTGGCCGAGGATGAGCGCGCCCCGCTCTGGTGGCCGCGTGTGGGGAAACCACGCCGCACCCGCGGCGTCAGTGTGGCGGTGCTGTCGACGGAGTTGCCCGAGGATACCGTTCCATTGTCCTACAACGAATTTCGTGACCTGGTGAACGAATGGATCCCGGGCCCGACCCCCGAGATCGGGCCCGAGGATCCGGCCACGGTCACCTACCAGATCAGCGGCCCCCACGCCGAGGAGTTCACGGCGATGATCGAACGGTCCTGACCCGAGGCGAGCGAGGTCAGCCGTGGTGGCCGCGCTCGCCTACCGGGACTCCGGTGCGTAGTGCCTGGATGAGGCCGAGCTTCAGACGCTGTCAGGGTCCGTCGTAGTCCGCTCGACCCACTCCGCGTAACTCTCCGAACACCACTCGACCGGCGTCGCGGTAACCTCCGGACTCTCCCACGGATGCAACTCACCCACCCGAGCGGCCAGACGATCGCGATAAAACGCCGACGTGCGCAGGTTGACCCGCCACTCCTGGCCCTCACCGAGCTCACCGAGATGCCAGAACACCGACAAAAACGGACCGGTGATCTCGCCCCCAGCCGCGAGCCGTTCCCCGACAACGGTTTTCGCGATCGCGATCGCGTCCTCCTGCGTCGGTGTCGTCGAGGTCACTGTCCATACCCGGGCCATCGACGTACCGTAGCCCGGACTACCTCACCCGCACCGGCACATTCGTCCACCCGGCCACACTCGTCACCCGGGACCGCCGCAACCCGGCCCGATCCACCTCGAACTCCGATATCCGATCCAGCATGGCGTGCAACGCGATTCGCCCTTCCAGTCGGGCCAAGGCCGCGCCCAGACACCGGTGAATCCCGTACCCGAAGCCGAGGTTGTGGCCCGTGAACGGACGGGTGATGTCGAAGCGGTCGGGGTTGGGGAACATGCGGGGGTCACGGGTGGCGCAGGCCAGTAGCATCAGGAGGGGGCTGTGGGCGGGGATGGTGCGGTCGTGCAGGGTCACGTCGCGCAGGGTGTAGCGGACGTCGTACTGGACCGGGCCCTCGTAGCGGAGCAACTCCTCGAACGCCCCGGCGATCAGCGAGCGGTCGGCGCGCATGGCTTGCCACTGGTCGAGGTGGTCGGCGAAGACGACCGTCGCGATGCCGATCAGCTTGGCGACGGTCTCCGCGCCCGCGCCCGCCAAAAGCGCTGTGAAACCGAGGATTTCGAGATCAGTCAGTCGGGTCAGCGTGCCGTCGTCGCGTTCCACCTCGACCTCGGTCAGGCGGCTGATCATGTCGTCGCGCGGGCGGGCTCGGCGTTCGGCGATCAATCCGGCGTAGAAGGCGGTGGACGCGCGGACCGCGGCCAATCCCTCCTCGTCGATACCCAGCTGGCCCTGCGCGCGTTGCAGGGGCGCGGTGAGCCAGGCGCGGAGCTGGGTGCGGTCCTCGGGTGGGACGCCCAGCATGGTCGTGATGACCTCGATGGGGAACAGGTCGGAGAAGTCGGCCACCATGTCGAAGGAATCCGGCAACGGGTCCAGGAAGCGGTGGACCGTGGCGGTGATCATCGGTTCCAGTTCGGCGATGGCGCGTGGGGTGAAGACCTTGCTCACCAGTTTGCGCATGCGGGTGTGCTCGGGCGGATCCATCGAAATGATCATCGGCACTTGCTGTTCCGGCGGTTCGGGGGCGAGGACCTGTTCCAGGGTGACGCCGCGGCCGGAGGAGTAGACGTCGAAGTCCTTCATGCCGGGGGCCACGTCGGCGTAGCGGGACAGCGCCCAGAAGCCGTAGCGGGCATTGTGATACACGGGAGCTTCGTCGCGGAGCCTGCGGTACAGCGGATACGGATCGTCGTGGAATTCCGCGGAGAACGGGTCGAAGTCGATGGCGTCGTCGGAGACGATCGTGTCGGTCATGATGCCTCTTCTCTCGAACGACCCGAGTATTACATTCGTTACAAAGTGTGTAAAGGTTGTAAAGTGGACTCGACTTCCGGCACCCGCGATGACAGCACCCGCGCGCGCATCCTCCGCGCGACCTTCGAGGTGCTCGGCCGCAAGGGGTACGGCAAGCTGAACCTGTCGGATGTGGCCGCCCAGGCGAAGATCTCGCGGCCGACGCTGTACCGGCTGTTCTCCTCGAAGGCGGAGTTGCTCACCGCGTTCGGCGCCTACGAGCAGGCCAATATCGAGAACGGCCTGCGCGCGGCGGCCGAGGGGCACACCGGGGTGGCGCGGCTGGACGCGGTGCTGCGGTTCATCGTCGAATTCCAGGAGTCGTACTCGCTGAGCCGCATGGTCCACGTCGAACCCGATCACGTGCTCGCGCAGATCGAGCGCGTCATCCCGATCATGCGGGCGCATCTGGAACCGCTTGTGCCGCAGGGTGATCCGGTGATCGTGGCGGGGACGATCGTGCGCCTCGCGATCTCGCACTATCTCGTGGGCGGCGACGACAAGGCCGACGCCCTCGCCCAGCTACGCCACGCGGCGGGTATCTCCGGGCAGGTGTGACGCTCAGCTCCGCTCGAGTTCGGCCGCGGCCGCGCCCGTATTCCGGCCGAGCGGTACGAGAGTCGTGAAAGCCGCTGCGCCGCAGGCCAGAACGACCAGCATGACCGCGGCCATGGGCAGCGCGCTGTGCCCGCCGAACGCCCCCGCCACGGGCGAGGCCAGCGCGCCGAAGAGGAACTGCGCCCCGCCGAGCAGCGCCGACGCCGCGCCGGAGGCCGGACGGCCCAGCGTCTGCCCGAGCGTCATGCTCGCGGGGAAGACGCCGCCCACGCCCGCGACGGTGAAGAACAGGCACACCCACGTGATCGCCGCGTTCCCGCCGACGGTGAGCACCAGCGCCACATGGACGGCCGCCGCGCTCGCCGCGAGCGCGCAGTAGGCGGCCAGCAGCACGGGCACCGCGAAACGCCGCGACAGCGCGCCGAAGAGGGCGCTCGCGGCCATCATCCCCCCGGCGTTGACCGCGAAGACCATGCCGTAGAACGCGGCCGAGGTGCCGTACACGTCCTGGAACACGAAACTCGAACTGCCGATGTAGGAGAACAGCGCCGCCGCCGCGAACCCGAGGGTGAGCCCGCACCCGACGAAGGCCCGGTTCCGCAGCAGCCCGCCCATCGCCCGGAAGGTGCCGCCGAAGCCGCCGGTGTGCCGCTCGGCGGGCGGCAGCGATTCGGGCAGCGTGCACAGCACGGCCACGAACAACGCCAGCCCGAACGCCGCGAGCACCACGAACACCGTGCGCCACGTCCCGGCCGACAGGATCGCGGTCCCGATCACCGGCGCGATCACCGGGGCCACGCCGAGCACCATGGCCAGCAGCGAGAAGTAGCCCGGCAGCCGGGGTCCGTGGAACAGGTCGGTCAGCACGGCCCGCGCCAGCACCGTCCCGGCCGCGCCCGCGACCCCCTCCAGGAACCGGAACCCGTTGAACAGCACGATGTTCGGCGCGAGCGCGCACGCCAGCGACAGCACCGCGAACAGCACGGTCCCGCCCAGCAGCAGCCGCCGACGCCCCAGACTGTCGCTGATCGGCCCGAGGAGCAGCTGGCCGACGACCATGCCCGCGAGAAAAGCCGTGAGCGACAACTGGATTCCGGTGTCGCTCGCGGTGAGCGAGCGGCCCATCTGCGGGAACCCGGGCACGTACATATCGATCGCGAGCGGCCCGACCGCGGTGAGCGCGCCCAACAGCACGATGACCGCGGCGGTGCGTCCGCGACCGGGTTCGGACTTCTTTACCATCGCTAAGTACGGTAGCAATTCGTCCTTCCCGGGCGTCGCGGGCCGCGGGGACCGATGAGTTTCGTCCTCCGGCCCGGTCGACACATTGACCACACCGATTCCCGAGGAGGCCCGCCATGGGCAGCGTGCTCACCCATATGACGATGTCGCTGGACGGCTTCATCGCCGACCGGGACGACCAGGTCGGCGAGTTGTTCGACTGGTACGACGCCGGGGACGTGACGATTCCGACGCCCAATCCGAACGTCACCTTCCACGTCGACGCCGCTGGCGCCGGGATGCTCGAGGAGCTGTTCGGGAAGACCGGTGCGCTCGTGTGCGGACGGCATCTGTTCGACATCACCGACGGCTGGGGCGATCGGCATCCGGTGGGCGCGCCCGTCGTGGTGGTCACCCATCAGCCGCCGGACGACGTATCCCGCTGGCCGCGAACGACATTCGTGGACGGCGTCGAGGCCGGGATCGCCCGCGCGCTCGAGATCGCCGACGGCAAGGATGTCGTCGTCTCGAGCACGACCGTCGCGCAGCAGGCGCTGGATCTCGGCCTGGTGGACGAGGTGTGCGTGAGTCTCGTGCCGGTGCTGTTCGGCGACGGCATCCCGTACTTCGGCGCGCTCACCCGCGGCCATCAGGTGCTGGACGATCCGGTCGTGGTGCCGGGATTGCGCGCGGTGCATCTGCGCTACCCGGTCCGCCGCTGACCCCCATCGCGATCACGAGGGTGCCGCCCGCCGACGACGATGGGGGACGTGTTTTCCGGTCGTCCGGGGCCTTGTGGCATCCTGGTCAGTCGACATCGGGCATCACGAGCTGAAGGTTGGTCGCGTCGTCGTGACATCGGAAAGTCCCACACCGCAACGGTTCTCGCTCGTGCCCTGGATCATCGTGCTCGTCGCGCTCGTGCTGGCCGTGGCCACGGTGATACTGCTCGTGTGGCAGACCGGCACGGCCGACGAACCGGCGGCCACCGGCACGCCGTCGAGCGCGGACAATGCGCCGCTCGCGGACGGCGCGCCGTCTCCGGCCGAAACCGCCGTCGCCGCAACGGATTTCGGGTATCAGCCGCTGTGGCCGTTCGACGGTGTCGACGAGGCGGTGGATTGGCAGCGGGAGGCGAACCCGGGCGGACACCAGCCGTGGCATCTGGACGCGGGCGCGACCGCGCGCATGTTCACCCGCGACTACCTCGGCTACGGCGACGTCGACAAGATCGTGAAGACCGATGTGCGCGGCGACGAGGCCTGGGTGAGTGTCGGATTCGACAACCCGAGCGGGGCGACGGTGACCGCGGCGGTCGTCCACCTGGCCCGGATCGGCGCGGGCGCGGACCGGCCGTGGGAGGTGGTCGGCACCGAGGACGGCACGCTGACGCTGAACAAACCCGGTTACGGCGCGCCGGTCACCTCGCCGGTCACCGTCGGCGGCCGGATCACCGGCGTCGACGAGAGCCTGCGCGTGCAGATCCGGACGCAGGGCCGCGCCCAGCCGCTCGCCGAGGCGTCCGCGACCCCGGCCGGTGGTACGGATGTGCCGTGGTCGGCGACGGTGAAGTTCCCCGGCGGCTGCCCGGGCGTGCTCACCGTCGCCGTCTCCACTGGCGGGCACGTCGCGGAGGTGGAGCGGTTCGCCGTCACCGGCGTGCGCTGCTGATCGGCACCGTCCACGTCCAAGTCGTCGTGTCGGGCGCGGGCGTGGCGACGGCCAGGGTCGCGCCGAGCGCGGTCAACGATCCGGGCAGCAACCGATCGACGCCCGCCCGCGCGGACGCCGCGCTCGCGCGGGTCGTCTCGGCCACGGTGACGACCAGATCGGCGGCGCTCACGGTCGCGTGCAGCGACAGGGCCGTCGCGGTGGCGCGGCCCGCGATGTCGGCGATCAGTTCGCGCACCGCGTCGTGCACGGGATCGGTGAGTTCGCGGTCGAGCGCGTCGACCGCTCCCGCGAACGACACCTCCGACCGCGCCCTCAGATGTTCGGCGCACTGCCCGAACAGGTCGAGCAGACCCGCCCGGAAGGCGACCCGGTCCGCGGCGGGCGGATCGAGTTCGTTGACGGTGTGGTGGATCTCGCCGATCACCGAATCCAGTTCCGCCACGGCCGCATCGATGCGCTGTCCCACCACGGGCACGCGGGCCATCGACCGAATCCCGCTGAGCTGCAAGCCGATCGCGAACAGCCGCCGCGTCACCGTGCGGTGCAGTTCCAGCGCGATCCGTTCCCGCTCCCCGGCGATGCCCAGCGCGCGCAGCCGTTCCTCGGTGAGCCTCAGGTTCACCAGATTGTCGACCCGCGCCTGAAGTTCGTCGAGCCCGAACGGTTTCGCCAGATAGTCGTTGGCGCCCGCGCGCAGCAGCGCCAGCCGGGTGGCGTCGTCGGCGCGGGCGCTGAGGATCAGGACGGGCGTGGTCGCCAGGATCGGGTCGGCCCGCACCCGGATCAGCAGGTCGTCGCCGCTGAGCCGGGGCATCATGATGTCGCAGACGATCAGATCGGGTTTGCGCGCGCGGGCCAGTTCCAGCCCGGCGAACCCGTCGAGCGCGGCCGCCACCTCGTAGCGGGCCGAAAGGGCTTGGCGGACAAGAGTGTTGAGATCGGCGTTGTCCTCGATCACCACGACCAGCGGCCGTGAGCGCGGCCGGGCGGTGTCGGGCGGCGCGTCGGGGACGGTCGGGGCGAGGTCGGTGAGCACCGCGACGGCCTCGGCGGACCGCTCGTCCGACAGCCGGATCGCGGCGTCCGCCCGCACCGGCGTACCGGCCGGGGCGCGGGTCGGCAGGTCCACCACCAGCAACGCGCCGCCCTCGGGCGCGTCGCCGATCTCGATGGTCCCCCGATGCAGGGCGACCAGATCGCGCACGATGCTCAAACCCAGCCCGGTGCCGCCGACCGCGCGGGCGGGGCCGCCGTCGACCTGCCGGAAGCGATCGAAGACGAGCGCGCGGTGCGCGGCGTCGATTCCCGGTCCGCTGTCGGCGATTTCGACGACGAGCCGGTTCGCCGCCGCCCGCAGCGCGCACCGCACGACGCCGCCCGCCGCGGTGAACTTGAAGGCGTTGGACAACAGGTTCACCAGGATCTGCTGGAGATGTTCGGGATCGAGTTCGGCCCGCACCGGCGCGGTGCGCACCACCAACTCCACGCCCCGGTCCACCGCGAGCGACTCGAAGAACGCCGTCGCGAGCCGCACCTGTTCGGCGGCGTCGACGCGCGCGTAATTCGGTTGCACCGCACCGGCTTCCAGCCGCGACGCGGCGAGCAGATTGTTCACCTGCCGCAGCAGCAGCCGGGCGTTGCGGGCGATCAGCTCGAGATCCGCGCGGACGGGATCCCCGGCCGGTGCCGCGTCGAGCAGCTTGCGCACCGGGGCCAGGATCAGCGTCAAGGGCGTGCGCAGTTCGTGGCTGACGGTGGCGAAGAACTGGCTCTTGAGTTCGTCCAATTCCTTGGTGCGCGCGTACAGTTCGGCCAGTTCGGCGTTGACCTCCTTGAGGCGGCGGCTGGCCTCGGCCACCTCCTGCGTGCGGGCGAAGACCTCCTGTTCCATCCGCCGCCGCTCCGCCCCGGAACTCTGGAGCCGGACGAATTCGGTGACGTCCTCCACGCGGTGGATGATGTACCGCAGCGCGCCGTCGTCGGCGCACACCGGGGAGTTGGACGGACTCCAGAAGCGGGTCTCGTAGGTGCCGTCCGGGCGGCGAATGTCGTAGCGCTGCACCGGCATCGAATCGGCGATCCGTTCGCGGACCACGCGGTCCAGCGACGCGCGCAGGTTGCGCACGCCCGCCGCGGCGGAATCGTCCGGATTGTCCGGGAACACGTCGAAGACGTGCCGCCCGACGATCTCGTCGCGCGCGGTCATCGTCGCCCGCGCGTAGGCGTCGCTCACGGCCGCGATGCGCAGATCCGGCCGCAGCACCAGATACAAGGCGGGCGACGCCTCGAACAGCATCCGGAAATCGATCGATTCGGTCACGACGTCGCTTTCCGTGCGGGCGGCGGTCGAGCGACTCTATCGCAGTTCGCGACCCGGCGTGCCGGTGACGGGCGTTCCGGCGACCTCGCCCCCTTTCGCTAGCATCGGAGAAGATCACCTGCTCCATCGGTTCGGAATTCGTCGCCCGGAACACCGATCATGAGGAGGGCCTGATGGCCGAGCACGGGGTCCCGCAGCGGATCGATTCGGATACGATCGTCGCCGCCGTCGACGGATCGGCGGTCTCCTATCACGCGGTCGGGTGGGCCGCGGCCGAGGCGGCCCTGTACGGCCGCGCCCTGCACCTGATCGCCTCGGTGTATGTGCACGTCCCGGCGGGGTGGGGTCCGGGAGTCATGCTCAGCGAGAGCAATATCGACGATCTGCACGCCGACGGGGAGCGCATCGTCACCGAGGCCACCCGCGTCGCGCGCGCCGCCGCGCCCGATGCCGTCGCGATCACCACGGCGGTGACCTTCGACCCGATCATTCCCGTACTCCTCGAACAGTCCGGTGTCGCCGCGATGATCGTGGTCGGCAGCCGCGGGCACGGCGCGCTGCGGCGCGGGCTGCTCGGTTCGGTCAGCACCGCGGTCACCCGGCACGCGCACTGCCCGGTGACCGTCGTGCGCGGCTGGTCGCCCACCGATCCGGTGGCCGCGAACAAACCGGTGCTGGTCGGCGTGGACGGCAGTGAGAACAGCGTGCCCGCCATCGAATTGGCCTTCGAGGCGGCGTCGCGGCGCAAGGTCGGCGTCACCGCGCTGCACGCCTGGAGCGATGCCGCGATGGGGCGGGAGGTGCCGATCATCGGCTGGGACGACGTGCTGCACGAGCGGGCGGCCGCCGACTTCTCGGCGAGCCTGGCGGGGTGGTCGGAACAATATCCGGAGGTGCCGGTGCGCCGAATCCTGGTGCCGGACAGGCCCGTTCGCGCCCTGCTCGAGGCGGCCGAGGACGCTCAGCTGGTCGTGGTCGGCAGCCACGGGCGGGGCGGGTTCACCGGCATGCTGCTCGGCTCGACCAGCGCCGCGCTGGCGCAGTCGGTGGACTGCCCGATCACGATCGTGCGGAAGCGCTGACCGCGCTCACCGCGAAAGTCGTTGCGTGCCGTGCAGTTTGGTGGCGTAGACGGCGGCTTGGGTGCGGCGTTCCATGCCGAGTTTGGCGAGGAGGCGGGAGACGTAGTTCTTGACGGTCTTCTCGGCGAGGAACATGCGTTCGGCGATCTGGCGGTTGGTGAGGCCGTCACCGAGCAGGTCGAGGAGTTTGCGTTCCTGCTCGGTGAGGGTGGCGAGGGGGCCCTCGGGTTCGGTGGCGCGGCGCAGGCGGTCCATGAGGGCGGCGGCGGCGCGGTTGTCGAGTAGGGAGCGGCCGGTGCCGACGGTTTTGATGGCGTCGGCCAGTTGCATGCCCTTGATGTCCTTGACGACGTAGCCGCTGGCTCCGGCGAGGATGGCGTCGAGCATGGCCTGTTCGTCGGTGAAGGAGGTGAGGATGAGGCAGTGCAGGTCCTCGACGCGGGAGAGGAGTTCGCGGCAGAGTTCGATGCCGTTGCCGTCGGGGAGGCGGACGTCGAGGACGGCCACGTCGGGGCGTAGGGCGGGGATGCGGGCGAGGGCCTCGGCCACGTTTCCGGCCTCGCCGACGACGGTGAGTTCGGGGTCGCTGTCGAGGAGGTCCTGGAGGCCCCGGCGCACGATTTCGTGGTCGTCGACCAGGAACACGGTGATCATGGCGGGCGTCCAATCGGGAGAAGAGGTGGGTGATCCTCGGTCGTCCTGCTCGGCCTCAGCTCGAGCGTACCTCGAACACCTCCGCCAGCGGGCGACGCGGCGTCGGCGGGCGCTGCTCGCCCTCGGGCGCGGTCCCGATCCGCAGCACGACCTGCGGCACGGTCTCGTGCGGCAGCAGCGTCGCCACCGTGCGCCGGCCCGCCGGAAGTTCGGTGATGTGGGTGACCGGGCAGGTCGCCAGCCCGGCGGCCGTGGCCTCGAGCAGGACGGCCGAGAGCGCCTCGCCGGTGCGCAGCCACCGCGGCGGCGCGTCCTCCTCGGTGCTGAACACCGCCAGCCGGGCCGCGTCGGTGAGGTCGGCGCGCCGGGCCGAATGCTGTGCGGCGGGGAAGGCGCGGCCGACGTCGACGCGGCTCTGTTCGGCGTGGGAGACCAGCGCGTCGGTCGGGATGCCCTCGGGGGGCTCGGAATTGCCTGTCCACCACTGTAATTCGTGCTGGTACATCATGTCGTCGTGGCGGGCGGCGTCGGCGTGTTCGGAGACCGCCGCCAGCCGCGGCCGGGCGTCGTCGCCGAGGACGTCGAATTCGATGTCGTGCGGGTTCGCCAATCGCCGTAGCCCCGAGACGAATTCACCGCTCCAGCCGCGCGGCGCGAGCATCGGCAGGCGGTCGGTGCGGCGGCGTTCGATCGCCTCGGCGCGGGTGAGGACTCCGGGCGGGGGATCGGGCCAGGGCCGAAAGTCTATGACCGCCAAGTGATCCGGTTGCGCGGGATCGGGCAGCCGGACGGTGTCGGTGTGCCAGCCGCGCGCCGCGAACGCGGTCCGCGCGTGATGCAGCGCCGCGCCGCAGCTGATCGTGCGCTGACGGCCGTGCGGATCCGCGGCGGCCAGCACCCGATCCGGGTCGGAGTACAGGTGCAGCCGGGCACCGTCGAAGCGCCAGCGCCACGGTTGGGTGTTGTGCACGGAGGGGGCGCGGACGGCGAGTCGCATGACCGCCAGCAGGGTCCGATGGTCGGGGACGGCGGTGGTCGTGGGGGAGTCGCTCGTCGTCATGACCCGAGCATCCCGCCGGGCCCCGGGCAGGGCTATGGACTTCCGCCGTGTCGATGGGGGCCGTTGGTCCCTGTCGGATGGGGCCATCGGGACCATCGGGACCCACCGCCGTCACCGCAGGGGAACGGCCCAGTGCAAGCGGGTGCCGGGGCCGCGGGGGCCCGGGAGGGCGGCGGGCGAGACGGTGAATGTGCCCGCGCACTGTTCGGCGCGGCGGGCCATGTTGCGCATGCCGCTCGGGGTGATGTCGGCGGGGATGCCGCGGCCGTTGTCCTCCACCACGATGTCGAGGTCGTCGCCGACGGTGATCGTGACGACCAGCGTGTCGGCCCCGGAGTGCCGTGCGGCGTTGCTGACCGCCTCGCGCACGACGGCCTCGGCGTGATCGGCCAGTTCGTTGCCGAGCACCGACAGCGGGCCGGTGATGCGCAACGAGGCGTTCAGCGCGGTATCGGCGGTCTGCTGATGCACCGCGTCGTCGAGTCGCTGCCGCAGCCGGGTGACGTGGCGGTCGCCGCCGTGCAGGTCGAAGATGGAGGTGCGGATCTCCTGCACGACCTCCTGCAACTGGTCGACCGCGTTCGAAATGCGTTCGCGCACTTCGGGTTTGTGACTGCGCGGAATGGTGCCCTGCAACGACAGGCCGATCGCGAACAGCCGCTGGATGACGTGGTCGTGCAGATCGCGGGCGATGCGGTCGCGGTCGGTGAGCACCCCGAGTTCGCGCATCCGTTCCTGGGCCGAGGCCAGCTGGATGGCCAGGGCGGCCTGATTGGCGAATGCCGTTGTCAATTCCAGGGTTTCGTCGTCGTAGGGCGCGGCGTCGCGCGGCCGGGCCGTCACCAGCACGCCGACGGTGGCCTCACTGGTGTAGAGCGGCAGCAGCAGGACCGGTCCGCACTCGGGCAGTTCGGCCCCCAGCGCGGCGGCCTCGGGCGTGTCGACGCGCACCGTGGTGCGCTCGCGCAGGGCGGTGCCGACCCCGGTGTCGCGCATCGGCAGTTCGTGCCCGACCAGATCGGCGCCGGGCCCGTCCCACTGATCGACGCGCAGCGAGACGACCTCGTGCGCGGGCGTGTCGGGATCGTCGCAGACCGCGAGGAAGGCGTGCGACGAACCGCTGAAGCGGCGGGCGTAGTCGACCAGATGGGCGAGCACCCGATCGGAGTCCGCGCCCGCGAGGAATTCGGTGGTGATGTCGCGGGTGGCGGCGATCCACGCCTGCCGGGCGCGGGCCGACTCGTAGAGCCGGGCGTTGTCGATGGCGACCCCGGCCGCGGCCGCGAGGGCCTGCACGATCACCTCGTCGTCCTCGGTGAACAGCTGACCGTCGAATTTCTCGGTGAGGTACAGGTTTCCGTACACCTCGTCGCGGATCCGGATCGGCACGCCCAGAAAGCTGCGCATCGGCGGATGGTTCGGCGGAAAGCCGACCGAGGCCACATGATCGGCGATGTTGTCGAGCCGGATGGGCTTGGGCTCGTCGATGAGCACGCCGAGCACGCCGCGGCCCTGCGGCAGATCCCCGATCCGGGCGCGCAGGGCGTCGTCGATGCCCTCGTAGATGAACCGGGTCAGCTCGTGGCCGTGGCCGCGCACGCCCAGCGCGCCGTAGCGCGCGCCGACCAGGGTGATGGCGGTGTGCACGATCGTGCGCAGGGTGTCGTCGAGTTCGAGTCCGGCGGTGACGGTCAGCATCGCCTCGACCAGGCCGTCCATCCGGTCGCGGGCGTCCATGATCTGCTCGATCCGGTCGCGCACCTCCGCGAGCAGCTCCCGCAGCCGGAGCTGGGAGAGGGTGTCACGGACGGAGTAGGCGTCGGCGGGGTTGTTGCTGTCGGTCACGAGCGGCCTCCCCTGCGTCGGTTGGTGGCCCCGGACCGCGTCGCAAGGGTCCAAAGTCCTCACTTCACGACCAAGGTAATACCCTCCGCCACCGAATTCGGTGACCGAATTGAACGCATCGATCCCATATTCTCGGAATCGGCGGATCTCGAGCGGCACCACGGAAGACGATTCGGACGACTTCGCGGGAGGCGCGGCATGACCGACGACTATCTGGCCCGGCGGGCGGGGTTCCCGATCCTCGTGGCGGTCGACGGCTCCGAGATCGCGCTGCGCGCGGTCGTGTGGGCGGCGGTGGCGGCGGCGCTGCATCGCCGCGATCTGCACATCCTGACCTCCTACGGGGTCGCGCCCGGGGAAGGGTTGGATTCGGTGGTGGCGGCGAGCGAGCGCGACTGCTTGCGCGCCGACGGGGAACGGCTGCTGGCCGAGGCCGAGGCGGTGGCGCGAAACGCCGTGCCGCACAGCGAGATCGCGATCACCACCGAGCTGACCTTCGACCTCATCACCCCTACCCTCATCGATCGTTCGGGGCGGCAGCGCATGATCGTGGTCGGCAATCGGGGTCGCGGCGCGATCCGGCGCGCGGTCCTGGGTTCGGTGAGCACGGCCATCAGCCGCCACGCCCGGTGCCCCATCGCGGTCGTGCACGGGGATTCGGCGACCGGGCCCGAGTGGGCGCACAAGCCGGTCCTCGTGGGGGTCGACGGCACCGAGAACAGCGTGCCCGCCATCGAGGTCGCCTTCGACGAGGCGTCGCGCCGCAAGGTCGGCCTCATCGCCCTGCACACCTGGAGCGACACCAGCGGCTACGACCTGCCGGTCGCCGGATGGGAGGGCATCCGCGACACCGAGCACACCCTGTTGGCCGAAAGCCTCGCGGGCTGGCGCGAACGCTATCCGGACGTGCCCGTGGAACGCGTCGTGCGCTGCGACAGCCCGGCTCGCTCGCTGCTGGAGCGCTCGACCGCGGCGCAACTGGTGGTCGTCGGCAGTCGCGGGCGCGGCGGCTTCGCCGGAATGACCCTGGGTTCCACCAGCACCGCCCTGCTGCACCTGGCCGAATGCCCGGTGATTGTGGCGCGGTGAAGGTTTTTGGCTGAGCGCTGACGCATATTGGCGCGCTGAGGGTTTCGGCCGAGCGCCGGGTCATTCTGGCGCGCTGAGGTTTTGGCTGAGTGCCGGGTCATTCTGGCGCGCTGAGGGTTCGGCTGAGCGCCGGGACATTGTGGCGCGGTAGGGGTTCGGCCGAGCGTCCGGTCATCGTGGCGCGGTGAGGGTTTCGGGCCAGATGCCAGCCGAAGTCGCGAGCTGTCGGGCGGCCGTCAGGGCGTGGGTGGGTGCAGGGTGAGGGAGAGGCGTGGGCAGAGGGTGACGGCGTCGTGGGCGGCGGGGAGTTGGTCGGGGGTGAGGGCGGGGTCGGGGCGGTCGGCGGCTAGGGGGTAGCCCCATTCGTCGCGGGTGAGGGTGTGGGGGAGGAGTTCCGCGCAGAGGCCGCGGCCCTCGCAGCGGGTCCAGTCGATGTGCAGTCGCCAGGGGGTGGTCACGCGGTCGTCCGTTCGGTGTCGAAGGTGCTGTGGCACAGGCCCTTTCGGTGCAGGGTGACGTCGTCGGCGAAGGCCGTCAGTGCCGAGCGGACGAGTCGGGCGGTGCCGTCGGGGTGGTGGCAGGTGCCGCGGCCGTCGACGAGGCCGGTGAGGTATTCGATCTCACGGGGGTCGCCGGGCCCGCCGTGCGCGAGGTGGGTGAGGGCCCCGGCGATCGGGGGCAGGCCGTTGCGGCAGGGACCGCACTGTCCGGCGCTCTGCGCGGCGAGGTAGGCGGTGATATCGGCCGTCGCGCGCAGACCGCACTCGTCGCGGGTCAGGATCCGCAGGACGCCCGCGCCCGGATCGGCGCGCAGATCGCGAAGACCCGTGCGGGACAAGGGCGTCGCGCCGAGACGCGCGGCCGGAACCCAGCTACCGTGATAGCCGCCGACCAGGACCGCGCGCACCCGCGCGGGATCGGTGCGGCCGAGGCGCGTGATGATCTCGAGCAGGTTCGTCCCCCTCGGCACCTCGAACACGCCGCCCACCGGACTGCCGGACAGGGTGACGAGCATGGTGCCGGGCTCGTCGGGCGTGCCGACCGACCGGAACCAGTGCGGACCGAATCGGGCGATCAAGGCCAGGTGCGCAAGGGTTTCCACATTCTGCACGAGCGTGGGACGGCCGCGCGCTCCCCGCTCGGAGGTGCTGATCCGCTGATCGCGCGGCAGCGCCGCCCGTCCGGCGAGCCGGTTGACGACCGCGGTCTTCTCCCCGGCCAGGAAATGGTCCGGGGCCGCGGTGAGTTCGACGCGCGGGCCCAACCCGGCCGCGCCGCGCTCGGCGAGAGCGCGGCGCACCGGTTCGAGGACGGCGGGCGGGGCGTAGAGATGGCAGCGGTCCGCGCCGACGGCAGCGGCGGCCACCGCCAGCCCGTCGAGCACGAGATGCGGTGCGCGGGTGAGCAATACGGCGTCCTTGCGGCTGAGGGGCTCACCCTCCGCGCCGTTGCCGACCACGATCGGGGCCCGGCCCGTGGCGACGGCCGCGAGCTTGCGCGCCACCGGGAACCCGGCCCCGCCGCGTCCGGTGAGCCCGGCCGCGCCCACCACATCGATGAACTCCCGCCCCACCCGCGGCAATGGCCCATACACGGCGGAGTGCGTTGGCAGACCGGGCGTTTCGGCTCGAAGCAGACGGTGCGCGCCGGGCGGCGCGCCGACGCCGGGGAAGTGGCTCAGTTGAGCGGTCATCGCGGACTCCGTTCGCTCGTGCGCGGGAATTCGGTGAAATCCGTTGCCACCCGCCAGGCGACGGCGGCGGCTACGGTGAGCGCGCACGCGGCGGCCACGGCGAGCATCCAGACACGGGTGGCGTCGGTGCCGGAACCGAGCGCGTGCGCCAGCGCGATCGGCCACAGCGGATACGCCGCCCAGTGCACGACCCGGAAAGCCCTCGGCCCCAGCCTGTTCCGCAGCAGCGCCGACAGCACGACCGCCGCCGCGATATCGACCGCGACGGTCCCCAGGCCCACCCACAGCGGGCGGTAGGCGTTCGTGAACGGGATCACCACATCCACCAGCCGCAGCTGCGCCTCGGGATCGGCGAGCAGGCTCACGACGTGCACCGCGATCAGCGCGGTCGCGAAAAGCGCCGCGCCCCGGTGGAATTCGGCCAGTCCGGCACGCGGCAACACGACGGCCCGGCCCGACCGCGCGGCGATCCCGGCCGTCAGCGCCACGGTCAGCACGATCAGCGCCACGACGCCGCTGCCGCGCCCGAACGCCCACAGCGCCTGCTCCACGTCGGCGTGCGTCATGCGCGGCTCCCGTCGCCGTCGGCGGGCCAGCCGTTCACGGTGACCACGCGTCCCTCCCGATCCACCAGCCGCGCGGGCAGATTCGACCGCCGCAGCGCCGCCAGCGCCGAACGGCCGCGCACGATCGCGGCGGTGCTCTCCGCGTTGGCGGCCAGGCACGTGTCGGCCGCGACCGAGACCGTGCGCCAGGCCGGTTCGGCCGACGCCCCGGTGCGCGGGTCGACGATGTGGTGCAGCAGCCTGCCGCCGCGAAACCAGCGGCGCCGCAACGTACTCGACGTCGCCAGCGCCGCGCCCGCGGGCAGCCGGACCCGGCAGGGCGGTTCGGTGGGGGTGTCCTGGACCAGCACCTGCCAGTCGCCGTCGGGACCGGGGCCCGCGGTGGCGATATCGCCGCCGAGGCTCACCAGCGCGCCGCAGCCCAGTTCGTCGGCGATCATCCGGGCGCAGCGGTCGGCGGCGACGGCCTTGGCGGTCGCGCCGAGATCCAGGCGCACGCCCGGCGGTACGGTCACGGTGCGCCCGCGCAGGGCGATCCGGGTCCAGTCCACGCGCGGCACGAATGTCGTTGCGGTGCCGCCGGATTCGGCCGCGACGAGCGCGAAGTCGCGATCGTAGCCGAGTCCGGCCAGGGCCGCGCCGACCGTCGGGTCCACGTCGCCGCCGGTGTCGCGGGCCACCGTGAGCGCCGCGTCGAGATAGTCGGCGAGGACCGGGCCGATCGGTGTGGGCGCGCCCGCGCGGGGGACGAGCCGGGTGAGTTCGGAGTCGTCGCGGAAGCGGCTGCACGCGCGGTCGACCACGTCGAGGTAGTCGCCGATCCGGGTGCGGGCGGCGGGCAGCGCGGCGGGGTCGGTGACCACCAGGCGAGCCGTCGTGCCCCACACGGCCCATTCGGTGGCGGCGAATCCGGTTGTCATCACGTCCGGTTGTCATCACGAGCCGTTCGATCGCGCGTGCGCCGGGCCGGAACCCGTGCCGAGTTGCGGTGCGGTAGCGGAATCGCCGGTCGTGGTGTCGGGCGCGGTGGTCGTGGTCGCCGATCCGTTGTCGGCGCCGGTGTGGGTCTCGGCGTAGGCGAGCGCGGACACGCCCGCGGTGCCCGCGACTCCGGCGGCGATCAGCACGATCGTCGCGTTGCGCCCGACTCGGCGGGGCGAGGGTGAGGACGCCATCGCGGGCTCCTGTCGAGGGTGTCGAGGCGAGCCGCGAATCGGCGCGCCGGGAACACCCAGAATGGGTCGCGATGCTGGGAGGCCGCTGGGAGGAATGCCCTCGGATTGCTGCGAGACGCCTCACGCCTCGTCGAGGGTGGGGACAGCAGTTCGGTCAGCAGCAGCTGCGCCCGATCGCGGCGGCGGAACAGCGGTGCGGGTGTCGGGCGGGACGACCGCCCTCCTCGGCCCGGTCGTCGTCGTTGTCGTCCCCTGCCGGCCCCGCATCCTCCGCGCTTCACCTCAAGCGGAACGTACCCGAGCCGAGCAGCCCCCGCAGTTCGGCGGCCGTCGCCGCCGGATCGTCCCGGCCCGTGTCCACGACGTGCGGTTCGAGCTCGCCGAGACCGGTGAAGGCGGTGTACAGCCCGGTGATGGCCGCGACGTCGCGCAACTCCGCGCCCGCCCGCGTCCGGGCACGTTCCAACGTGATCTCCAACTCCGGACGAAGCACGATGTAGGACAACGGGATTCGGTCCCGGTCGGCGAGGCCGCGGAACGGCGGCAGGAACCACGGGCCGACGATGCCGTCGACCACCACGTCGTAGCCGCCGCGGGCGAAGGTGCCGACGGTCGCGACGATCGCGTCCACCACCACCTCGTTCTGTCGTTGCGCGGCGGGCAGATACGGCGGCACGAAGCCGGTCCGGATCGATCGGTAGAACTCGTCGGTCGTCAGATGCACGGTCGGCGCGTCCGCGTCGGTGGCGAGCAACCGCGCGACGGTCGTCTTCCCGGCCCCCGGCGGCCCGGTCAGGATGATCATTTCACCGGTCACGCGGTCGACGCTATTCCCTGGATCCCGCGAGGTGCAGTCTTGTCTTTTCCGGGGCCCTCAGCCGGGAGCGGCGGCCGGTATCCGGATGTTGAGATCATCCTTTTCGGGCGATGCCCGGGCGGGCGCGGTGGCGCAGACTCGGATCCGCGGGCGGTCAGTTGGCCCACGTTTCGAAATTCCGCCGAACGCCATGCCACGTTTCCCGGAGGTCGAGATGACTCTGACCTACCCGACCGACCACCTGCTCGCCGAGCCGCCCATCGGCGTTCCGTGTCGTCAGGTGCAACTGCTGGCCGCCGTCGAGGACCCCACCGGATGGCAGGCCCGGATCGACCGCTTGCTCGCTGCGGGGGACCGGCGCTGGCGTGGCCGCGGTGACTCCGAGACCCGGGAATTCCTGCGGCGATGGCGGCAGACCCCGCTCCCGCCCACCCCGTACGGACATCCGACGCTGCCCGGCGCGCTCGCCGCGGCGGCGGCCGGGCGGCGCGTTCCCGGGGCCGCCCTGACCGACTTCGCCACCGCTGTCATGCTGCTGTCGGGCTGTCCCACGGTCGGCACCGTATTCGACCCCGCGCCCGTGGCCAGTCCGCCGCGGGTGATCACCGTGACGCTGTTCGCCCTGCCCGGCGACGATCTCACCCTCGCCGAGGATCTGGCCGAGGTGACCATCACCGGCGCGGGCGTGGTGGCGTTCCGCTGCGAGACGACCGTGCTGCTGGCGGGTGAGCGGGCGGAGTTCGGTGAGCGGGTGATCAGATCGTCCCCAGACTGCGCGCCCGGCTGATGGCGTCGGCCCGCGTTCGCACACCCAGTTTGCGATAGATGCCGCGCAGGTGCGTCTTCACGGTGTTGATCGACACGCCCATGTCCGCGGCGATGCTGTGCGCGGTCATCCCGGAGGGCAGCTGTCGCAGCACCGCGACCTCGGCGGTCGTCAATTCCGTTGCCTGCGAATCGGTTTCGGCACGGCCGCGGCGGCGGATGGCGTCGACGAACTCGTCGAGATAACCGAACCGGCCCATGTACTGGTCCAGCAGCTCGATGATCCCGGGCACGTCGAGGAACGGGCGGATCAGCCGATCGGTGTAGGCGAGGGTGCACGCGCGCCGCAACGCGTCGTGCGCGGCGGCGGGACGGTCGAGCCGGGAACACGCCGCGGCGTAGAGCAGCCACGCCTGGATCGCCGACACCGGATGCAGCTGGTCGTCCCGCTCGAGCAGCGGCTCGACCAGTTCGGCGGTCGTGGCCGGACTGCGCTGGGCCTCGGCGAGCGCGGCCTCGGCGAGCACGGTCTCGGGGATGCGGCCCAGCACCGCGCGGGCCCGCCCGAGCAGCGGCTGCGCGGCGTCGTACCACCGCACCCGCAGCAGCACCCAGGTCACGTGGACCAGCAGCCCGGCCGTCGTCGCGGCGGGCGCGGCCTCGTCGAGCAGCCGCTGCATACCGTGCCGCAGGGCGTCCGCGACGGCGTGCCGGTCGGTCGCGGTGTCGAAGTCGAACAGCCGGGCCAGGACCTCGGCGTGCCAGCCGGGCGCGGGCGCGATCGAACCGTCGATGCGCTGGGTGCTCGGCACGGTCCCGACACTCGCACCGGGCCGCTCGCCCGCCCGCAGATACACCAGGAGCGCGATCATGATCCGGGCCTGACTGGGTGCGGTGGGGTCGTCGAGGGCGCGGCCGTCGGCGAAGGCGACGGCCTGCCGGGCCCGCTGATCCATCAGCGCCAGCGCGCCGCGCATCCCCGCCGCGGCCGCGAGCCGGGTCAGGGCCTGCATGGTGAGCCGATCGAGTCCGGCGCTCCGGGCCAGCGCGAGCGCGTGTCGCAATCCCGGTTCCGCGTCGCCGCGCGGGGAGGGCCGGTACAGCCGCGCGGTCGCGGTCTGCAAGGCGATGTAGCAGTCGATGTCCGCGTGCCCGGTCGCGGGCGGTGGTCCGGCGGGCGCGTCGACGGCGAGGCGGACCGCCAGATCGACGGCGAGCACCACCGCCTCGGCGAACGCGTGCACGAGATCCGTTGCTGCGACCCGGGATTCGGTGTCGCGACGGTCGCGCACGAGTTCGGCCAGCGCGGCGGCCGCGACCAGATCGGCGCGTTCGACCGCGTCGGCCGTGCGCAGCACCAGGACGAAGACGTCGTCGGCGAGCGGTCCCACGCGTTCGAGCCGCTCCCACAGCGCGGGACCGTCCCCCTCGAAGACCATGCGCGGCCCGCGCTCGCGCACGAACGCCGTCAGGGCCGGATGATCCGGTTCGGCGAGGACGTGATGCAACGCCTCGGGCAACATCCCCGCCTCGGCGAACCAGTGCGCGCAGTCGCGGTGCAGCGCGGCCGCGCGATCGGGAGCGGTGCGCGCGATCTCCGCGAGCAGATAGGCGCGCAACATCGGATGGCAGGTGTACCAGAGCTCGCCGCCGCGGGCCACCGCCTCGAGCGGAAAACTGTTGCGCAGCAACGTCTCCAGCGTCCCAGCGGCCGTCGGCCCGGCCAGTCGCTGGGCCAGCTCCACGGAGAACGCGCCGGGCACCGCGGTGCTGAGCAGGAAGTCGAGTTCGGCGGGCGCGAGCGCCGCCAGCAGTTCGCCGACCAGGAAGTCGGCGACCGCGTGCGGGCCGTGGGCGAGCGCGGTGATGGCGGTGGCGCGATCGCCGTCGTACGCGGCCAGATGCAGGGCCCCGATCCGGACCAGACCCGCCCAGCCGCGGGTGAGTTCGTGGAAGGCGGCCAGTTCGGCGTCGGTCAACCGGCAGTCGTGCTGGTCGAGCAGCGCCGCGGTGCGCTCGACGTCGAATTGCAGATGCTGCGGTTCGATGCGGGTGAGCCGGGCCGTCATCTGGAGCGCGTGCCAGCGCAGCGGCGGATCGAACCGGCCGATCACGACCGTGGTGAGCGTGGCCGGGGCGTGTTCGACGAAGTACTCGAGACCCGCCAGCGCGAGCGGATCGCTGAGCAGATGCGCGTCGTCGATCACGAGCACGGTCGGCGCGGCCGATTCCGACAGCGCGGCGCAGATGCGCGCGGCCTCCTCGACGGGCGTGTCGGGAACCGGTCCGGTGGGCGCGAGCGGCGCGAGGCGCAATGCCTCGGCCACCGCGGACCACAACCGGGCGTCGCCGATATCGGCGACACCGATCCAGCGCACCGCCGTCGAAGGTCGTTGCCGCCCAGCCCATTCCGCGACCAGCACGGTCTTTCCGCTGCCCGCGGGCGCGCGCACCAGCACGGTGTGACCGTTGCCCGCGCGCCCGGCGCGATCCAGCCGGAGCTGTGCGTCGGGCATTCGCAGCGGGGTGAACGTCAGGATCGGTGCCGCGTGCGCGGTCCGCGCGGGCGCGGTGAACAGTTCGGGTACGACCACAACGCCTCCGTGAGCTTCTCCGTTCGGTCGAGCCTCTGCCAAGCGCCTGATCTGTCTGATTCGGAACGTATACCAGTTGTTTGCCGATATCGAGTGAAACATTGGTCTTTTGACCGAATCGAGGCCGGGTCGAAAGGTGCCCGCAGCCTTGCGCACGGAGAAGTCCCGCGGCGGCGTCCGGCGTTCAGGAGCCGTAGGTGGTGACCTTCCACAGGTGTCCCGCTGTCGCCGTAGACGTCGGGGACGGTAACACTGGCCGTCGCCGACGCGAGAACACTTGTACCTACGCGGTCGAGCGAGAAGGAGAGGCCGATGATTCCCGTTTCCGGCGAGGGCCCGCACTCGTGGATCCGTCCCTACGGTCCGGCCGCGGTGGCGGAGTTGCGGACGTTCGCCGAGGTGGCCGGGTGGGATGTGCACATTCTCGACCCGGATCATCCCGACGGAACGTGCGCGGGGGCCAAGGTGATCGAGGACCACCACCAGCTCGTGGTCGACGCCATCCGCCGCGCGGTGCAACTGGGTCGGCCGGTCGATCGGCTCGAGCGCCCGGTGGTGTTGATCGTGGGCGCGCTGCCGCGCGGCGGGCAGACCGTGCATCAGCTGTCGGTGCTGGCCTGCCACGGGCCGGTCGTGGGGGTGCGGCTCGCGCTGGCGGATCATCTGGCCGCGCAGTTGCCGCGGGTGTTCGCCGACGGCGGGTACATCACGGGCCGGTTCGACCTGGCCGTGGCCTAGCGTCAGGACGGGTGGATCGCCAGCGGTTCGCCGGTGAGGCTGGCCTGGAGCCAGCCGTGGTCGTTCACGTAGATCCCGACCACCGGTTCCGGCGGCTGCCCGGAGGCGGAGCGCTCGATGCCGATGTGGGAAATCGAGGCGCCGGGACCGCGCAGGGTCTGCGGGGCGCCCGCGCAGATCCGGGCGAGGCGCGGCAGATCGATCGAGGCGAGATCCCACGCCTTGGCGTCCTTGGCGCGGGAGGTGTCGTCCCAAGTGCTGAAAGTGCCGTTGTAGCGCAGTCTTTCGGATCTCGTCGGATCACCCGGGCGAGGTCGCTCGATCATGGTGTAGCCCGGGTAGAAGGTGATCTCGTCGACCATCGTGTCGCCGAAGTGGTCGCGGTAGGCCGCCAGCACGGTGGCCATGCCGGAGGGGGAGGTCATATCGGGCACACTCGGTCCGGGACCGGCCTTTTCGGCGACGCAGCCGACGAGCCCACCGGCCAGCCCCGCCGCGACGACCAGTCCGAGCGCGACGGGCAGCCGCCGGGAGCGGCCGCGCCGGTCGGTGCGCACGACGGGCGCGTCGACCAGATTCGCCGGGATCTGGAGATCCCCGACCAGCGCGTCCAGATCGCCGAAGGTCTTGGCGCGCATGGCCTTCGCGGTGCGGTCGGCGTGTTCGTCCGCGGTGAGTTGACCGTCGTCGCGCGCGGCGTCGAGCAGCGCGCAGGCGTCGACCCGATCGGTGTCGCGCACCCGCAGGGTGCTGTGCCGGGAACCTGCCATGATCGGTCCTATCGTTTGAACGGCGACGTGCGCCGCACCACACCCGCGAAATCGGCCTCCAGGTAACCGCTTTCGTTGAACGTGTTGCTCGCGAAGATGCGGACGAGGGGTGTGCCGTTGTCCAGGTCGAACGTGAGGTGGCTGATCGTCCCGTCCGGTACCTGCAACGTCGCCGGGGCCTGGGTCAGCAGCCGCCCGATGGCCGCCGCGTCGAGGGGCGCGAGGTCGATGGTGGGGGTGTCGGGCTTGCGGGTGGTCGGGTTCCGATCCGCGGCGAAACCGCCGCGATAGGTATAGTTCACCGAGCGATTAGGTTGTCCCGCAAGGGCTTTGGTGAGCACAGCGTAATCCGGGAAGAGGGTCAGGGAATCGACCACCGTATCGCCGAACCGGGCGCGCAGGCTGTCGCGGAACACCGAGATCCCTTCCGGCGTCAGCAGATTCGGGGTGGGAACCACGAGCGGCTCGACTCGGCCGATATCGACGACGCGGATCGGCTCGCGCTCGGCGAGGCGCGCGCCGCCGAGTACACCCGCCACCCCCACGGCCACGACCGCGACCGTGAGCGCCGCCGTGTACCAGCGGCCGCGATTCGAGCGCGGCGGCCGCGGCTCGTCGGGCGCGTCCGCGGACCGTTGCAGATCGTCGGTCAATTCGGCGAGATCCCCGAGCGTCGTCGCCTCGTTCGCCAGGTCGACGAGGGTGCGATGGTCCTCGGCCGACAGCTGTCCGTCGCCGAGGGCGGCGTCGAGCAGCGCGCACGCCGCGGCCCGGTCCTCGGCGCGGGCGCGGGTGCGCGGCGGGTAGTGCCCGGCGCGCCGGGCGGTCGGGCGGCCCGGTGTCGGGGCGGGGTCGATGCCGCCGCTGGGCTGGAGATCCGCGATCAGAGCGTCGAGTTCGCCCAGCGTCGCGGCACTCGCCGCGCGGTCGGACCGCTCGTGGTATTCGTCGGAGCCGAGCTGGCCCTCGTCGAAGGCGGCGTCGAGCACGGTGCGCGCGTGTACCCGGTCGATGTCCCGGGCCCGCATCCGCCCGTCCCCGGTCGAGCGCCCCGGAGTTCCGGACGATGATGGAGCCACAACCAGCATGGTAGAGCGACGGCGACGTTCCCGCGCCGCTACCGCGCGGGCGCCTCCATCGCGTCGTGGACGCTGGTCTCCTGGTTGCCGAGGAAGGTCGGCTCGGGGTGGGTGACGATATCGAAGACGGCCTTGGTGGCGGCCAGCTGATCCCGCAGCCAGCACTTGATATAGGTGGCGTTGTGCGGTTGGCGGTCGGCCACGGCGGAGGTCTCGATCCCGGCGTCCCGGCACAGGGCGACCGTGCGGGGCAGGCTGAAGTCCTGGGTCACCACGACGGCCGACCGCACGCCGAAGATCCGACGGGCCCGCACGCACGATTCGTAGGTGCTGAAACCCGCGTAGTCCAGGGCGATCTTCGCCGCGGGCACGCCCTTGCTCACCAGGTACCGGCGCATAGCGCTCGGCTCGTCATAGGTCGACGTCCCGTTGTCCCCGCTCACCAGCAGCGCCTTCACCTTGCCCGCCGCCAACAGCTCCCGCCCGAGATCCAGCCGCGCCGCCAGATACGGCGACGGCTGCCCGTTCCCGTACACCTGCGCGCCCGGGATCAACGCGATCTCCGCCGCCGGGACATCATCGACTCGATACTCACCCCCGCGCGCGGCCACCCGGATCCACACGATCGACCCCACCACGACCACCGCGACCAGCAGCACGACGCAGCCCGCCAGCCGGATGATCGCGCGCCGACGAAACCACCGTCGAACCTCCATGTGTTCGACTGTAGCCCAACGAGATTGCGGGCGGCGTCGGTCGTTCAGGCCGGGAGCGCCCCGGGGCGGGGCCAGCGCCGGTGCTCGTCGTCGATGACGAAGGGATGGGCGTGCACGTAGCGGTGCGTGCCGCCGGGGGCGACGTGGACGTGGGTGAGGACCGCCGGATCGCGGCGAGGCCAGCAGCGCAGCGCGACGGCGCTGCCGAGCGCGGCCAGGGCTGACAGCACGATCCAGGTGCTCGCGAAACCCATTGTGGTGGTGAGCCATCCGGCGATCGGGTAGGTGACCAGCCAGCACAGATGGGACAGGGAGAACTGGGCGGCGAACAGCGTCGGCCGGTCGGTGGGGTGCGCGGAGCGACGGAGGATCCGGCCGGTCGGGGTGAGAACCATCCCGGTGCCGACGCCGATCAGCGCCCACACCGCCAGCGCCGCGGGCCAGCCGCCGTGGGTGACCGTCATGACCACGGCCGCGGCCGTGCCGAGCGTCGCGACGGCCGCGCCGAGCGTCATCACCGCGCGCTCACCCACCCGATCGAGCACTCGCGGCAGGGTCAGGGCCACGGCCATGGTGCCGAAACCGTTGGCGGCGAACAGGATCGCCACCGCCGACGAATCGCCGCCGAGCACGTCGCGCGCGTAGTTGACCGTATCCACCATCACCACCGCACCGGCGGCGGCGACGGCCAGATTCAGGCCCATCAGTCCGCGCAGCCGTGGGGTCGCCGCGAAGATCCGCAGCCCGGCCAGCGTTCGATCGCGCACGCCGGGTCGCGCGGCGCGGGCGGCGTCGGGGATGCGGGTGGTCACCACCAGCGCGGCCGAGGCCAGGAATCCGAGCGCGGTGCCGAGGAACAACCAGTGAAAGCCGATGAAGCTCAGCAACACCGCCGCCAGCAACGGACTGAGCAGCGTTTCCATGGTGGCCGCCATCTGCGCGGCCGACAGGCCGCGGGTGTAGTCGCGCTCGTCGGGCAGGATGTCGGGCAGCACGGCCTGGAACGTCGGGGTGAACGCCGCCGACGCCGATTGCAGCAGCACGATCAACACGTAGATCTGCCATACCTGATCCACCAGCGGCAACGTCAGCACGGTCGCCGCGCGGACCAGATCCAGCGCCACCAGCAGCGAGCGCCGCGGGAGTCGGACGGCGTACGCCGAGGCGAGCGGCGCGACGGTCACATAGGTGATCATCTTGAGCGTCAGCGCGGTGCCCAGCACCGCGCCCGCCGCGGGCCCGGCCAGCCGGTAGGCCAGCAGTCCGAGCGCGACGGTGGTCGCTCCGGTGCCCGCGAGGGCCGCCAGTTGCGCGGTGAACAGATGCCGGTAGTCCCGCCGGGCGAACAGCGATCTCACGACGACTCCGCCCAGGCGGCGCGGCGGAGCAGTCGTAAACCGTTGAGGCCCACGATGATCGTGGAGCCCTCGTGGCCGGCGACGCCGAGTGGTAGCGGCAGGGTGCCCACGAGGTCCCAGATCACGAGTGCGCCGATGAACGACGCGGCGACCACCAGATTCGCGATCACCGTGCGGCGCGCGCGGCGGGCGAGGGCGAGTACGGCCGGAACGGTGGTGAGGTCGTCGCGGACCACGACAGCGTCGGCGGTGCGCAGGGTCAGGTCGGAGCCCGCGCCGCCCAGGGCGATGCCGGTGTGGGCGGCGGCGAGGGCGGGGGCGTCGTTGACGCCGTCGCCGACGACCGCGACTCGTGTTCCGGCCGTGTGCCATTCGCGTACCGCGTGCACCTTGTCCTCGGGTAGCAGGCCGGCGCGGAATTCGGTGATGCCGACCTCGGCGGCGATCCGTTGGGCCGCGGTGTGATTGTCGCCGGTGAGCAGGGTCGGCGTGGGGCCGGTGACCCGCCGGGTGGCCGCGACGGCGCGAATCGCCTCCGGCCGCAGGCGATCCCGCACGGCCAGAGCGCCGATCGGGCGGTCGTCGCGGGTGACGACGACCGCGGTGTGGCCGAGCGCCTCCCAGCGTTCGACGACCGTGGCGATCTCGGCGCGGGCGGGCATCGAGGCGGGCGAGCCGACGGCGATGCGGTGGCCGTCGACCATCGCCGAGATTCCGCGTCCCGGCCGGGCGGTGAACTCCTCGGCGGGTGGCAGTGTGAGCCCTCCGGAGTGGGCGGCCCGCACGATCGCGGCGGCGAGGGGGTGTTCGCTCGCGTGTTCGGCGGCGGCGGTCACGCGCAGGAGTTCCGAGTCGTCGAAATCGCTGTCGGCGCAATGGGTTTCGACCAGTTCCGGGGTGCCGTGGGTCAGCGTGCCGGTCTTGTCGAACGCCACCCGGTCGACGGTGCCCAGCCGTTCCATCGCCACCGCGGATTTCACCAGCACCCCGTGCCGGCCGGCATTGGCGATCGCGGCCAGCAGCGGCGGCATGGTCGCCAGCACGATCGCGCACGGCGACGCGACGATCATGAACGTCATGGCCCGCAACAGCGCCCGTCGGACCGGATCGCCGAACAGCAACGGCACCACGAACACCGCGAGGGTGACCGCGACCATGCCGAGCGAGTACCGCTGCTCGACCCTCTCGATGAACAACTGCGTCGTCGCCTTGGTCCGCCCGGCCCGCTCGACCAGCGCCGCGATCCGCGCGACCACCGAGTCCCCGGCGTGGCGGTCCACCCGCAGTCGCAGGACGCCGGTGCCGTTGTGGGTGCCCGCGAACACCTCGTCGCCGACGGACTTGTCCACCGGGAGCGGCTCACCGGTGATCGTCGCCTGATCGACCTCGCCGCCGCCCCCGATCACCGTGGCGTCGGCCGGAATTCGCTCGCCGGGGCGCACGATCACGGTGTCGCCGACCGTCAGATCCGCCGCGCGCACCGGGTGCTCGCGGCCGTCGGCGTCGACGCGGGTGGCGGTCTCCGGGGCCAGGTCCATCAGCCCGCGCACCGAATCCTCGGTGCGCGCGGTGGCCAGCGCCTCCAGCGCGCCCGAGGTCGCGAAGATGACGATCAGCAGCGCGCCGTCGGTGATCTGCCCGATCGCCGCCGCCCCGAGCGCGGCCACCACCATCAGCAGATCCACATCGAGGGTCCGGTCCCGCAGCGCCCGCAGTCCCGCCAGCCCCGGCTCCCAGCCGCCCGCGGCGTAGCACGCCAGGTACAGCGCCCACGCCAGCGCCGGGGGAGCGTCGCTCAGCTGGGCCGCCAGGCCGAGCAGGAACAGCGCCAGAGCGGTTGCGGCCCAGCGTGTTTCGGGTAGGGCGAACAGCCGGGTGCGCCGGGTCGGCGGCGTGGGCGCGATCGGGGTCGAACGGGTCGTCGAGAGCGTCGGCGCGACCACGACATCACCTCCGAGGGGTAGCGGAACGAACGAACCGACCATATCAGAAGACATGAACACGTCTTCATGTATCATTCCGGGTAACATACCGCCGTATGGGACACGGAGTCGAGGGCCACAGCCGCCCGGTGGCGCGGCTCGACGCCGACGCCGCCACCCATGTCGCGACCACCCTCCAGGCCCTCGCCACCCCCAGCCGCCTGCTGATCCTCACCGAATTGCGCCACGGCCCCCTGCCCGTCACCGAACTGGCCGACGCGATCGGCATGGAACAGTCCGCGGTCTCCCACCAACTCCGCCTGCTCCGCAACCTCGGCCTGGTCGTCGGCACCCGCAGCGGCCGTTCGATCGTCTACAGCCTCTACGACAACCACGTCGCGCAACTGCTCGACGAGGCGATCTACCACATCGAGCACCTGCGGCTGGGCCTGTCGGAACGGCCCGCCGCCGACGCGGGGTAGTCCCTACGGTCGCCGGAAGCGACGCCGGGCCAGTACCACGCCGACGACGTGGACCGCGAGGGCGAGAGCCGCGGCGGCCAGGCCGATCCGGGAGCCGAGCCACAGGTGCGCGGTGAGGCCGCCGAGGAACAGCGCGATCACGCCCAGCCGGGTGATGGTCACGCGGGGGAACCCGGTTTGGTGGCGGACACGTAGTAGATCCACGGTCGCACGATGCCGTCGGTGATCCCGGTGAAGCCCGCGTCCGCGGCCAGCGGGGCGAGGGCGGCGATGGGGTTGTGCTCCATGGCGGGCCCGGTCAGCGCCCCGATCAGATGCCGCCCGGCCGGGTTGGCCGGTGGGCGGAAATCGGCGATCAGCAGGCGACCGCCCGGCCGCAGGACGCGGAACATCTCGGCCGCCGCCCGGGGCCGCAACTCGGGCGGGAGATGGTGGACCATCAGGCAGTTGGCCACCACGTCCAGCGAATCGTCCTCGGCCGGAAGCGATTCCGCGACGCCGACCGCGTAATCGCAGCTCGGCTCCCGGGTGGTGCGCCGGGCCTGCTCGAGGACCGACTCCGACGGATCGATGCCCAGCGCCGAACCGCCCGGCGCGACCACCGCCGCCAATCGGCGGGTGAGATGGCCGGTGCCGCAACCGATGTCGAGCACGCGATCGCCCGGCCGCGCGCCGGACAGCGCCGCCAGGCGGGTGTACACGTGCGATCGGCGGCCGCCGAAGAAGACCGCGCCGAACAGGTCATAGCCCCGCCCGTGGTCGATGGTCGCGCCGGTGGTGTGGGGATTGGACTGGCGATGCAGCAGTTGTCCGAGGCCCATGACCGGGCCCTCCTAACTTAGTGACGACTAAGAACGTCCTTAACTTAGTCGCGACTAAGTTGATTTGGCAAGGGGTTAGGATGAGTCGATGCCCCCTGGTTCCTCCGCCCCGGCCGACAAGCGGCGCACCCGCCTGCGCGCGGCCGATCGGCGGGCCACGATCGTGGCCGCCGCGACGGAGGTGTTCGCCGAATCCGGTTATCGCCGAGCCACAATGGCCCAGATCGCGGCGCGTGTCGGCGTGACCGAGCCGGTCGTCTTCCAGAACTTCGGCACCAAGATCGGCCTGTACGCCGCGGTCGTCGAACACGCCTCGAATCAGATGAGCGAGCTGTTGCGCGCGGCGGCCGCCGACACCGAGTCCATCGTCGACCTCCTGGAACTCCTGCTCGGCCCCGGCCACATCGATCAACTGCACGCCCCCGGCTCCCTCGGTGTGATCTTCGCCGACGCCATGTCCCTCATCGCCGAACCGGAGATGGAACACGCGGTGCGCCACCATCTCCGCTCCCTCGCCGACACGCTCACCGACCTGCTGACCGAGGGTCGCCGCGCGGGCGACCTGCGCCCCGACCTCGACCCCGCCGCCACCGCCTGGTGGGTCCTGTCCTTCCTCGCCGCCCACGGCTTCCGCCGCGCGGTCATGCCCGATCGCGATCGGCTCGAAAGCCGGATGGCGGCAATGACTCTCGACGCGCTGCGGGCGGAGCGGGATTAGCCACCGAATTCCCCAGGAGTACACGCATGACCGCCGTCTTGGATCCCGGCCGCCCGTTCACCGGTGGGAGTCGCTGGCCGAGGTGATCGCCGAGTACGCGGCCGCGTGCGCGCGGTCGCGGGAGATCGCGGCGCGGTTCGAGCTGGACGATGTGGTCGAGCATCATCTGGTCGGCGCGGTGAATCTGCGGTTCGTCTATCTGGGCATGATCGGCGACATCGCCCGTCACGCGGGGCACGCCGACATCCTGGTCGAGCAGATCCGGGCGGAGTAGTCACCGTGAGCGCGCGCGGTATCGGCCGGGGGTGGTGCCGAGCAGGCCGGTGAAGGCCGAGATGAACGTGCTCGGGTTCGACCACCCGCACGCGTGCGCCACGCGGACGGTGTCGTGGCCCTCGGCCAGCAGGACCAGGGCGTGATAGACGCGCAGCTGGGTGCGCCATTCGTAGAACGTCATGCCGAGCTCCGCGCGCAGCAGGCGGCTCAGGGTGCGGGAGCTGGCCCCGATCCGGCGGCCGAGTTCTGCGAGAGTGCCGTTCTCCGAAGGGTTTTCGTACAGGATCGCGGCCAGCGTGCGCAATCGGTCGTCGCGGGGTTCGGGCAGATGCAGGGGCTGTTCGCGGGCCTCGCGCAGTTCGTCGACGAGGACGCGGTGCAGGCGGTCGCGGGCCGCGCGGTCGTGAGTCCGCTCCCCGGTCAGAGCGAGCACCACCTCGCGGGCCAGACCGGAGGCGAGGAACACCGCCGGGCGTTCGGGTACCCGGCGGGCGATCGCGTCGGGCAGGAAGATGATCCGCATATCCGTCTCGCCGTGCGCCCGGTGGAAGTGCGGGAATCCGGCGGGCGTCCAGGCGATCCGATCGGCGGGGACGATGGAGGTGCCGCCCTCGGTGTGCACCGACAACACCCCGCGAGCCGCGTAGACGAGGTGTCCGCGCGAATGCGCGTGTGAGGCACTGGTTCCCCCGGACGGCCACAGGTGCACCCCACCCGACGGCCACACCCGCGAGGTCACTGCGGCGGGTTGGCGGCGAACGGGCATGACTCGGCATTCTATCGGTGGTCGGCCAGCCCGTCGTCCGGCGAGAGTGGGTCGCATGAATGCGACGACGATGCGAGCGGCGGTCTGTGTCCGTCCCGGCGGCCCCGAGGTACTCGAGATCCGGGACGTGCCGATACCCCGGGTGCGTGCGGGCTGGAGCCTGGTGCGGGTCCGGGGCGCGGGCCTGAACCGGTCGGAACTGCGCACCCGGCAAGGACATTCACCGACCGTGCGATTCCCGCGCGTGCTCGGCATCGAATGCGTCGGCACGATCGCCGCGTCCACCGACCCGGCCCTGCCGGAGGGCGCCACCGTCGCGGCGGTCATGGGGGAGATGGGGCGCGCCTTCGACGGCGGCTACGCCGAATACGCGCTGCTGCCCGATCCGCTGCTGATGCCGATCACCACCACCCTGCCCTGGACGGTGCTGGCCGCGCTGCCCGAAACCTACCTCACCGCGCACGGCTCCCTCGCCGCCCTGGGCGTCGAACCGAATACCAAGGGCCGCTTGCTGATTCGTGGCGGCAGCTCCTCGGTGGGCATGGCGGCGATCGCCATCGCGGCGGCGCGGGGCGTGGAGATCGCGGCCACCACGAGGCGACCCGGCAAGCGGGCCGCCTTGCGCGCGGCGGGCGCCGCCCACGTCCTCGTCGACGACGGACCCCTCGCCGACCGGGTGGGCGCGCTCTGGCCCGACGGCCCGGATCGGGTCCTGGATCTGGTCGGCGCGCGCACGGCGGTCGAATCGCTGGCGCTGGTCCGCCGCGGCGGCACCGTCTGCGTGTCGGGGTCGCTCAGCGGCTGGCTCGTCCGGGACTTCGAACCGATCGCCATGATCCCCTCCGGCACCAAGCTCACCTCGTTCCACAGCGACGACGTCAAGGGCGCCGCGGCGACCCTGCAACACCTCGTCGAGGAAGTGGAAGCCGGTGTCCTGCAACCGAATATCGACCGGGTCTTCGCGCTCGAGGAGATCGCCGCCGCCCACCGGTATCTGGAGGACGACCGCGCCACCGGCAAGGTCGTGGTCGTCCCTCAGCCCGCCAGCGGCTGCGGCAGGTAGGTCGCCAAGGCGTCGAGAACCGCCGCGCGGCCGAGGTCCAGCGCCCGCATGAGGGTGTCGTGATCACGCGAGATCCGGCCGATATCGGGCGAACCCAGCGGCGGGCGGACCTGGAGAATCCGGGGATCGGTGGCGAGGGTGTGCTCGTCCTCGGCGTGCCGGGCGGCCCGGGTGCGCCAGGTGTCCACCACCCCGGGCGCGTGCCGGGCCAGGAAGCGGGCCACGATGCGCAGCTCCAAACGCGATGGGGGCGCGGACTTTTCGTCGGCGCGGCGGGTGCGGAACACCAGCGCGTGGGTGGCGCCCTGGGCGAGCGCGGTGCGGATCGGCACCGCCTCGGACAGGCCCGCGTCGACGTAGCGGCGGCCCGCCAGCGCGGTCGGCCGCCCCGCCAGAATCGGCAGACACGTCGACGCGCGCAGCGCCCGCTGCACGGCGGCCGCGTCGGTGAGGTCGGGGTGCAGGTCGACCGCGCTGCCGTCGTCGACGGAGGTCGCCAGCGGATGGAAGGTGACCGGATTGGCCAGGATCGCCGCGAAATCCATCGGCACGATGCGCTCGTACACCCCGTGCACGAGGAAGTGGGTGTCCACCACCCGCCCGCCGCGCAACGCGCGCGCCGGATTGATCACCCGGCGCACCACATCGCCCTCCCACGCGCGCCGCGCGACGCCCGCCCGACCGCACAGCAGCCACGCCCCGTTCAACGCCCCCGCCGACGAGCCGTACACCGCGTCGAAGCAGCGCACCAGGCCGAGTTCCTCGAGCGCGGTCACCATGCCGTGCGAATACGCCCCGCGCGCCGAACCGCCCTCGACGACCAGCGCCAGGCGCGCGTCGTCGCAGCGGTGGCCGGGCGCGCTGCCGTCCGCGTACCTGCGCGCGAGCAACTCACCGACGACCGAGTTCTCCACGCCCCCTGTCTAACACATCGCGGCCGCGCGGTTAGGCTGCCCGGGTGCGGACCGAACCGAGCCAGCGGCTCATCGATACCGTGGCCTGGGTGCTGATCGAGGACGGCCGCATCCTGTGCGCGCGCCCGCGCGGTAAGGACGTCTTCTACATCCCGGGCGGCAAACGCGAAGGCGGCGAAAGCGATTCGCAGACCCTGATCCGCGAGATCGACGAGGAACTCACCGTCGCCCTGATCGCCGACACCATCGCCCACGTCGGCACCTACGAGGCCGAAACGCCCGGCGGCGCGGAGCTGGTCCGCATGGCCTGCTACACCGCCGACCACACCGGGACGATCACCGCGAGCAGCGAGATCGCCGAGATCGCCTGGTTCACCTACGCCGACCGCGACCGCGTGCCGCCCGTCGACCGGGTGTTGTTCGACGATCTGGTGGCGCGCGGCCTGCTGCCCGGCTGATCAGTCCGGCAACAGCGGCACCGACAGCCCCTCCCCGCGGCCCAGCAGCGCCGCGCGCGTGACGGTGCCCGCGCCGAACCGGTCGCGCAACCGGTCGAGCGTGGTGTCGAGGGTGGCCTCGGGCCGCTCGTCGAGCGGGAGCGCGAGTTGCACGCTGTCGGCGTCCTCGAGATTGGTCAGCGCCAGGCCGATCAGGGTGATACCGCGCTCGCGGATCAACGGCATGGCCGCCGCCAGCAGCCGCAGCGCGGTATCGAGGAGCACGGCCCCGTGGTCGGTGGCCTGAATCATGGTGTGCGAGCGCGTAGCTCGCCCGAAATCGTCGAAACGCAGGCGCAGCACGACGGTTCGGCACATCCGCCGCGCCGCGCGCAACCGGTGCCCGAGCCGATCGGCCAGACCGTGCAGATACGCCTCGAGCTCGGCCTCGGTCCGGAGCCGCCGTCCCAGCGCGCGCTGCGCCCCGATCGAGCGCCGCCGCCGCCCGGTGTCGACACGCCGCGGATCGCGCGCCCACGACAACGCGTACAGATGCCGGGCCGCGGCCGCGCCGACCAGGGGCCGCAGGCCGCGCTCGCCGAGTTCGGCCAGTTGCCCGATCCGGGTGACGCCGTGCTCGTGCAGCACCCGCGCGGTCACCTCGCCGACGCCCCACAGCCGTTCCACCGGCAGCGGATGCAGGAACTCCAGCTCCCGGTCCGGCGAAACCACCAGCAGCCCATCGGGTTTGGACACCGCGCTGGCGACCTTGGCCAGGAACTTGGTGCGCGCCACCCCCACCGAGATCGGCAGACCGGCCTGCTCCCGCACCCGCGCCCGCAGCCGTGCGGCGATGACGGCCGGATCCCCGGCGATCCGCCGCAGCCCGCCGACATCGAGGAACGCCTCATCGATGGAGATCCCCTCCACCTCCGGTGTGGTGTCGCGGAAGATCTCGAACACGGCCTTGCTCGCCGCCGAATACGCCGACATGCGCGGCGGCACCACCAGCGCGTGCGGGCACAGCCGCAGCGCCTGCCGCGCGTTCATCGGCGTGCGCACCCCGTACGCCTTGGCCTCGTAACTGGCCGCCAGCACCACCCCGGCCCCCACGATCACCGGCTTCCCCCGCAGGCGCGGATCGTCGCGCTGCTCGACCGAGGCGTAGAACGAGTCGAGATCGGCGTGCAGGATCGATGCCTCGGACCGCACCGGTCGGGATGTTTCGAGGCGGGACACGAACATATGTTCGCATACCCGTCGGTCATCGGGGTGCGAGCCGACCGTCCCCGATGAATTCCGGGGCGTGGTCCCGTCATACCTCCTGCGCCCGTGCTTCTCCGGACCCGAGGATGTGGATATGTCGGACAGCGAACCGAACGTCGTACTGGGACCGTTCTCCGCGCCGGGGGCGCGCCCGATCCCCTGGTCGGCGGTGTCGGCGATCCTCGATGCCGCGGAGGTGTTCTGGCTGACGACCGTGCGCCCGGACGGGCGGCCGCACGTGACGCCCCTGCTCGCGGGGTGGAGCCTGGGCGGACTGTGCTTCACGACGGGTGGGCGGGAACGCAAGGCGCACAACCTGGATCGCAATCCGCGGTGTGTGTTGACGACCGGCACGAACGCGTTGACCGGGACCGACGTCGTGATCGAGGGGGTCGCCTCCGTCGTGGCCGGGCGCTCCGAGCGGGAGCGGGCGGTCGCGGACCTCGAAGGCAAGTACGGCCCGCACATGACCGATCCCGAGGGCACCTGGTACGGACTGGGCGCGGCGGTCGTCGCGGGGGACGTCCGGCTGTACCGCGTCGCGCCGACGGTCGGCTTCGCCTTCGGCAAGCTGCCGACGGCGAGCCAGACCCGCTACACGTGGCCGGACCGGTGACGACCCTCGCCGAGATGGCTCGGTAGCACGCACACCGCGTCCAGGCCGAAGACGCGGTTGAGGCGGCCGAAGCCGAGCCAGGAGCCCAGGCACATGGTCAGTTCGACGGCCTCGCGCTGGGTGTAGTGGGCCAGGAAGCGGGACCAGAACTCGTCGTCGAGGCCGTGGTGGTCCAGGGCGTAGCGCTCGGCGTACTCGGCGGCCAGGCGGGTGCGGTCGTCGAAGAGTTCGGTTGTGCGCCAAGCGGTTACGGCGTCGGCGAATTCGGGTTCGACCCGCGTGCCGTCGCGTTCGGTGCGCCAGTCCTGGCAGAACAGGCAGCCGTTGAGCTGGGCGATGCGCAGCCGCGCCGCCTCGAACTCGCGCAGGCCGAGGGATGAGTGCGTGTAGACGGCGAGGGCGAACGCGCTTGCGGCCGGGCCGATTCCGGGGACCAGGTCGCCCCACACGTACTCGATCGGGTCGCGGCCCTCGGGCACGTCGATGATCATGCGGTTCTCCTTCCGAGGACGCCGACCGGCGGGCGCAGCGGGATGTCGAGCGCGTCGTAGAGGCCGGGTTCGGCCTCGGCGAGCCAGTCGATCGCGTTCACCAATCTGCCCACGGCCGTGGCGTTTCCGCCCGCCGCGCGATTGCCGCCCTCGTCGCTCGCCTCGACGGTGACCTCGAGGCGCGGGCGGCCCTCGATGATCACGCGGTGCGCGCCCGCGCCGTCGGGCGGGGTGGGCCAGTCCGGGGCGCAGGCGGGATCGATGCGGGTGACGTGCTCGATGATCAGCCGCGGCTCGCCGTCCACGATGCCCCGCACCTCGAACCGCACGGCTCCCTGTGTGCCCGCGGCGAATTCGCCCATCCGCTCGGTGACCACCGTGCGGTCCAGGGCGCGCCGATCGAGGGTCTCGCGGATCTCGTCGAGCGGCGCGCCCAGCGCGCGGGCCAGCAGCCGAATCTGCCCGCCCCACACCATGGTCGGCACGCCGGGGGCGAGCATGGGCGGGGCGTAGTCCAGCGGCTGCCCCATGCCGACCAGGTACCGCACCGAATCGGGCTGATCGTAGGTGGTGTAGTCGAAGATCTCCTGGCAGCGGATCGCGTCGATCCGGCCGCCCAGCCCGCTCAGCAGCAACGGCAGCACATCGTTGCCCCAGCCGGGATCCACGCCCGACACGAACAGCGACCCGCCGCCCGCCTCGATCGCGGCCAGCACCCGGTCCCGATCCGCCGCGGGGGCGCTGTGCGGATCGTAGAAGGCGTACAGCGCGGGCGTCACCACCACGGCCCCGGCCCGGATCGCCGCCAGCACTTCGGTGAGCGCGTCGTCGGGCCGGATGTCGCCGGAGGCCGCGTACACCACCGCGCCCGGCCGCGCGGCGAGCACCGCCTCGACATCGTCGGTCGCGGTCACGCCCAAGGCGGTGTCGAGCCCGGCCAGTTCGCCCGCGTCGCGGCCGACCTTGTCGCGGTTGTGGACCAGGACACCGGCCAGGGTCAGGGCGGGATGCGCCGACACGGCCCGCACGGCCGCGCGGCCGACGTTGCCCGTGCCCCAGACGATCGTGGGGATCATGCGGTGAAGGTAGCAGAACTGAAACGTGTTTTTGGTGGAGTAGCAAAGATCATTCCAGCTCAGCTGTCCCGCTCATCGAGCTATTGGCTTGAATATGAAACGTGTTCTAGTGTTGTTGGCACAGACTTCCGCGCGGTAATACGAGGAGACCAGCACCCCATGCGTACCGAGATCTGCGAACGACTGGGCATCGACGTCCCCATCTTCGCCTTCACCCACTGCCGCGACGTGGCCGCCGCGGTGAGCAACGCCGGCGGGCTCGGCGTGCTGGGCGCGGTCGGTTTCACCGCCGAACAGCTCGAGGTCGAACTGGCCTGGCTCGACGAGCATGTGCACGGCGTCTACGGCGTGGATCTGGTGATCCCCTCCAAGTACGAGGGCAAGGGCATCGAGGGTCTGTCGCCCGAACAGCTGGAAGCCGAACTGGCCAAACTGGTTCCGCAGGGCCATCGCGATTTCGCCGAGAAGATCCTCGCCGACCACGGCGTGCCGCCGCTGCCGGAGGACGAGCACCACAATCAGTTGCTCGGCTGGACCGCGACCACCGCGGGCCCGCAGGTCGAGGTGATCCTGCGCCACCCCAAGGCCAAGCTGGTCGCCAACGCGCTGGGCACCCCGCCCGACGACATCGTCAAGCAGGTGCAGGACTCCGGCCGCCTGATCGGCGCGCTGTGCGGATCGGTCAAGCACGCGCTCAACCACAAGCGGGCCGGCCTGGATTTCGTTGTCTGCCAAGGCACCGAGGGCGGCGGGCACTGCGGCGAGATCTCCTCGCTGGTGCTGTGGCCGCAGGTCATCGACGCGGTCGGGGATCTGCCGGTGCTCGCGGCGGGTGGCATCGGCAACGGCCGTCAGGTCGCGGCGGCGATGGCGATGGGCGCGGCGGGCGCGTGGACCGGCTCGATCTGGCTGACCGTCGAGGAGGCCAATGTGCCGCCCGCGCAGATGCAGACCTACATCGACGCCACCAGCCACGACACCATCCGCTCGCGCGCGTGGACCGGGAAGCCCGCCCGCATGCTGCGCAACGACTGGACCGACGCGTGGGAGGCCGCCGACACGCCCGACCCGCTGCCCATGCCGTTGCAGATGATGGTCGCCCTCGACGGCGTCAAGCGCGGCCACCGCTACCCCGAGGCCGCCAAGGACGTCAACTTCAATCCTGTCGGCCAGGTGGTCGGCCTGATGAACAAGGTCGAGCGCACCTCCGACGTGATGCGTCGGCTCATCGAGGAGTACCTCGAGTCCTGCGAGCGGCTCAACAAGCTCAACAACGCCTGACCGAAAGCCCGGCCGCGCCCGGGCCTTTCGAACCCTCCCACAGACCCCGCCGGACGCTCCGTCCGGCGGGGTTTGCCGGGTGTGTCGCGCGGAATTCGCTACAGTTGCGGCGTCTTTTGTTCTTCGGTGTGACACCGGCTACCGAAGGGGTTGTCCCCCTTGCCGATTGTCACCCCCGGTTGCGAGTGTGGTTGTCCGAGATGAATAGTGCACAGCGCCGACGCTCGCCGCGCGGCACCAAACCAGTCCTGTCGTTCGGCGCCGCGCTCGTGTTGCTGGCGGTCATCGTCGGAATCGCCGTCGTGGCACAGCGTTCCGGGCACACCGGAGGCGCCGGGCCCAGTCCCACCGCCGCGCCGGGCGTGCCCGAACCCGGGCCGGGCACCGAATCACCCCAGGAGATCGGCGATCTGCTCGCGTCGCTGCCGGTGGCCGCCGAGGGTCCGATGACCGGGTACAGCCGCGAGCAGTTCCCGCACTGGGACACCAACACCCCCGAGCACGGATTCGGCGACAAGTACGCGCAATACGCCAAATGCGACACCCGCGACATCGTGCTGCTGCGCGACGCCGAGGGCCCGGTCAGCCTGGACGCGAAGACCTGCAAGTTCACCGTCGGCAAGGGCGGCGGCTGGCGCGATCAGTACGGCGTGCTCGACCGCAAGACCGGCAAACTCGCGCCCTACAAGTTCATGACCGAGGCCAAGGACGTCGACGCCGACCACATCGTGCCCCTCGCCGAGGCGTGGCGCTCGGGCGCGGCGACCCGCGACGAGGCCACCCGCCGCAATCTCGCCAACGACGCGCTGAACCTCGTCGCCTCCGACCCCTCGGCCAATCGCTCCAAGGGCGATCAGGACGCGGCCAACTACCTGCCGCCCGGAAAGTACCGGTGTGCCTATGTCGCCCACTACGTGAAGGTCAAAGTAAAATACGGCCTGAGTGTCGACCAGGCCGAACAGACCGCATTGCGTACCGCAGTCGACGACTGCGGCCGTCGAGGAGGCTTCTGATCATCGAAATCGTCGAGATCGCCGCCAAGGCCGCCGTGCTGACCCAGGAGGAGGGCACGGTCTCCGGCGAACTCGACGTGGCCGTGGACGAGCAGGGCACGCCCCTGGTCCGCTATCGCGGCACCGAAACCTGGTACACCATCGGCAATCTCGACGGGAACCCGCCGGTGCGCTGGTCCTCGGCCCGCGAGCTGGCCGCCGCCATCCAGAGCGAGGCCGGGACCCGCGACGCGGCGGGCAACACCATCCCCTTCGAGACCTGACTCAGGCCAGCTGCTCTGCGCGGGTCTTCAGCGCCGCGGTCATGCCGCCGAAGCCGGAGTGCAGCGCCTTGCCCATCGGGCCGGTGACCACGCCGCGCAGCCAGCCGCCCAATTCGAAGTGCGAGGTGTAGCGGGTGCGCGTCGCGTCGAGCGGGGTGAGGGTGTGCGAGCGCAGGCTGTGCAGGGCGCCGAGCGGCACCGGCTTCATGCCGTAGCTGAATTCGGTTCCCGGCGTGCAGGTTCGGATGTACTCACGCTGGGCGCGCTCGCGCGGTCCGAGGCGCACCTGCATATCGATGGGGGAGCCGGGTTCGAGGGTGGTGGCGCAGGCGGGAACGAAGGGATTCCACTGCCCGTAGTCGTCGAAATCGGTGAGCACCTTCCACACCACCTCGGCCGGAGCCGCGATCTCCACACTGTCCTCGATCACAAATGCCATGGCCGGAACAATACTGAAACCGGTGTCAGGATGCCGGGGGAAGGGTCGAGTTGATCAGCAGCCGCGCGGCTTTCGACACGCGGGTGTTGTCGCCGGTGACCAGCCGGTCCTGCAACAGGCCGCGGATGCCCGAGATGAGCACGGTGGCACGCGATTTCGGGTCGGGGTGGTCCGGATCGAGTTCGCGCAGCACCGCGGTGAGCGCCTCGACGAGGATGTGCACGGCGTCCGCGGCGTAGCGGGCGTAGGGGCTGCCCGGCACCGAGGCGACGCCGAGCACCTGGAACAGCACGCGGGTGCTGGTGGCCCAGTCGCTCGTGGTGTTGACGACGAACGATGCGATGAGCCGCCGCCGCAGCGTATCGATATCGGGCACATCGGCGAACAGCCCCGCGATATCGGGCCGCTGCGTCTCGAGCGCGGCCACGAGCATCTGCTCCTTGGTCCCGAAGTAGTGGATCAGCATCCGCGAACTCGTGCCCAGATATTCGGCGAGCGGGCGCAGCGACAGTTCCATGAGTCCGAATTCGGCGATGTAGGCGATCACGCCGGAGAGCAGTTCGGCGCGGCGAGCCGTGTCGAGAGGTCTGGGCACCGGTTGACTGTAGCGGGTGCTACAGGTATCTATTGACCGCATGACTGTAACGACTGCTTCAGTTTCGCCCGCGCGACGAGCGGTCGTCGTCACCGGGATGACCACCACCACCTCCCTCGCGCCCGATCTCGACGGCACCTGGGACGCGCTGCTGCGCGGCGAGAGCGGTATCGGCCCGCTGGACGACGACTTCGTCACCGAGTACGACCTGCCCGTGCGCATCGGCGGCAAGCTGGTGCGGCAGCCGGGCGAGCAGCTCACCCGCATCGAGCAGCGACGGCACTCCTACGTCCAGCAGATGGCGCTGGTGCTGGGCCGCCAGGTGTGGGAGGAGGCGGGCAAACCGGATGTGGACGGCGAGCGGCTCGGCGTCGCGGTCGGCACCGGGCTCGGCGGCGGCGACGCGTTCCTCACCGCGGTCGACGCCATGCGCGCGGGCGGCTATCGCAAGGTGCCGCCGCTGACCGTGCCCATGGTGATGCCCAACGGGTCCGCGGCGCGGGTCGGCCTCGAATTCGGCGCCAAGGCAGGCGTTTACGCGCCGACCTCGGCGTGCTCGTCGGGTGCGGAGGCGATCGCGCACGCGTGGCGGCTCATCGCCACCGGGGAGGCCGACGTGGTGATCGCCGGCGGCGTGGAGGGCTACATCGAGGCGATCCCGATCGCTAGCTTCGCCATGATGCGCGCGATGAGCACCCGCAACGACGACCCCGAGCGCGCCTCGCGGCCGTTCGACCGCGATCGCGACGGATTCGTGTTCGGCGAGGCCGGGGCGATGTTGGTGCTCGAATCGGAGGAGTTCGCGCGGGCGCGGCGGGCGCGGATCCACGGCCGGGTGCTGGGCGCGGGCATCACCTCCGACGGCTACCACATCACCGGCACCGAACCCGAGGGCGCGGGCGCGGCGCGGGCCATGCGCAAGGCGATCGACGCGGCCGGGCTCACCGGATCCGACATCGATCACGTGAACGCGCACGCCACCTCGACCCCGGTGGGCGACGCCTCGGAGGCGAATGCCATTGCGGCCGTGGCGCCGGACGCGTCGGTGTACGCGCCCAAGGGCGCGCTGGGGCATTCGATCGGCGCGGTCGGCGCGCTGGAGGCGATCCTCACCGTGCGCACGCTGGCGGAGCGGATCGTCCCGCCCACCCTGAATTTCGAGAACCCGGATCCGGGCACGAATCTGGACGTGGTGCACGGGGTTCCGCGCGCGCAGACCATGTCGTACGCGCTGAGCAACTCGTTCGGGTTCGGCGGTCACAACGTCACCCTGGCCTTCGGCCGCGCCTGAAAACCTTTGTCCCCAGGTTTGTTCCACACATGGGGAAACGAGCGAATGTGGAACTCGGTCTGTTCACGCTTATCCACCGAAAGCTGTGGATGAAGGTGAGACTCGGCGGGATTCGTACCATTCGCCCCGATTGTCCTTGGGGGAAGGGCGTTTTCGCTACGGACAGGAACCGAACGGTCGGCCTCGAACGCACGATGGCACTCGATGCGGATTCGCACGCTCGGCCGTGAACCCGGGGACAACAAGGATCGAGGGGACGACAAACCTGGTGTGCCCGCCTCATGCCGGATTGAGTAGTTTGGATGAGCTGTAGATCGACATGAAGGTTGCGGATGAGTGAGGTTTCGATCGCGTGGGTCGACGGTGCCCTGGTCACCGTCGATCAGCGCGCCCTGCCGCGGGAACTGCGCGAGCTGCGGATCACAACGGTCGACGAGGTGATCGACGCGATCAAGACGCTCGCGATCCGCGGCGCGCCCGCGATCGGCGTATCCGGAGCTTTCGGCGTGGCGCTGGCCGCGTTCGCGCACGGCGGCGACGCGGAGAAGGTGCGTTCGGAGGCCGAGCGGATCGCCGAGGCCCGGCCCACGGCGGTCAATCTCGCCTGGGGGGTGCGCCGCGCGCTCGCCGCACTGCCGAACGGGCCGCAGGCGGTCCTCGACGAGGCCCTCGCGCTGCTCGCCGAGGACGGCCGGGTGAATCGGGCCGCCGCCACCCACGCCGCCGACCTGCTGCTCAGGCTCGGCCCGGACCGCCCGCTGCGCGTGCTCACCCACTGCAATACGGGCCGCCTGGCGACCACCGCCTTCGGCACGGCCCTGGGCGCGCTGCGGGTGCTGCACGAGCGCGGCGCGATCGAATCGGTCCTCGTCGACGAGACCCGCCCGCTGCTGCAAGGGGCCCGGCTCACGGCGTGGGAACTGGCCGAGGCCGGGATCCCGCATCGGCTCACCATCGATTCCGCCGCCGCGTGGGCCATGGCCACCGGGCAGGTCGACGCGGTGGTCGTGGGCGCGGACCGGATCACCGCCGACGGTTCGGTCGCCAACAAGATCGGCACGTACGCCCTGGCCCTCGCCGCCCATCACCATCGCATTCCCTTCGTCGTCGTCGCGCCGGAGTCCACCCGCGATCCGGACACGCCGACCGGCGACCGGATCGTGGTCGAGGAGCGCGCCGCGGGGGAGATCACCCATGTCGGGGGAGTGGCGACCGCGCCGGAGGGGACCGAGGTCTTCAATCCGGCCTTCGACGTCACGCCGCCGGAACTCGTCACGGCCGTGGTCACCGAGAACGGGGTGTTGCCGTCCACGTCCCCGGCCTGGGCGGCACTGGTCGCGAATGCGACTGGCGCCCAGGGTGATTCGGGCAGTGCTGGCAAACATGCAGCGGATGCCGAATCGGCGGGCGAGGAGATCGCCGGGATCGCCCGCGAGCTGTACGCGCGGGGCTGGATGCCGGGCACGGCGGGCAATATCTCGGTGCGCGTGGACGATACGGCCGTGGTCACCGGAAGCGGTTTGTCCAAGGGCGAATTGCGCGCCGACGACATGGTGACCGTGCGGGTCGCGGATTCGAGCGTGGTCGCGGGCACGCGGCGGCCCTCGGCGGAGACGACCATCCACACCGCGGTGTACCGGTCCACCGGCGCGCGGGCCGTGGTGCACGTGCATCCGCCGCACGCCACCGCGCGCTCGGCGGGGGCGTCCGGCGCGCTGCGCTTCGCCGGATACGAACTGATCAAGGGCCTGCGGGCGCACGACCGCATCGACATCCCGGTGTTCGCCAATCACGCGGACGTGCCGAGTATCGGCGCGGATATCGAACGGCATCTCGCCGCCCGTCCGGACGCGCCGCCGGTGCTGTTCATCGCGGGCCACGGCATCACCGCGTGGGGCGATACCCTCGCGCAGGCGCGCGATCGCGCCGAATGCCTGGAGGCGATGTGCGAACTGGTGACGCTCACCGGCCGCCGCGAGATCGGGACCGACCACAGCTCTGAGGAGGACTACCGATGACCCTGTTGCAGATCATGCCCGACGGCGACGCCGGGGACGTCCGGCTGCGCACCAGCGACCCCGAGGTGATCGCCGCCGAATTGCGCCGTCGCGGCGTCGTTTTCGACCGCTGGGCCACGCCGGAGTCCCTGGACGCCAGCACGTCCACCGACGACCTGCTGGCCGAGTACGCCGACCGCATCGGAGAACTCAACGCCGACGGCCGCTACAAGCACATCGATGTCGCCCGCATCCACCCCGACGACGATGATCCCGAATGGCCCGCCAAGGCCAAGGGCGCGCGGGAGAAGTTCCTGTCCGAACACCGGCACGCCGAGGACGAGGTCCGCTTCTTCGCGGGCGGGCGCGGCTGCTTCTACCTGCACCTGAACGACGAGGTGCTGGCCGTGGTGTGCGAGGCCGGGGATCTGGTGTCGGTGCCCGCGGGCACCCTGCACTGGTTCGATATGGGCACCCGCCCCGACTTCGTCGCCGTGCGGTTCTTCGAGGAGGAGGACGGCTGGGTCGGCGACTTCTCCGGGAACACCATCGGGTCGCGGTTCCCCACTCTCGACGAATTGCTCGCCGCCGCATGACGATTCGCGCGGTCGTCGTCGATATCGAGGGCACCACGAGCCCGACCGCCTCGGTGCGGGAGGGGCTGTACGGGTACACGCGGGAGCGGCTGCCGCGCTGGCTGGCCGAGAATCGGGACGGGGCGGCCGAATCCGTCATCGCGCAGACGAGGGAACTCGCCGAGCGGCCGGACGCCGATACCGACGAGGTCGCCGAGATCCTGATCGGCTGGTTGAACTCGGACGTGAAGGCCCAGCCGCTCAAGACCGCGCAGGGGTTGATTTGCGCCGAGGGCTTCCGGGACGGAGACCTGCACGGCGAGTTCTTCCCCGACGCGCCGCCCGCGCTGCGCGCCTGGCACGCCGCGGGCCTCGCCCTGTACGTGTACTCGTCGGGTTCGGTGCGCAATCAACGGGATTGGTTCGCCCACGCCTGCGGCGGCGAACTCGCCTCGCTCATCGGCGACTGGTTCGACCTGAACAACGCGGGCGGCAAACGCGAATCCGCCTCCTACGACAAGATCGCCGGAGCCATCGGGCGGCCCGCCGGGGAGATCCTGTTCCTGTCCGATCATCCCGACGAACTCGACGCCGCCACGGCCGCGGGCTGGTCGGCCGTCGGCGTCACCCGGCCGGGCGAACCGAATTCCCCACGCCCACCACACAAGTGGATCGCCTCGTTCGCCGAGATCGACCCCGCCGCGGGGGAGTAGCCGTCCTTCAGGCCATAGAGGTGGTGGCGCGCAAGGCGAGTTGCCTCCCTCGGGCCACCGAAGTGGTCGCGCGCGGGGAAGTGGTCGCCCCTCAGGCCACCGACGTGGTGGCGCGCACGATCAGGTGCTCGACAAGGGTCATCAAAACGGTCTTGCAGGAGGAGCGGTCGCGGGCGTCGCAGAGGACCACCGGGGTGTGGGGGTCGAGGTCGAGGGCGTCGCGGACCTCGTCGGTGGTGTACACCGGGGCGCCGTCGAAGCAGTTGACCGCGACGGCGAACGACAGGCCGCGGCGTTCGAAGAAGTCGATGGCGGCGAAGGAGTTCTCCAGCCGACGGGTGTCGGCGATGACCACCGCGCCCAGCGCGCCGCGGGCCAATTCGTCCCACAGGAACCAGAATCGGTCCTGACCCGGCGTACCGAACAGGTACAGCACGAGATTCTCGTCGATGGTGATGCGGCCGAAGTCCAGTGCCACCGTGGTGGTCGTCTTGCCCTCGACGCCGGACAGATCGTCCACCCCGGAGGACAGTTCGGTGATGAGCTCCTCGGTGCGCAGCGGGGCGATCTCGCTGATCGAGGACACCATGGTGGTCTTACCGACACCGAACCCGCCCGCGATGAGGATCTTCACCGAGGCGGCAAGTGGTGCCGCGGACGTCGTATCAGACACTGGTGTTACAGCTTTCGGATTCCGTCGAGCACAGCTCGCAACAGGTTGAGGTCACCGGGCCCGTCGGCGCGCAACGGGGCCCGGAAAATCAGATGCCCCTCGCTGATCAGGTCACCGACCAGGATCTTCGTCACGGCGAGGGGCAGTTTCAGCGCGGCGGACACCTCGGCCACCGACTGGGGGACCCGGCACAGCGCGACGATCTGCGCGTATTCCGGTTCCACACGCCGCAACCTCGGAGCCGGATGGGATCTGACCACGAGGGTGAGCATGTCCAGGTCGTGTCCCGCACCCATCGTGCGGCCACCCGTCACGGCGTACGGGCGAACCAGGGGGCCCGCCTGATCGTCGAACCAGGGTTGACCGAAGCGACTCATGACAATCGGTGCTCCACCTGCGCTGCCAGACCGCGCCGCGGATCCGTGGACAGATAGCTGCCCACCCGCTGCACGGTCAGGTTCATCTCGTAGGCAACCATACCGAGGTTCGCGCTTTCGCTGGCCTGCAACGCGATACACGCGTTGTCGCCCGCCGCGGTCACGAACAGCACCGCGCGATCGAGTTCGATCACCGCCTGGCGCACGCCGCCGCCGTCGAACCGGCTGCCCGCGCTGCGGGCCAACCCGTACAGGGTCGCCGACATCGCGCCGAAGTGCTCGGCGTCCTCCCGGCTCATCGTGGTGGACCGGCCCAGCAGCAGCCCGTCGGTCGAGTGCACCACCGCGTAGCGCACGCCCGCGAGGCGATCGACCAGATCGTCGAGTAGCCAGTTGAGATCACCTGCGTTGGAAGAGGTCACCTTCGCCTTCCTGTTCTTCCGAAGTGGCGGCGTTACGGGGATCGGACTGCGCCCGTCGCCCCTGCCGGGTGCCATTCTCGATGGCGGACATCAGGTCTCGCGCCTGTTCGGCCGAACGGGGCCGCTGCGGCGCCGATTCGGGGATCTGCTGGGCGTTGTCGTGGGCCAGCTCCGGGGCCAGGCTCGCCTGGCGACGCCGCCGGGGCAGCGGCGGCCGAGTGTCGCCGCCGGTGTAGGACGGCCGCTGATCGGCGGCGCGGTGCCGCGGCTCGGGCGTCCGGGACTGGGGATCGCGGAGGTCGGGGGAACGGTATTCGGAATCCCGGCGGTCGGCGGAACGGTTTTCGAGATCCCGGAAGTCGGGAGAACGGTATTCGAGATCCCGGGGATTGGGGGAACGCGACTCGCTATCCCGGAGATCGGGAGCGCGGAACTCGGTATCCCTCGGGTCGGGAGAACGGAACTCGGGAGCACGGAACTCGGTATCCCTGAGATCGGGAGCCCGAAGCTCGGAGGTATGGGGTTCGGAGGCGCGGGACTCGGGGAAGCGAGGCTCGGGTGTGCGCACCTCCGGAATGTAGCGCGGCGCTTCGGTTTCCGGTGGCAGCGGCTCCGGATCGGGCTCGCGCGGCGGCAGCGTCGCCAATGCCGTTGGCGCCGAGAGCGATTCGTAGGCCGGGGTCGCCGGGATCTGCCCGGTGGCGGGCGGCTCCGGGCGGCGGCCCGGGGTGCGCTCGGGCAGGTGGTCGGCCACCGGCGCGTCGTTGGTGATGAGCGAACTCGGCACCAGCACGATGGCGCGGATCCCGCCGTAGTCGGATTCGGCCAGCCGCACCGAGATGCCGTGGCGGGTGCTCAGCCGCGCGACCACGAACAGGCCCAGGCGCGAATCGGCCGACAGCGTCGCGACACCGAAATCCGGTGGGTTGCGCAGCATTTCGTTGGCGCGCTCCAGCTCGGCGGTGGGCATGCCCATGCCCTGGTCGCTGATCTCCACGACCACGCCCTTGCCGACGATGTTGCCGGTCACCTCCACCCGCGACTGCGGCGGGGAGAACGCGGTGGCGTTGTCGACCAGTTCGGCGAGCAGGTGGATGAGGTCGGCCACGACCCCGCCCGCCACGTACACCTGCGGCATCCGGGCGGTGCGCACCCGCGCGTAGTCGAGGGTCTCCGCGACCGCGCTGCGGACCAGCTCGACCAGCGGCACCGGCCGCCGCCACTGCCGACCGGGCTGACCGCCGCCGAGGATGATCAGGTTCTCGGCGTTGCGGCGTTCGCGGGTGGCCAGGTGGTCCAGCTTGAAGAAGGTCTCGAGCAGCTTGGGGTCCTCCTGCCGCTGCTCGGCCTCGTCGAGGATCTCGAGCTGGCGGTGCACCACCATCTGGCTGCGGTGGGCGATGTTGAGGAACACCGCGCGCACACCCTCGCGGGTGCGGGCCTCGGTGACCGCCGCGCCGACGGCCGCGGTGTGCGCCTGGTTGAACGCCTTGGCGACCGAACCGATCTCGTCGTGCCCGAAGTCCAGGTGGGCGGCCTCGGCCTCGGGATCGACGTCCTCGCCCGCCCCGAGCTTGCGCATGGTCTCGGGCAGCCGGACCTCCGCCAGGGCCAGAGTCTCGGTGCGCAGCCGCTTGAGGCGGCCGATGAGCCGGTTGGCCAGCCACAGCGAGGCGGCGAAGGCGAGCACCGCGAGCGCGAGGATGCCCGCGCCCGCCCACAGCGCGTTGGTGGCCTGGCGCTGGCCGTCGACGACGGCGACGTGGTTGGCGTGGTCGTTCTGGAACTGCCACACCGCGAGCAACTGGTTGTTGACGTCGTCGGCCGCGGCCCGCCATTCGGCCGTCCCGATCGGCGGGGCCGCGGGACCGGAGCGACCCGGCGCGGGCGGATGGATGATGAAGTCCTCCATCTGCCCGAGCTGTTCCCAGGCCGAGGAGTCGATCACGGTCTTGACCCGCTCGCCCTGCTGACCGCCGAGATCGGCTGCCAGCAAAGGCAATTCGGTGCGGTAGTAGCCGACCTTGTCGCGGTACTCCGGTTGCAGCGGGGCGGGCAGCCCGGCGGGGCTGAGCGCGGCGGCGGTCAGCGCGGCCACCCGCGCGTTGGCGTCCATGGCCCGCAGCAGGCGCAGCGAATGCGCGAGCTGGTTGGCCACCCCGGCGTTGGGCGCGGTCGCGGCGGTGATGTCGGTGCCGATCTCGACGCCCTCGAGGATCTTCGAGTACGCGCTGTAGGTATCGGGGATCGGGATGAGTCCCGCGTCGACGGCGCCGCGCAGCTGCGGCAGCTGCTGTTGCAGGGTCTGGAACCCGCCGATGTCGCCGGACATGGTGTTGGACCGCGAGGAGGTCATCGCGTCCTGGACGCTCTGCATATCCTTCATCGCCTTGTCGAACCGCTGGCGGGCGGCGGCCAGGCCGACGGGATCCGGGGCGCCGGACAGCGCCTGCAACGACTGGAGGCGTTCCTGCTCGACCGAGGCGATCAGTTCCCGGGTGTGCTTGTTGGCGCCCTCGAGGACCGACGCGAAGTGTTTGGCGTCGCCTCCCTCTCGAACCACGTAACCCGCCGCGCCCACACCGATCACGAGCAGCGCCAGGCTCGGAACGAGTGCGATTGCGAGAATTCGGGCCCTGATACCCAGCCGCGCTCTCAGCATCGGCACAAAATAACCTTTTCGGGTGTGACTCGCCACTCGGTCTCATTGGGCGGGACCGGATTTGACAACGCTCGCCCGAATATGCGCTGGCGCAGATTCTCATCGCCGACTTCTGGACTGGGGCGATGCGCGAATTCACGGTGAGTACCCCGGTCGCGCCCGGCGCAATCGTGCCACGGCCCGATTCGGACCGAAAGGAATCCTTCGCGGGGGTAGATTGTGTGTATCCCACGGTTACTCACAAGTAGGAGGCGACATGCCGGTGCCCGAAGCCACGGTGTTCGAGCGTCTGCGGGGCTACGCGACGGTCGACGGCGCCCGCGAGCACGCGAGCCGCACGATCAACGAGGTCTTCACCGGGCGGGCGCTCGGCGAGGTGCCGGTGGGCACGGCCGAGGACGTGACGGCCGCGTTCGCCAAGGCCCGTGCGGCACAGGCGGATTGGGCCGCCCGCGCGCCCAAGGAGCGGGCCGCGGTGCTGGAGCGCTACCGGGCGCTGGTCGTCGCCGAGCGCGAGTACCTCATGGACGTCATCCAGGCCGAGACCGGTAAGGCGCGGTGGGCGGCCCAGGAAGAGGTCATGGGCCTGATCTTCGCCGCCCGCTACTTCGCCCGGGTGACGCCGAAACTGCTCGCTCCGCAGCACGTGGCGGGCGCGTTCCCGGTGCTCAACCGGACCGCGGTGTATCACCAGCCCAAGGGTGTGGTCGGCGTCATCGCGCCGTGGAATTATCCGATGCTGCTCTCGATCGGCGATTCGCTGCCCGCGCTCGCGGCGGGCAACGCCGTGATCGTGAAGCCGGACAGCCAGACCCCCTATTCGTCGCTGGCCAATGTCGACCTGCTGCGCCGGGCCGGGCTGCCGGAGGGGCTGTTGCAGGTGGTGCCCGGGCCCGGCGGGGTGGTCGGCACGGCCATCGTCGAGGCGTGCGACTACCTGATGTTCACCGGCTCCTCGGCGACCGGCCGCACGCTGGCCGAGCAGTGCGGGCGGCGGCTGATCGGCTTCTCCGCCGAACTGGGCGGTAAGAACCCGATGATCGTGACCCGCGGCGCGAATCTGGACAAGGCCGCCAAAGCCGCTGTGCGGGCGTGCTTCTCGAACGCCGGGCAGCTGTGCATCTCGATCGAGCGGCTGTACGTGGAACGCGAGGTGGCCGCGGCGTTCACCGACAAGTTCGTCGCCGCGGTGCGGGCGGCGAAACTCGGTGCGGCCTACGACTATTCGGCCGATATCGGCAGCCTGATCTCCGAGGCCCAGCTCGAGACCGTCGCCAAACACGTCGCCGACGCCACCTCCAAGGGCGCCAAGGTGCTCGCGGGCGGCAACGCCCGGCCCGATCTCGGCCCGCTGTTCTTCGAGCCGACCGTGCTGTCGGAGGTGACCGACGAGATGGAGTGCGGCCGCGAGGAGACCTTCGGCCCGCTGGTGTCGATCTACCCCGTCGCCGACGTCGAGGAGGCGATCGCCCGCGCCAACGACACCGCCTACGGCCTCAACGCCAGCGTGTGGGCGGGGTCCAAGGCCGAGGGCGAGCGCATCGCCGAACGCCTGCACGCCGGAACCGTCTGCGTCGACGAGGGCTACGCCCCCGCCTGGGGCAGCACCGGCGCCCCGATGGGCGGCATGGGCATCTCCGGCGTCGGCCGCCGCCACGGCCCCGACGGCCTGCTGAAGTTCACCGAACCCCAGTCCATCGTCGTCACCCGCTTCCTGAATCTCGATGCGCCCTACGGCATCCCGCAGAGCCGCTGGCAGCCGTTCCTGATGACGGTGGCACGGGCGATCCGGTTCCTGCCGGGGCGCTGAGCCGGGTCAGCGGGCGTAGGTCGCCGTGATGCGGCCCTGCGCGGTCGCGGTCTGCTCGACGGCGATGCGGGCCTGATCCGAATTCGTCTGCGGCGCAAGGGACAGCGGGTGGGGCAGGGCGTAGACGGTGAAGCGGTAGTGGTGTGGGCCGGTGCCCGGGGGTGGGCAGGGGGCGGCGTAGTCGGGGCGGTCGGTGCTGTTGGGGAGGACCGTGCCGGTGGTCAGCGGGTGGTCCGGGCCTACGGCGGTGGTCGTGATCGGTAGGTCGGTCACGACCCAGTGGGTGAACACGCCGTCGGGGGCGTCGGGATCGTCGACGATGAGGGCGAAGGTCGCGGTGTCGGGCGGGACCGTCCAATCCAACGGCGGCACTTCGGATTTCCCGGCGCAGGTGTACTCGTCGGGCAGCCGCGCGCCCTCGGTGAACGCCGTGCTGGTCACCGAGATCCGGCGGCCCGGGGGGATGGTCGCCTCCACCCGGGCCGCCGTGCTCGTTGTCTCCGATCCGCGCGAGTGCGAGTCGGCGCACGACACCGCGAAAAGCGTTGCCGCACCGACGGCGAGGACCAGAGGGATCGTTGTACCGCTCATGGACCGACCGTAGAACCCCCGACCTGGTCACCGGTAGGGGGTGGATCGGCGGCGAGCCGCTCGACCTCCGCGTCGGCGAGCAGCCGCGACCGGATCAGGAACCGCATCCCCTCGGGCGCCTCGAGCGAGAACCCGCTGCCGCGGCCGCGCACCACGTCCACGGTCAGATGCGTGTGCCGCCAGTACTCGAACTGATCGGCGCTCATCCAGAACGGCGTATCCCCGGGGAGATTCCCGAGCAGCACATCCGCCGCGCCCACCCGGAACTCGCCGCGCGGATAACACATCGGCGCACTGCCGTCGCAGCAGCCGCCCGACTGATGGAACATGACCGGGCCGTGCCGGGCGATGAGGTCTGCCAGGAGGTGAGCCGCCTCCCGCGTGATATCGATGCGGTGGGTGGGAGCGGACGTCATCAGAAGAACCCGAGCTTGGTCGGTGAATAACTGACCAGCAGATTCTTGGTCTGCTGGTAATGGTCGAGCATCATGGCGTGGTTCTCGCGGCCGATGCCGGACTTCTTGTAGCCGCCGAAGGCCGCGTGGGCGGGGTAGGCGTGGTAGCAGTTGGTCCACACCCGGCCCGCCTTGATCGCGCGGCCGAGCCGGTAGGCGGTGTTCATATCGCGGGTCCACACGCCCGCGCCGAGTCCGTAGAGGGTGTCGTTGGCGATCTTCACCGCCTCGTCCACACTGTCGAACCGCGTCACCGAGACCACCGGCCCGAAGATCTCCTCCTGGAAGATGCGCATGTCGTTGCGACCCTCGAAGATCGTCGGCTCGATGTAGTAGCCGTTGGGGAAGGCGTCGACCTTGCGGGTTTCGCCGCCGGTGAGGATCTTCGCCCCCTCCTTGCGGCCGATATCGATGTAGGACAGGATCTTCTCGTACTGGTCGTTGGACGCCTGCGCGCCGATCATCGTCGCGTCGTCGAGCGGATTGCCGCCGGTGATGGCCCGGGTGCGGGCGATGCAGCGGGCGAGGAACTCGTCGTAGATCGACGAATGCACCAGCGCGCGTGAGGGACACGTGCACACCTCGCCCTGATTCAGCGCGAACATCACGAAACCCTCGACGGCCTTGTCCAGGAACTCGTCGTCGGCGGCGGTCACGTCGGGCAGGAAGATGTTGGGGCTCTTGCCGCCCAGCTCGAGGGTGACGGGCACGATGTTCTCGCTGGCGTACTGCATGATCAACCGGCCCGTGGTGGTCTCCCCGGTGAACGCGACCTTGGCCACCCGCGGGCTCGACGCCAGCGGTTTCCCGGCCTCCACGCCGAAACCGTTGACCACGTTGAGAACTCCCGGCGGCAGCAGATCCGCGATCAACTCGACCACCAGCAGCAACGAGGCCGGGGTCTGCTCGGCGGGCTTGATGACCACGCAGTTGCCCGCCGCCAGCGCGGGCGCGAGCTTCCAGGTGGCCATGAGGATCGGGAAGTTCCACGGGATGATCTGCCCGACCACGCCGAGCGGTTCGTGGAAGTGGTAGGCGACGGTGTCGGCGTCGATCTGGGAGATCGCGCCCTCCTGCGCCCGCAGCGCGCCCGCGAAATAGCGGAAGTGGTCCACCGCCAACGGGATATCCGCGGCCAGGGTCTCCCGGACCGGCTTGCCGTTCTCCCAGGTCTCGGCCACCGCGAGCCGTTCCAGATTCGCCTCGATCCGGTCGGCGATCTTGTTGAGCAGGTTGGCGCGTTCGGCGGGCGCGGTGGCGCCCCAGGCGTCGGCGGCGGCGTGCGCGGCGTCGAGCGCGGCGTCGATGTCGGCTCCGGTGGAACGCGCGACCTCGCAGAAGGTTTCGCCGTCGACGGGGGAGGGGTTCTCGAAGTAGCGGCCCTCGACGGGCGCCTTCCATTCGCCGCCGATGAAATTGTCGTAGCGCCGGGCGAATTCGACGATGCTGCCGTCGGTGCCGGGTTTGGCGTAGATCATGTGCGGGCTCCCGTTCGTTCCGTGGTGACGGGCGTCACTGTGGACCGGCGGGGTTGGCGAACGGTTGGCGGCTCAGCGCAGCGCGGTGTGCAGCCGCGCGGCCACCAGCGCCCGGCGCGGATCCCCCGCGGGCAGCAGGCGCAGCGCGCGCTGATGGATCTCCGCGTCGTCGGGGCAGCGGGCGCCGAATTCGACCAGCTGCGCGGCGGATCCGCCGGTGAGCACCGCGGTGCGCAGCGCGACCAGCAGGTACTCGCGCCACTCGACGATGCCGGGCGTATCCGATTGCGGCAGCAGCGGTCCCGCGTACAACCGCAGCGCGGTCGCGAGGTCCCCGACGTCGAGGGCGGCGAGCATCTCGACCGCGTCGCAGGACAGGGGGCGGGTCAGCAGGTAGCGGCGGCTGGTGATGTCGCCGCCGGTGGCGCGGCGCAGATGGGAGACGTCGGCCTTGAGGGTGGCGCTCGAGACGGGCCGGTCACCGTAGACGGCGGCCCGCAAGCGCTGCGGGGTGTAGCCGTCGGGTTCGAGGGCCAGCAGGGTCAGGATCTCGATCTGCCTGGGGCGCAGATGAATCGGCGCGCCCGCGCGGGTGAGGGTCGCGGTGCCGAGGCATTCCAGGCGCAGGGTCGACGCGGCCTCGGGCGCGTCGGCGGGTAATCGGGATTCGATCGCCGAGACCAGCGCCCGCACGGTGGACATGGCGAGCGGATGCGAGCGGTCCCAGGTGGTCGACAGGTCCAGCACGCCCAGGCGGGTGCCGTCCGGGGCGTGGATCGGGGCGCAGTAGCAGACCCAGCCGTGCAGCGCGGCCACGAGATGTTCGGCGGAGAACACCGTGCTCGGCCGCCCGGTTCGCAGCGCGAGCGACAGCGCGTTGGTGCCCATGTTCGTCTCGTCCCAGCGGCCGCCCGGCGCGAAGTTCACCGCCTCCGCGCGCCGCCGCATGACCCGGCCCCCGCACGACCACAGGATCGTCCCGCGCTCATCGGTCACCGCCGCGACGAACCCGGAATCGCTTGCGATGGACCGCAATTCCCCCGACAGCTCGGCGATCGGCGCGTGCAGCGGCGACCGCGCCCACCGCGCCCCGAGCTCGGCGTCGTCCGCGGGCGCGGCCGGCCGCTCCGGATCCACGGTCGGCAGCGACCGCCGCCACGACTGCACGACCTCGCTGCGCAACAGGGTGTCGCCGGGCACGACCCGATTGGCCGCCCACCGCGTCCATTCCTGTTCCAGCGCGGCCCGCCGCTGGGACAGGGAGCTGCTTTGTGCCATCGCGAACTACCTCGACGTCGACGTTGTCCCTGCGTGCCTCCATCATTGCCCAATGATGGGGAGTGTGGGGTGGATTGCCGGTCCCCTTGCGTTGGGTCGGTGGCCCCTCGTGCCGTACTCGTGTCCGCGCGGCGGAACCGCTGGACCCGACAGGGCGTGCTCATGTCCGGGCGGGCGGATTGCTGGACTTCGGGTGTGTTCGTGTGCACGGGGGATATCGGTGGGCGGGGCGGTCGATCTTTGCTAGACAGAGGGCATGAGCGATGGGTTTCGTTTCGGGGTGAACATGGTGGCGTCCGAGTCGCGGGCGGAGTGGATCGGTAAGTGCCGCAAGGCCGAGGCGCTCGGGTACGACGTGGTGGGGGTGGCCGATCATCTGGGGCTGCCCGCGCCGGTGCCCGCCATGCTGCTCGCCGCCGAGGCCACCGAGCGGGTGCGGCTGAACACCTTCGTGCTCAACGCGCCCTTCTACAATCCGGTCCTGCTGGCGCGGGATGTGGCGACGGTGGATCAGCTCAGTGACGGCCGGGTCGAGCTCGGGCTGGGTGCGGGGTACGTGCGGGCCGAATTCGAGGCGGCGGGCATTCCGTTCCCGAGCCCGGGGCAGCGGGTCGACGCGGTCGCCGCGACCGTGACCACGCTGAAGCGGCTGTTCGCCGATCCCGAGTACCGGCCTCGTCCGGCGCAGGCGGGCGGGCCAACCCTGCTCATCGCGGGCGCGGGCAACCGGTTGCTGCGGGTGGCGGCCGAACACGCCGATGTCGTGGCGTTCACCGGCGGCGGCACCACCGACTCCGGCAAGGTCGTGCTGGCCGGGCCGAAGGCGTTCGCCGAACGCATCGACTACGTGCGCGGGCTGCTCGAGAACCGTTCGGACACACCGGAATTCAACATCCTCATCCAGGCGGTCGAGCCCGCGTCGGCGCGTGCGGAGCTGGCCGAGAGCATCGCCTCGAATCTCGCCGAGGACAACGCCGAACCCCTCGAGGAGTTCCCCACCCTGCTCATCGGCAGCCCCGCCGACATGGCGGAACGGCTGCGGGAACGCCGTGAGCGGTACGGGATCGGCTATATCACCGTGCTGGAACACAATATGGACAAGTTCGCGCCGGTCATCGAGCTGTTGAAGAGTTGACGCCTCCGGCGGGGATCACTTGTTGAAGAAGATCCCCGCCACGTCCGCGTTCTTGATCGGTGTGTCCACGTTCCGCTGCGTGCCGCACAGGAAGTCGACCGCCACCAATGTCGCGTCGACCGTCGTGCCCGGCGGCTCGTGGTCGTCCTTCGTCTGCTGCTTGACGAATTTGGTGACCGTCATCCGCTTGGTGTCCTGATCCTGCTTCACATACTCACTGCACGGCGTGTCCCCACCCTTGTTGAGCGCCTGCTTCACATCCGTGCACCCGCCGAGCAACCCCGCCCCGACGGCCAGAGCGGCAACGGTCACAACGGGCCAGCGGCCGATCCTCATCGAACGGTCTCCTCGCACATCCTCGGCCGGGCCGATCCCGGCATATCGTGCGGTTAGCCTACGGTTTCGGTGGGGGAACCGGGTAACGCGCGCGGGGTGGCTCGAGGGTTTGCGCGCGGGCGCCAGGTAACGCGCGCGGGCGCTCCGGACGGGTTCATCTATCAGATGAGGAAATCGAGCGTGCCTGAGCGGCCCGGGAAACCGAGATCGGATCGCGCCGCACGGCCCGTTAAGGTCGTGGGCATGCAGTACGCAACGCTGGGTAACACCGGGCTCGTCGTGTCGCGACTCGCGTTCGGGGCCATGACGTTCACCGCGGGGAACAGGGACATCGGGGCGGTGTACAAGGTGGGGGCGGAGTTGGCGAGCGAGCTGGTGGAGCGCTCGCTCGCGGCGGGGGTGAACTTCTTCGACACCGCGGACGGGTACGCGGGCGGGGAGTCGGAAACCCTACTGGGACAGGCACTTCGGCCGCACCGCGACGACGTGGTGATCGCGACGAAGGTCGGTTTCCGCACCGGCGACCCCATCACCCGCTCGGGTTTGTCGCGGCGGCACATCCTCTGGTCGATCGACGCCAGCCTGCGGCGGCTGGGCACCGACTGGGTCGACGTGTACATCGTCCACCGCGAGGATCCGTTCACCCCGCTGGAGGAGACCCTCGCGGCGCTGGACGAGGTGGTCCGCTCGGGACGCGCACGCTACCTGGGCTTCTCGAACTGGTCGGCGTGGAAGGTGGCCGCCGCCATGGAGATTCAGCGCGCCAACGGCTGGGCCCCGTTCACCCACGGCCAGATGAACTACTCCCTCGTCGGCCGCGACATCGAACGCGACGTGCTCCCCATGATGGCCCGCTACGGCCTCGGCCTGACCGTCTGGAGCCCGCTGGCCAGCGGCTTCCTCTCCGGAAAGTACACCCGCGAGGCGCTGCGCGACCCGGACAACCGCCTGGCGGGCTTCGACATCCTGCAATTCGACAAGGAACAGGGCTTCGCCCTCGTCGACCGCATGCGCGCGATCGCCGACAACCACACGGCGACCGTCGCCCAGGTGGCCATCGCGTGGCTGCTCGCCAAGGACGCGGTCACCAGCGTCCTGCTCGGCGCGACCAAACTGCCGCAACTCGACGACACCCTCGGCGCGGCCGAGCTGACCCTGACCGCCGACGAGATCGCCGACCTCGACGCCGCGATGCCGCCCGCCCCGGTCTACCCGAACTGGTACATCGAGAACTTCCAGGACCAGGACACCACGACCGCCCTGACGCGGAAATGACTGCGGCGCAAACGGTTTCGTCGGTGACCGACAAACTGACCCTGGTCTCGCCGCAGCCGCCGCCGTGGGTGATCCTCGCGACGGCCGCGGCCGCGCTCGTCGCGGTGGGCTTCCCGCCGGTGTGGCGGGTGCTGCGCACGGTGGTGACGATCGCGCACGAACTCGGGCACGCGGTGGTCGCGGTGGCGACGGGCCGCACCCTGAGCAGCATCCGCCTGCACTCCGACACCTCCGGCGTGACGATCTCGCGCGGAAAGCCCTACGGCCTCGGCATGATCCTCACGACCATGGCCGGGTATCCCGCGCCCTCGGCCCTGGGCCTGGGCTGCGCGGCGCTGCTGGCCGCGGGCCGCCTGACGCTCATGCTGTGGCTGGTGACGGCGGCGCTGATCGTGCTGTTGCTGTTGGTGCGCAACCTTTTCGGGCTGCTGTCCGTATTGTGTTCGGGCGCAATTGTCTTCGCCGTGTCGTGGTACGGCGACGAGGTGTGGCAGGGCGTGTTCGGCTACGCGGTCGCCTGGTTCCTGCTGTTCGGCGGGCTGCGCACGATCGTCGAACTCCAGCGGATGCACATGCGCGGCGACGGGTCCGACGCCGATCAGCTGGCCTACCTCACCAAACTGCCCGGCGTGCTGTGGGTGCTGGTGTTCGCGGCGGCGTCGCTGGCGGCGGTGGTGTTCGGTGGCAGGCTGATGCTGGGCTGGCCGCCGGATCTCACCGTGTCCTGACCGGCGTAGGCGCGCCACGCCTGCGCCTCGCTCCAATTGCCTTGGCGCACCAGCACTTCCGCGAGCCCGGCCATGGCGCGCACGTCCCCGCTGTCGGCGGCGGCGCGCCACCAGCGTTCGGCCTCGAACAGGTCGCCGCGGCGGAAGCTGACCACCCCGAGGTCGTAGGCCGCGCCCGGATGCCCGAAATCCGCGGCCTGGGTCCACAGCACGCACGCCTGCTCGAGGTCGCCGCGCCCGTGCAGGGCCACCCCGAGGTCGTAGAGCGCGCCGCGGTAGCGGGTCTCGTCGGTCGGGGCCGCGGCGGTGGCGACCTCCACGACCAGTTCGGCGAAGTCCGGCGCGCCCACCCCGGAACTGCATCGCAGCACCGGCCTGCCCCGCGGGGTGTGGTCGACGAGCATGCCGTAGTTGCCGGTCCAGGATTCGGTGACGCCCCCGGCGTCCATCCACACCGGTGTCAGGGTGAACGCGGCGTCGGGTCCGGCGGGATGCAGCGCGAGGTCGATGCCCGAGGCCATGGCGTCGGACCACACGTCGACCCCGCGCAGCCGCCGATCCCCCAGGGCCACATGCCCGCCCAGCACCGACAGCCCGATGCCGAGCCCCAGCAGTCCGGCCGGTGGGGCCGAAGCGCGCAGGCGCAGGGTCACGACGACCGGGTCCGGCCCCAGCGGTTCGCTGTAGAGCGGATACACCGAGTGGTCGCGCCATCGGATCGGACCCGCGTCGGCGTACCGCTCGGCGAGCGGCATCCACGCGTCGTCCTGCTCGCCGTACGGGGACGGCCCGGTCATTCGTGCCCGCCTTTCGCCGCAGCTGTCGGGAAGGATTTCGGCCATACGGTAGTACTCGGGACGCGGAAAAATCACCGAACCACCGGGTATTTACCAGCGGGCACGGAACATAAACGCGCGGTTCCGATTTCGCCGACCGATTTGCACCCGATGCCGGATTGCAGTCGCTGTCGCGGGCATACCAGCGCGGCGCAAGATATGTGCAAGGCGTGTGCAACCGGCAATCGGCACGGTCGGGACATGACCGAGAATTTCGATGTGGTGGTGGCCGGGGCCGGGCCGGTGGGCCTGATGCTGGCGTGCGAACTGCGCTTGGCCGGGGCGCGCGTGCTGGTGGTCGAGCGGTTGGCCGAACCGGACCCGACCCTCAAGGCCGGGGCGATCAATGTGCCGACGGCGCAGGCGTTCTATCGACGCGGTCTGCTGCCGCGGCTCGAGCATTTCCATCGGACGGCCGTCGAGCGGATCACCGCCGCGGGCCAGGCCGTGCCCGCCCCGCTCGTCCGGGGAAACAAGGGACCCGCCGGACATTTCGCCGGAATCTTCCTCGATATGAGTCTCTTTCCCGACGACGAGGAGGAATTCGACACCGCCGGTCCGATCGGCGAGGCGTGGTTCGTGAATCAGCAGGGAATCGAGACCATTCTCGGCGAATGGGCCGAGGAATTGGGCGTGCCGGTCCGGCGCGGGGTCGAGCTGACCGGATTCACCGATGACAGCGACTGCGTGACGATCTGGCTGGGGGACACCGTGATTCGCGCGGGCTGGCTCGTGGGGTGCGACGGCGGGCGCAGCACCGTGCGCAAGCTCGCGGGGTTCGAGTTCCCCGGGGTGGATCCGCTCATCACCGGGCATCAGGCCGTCGTCGAGATGACCGGGGCGGAGGAGTTGCCGCGCGGCTGGCACAGTACGGACAAAGGGATCTTCGCGTACGGGCCGACGCCGGGGAGGTTCCTGACGGTCGAGGTGGACGGGCCGCCCGCCGATCGGAACGCGCCGATCACCGCCGCGGAGTTGGAGGCGAGTCTGCGCGAGGTGTCCGGGGTGCCGGTGCGGATCACGGCGGTGCACTCGGCGACGCGGTTCACCGACAACACGCGGCAGGCGACGGACTACCGGCGCGGGCGCGTGCTGCTGGCCGGGGACGCGGCGCACGTCCATTCGCCGTTCGGCGGGCAGGGGTTGAATCTGGGGATCGGGGACGCGGTGAACCTGGGGTGGAAGCTGGGCGCGGTCGTGGGCGGGTGGGCGCCGCCGGATCTGCTGGATTCGTATACGGCGGAACGGCATCCGATCGGGGAGTGGGTTCTGGAATGGACCCGTGCCCAGGTCGCGATCATGCGGCCCGACCCGCACAGCCGGGCCATGCGGCGGGTGACGGAGGAGTTGCTCGCGACGCCGGACGGTGCGTCGCTGGTGCGGAAGAAGGTCGCCGGGGTACTGCATCGGTACGACTTCGGTGCGGGGGATGTGTTGCTCGGTAGGCCGGTTCCGGATGTGGGGCTCGCGGATGGTAGCCGGACGAATGAGCACTTCGTGGACGGGAAGGGGGTTCTGTTCGATTTCGGCGACTCCGAGGCTGTGCGTGAGGCGGCGGCTCCTTGGTCGGATCGTGTTCGTGTCTCGAGCGTCAAAGCTGCTCAGCCGCATCGTCTTTCGGGCATTTTGGCGCGGCCTGACGGGATCGTGGCGTGGGCCACCGAAGCTTCGGATCCCTCAGGTCTCGTTCCTGCCTTGCGACGGTGGTTCGGGCGGGAGGTGTAGTCCTCGGATGAAGTGTTGATCGCTGCCTTCGAGGTGTGCGGCAACCCAGCCGCACCCTTTATTTGGATTCGCACCCGTTGTAAGGCCCTGCAAGCGGTGCGGATCCGAAGAAAGGGTGCGGCTGGGCTGGTGCGATACAAGATCGGGATAATGGGGGTGTGGATGCTCGTGCGCACGCTGATGCCTGGTTGGCGGCTTGGAACGCTCATGATCTCGACGCGATCATGGGGTGTTATGCCGATGATGTGGACTTCAGTGCGTCCACGGTGGTGCGGCGGTGGGGGAAGCCGGATGGGCGGCTGCGGGGAAAGACCGAGTTGCGCAAGCACTTCGAGTTGGGGTTGCGGCTGGCGCCGGAGTTGGCGTTCGTGGAGGAGGCGCTGCTGACCAATCCGGGCGGGTACGCGCTGCTCTATCGGCGGGAGAACGGGAACCGGGTGCTGGATGTCGTGGAGCTGGACGGGGACGGTCGCGCCGCTCGCGTCCGGGCGTTCTACGAGCAGCAGCAGCGGTAGTCCGGGCGGCGGGAAGCGGCCGGCGGAAAGAATTTTCGCGGGAGCGATGAGTTCTCGCGGGAACCGCCGTCGTATCAGGTGAGCGCGCTACCGACCAGCGCGACCGACCTGAAGGAAAGAACAATGACCGCCATCGCCGCCACCGCCACGTCCGCCGCCGTCCGCCCGGGCAAGGTCCGCAACCGCGTCCTGTGGGGACTCCAGATCGTCCTAGGCCTCTTCTTCGTCTTCGCCTCGGGAATGCCGAAGGTGCTCAACATGGTTCCCGAGGAGAACATGGCCGCCATGCGCGAGGCCGGTATCGGCTCGGTGTGGTTCCTGTACTTCGTCGGCATCTGCGAGATCGCGGGCGGCATCGGCCTGCTCGTCCCGCGGCTGACCGGCGCGGCCGCCGTCGGCCTGTCCGTCCTGACCTTCCTGGCGGCGGTCTTCAACGTGTTCCTGATGGACATGCCCGCCTACGCGCCCTTCCCGCTGGTGCTGTCGGTGGTGTTCGCCTGGATCGCCTACGAGCGTCGCGGCAGCATCGTCGCGCTGCGGTCGCTGGTCACCCGGTGACGACGACGCTGTAGATCCGAGACGATCGGCAGGCTTCGGCCCGCCGATCGTTTTCGGCGTTGTGCGGCAAGGGCGTTCAGGTCGGTCGCCCTTGCTGGATTGGTGCCGCTCGTCGGCCGCGGGCCATGCTCGTGCATCTGTGTGAAGACCGACGAAGCCGCTATTCGATGCTGACCATGACGCGCAGAGCGAGCTCAGCCGCGGGCACCATTTCGTTTCACTGCATCGCTTGGCAATAGCTGGGCATATGTCCCGAGTCGGTCCCCGGCGGGCTCACCTGTGCCCTGCCGGGGACCGACTCGCGGCATTCAGCCGAAAACAGTGCTGTACTTGGCGAGCACATCTTTCACCGCGTCGGTAACCGGGAGCTCGTCGGTGACGTCTGTCCAGATGTAGGCATCGTGCTCGGTGAGCGTGACCGGCTCGGGAGCGGCGACGTCGACCACGAAATTGAACTGTCGGCTCGGCTTCCCCGAACCACTTTCGTAGTCGAAACTCCCCAGGTACTCGCCGATGTTCTTCACTCGCAGTCCGGTTTCCTCGGTCACTTCACGGATCAGGGCAGAGTCCAGCGTTTCCCCGGATTCGACTTTGCCGCTGGGCAGCTCGAAAATGCCGCCCATGAAGTCATCCTTCGGACGCTGGAGCAGCAGCACCCTGCCGCTGTCGTGCACAACAGCGCCGACGACGAGCTGTTGTATTCCGTCCACTTCGGCGGCGGAGGTGAGCCCAGTCAACAGCGAGTGAGACACCATGATCAGTTCATCCCTTCATCGGTTTGTAGGTCGCGGTAGCGATCGGAGACCTTGCGGAACGCGTCGATGTAGCTGTCTACCAACGGCATATCCTCCTCGCGGTGCCAGACGGGAAGTTTCAGAGTGGCGGCGTGAAGGGCTTCAGCGTTCGGGAACTCGCCGGGAACATACGTCAGCGTCGGCGCGTGGGCCGGTAACGGTGATTCGGGGCGGGGACATTGGAACAGGTCCAGCGGGCACGGTGACGCCGGCCAGCCCGCGGAGCTGGTCACCCAGATACCGAGCGACTCTGGCCCGCCCGTCGAGGTAGCTGCCGAGGTTCGCGAGTTGGTCTAGTGGACCATCGCCCCGACACGATGGTCGCGCTTGCGCTCACTGGTCACCCGGTGACGACTCGCTAGATTCGAGACGATCGGCAGGTTTCGGCCTGCCGATCGTTCAGCGTTGTGCGGCAAGGGTGTTCAGGTCGGTTCGCCCTTGCGTCCGCTACGCGGTGTCTTCGGACAATGCCAAAATGACTGTCCGGGAATCGTTTTCGTTCAAGGCGGTGCGCTTCAGCTCGGCGATCGTCTCCTTGTAGCAGGCGACCTCCTCGGAGCGTTCGAGATAGAGGTTCCCGACGTGTTCCTCGATGTAGACGATCGGCGGTTCGGTGAGTCGGGTTTGGGTGAGGAGTGGGAATTCGAGCAGGGAGAACGAGCCGACCAGCGCGCCGATACGACTACCCGAGTTGAAGGGCATCACGCGGATCGAGACGTTCGGGCGCTGGCCGATCTCGGCGAGGTGCTTGCGCTGTTCGGCCATGACGGTCGGGCCGCCCCACTCCTCGCGAATTGCCGCCTCCGACAGGAAGATCTCGATGGAGAAGCCCGGGTCATCAAGGTGGCGTTGCTGTTTGGTGGTCTCCTCGATGTAGTTCTCGATCCGGTCGCCGGGCAGGTTGGGGAATCTCGTCCACGCCATGGCGCGGACGTAGTCGGGGGTTCGGACGATGGCGGGGAGGAGGATGACCGACCATGCGGTGAGTTGCGTTGCGGCGGCGTCCAATACGGTGCGGGGGTCGAGATCGTCGGGGCCGCGGTCGAGGTGGGGGCGCCACCAGCCGCCGCCGTATCTGGCGACGGTGCGGGCTTCGCGGGCGAGGGCGAGGATCGTGCGGCGGTTTTCGTCGGAGACGCCGTAGCGGTCGCAGAGGGTGTTCATGTAGAGGTCGCTGGCGGAGCGGACGGAGACGCCCTCCTCCAGGCGGCCCATGGTCTGGGGTGAGATGCCCAGTACGCTGGCCGCGCGGGCTTGGCTGATCTCGGCCTTTTTTCGGAACTCGGTCAGCTGGCGACCCAGAGTTCGTCGGGCGAGAGTCGAACCTACGGAACGCATTTCATTGTCCTCGCTTTCTCGTTGATTACATCTACTATTCGGAGTGCTTTTCGATCTTGCGAAATGAGCCTTCGCAGAGGCGGTTATCGGTGTTCTTGTGGTCCAGGAAGATGACGATTCCCTGGGGATGCCATATGCGCGCCTCGGTTCCGCAATCGGGACAGCGGAGATAGAGCCGGGAGAGGTCCGTGCCGGCTGGAACCTCATAGGGGGCGCGGTTGTTGGTCAGGAAGTAGGGTTGTTCTTTCACGTACATCGCCGATCTCTTTGGGAGCTGGCAACTTTGGAAGTTCAGCAGTCCTGCGGCGCAACGACTTTCGTTGACTGGTCGTGGCCTTCGTGAAGGCAGAGTGACGTGTTGTCACCCCCACACGTCTATGCGTTGTCGACCTGAGGACAGTTCCGTAGAGCGAACGCAACGCGTTCCAGAAGCTCGACCGCAGGCGTATCGAGCGGAATAACTTGCGAGATGAGATGGGGCCTCGCGATTCGCTGCGGCAGAGGCTGATCGGTGGTGATTCTCGAGGTCACAGTGGTGCCGTTTTCTTCGAAGGTTTGTAGGTAGCCCAAAATTCGTGTCGGATCGCATCCCACAGGTCGGTCAAGCGCGGGAATCGTTCGCGGGCCTCCGCGAGGTCCGGCTGATCCAGGAGGATCAGAGGGTCGGACTTAGGCGGACGCATCACCGACAGGATTCGAATTTTGGTGCCCGTCAACTCCCATCTGGCACTGGTTCCATCGGCAATGACGGTGTGGTGAAACGACTTTCGTTCGGATACCTCTTCCGCAGACATGCAAGCCTCCGTTCTTCCGAGGGGGTGGGTAGGTGCTCGGCCCGGGAACCGGGGATGTTCGACCGTCCCGGCCGGAGCGCCGAACCCATCATGCACCGCCTAGACGAATATGTCTAGATAGACTGTGAAGTCTGAGGCAGGTGCGTGGGTATGCTCTGCCTCGACGGATCGAGGTAGGAGGAGTGATTGCGGTGAGCGCGACGGGCGACATCATCCGCAAGCGGAGAGCGGCGAAGAAGCTCTCGCAGACCGCGTTGGCCGAGTTGATCGGCGAAGATCAGAAGACGGTTTCGAGGTATGAGACGGGCGAATCGGAGCCGTCCTTGAGCGCGGCGATCCGGCTCGCCGACGCGCTGGACCTGTCGATTCGAGAGCTGGCGGGGCTGAGTCCGAGAGGGCTCGATCTGTCCGGCGAGTGGTGGGCGTCCTGGCAGACGTGGGGTGAGACCGGGGAGCGCGTGGACACGCACGAGATGCATGTGGTTCAGGACGGATCGTTCCTTCAATTGGACGGCGCCCGCGCCCGGCCGGTGACCGAAGGGTCGTATGCGTGGGTGGGTGAGATGAAGCTCTGGGATAACGAGGGGTTGATGGGCTGGTATGTCGCTCAGGACGGTGGTGTCAGGAGCAAGGGCGCGCTCTACTTCGCACTGCATCCGCACGGCCAGATGATGGCCGGAAGCTGGGTCGGGCAGTCCTACGCCGGGCTCATCGTCCGTGGCTGGGGTGCGATCGCTCGGGAGCGCAGCGCGTCGGAGGAACTGTGCCACTCGTTGATGCGGACTGAGGGAAACTTGTCGGCATGGCCGAACCTGCACTCGTAGACGTGACGATTTCCGGGCCGAGCATCGATGTGCTCGCGCGGCTGACGCGCAAGATCGTGGATGAACGACTTGCCGCCTGCGGCAACATCATTCCGTCCATTCGCAGCATCTACCGCTGGGACGGCGAGGTGCAGGATGATGCCGAGGCGTTGGTGATTCTGCATACCCGTCTGGATCTCGTCCCGGCGATCATCGCCCTGGCGGATGCGGAGCATCCCGACGACACGCCGCAGGTGATCGCGGTGCCGGTGGCCGATATGCATCCGGGTTATCGGCAGTGGGTGGTGGATTCCACGACGGCACGGTGACCGAGGCAGATTCCGGGCAGCGCGTCTTGGGTTCGGGCTCGTCGGTGTGCGTGCATCCTGGGACCATGCACATCGGCACCCTCATCCGCGAACTGCGGTCGGCTCGGGGATGGTCGCGAGGTCGGCTCGGTGATGAGCTCTCCGGGCAGGCGGGGCGAGCGGTCGGGCGGGAATGCGTTGCGGGACTGTGGGAGTCGGGCGATGTGACGCCCTCGCTGTTCTGGCTACGGCATCTGGTAGCTGTCCTGGAGGTGCCGCTCGTTGTGCGGGAGGCCGGTGTGGACCGTGGGCGACTTCTCTCCCATTCCGCGGCGATTGCGCCGATGGTCTCGTCCGATCTGCTCGGCGGAGGCTTCGCAGGGCGTCTCCGAGGGCCATCGGACGACGAGTGGGCGGATACGCTGAATGCGTACGGGGCCGCCTACATGGTGCTCAGCGCTGCCGACATTCGGCATCGAATTGCGTTGGAGCTGGCTGTGATTCAGCAGCAGCGCGGCGAGCCCCGCATGTGGGGTCACGCGGCACGCTTGATGACGTTGTATGCCAAGACATTCCCCGGTAACGACGGTTCCAAGGCCGTCACCTGGTACCGAATGGCGGCCAAGGCGGCGGATCGGTCCGAGGATCTGGAGACTCGGGTGTGGGTTCGGGGACGGGCCGCGATCGCGCTCGGCTACGAGGGGGCCTCCCTGCCGATCGCGCGGATGTTCGCGGAACAGGCGCTGGCGCTTGATGATTCGCCATCGCTCGGGCGAGTGAACGCTATCTACGGGAAGGCGCACGCGGCGGCGATTATGGGGGACATCGACACGGCGCGGGCGCTCGATCTCGATGGGCGGCGGGTGTTCGACGTGGTTGGGTCCGGGGATTCGGAGGCGTCCGATTACGCGGTGCCGTATTGGCGGCTGGGGGTGTTCAGGTCGTTGCTGCGCGCTCGGCTCGGGGACGAGGCGACGGCGGTGGAAGCCCAGGACGAGGCGCGGCGGTGGTTGCCGCCGACATTGCCTCGGTTCGCGACGCATCTCGAGATGCATCGGGGGTTGATGCTGGTGCGGGCGGGGGATCGCGGTGGGGGTATCGCTTATGCGCAGTCGGCGCTCGACGCGCTGCCGCCGGAGAAGCATTCGCTCACGCTGCGGATGCTCATGGACGAGATCTCTGGATGATGGTCCTCCGGATCTATTGGGCGGGAAGCGGTTTCGATAACCACAGTCCCGCTTCCGGTTCGTGCGCTGGCTTGAATTCCGGTGTCGCTGCGGCGGTGACCAACGCGGTCCAATCGACTCCGCTGTCGGTGAGGAGCCGCACCAGCAGTTGCCAGGCGGCCCAGGAGTCGTAGGCGGCGCGATGGTAGCCGTGCGCGCCCATGGCAGTGGTGTCGAGCCGCGCGTGCTGGATGAGTTTGTCCAGGCCGTAGCCGTCCATGCCGGGCCATACCTTCTTGGCCAGACGCAGAGTGTCCAGGACCAGTGGCGGAGCCCAGTCCGGCAGTTGTCTGCTGAGGACGCTCTGTTCGACTTTCGCGTTGTGGGCCACCATGATTCGACCGTCCAGTGCGAGTCGGATATCCGATGCGACCTGGTCCCAGGTGGGCGCGTCGGCGACGTCGCGGTCGCGGATGCCGTGCACCTTGCGGGTGACGATCGGCGAGATCGGCTGCTGCGGGCGGATCAGCCACGAGCGCATGTCCTGCGGGTGCACCACGGTGTCGGTGACCGGGAGGATCGCGATCTCGATGATCTCCGGCGGGTTGTGTCCATTTCCCTCCACGTCGACGACGGCGAGCCGCTGACCGTGCAAGGCAGCGGGCACATCGGCGGGTGCGGTCATCACGTCTCCTCGGTGGGCCAGCCGGTTCGCCACATCGTGGACCTGGTAGCCGGGGCTCGGTAACTATCCACGGTCTCCCGACGAGTTTGCCCCGCCAACGACGTCTACCTCACCAACACCCCCCCACAAGGAGCCCCCCGATGCCGCACCCACAGACCAAAATCCACCGCATGTTCGAGCTCATCGAGCCGATCGCCACGGTCACCTTCTCCCAAGTCGTGGATGACTCATTCCTGGCCGTCGGAATGCGCAACTACTGGGACGGCTACTTCGCGGGCCGGGCCGCGCCGCTCGGGGCGGCACCGGCGGAGGTGGTGCACGCGGTCTTCTACAACTTCGCCGAAGGCGAAGTGGCGCGGCACATTCCGTGGGTGTGGGGCAAGATCAGCCAGCGGGAGGCGATCGCGGTGCGGGAGCGGGCCAGTGCCGACGCGTTGCGGCAGAGGATGGGGGAGCTTGCCGAGTCTGCCGATCTGGTGCGGGTTGCCGAGCTCGCCACCCGGGCGGCGGTGAGTGCGCCGACCGAGGGGCGGGCGTTGTATGCGGGGCTTCGGGCGCTCGATGTGCCTGAGGAGCCGGTGGCCGGGCTCTGGCATGCGGCGACGTTGCTGCGGGAGCATCGGGGGGACGGGCACAATGCCGTGCTCACCGTGTATGGCATCGGGGGTACCGAGGCTCATGTGCTCATGGCGCTCGCGCTGGGGATGCGGGCGGAAAAATTCGGACGAGTCCAGCATCTGCCCGAGGCGCGGCTGGCCGCTGTCGTGGACGGGCTGCGCGGCCGTGGTCTCGTGGACGACGCGGGCGGATTCACCGAGGCCGGTCGGCGGTTCAAACAGCGGATCGAGGAGCTCACCGACGAGGCGGCGGCACCGGCCTACGACGTGCTCGACGCGGAGGAGCTCGACGAACTGATCGCGGGGCTCGAACCGATCGCCGCCGCGGTGGAGACCGCCGGACACTGAATACACCGAACCCGTTGGACCGCAACGGTTTCGAACCTACCGCGTGCGAGTCGCCGTGCGATACCGCCGAACCGCGTCCCGGTTGGCGCACGGGTGCGTGCAATACCGTTGTGTCCCAGGCCGACTGAAGTCGACGAAGGCGTTGGCGCAGTCCTCGGCCGCGCAGCGGTGGAGGCGGTGCATGCCGCGGTCGGTGAGGTATTGGGCCGCGGCGGCGCTGGTGGCTCCGGCGAGGGTGGCGCCGAAACCGGCCTCGGGGTCGCGGTAGTGCAGGTGCCAGCCGCTGCCGTCGTGGTCGGTGATGGAGGGGCCGACGGTGAAACGCGTGAGCATCGCGTTGAGGATGTCGACGCGCTCGGTTTCGGTGCTGGCGTCGACGGCTCGGCGCAAGCCGTCCAGGAAGTGGTCGACCTCGCGCAGGTCGGCGGCGGTGGTCGGGTGCTGCGCGGGCAGCCCGTGGGCGGTCCAGTGGTCCTCCAGCTCCGCGGGCGTGGACACCGGCCGATTGAGCAGGTCGATGGCGTTGCGCAGCAGCGGCTCGATGTAAGGGTTTACGCGCACAAGCTGATTACATCAGCGTGGAAGTATGTTGCCAAGTCCTTCCGCCGCACCGGCATACGAATCGGCCCCGCCGCGCGCCGCCGCCCGGGGTCCGTTGATCGCCTGTAGCCTGGCGACCTTCCTGCTGCTCGTCTACACCAGCATCGTGACGGTCAGCGTCCCGGTCATCGTCGCCGACCTGGGCGCGAATTTCGCTGTGTCGCAATGGATCATCGACGTCTACACGCTGGTGCTGGCCGCTCTGGTCCTGGGCCTCGGGACGCTGGGGGACCGCTGGGGGCATCGGCGGTTGTTCCTCGTCGGGCTGGGGGTCTTCGCGGCGGCGTCGGTGGCGTGCGCCGTGGCCCCGTCCGGTGGGCTGCTCGTCGCCGCGCGTGCGGTGCAGGGGCTGGGTGGGGCCGCGATCTTCGCCACCGCGGTGCCGCTGCTGACGCGCTGCTACAGCGGTCGGGGCCGCGCGATCGCGTTCGCGGTGTGGGGCGCGGTCGCGGGCGTGGGCAGCACCGCGGGCACCATCGCGGGCGGGGCGGTGACCGAATTCGTCAGTTGGCGTTGGCTTTTCGTCGGGGCGCTGCCGTTCTGTCTGATCGCCCTCGTCGTCGGGGCGGTGTCGCTGCCTCGGACCCCGACCGGGGGAGCGCCCGTCGACTGGTGGGGCACGGCGCTGATCACGACCGCCATGACGGGTCTGACGTTCGGGGCGATCAACGCCGGAGAGGCGGGGTGGTCCTCGCCTGGCACGGTGCTGGGTGTCGTGGCGAGCGTGGTGGCGGTGGGTCTGTTCGTGCCCGTGCAACGCCGGGTCGCGCATCCGATACTGCCCGCGAGCCTGTTCGGGACGCGGGGGTTCGCGGCCGTGTTGATCACCGGATTCTGTTACTACTTCGGGGCTTTCGCCGCGTTGCCCGTCTTGTCGCGGTGGCTGCAAGCCGGTCAGGGTATGCGGCCGTTGCAGGCGGCGCTCGTGCTCACCGTGCAGTTGCTCGCGTTCATCGTCGTGTCGCTGCTGTTCAGTGCGCGATTGCACGAGGTCTCGCGGGGGTGGGTGCTGGGCGGGGGGACGGTGTTGATCGGGCTGGCGTGTCTCAGTGGTGTCGCGCTCGCGCTGTGGCCCAGCTGGATCGCTCTGATCGTCGCGCTCGTCGGCACCGGCGTCGGGGCGGGGGTCGTGTCTCCGGTGCTGCCCGCGATCGCCGCGACGTCGGCGCCGGTCAGTCGTGCGGGAACGGCGGCCGCTGCCGCCAATGCGATTCGTCAGCTCGGGCTCACGATCGGTATCGCCATCTGCGGTGCGGTCGCCCAAAAGCCTTCGGGGGCAGGGAATTCCGTCGGCGGTGTGGTGGCGGCCCTGCTCGTGTGCGGCTGTGTCGCGTTGTTCGGCGGGATGCTCGGGGGTCGCCTGCTGCGTGGTGGGGCTCGCCAGGGTCGCTGACCGTCCGGCGGGGCGCTTCGGCTTCGACGCCCCGCCTGGATGTGCCGAATGCGTTGTGCCGCTTGCTGTTCCAGCTCGTCTGTGGTGCGACCCCGGTCATCGAGTCGCGCGGACGCCCAGGGCCGGGGCGGGGCGTCGGTCGTTGTGTGCGGATGTGGGTCTCCCGGTGTCGGCCCGACGGTCAGTCGTCGGATGCCGTGCGCCCGCCGACGAAGCGGGCCAGAGCCGGGTCGTCGGAGACGATCCGGTCCACCTCCTCGCCGCCCGTGCACTGATACAGCCCGATGGTGAGGGTGCCGCCACGGCTGCCGAGGACTCGCCAGATCGCGCCGCTGTCCTCCCAGCGTCGCAGTGCCGCCACGGCCGTCGAATCGGGATCGGTCACAGGAACTCCTCGGACGAAACTGGACAAATCGTGCGGTCTGCTTTTTCTCGTCATGATTTTATCCAACCTCCGACCGGGCCGTGAAAAGTGGCGTTCACATTCGCTTCACATTGCCGAAAGATGTTTCCGGCCGGAAGTACTGTGACGGCGAACACGCTGGTAACCGGGTTTACGCTGTCGTACAGTGAACGCGACGCTACCGGGTTCTCGAGGTTGCCAGGCTCTCCTTCTCGAAACCGCGTCCGCACCACCGGTCACCGCTGATCCCACTCCCCGACACCATATTTCAGCGTTAATCCTCGCGCGTTCGAATTCTCGTGCGCGCAGGCATGTCCGATGAGGGAAAATGGAATACACGATCCTTTCGCATTTCGACATCCGACCCGGAACGCTCACGCTGTGGCGCGCGGTTCGAGCGCCCGGCACCGAGTGGACGACCGACGCGCGGCCGCTGACGTGCGCGCACGAGCGGTACCACCGACATTTCGACGCCACCGATCCGCGGCCGGGACGCGGGCGGTGGATCGGCACGATCTTCGAGATGGACGCGCCGTTCGACGCCCGCGCGGTCCGCGACCTGGTGTGGGCGTGGCACGCGCGGCACGAGGGTCTGCGCACGACCGTCGCGCCCGGCCCCGAGCCGAGCCGGTTGACCTGCGAGGCATTGGATGTGGACGTCGTGCACGAGCGGGTGCCGGGCGTCGAATCCTCGACCGCGCTCAACGACTACCTGTGCGACGCGCTCGAGCAGCGCCTGTCGCCGCTGGTGTGGCCGCACGTGCTGATCGCCACGGTCGAACACCGCGCGAACGGGGATTTCACCGTGCTCGTCGCCGCCGACCATTCGGTCATGGACGCCTACAGTCAGGTGCTCATCGTCACCGAGTTGCGCACCCTCTACCGCGCGCTGCTCGACGGGACGGGGCTGCCGCACGCGGACACCTTCGCCAGCCCCGCCGACTACGCCGCGGTCGAGCGGCAGGCCGCGGCCGCGCTGACCGAACAATGCGCTGCGACCGAGGTGTGGCGGGCGTTCCTGTCGTCGGCCGAGGGCCGGTTTCCGCGCTTCGCGTCGTCGGTCGCGGCGGTCGATGCCGCGGAAGGCCAAGCGCAGACCAGTGTTTCGCGATGGTTGCTGACCGATGCCGAGAGCGCGGCGGCCGAGCGGGCGGCGGCGGAACGGGGCCATCGGGCCACGACGACGATCTTCGCGGCGCTGGCCCTGGCGTCGTGCAGACTGACCGGCGCGCCCGAATTCCGCACGATCATGCCGGTGGCCACGCGCCCGCACCGGCGGTGGGCCGAGTCGATGGGGTGGTTCGTCAATATCGTGCCGCTGGCGATTCCGGTCGCCGCCGATGCCACCTATCCGGACGCACTCGCCGCCGCGGACGCGGCGCTGCGGTCGGCGAAGGCGGCCACCCTGGCACCCGCCGAACGCATCCTCGACCTGCTCGACGTGGACGATCGCCCGCGATTCGCGGTGTCGTACGTGGACATTCGGCGGCTGCCCGACCACGAGCTCATCACCGGTCTGCGCGGGCGCGCGTTGCGGGCGGACTCGTATTCCGGGGACGAGGTCTATTTCTGGGTGGTGCGGGCGGCGGAGGGGCTGAATGTCTCCGCGCGGTTCCCGGCCGCCTACCCGGCGGCGGTGGTGCAGCGGTTCATCGACGAATTCACCGCGATACTGCGGGAATTCGGCGCGGCGACCACGCCGGAGCCGACGCTACGGGTCATGTCCGGGCAAGGTGCGGCGTGATGCGCACCGGAGGTCTGGACGAGTCGCTGCGGGTGTGCGCGCGGCCGATCGTGGTGCGGCCGACGACGGGTCGAGCGGTCGCCTCTCCGGTGCCGCCGTCGTTCCTGCAACTCGATCATCTGCGGGCCGCGGCGGACGGTGACGCGCCGTATCTCGGTGTGGTGAGCCATGTTTCGGGGTCGTTGGACACCGCGGCGCTGATCGAGGCGGTGGCCGGATTCGTGCGGGCCCACGACGGTCTGCGGACGCGGTTCGAGCCGTCCGGGGACGGGTTCATTCGGCAGGTCGTCGATCCGGAGACGGTCGAGTTCGTCGCCGACGCACTGGACGGCGCGAGTACGGAGGCGCTGCGGGAGTGGTTCGAGGCGGCGGTGTCGCCGTTCGCGTGGCCGGTGGCCTTCGCGGCGGTGCCGGTGGACGCGGGCTTCGACCTGGTGTTCGTCGCCGATCACGCGGTGAGCGACGGGATGTCGCAGGCGCTGGCGGCCCGCGAGCTGACCGAGCGGTACCGCGCGGCGGTGGCGGGACGCGAACCGGTCTGGCCCGCGCCGAGCGGATCCAATGCCGACTACGCGGCGTGCGAGCACGACCGGGCCACCGACGCGCTGGCCGACGAGCTGTTCCCGTACTGGGACCGGGCGTTGGCCGAGACGGGCTATCGGCTGCCGGTGTCGGCGGTGGATCCGGGCCTCGCGCCGGGGGAGCGGTATCGGCGGCGGGTCCGCAGCCGGACCCTGCTCGACGGGGACGCGGCGCGGAATTTCGATGCGGCGCTTGCCGATTCGGGGACGTCGCTGTCGGCGGCGTTGTTCGGCGCGCTCGCGCTCACCGACTACGAGCTGACCGGACGGGACCGGTACTGGACCCTCGATGTGGTTTCGACTCGGTTCGGGGAGCGGTTCGCGACCGGTCAGGGCTGGTACTGCAACTTCGTGCCCGTGTCGTTCGGGTTGGGGGAGTCGCCGGACTTCGTGAGCGTGGCGCCCGCGGCCCGCGCCGCGTTGGATCGGGCGCGGTTGATGGCGCGGTTGCCCGTGCACGGGGCGCTCACCCGGGTGGTGGCGGCGGGGAAGGGCGGCGAATTGGTCACGCGGGAGCCGAGTTTCGTGACGCTCCTGGATTTGCGGCGGGCCTCGGCCGGGGAGGAGCCGGGCGCCGATACGCGGATCTTCACCGCCGACGGGACCACCTCGACCGTGTCGATCTGGTTGGGGCGCAATGACTCCGAGTACTTCGTCAGCATCGGTGCGCCCGATATCGCGGCGGTGTGGGAGCGGCTCACCGGATACGCCGAGCGGCTGGCCGCCACGCTGGTCGAGATCGCGGCGACGGGCAATTATCGACCGGTCCGGGCGCACGGCGTGGAAGGGAGGGCGCGCGTATGAGGGCGCTGCTGGCCTTCGGAGGAAGTCGTGGGGACGCTCAGCCAGGAGTGTTGCTGGCGCGCGAACTCGCCGGGCGGGGACACGAGGTGATCTTGGCGGTGTCGCCGAATCTGGTGTCGTTCGCGGGTGAATTCGGTGTCGCCGCAGTACCTTTCGGGTTGGACACCGATGAGCTGCTGCGCGCCCAGTTGGGGCGGCGCGGCGGTGGGCTGCGGGCGTTGCGGGAGGTGAACCGGCAGGGCTTCGCCGAGGCGGCGAGGGATCTGCTGCCGCTCGCGGCGGGGGTCGATGTGGTGGTCGGTGCCATGGCCAACGAAGAGGTCGCGGCGGGGGTGGCGGCTCGCGTGGGGGCTCGGTTCGCGGCCGTGCATTACTTCCCGATTCGGGCCAGTCGGTCGGTGCCGATCGTGCCCGCCGCGTGGGGGGAGTGGGTGCCCGGGGTGGTGAATCGACTCGGGTGGCGGGCGCTGGCTCGGGCTCGGGCGTGGGCTGTCGCACCTGATGTGCGGGAACTGCGGGCTGGTGGCCCAACTCGGGCGAGGGCGGTCGCGCCCGATGCGGGCGAGTTGCGGGCTGGAGGGGGCGCTCGGGCATGGGCGGTCGCCCCAGGTGTGCGAGAGCTGCGGGCTGGTGAGGGCGCTCGGCCGTGGACGGACTCGTCCGATGTGCCGGAATTGCGGGCTGGAGGGGACGTTCGGGAGTGGGCGGTCGCGCCCGGTGGGCGGGAATTGCGGGTTGGCAGTTGCCAATCGGGGGACGCTGGCATCGAGGGGGGTGAATCGAATCAGGGAATCGCTCTGGGGCGAGGCGCAGCTGTTCCCGTGTCGGGACCTCGCCGCGCTGAGGAACCTCGCCCCGTTGAGGGGCCTCGAAGCGCTGAGAGAGGAAACGTGAGGGGAAGCGGACCATTGGTCGGGCGGATGTGGACGCGCGGGGGAATCGCCCGAGTGAGCGTGATCGGTCGGTGGTCGCGGATAGGCGATCCGTCAGAGGAAGCGGGTGGTCGGTCGGCCGAAAGTGCCTCGGCGGGAGACGATTACGGGTCCGAGGGCGCGCGGATCGCCATCCAGGCGTACGACGAGCGACTGTTCGGCGGATTGAGCGCGGAGTGGGGAGAGGACCGGCCGTTCGTGGGGTTTCTCGTTCCGAAAGCCGCTGCTGGGCAGGTTGATAAGGAGCTGTCGGCGTGGCTCGCGGCTGGGGACGCGCCGGTGTACGCCGGATTCGGGTCCATGCCGGTCGGGGAGGTGGACGCGACGCTCGAGCTGATGCGGAACGCATGCCGTCGGGTGGGGCGGAGGTTGTTGTACGTGAGTGGGTCGCGCGGGGTGGAACCTCGTTTGACCGAGGAGTTGGCGGTGGTGCGTGGTGTCGACCACGCCGCCGTGTTGCCGCGGTGTGCCGTCGCGATCCATCACGGCGGCGCGGGGACGACTGCCGCGGCGCTGCGGGCGGGGATTCCGTCGGTGGTGTGCTCGTTCCTGGCCGATCAGCCGTACTGGGGGCAGCGGGTGCGGGTGCTGGGAGTCGGTGTGGCGGTGCCGTTTTCGCGGTTGACGGAGGCGCGGCTGGTTCGAATGCTGGACCTGGCGCTGAGTGAGTCCGTGACGCGCCGGGCGGCGACCTTCGCGACGGGGTTTCGCGCGGATGGCGTCGAGCGGGCCGCCGATGCGGTGGAGGCGCTGGAATCCGGCCGGTTCCGAGCGGTGCGGTTCGAGGTGGAGGCGGGGTGGAGGTCGTGACCGAAACGGCCATTGAGGCAATGGGTTTGGGCAAGACGTTCGGGTCGTTCACCGCCGTCGACGGGATCGATCTGCGGGTGCCGAGCGGTTCGGTGTTCGCCTTGCTCGGGCCCAACGGCGCGGGGAAGACGACGACCGTGCGGATGCTGGCGACGCTGTCGCGGCCCAGTCGGGGCGCGGCGCGGGTGTTCGGGTACGACGTGGTGCGGGACGCGACGGCGGTGCGCTCGATGATCGGGCTGACCGGGCAGTACGCGTCGGTCGACGAGAATCTGTCGGCCGAGGAGAATCTGCGGATCTTCGGGCGGCTGCTGGGATTGTCGCGGCGGGCGGCGTTCCGGCGCGGCGAGGAGTTGCTCGAGCGGTTCGAGCTGACCGCCGCCGCGCGACGACCCGCGGGCGCCTTGTCGGGTGGGATGCGGCGGCGGCTCGATCTCGCCGCGACGCTGATCACAGTGCCGCCCTTGATCTTTCTGGACGAGCCCACGACCGGACTCGACCCGCACACCCGCCGCCAGATGTGGGACATGGTGCGCTCGCTCGTCGCGGACGGCGTCACGATCCTGCTCACCACCCAATATCTCGAGGAGGCCGATGTGCTGGCCGACCGGATCGCGGTCGTCGATCGCGGGACCATTGTCGCGGAGGGCAGCGCCGACGAGTTGAAGGCGTCGGTGGGGGAGGAGGTGCTGCGGCTCGAACTCGCCGATGCCGACCGGTTGGCGGTCGCCGTCGCCATCGCGGAGCGGGTGAGCGGCGGGGTCGCGCGCGTCGCGCCCGAGGGTGCGGCGTTGTCGGTGCCGTTGCGTGATATCGACAGCGGCACAAGGGTTCTCGTGGAGTTGCGGCGCGCCGGTGTGCGGCTGCGCGGGTTCGGGGTGGAGCGGCCCGATCTCGACGAGGTGTTCCTCGCGCTCACCGGGCACGTGCGGGCGGTGGCGTGATGACTGCTCTCACGCTCGCGCCGCCCCGTGTCGATCGCCGTCCCCGGGTCACTCGAGTCGGCCCGCGCGCGGCCGTGCGGCAGTCGCTGATCATGGCGTTGCGGGGCGTGCTGACGTTCCGGCGCAGTCCGCAGCTGCTCTACGACGCGGCGCTGCTGCCGATCGTCGGGCCGGTGCTGTTCGGCAATATCTTCGGCACCGCCATCGCGGGCAGCGTGCACGCCTACCTGCCGACGCTCATCCCGGGCGTGCTGGTGCAGATCGTGCTGACCGCGTCCGTCGCCACCGGCGTGCAGCTGTGCGAGGACGTGCGCTCCGGGGTGCGGGACCGGTTCGCGGCCATGCCGATGGCGCGGGTGGCCCCGATCATCGGCGCGCTCACCGCGGGAATCACCCGGTACGCCATCGCCGCCACCACCGTGGTGATCGTCGGCTTCGCCATGGGGTATCGGCCCGCGCACCCGCTCGGGCTGATCGTCGCCGCGGTGCTGGTCGTGCTCGTGACGACCGCGTTGAGCTGGATCTTCGCGGCGGTGGGCGTCACCATGTCGAAACCGACTGCCGTGCAAGGTGTTTCGGCGCTGATATTGATGTTGTTCACCTTCGCCTCCAACGCTCTCGTGCCGACCGCGGCCATGCCGGACTGGTTGCGGCACGTCTCCGACGTCAATCCGGTCTCCCATCTGGTATCGGCGGTGCGCACGCTCGCCGACCAGGGACGGTTCGGGGCCGACGCCGCGTGGTCGGTGCTGGGCGCGGTGGTGGTGCTGCTGGTGTTCGCGCCGATCACCGTGCGGGCGCTGCGGCCTCGCTGATCTTCTCGGAAAGGGTTCCGCCGCAATGACTCTCAATCGGCTCACCGCCGACGACGATCTGTTCTGGAAGGTGCACCGGCTGTTCGGGTCGGTGCTGGTGAACCAGCTCGCCTGGCGTTTCGATCGGCCGCTGGCACGTCATGACGTGCGGGCGTTGCACGCGCACTTGGCGCACGGTTTCCTCGCCCGGCGGGTGGTGCCGAGTCGGATACCGCTCGCGCGGCCGTGCTGGGCGCCCGCGCTCGACGCGATTCCGCTCGACTGGCAGGACGAGGAGGTGCCCGGCGACGCCGTGGTGGACTGGCTGTCCGCGCAGACCGGGGCCGACTTCGATCCGGCGACTGGGCGGTTGTGGCGGCTGTCGGCGGCGCCGAGTGCGGGTGGGACGCTGGTGTCGCTGGTCACCTCGCATGTCGGGGCGGACGGGGGCGCGGTGATCTTCGCGGTGCGCGACGCGCTGACCCGGCTCGCGGCGTCGGCTCCGGTGGACCGGTCCGACAGCAGTGGGCGGCTCGTCGGCGGGGTGCCCGCGCGCGGGAAGTGGCGCGCGGATCTCGCCGACGCGGTGGCGTTGCTGCGGGAGATCGGCTCCGGTGTCCGCAAGGCGTATCGGGCTCGGGGCGTCACCGAACCGGCGCGGCTGCCTCGGCCCGCCGAGCCGCGGCTCGAGCTGCCGGAGCGGTTCCAGCCCGCCGAGTTGATTCTGAATGTGCCTGCCGCGCAATGGGATTCGGTGGCGGCGGCGCACTCGGGCACGGCGAACGGGTTGCTGCTGGGCGCGGCCGTGGGTGTGCTCGGCCGGTGCGGGCGGGTCGAGGACGGGCAGGAGGTGCGGGTCGACATACCCCGTTCGCTGCGCGGGCCGGACGATCCGCGCGGGAACGCCACCACCGGCGTCCCGATCGCGGTGTCCTACCGCAAGGGGGAGCGCGCCGACCTCGCGCATATCCGCGCGGCCACGAAGCGGGCCATCACCGCCTACGGCGATCCGGCCACCACGCCCGCGGTGCAGCATCTCCAGCCGGTGCAGACCGTGATCCCCGACGTGCTGGCGCGGCGGCTGGTGCGCACGTCCAAGGCGCCGATCTGCTTGTGCACCAACCTCGGTGCGACCGCTCGATCGGTGGCGACCCTGGCGGGGAACACCGCGGCGGCGGTGGTCATGCGGCCCGTCATCCGGCCCGCGGCGACCGAGTTCTTCCGGAGCACCGAGGTCGGGCTGAACATGTCGTGGTCCAGCGACGGTGACACCGTGACGTTGGCGGTCACCGCCGCCGACCCCGACCGCTTCCCGACCCGGGCGGCCTTGCGCGTTCTCGTCGAGGAGGAGTTCGCCGCGTGGGGGCTCACCCCGGTGTTCTGGTAGTCAGCGCAGCGCGCCGATCACCTCGCGTTCGAACAGCTCGATACCCGAAGTGTCGTACGCGGATTCGGGGAAGTTCAGGATCGCGTAGCGCAGGCCCAGATCGCGCAGGCGGATCAGGTTCTCGATGATCCGCTCGGGCGTGCCCGCCGCCTGTGAGGGACGGAAATTGCGCTCGACCCAGTCGGTGGCCTGCTCGGCGCCGATCGCGGGCGTGATGCGGTCGCGCAGGGCCGTCAACCGGTCCTCCACCTCGGCCTCGGTCGCGCCGATGACGACATTGAAATTCGAGCTGCGCACGATCGCGTCGAAATCGGTGCCGACATCGGCGCAATGGCCGCGCAGGACCTCCGATTTGTGGGCGAACTCCTCCGGGGAGCCGCCGAAATTCGAATACCGCGCGTACTTCGCGGCGATGCGCAGCGTCTTCTTCTCCCCGCCGCCCGCGACCCAGATCGGAATTCCGCCCGGCTGCAACGGAATCGGGCGCACGATCGCCTTGTCGACCTGATAGTACCGGCCGTCCAGGGTGGCCTCGCCCTCCGTCCACGCCTGCCGGAAGATCCGCACGCCCTCCTCCAGGCGGCCCAAACGCTCACCGGCCGTGGGGAATCCGTAGCCGTAGGCCCGCCACTCCTGCTCGTACCAGCCGCCGCCGATGCCCATCTCCACGCGGCCGCCGGAGATGATGTCGGTGGTGGCCGCGACCTTCGCGAGATAGGCCGGATTGCGGTACGACATCGCGGTGCACATCTGCCCGAGGCGCACCCGGGACGTGGCCGCCGCGAACGCCGCCATCAACGTCCACGCCTCGTGCGTGGCCTCCGTCGTCGGCGCGGGCACGGTGTGGAAGTGGTCGTAGACCCACAGCGACTCCCACGCCTCGTCCGCGTCCGCGCGCTGGGCGAGATTTCGCATCACCTCCCAGTGCGCGGCGGGATCGATGCCGATCAGATCGAGCCGCCAACCCTGGGGGATGAAAATGCCGAAGCGCACCTCGAGTCTCCTTCTGCGTCAAGTGGTACCCCGACCCACTGTCGCGCCCGATCGCCCGGTCGGCAACCGTTCGGCACACCGCGATCCGTACTCGGCGGGGTCGGAGAGTCCGGCAAATCGCCCGCATACCCGGCGAGGTTCGCGGCCCTCAACCCGCCGACCTCGAATTTCTTCGCGGTGTGTCGTGCCGGAACCCGCGCTTTCGTGATGTTCAATCGGTGCCGTTGAGGTTCCAGCGAACGAGTGAAAGGTTGTAGACATGGCACTTCCCACCATGACCGCCGAGCAACGCTCCGAGGCGCTGGCGAAAGCGGCCGCGGTCCGCAAGGCCCGTTCGGAACTGATCGAACAGGTCCGCAAGGGCAAGGTCTCCATGGCTGAAGTGCTCAAGCGCGCCGACAACGAGGACCTGGTCAAGAAGACGAAGGTCGCCGCCGTCATCAAGGCGCTCCCCGGCATCGGTCCGGTCAAGGCCAAGAAGCTCATGGACGAGGCCGACATCCCCGAGGAGCGTCGCATCGGCGGCCTCGGCTCCCGGCAGCGCGCCGCGCTGCTCGACGCCCTCAAGGACTGACGCTGGCGGCGCTCAGCAAATCCCCCTCGCGACCTGCGGAAACCCCCGTGATTTGGACCTCGCGAGCGGATCCGATAACCTTGCTGAGCACCACCGGTCCGGGTGGCGGAATGGCAGACGCGCTAGCTTGAGGTGCTAGTGCCCGATTAAGGGCGTGGGGGTTCAAGTCCCCCTCCGGACACCAGTGCTAAACCCATGGGGATCCGCCGTGACTGTGGCTACTTGGCGGCGATGGTCGTATCTGATTTGGACGTTCATAGCCGCGTACAGGGCTTGCTTATCTTCTGGTCTTCCGGCATCGAGGACCGCTCGGACATCGCCGAGGGCGTCGATCATCTTCTCGATCTGGCTGGTTGTGAGCTTGATCGGTTTCGGGATCTGCTCCAATTCTGCTGTGGCGATGGCCTTTTCGGCTTGTGCGGCGTTCATGGCGTCGACGAGTGCGATCGGGTCGACGCCTGCTTCGATGGCTCGGCGGTGGCGGTCGAGTTTGGTGTCGGCGTCGCGGATGCGGGCGTGAAGTCCTTGTCGGCGGAGGTCGCTGTCGTCGGTGTCCTGGGCGGCGACCAATGCCGCGATCGTGTCGGCGCGGTGCTGGCGGTCGAAAAGGGTTGCCAGCCAGGTGTTCAAGGGGCCGAGGAGGTGTGCCTCGCGGAGGTTGACCGTTTTCGGATGGTCGGCCGCCGCGGGGCTACCCGGTGCGAGACTTCGTGCGAGGCAGCGGTAATAGATCGAGCCGTGCAGCATCTCGGCTTGCATCTTGCGCTCGCAGCAGTCGTGGCGGATGAGGCCGCGGAGTTGGTAGGGGCGGGGCAGGTTGGGGTGGCGTCGGCGTTCGAGTCGGGCTCGGGCGCGGTTGTCGGCGCCGCCGCGGCTGCGTCGGAGGAGGTGGGCCTCGGTGAAGGTTTCCACCGACACGATCTTGGGGTGTGCGGGTTTGCGGGAGCGGATGATCCGGTCGGGATCGACCGAACCCGTACGCGCGCAACAGGTCCGTGAGCGGCACCCCGCCGCGAGCCAGCCGCCGCGCGTACACGATCGCCGTGGACGGCGGATTGACGCTCGCGGGATCGATGGCGTTGGCCAGGACGTGCACGACGGTGACAACGTTCTCGGTGATGCTCGCGGCCAGCAGATCGCCGAGTTCGGGGTCGGTGTCGAGACCGTCGACGGTGAGCTTGGTCTGGCGGATCAGTTCGGCGGCGACGGCCTCGCGATGCGGCTGCAGCGCCCGCCCCAGCCATGTCAGGGATTCGAATGCCACGGCGCACCGCCTTTCCATTGTCCGACCTCGCCGAATTCGGGCTGCGAGTACAACGCCTACGGGTGCCAGCGGCGCGCGGCGGTCGAACCGAACTCGCTGTGGCACTTGGCATTACGTCACGCTCGAGCGCTGCGTGTAGCTGCGCACGATCAACGCGGAGCGTAGTCGCCACAGGCCGGCCGCGGTGCAGGGATCACAGCCGGTGATCTGATGGATGCGTTTGAGCCGGTAGTCGAGGGTGTTGGTGTGCACGTTCAGCTCGGAGGCGGTGCGCCGACGGTTGGTGTCGTTGGCCAAATGGGTAATCAAGGTGTGCGCCAGCTCCGGATAATCTTCCAGCGGCGACAGCAGAGCGCTGAGGGCATCTCGCGCCGGGCCCGGACGGGTGAGCTGGTAGTACAGACTCAGCTCGCTCGAACGGTACAGGCGGGGCTCGACCCGCGTCGCGATGGCGACATCGAGGAAATCATGTGCTTGGCGGCCCGCATCCGCGATATCGGAGGTGGCGGCGGTCACGGCGACCGCGACCACGGCGCGCCCGATACCGGTCTCCAGGTCCCGGATCAGTTCGCCGAGATCGTCCTCGGCGACCAAGTCCTCGGGAATCAGCACGGTGCCGCCCTCGACACCGAGCAGCGAAAGCGCCCGCGGTCCGCACCGCCGGATCACCGCGGCCTCGAGACGGGAGGCGATCGCCGCGGACCGGCTCTTCACCGGCCCCGGTATCTCCAGCGCGATCAGGTGATACCGGGTGCTGATCGCGACACCGCTATAACGCGCGAGTGGGTCGGCGTGCTCACCGCGCAGCAAGGCGACGGCAAGGGTACGAGTCGCGGCATGGATATGGCTGGTGGTCGTGGGCAGTTGGTGGGAGTAGGCGCGGGTGAGGCGCACATGCACCGATTCCAGAAGGTCCAGCTGGTCGCGCAGTGCCGCGACCGCCTCGGACGGTGTGCGCGCGAGTTGTGTGAGTCGCTCGGCCCCGCGCCGGAATCCGGTGTGGATCGCCTGCTGGAGACGATCGAGGTCCAGCCCGAGTGTCGCCCAGTGACGTGCCGCGAGTTCGAGTTCGTGCAAAGCGGGGGCGAAGTCCTGTCCCCGGAACCCGTCCACGGCGAGGTCGGTGCATACCCGCACCACCTCGGCACGCAGAGCTTCGAACTCGGTCCGGGCCGCACCTGCGGCCGCGCGTCGGGAGGGACCCGGCCAGGCCTCGATCCTCGAGGGTCTCTCGCGCTCGCGTGCGCCGCTGACCTCGACCGGGCGGGTGAGGGTCTGGGACTGTTCGACCGAACTGCTCACGAGTCCGCGCTCCCTTGTTCTGACCGTGGGCACTCGCGTGGGCGCGCCCCCGGCTTCGGGTGTAGTTGATCGCTTCCCGAACGTCCGTGCGCTCCGAACGCTCGCAGGCGGTGAAGTCGCCGCGCCCGCAAATCTCGTGTTCTGACCTGGCTTCGGCCCCGATGCTATTGCTTTCTTGACTGCCGTTCAAGAAGATGTCTACTGTAATCCCGAGTACTTCTTGGGTGGTATCCAAGAAGTGGCGAAGCGGGAGGACGCGAGTCATGGAAATCAGCGAGTCTGCCGATCGGCGTGAGGCGGTAGCGGTGCGGCGGCGTGACGTCACGTTCCCCTCCGGGCAGGACGAGTGCGCGGCCTGGTTGTACACCGCCCCCGACCTGGACGGCCCGCGCCCGATGGTGATCATGGGACACGGGCTGGGGGCGGTGCGGGAGATGCGCCTGGATGCCTACGCGCGGCGCTTCGCCGAGGCGGGATGGTCGGTGCTGGTGTTCGACTATCGCCACCTCGGGGCCAGCGGCGGAATGCCGCGCCAGATTCTCGATATCGGCCGCCAACGCGCCGATTGGCATGCCGCCCTTGCCTTCGCGCGCACACTGCCGGACGTCGACCTCGACCGGATCGCGTTGTGGGGCAGCTCGTTCGGTGGCGGCCATGTCCTTCAGGTCGCCTCCGAAGACAGCGGTATCGCCGCGGTTGTGGTCCAGTGCCCCTTCACCGACGGACCGGCGTCATTGCGCTCGCGTCTGCGGACCGGACCGCTGAGTGTGGTAGTGCTGACCGTGGCCGCCATCCCCGACACGGTCGGTTCCTGGTTCGGCGCGAAGCCGATCCTCGTGCCGATGGTGGGGACGCCCTGGATGCCCGCGTTCCTGGCCTCGCCCGACGCCCTCGCCGCTGCTTCCGCACTCGTGCCCCCGGGAACCCGCCTCTCGCGACGTACCAGCGCGGTACTGAAACGGCTGCCCTCGGTGCGGGCTCAGGTGTCGAAGAACATCGAGCTGACCGAGAACGACGGTGGGGACGAACCCGCGACCGGTGTCGGTCGCGACAGCATATGGGGTGTATTGCGCGGCCCGGACGGCGAATTCGATGCCGCCAACGCCCTGGCCGCACGGCTGGTGCTGCGCCTTCCACTCGATCGGCCCGGTCGCGCGCTGGCGCGCTTCAGCACTCCGACGCTGCTGTGTGTCTGCGACAACGACGTCGCCGCGCCCGCGAAGACCACCAAACGGCACGCGCGGGGCCTGGCCCACGTGCACGTCCAGAGCTACCCGTGCGACCACTTCGGCATCTACGTCGGCGAGCCCTTCGAACAGGCCGTGCGTGATCAACTCGCTTTCCTGGCAACACAATTCGACTACACCGCAGCCAACACCCAGTAGGGCGGCCCGGTCTCGTCGTCGTGCCCGGGCCGGTGTACTCAGCTGGCGGCCGCGGCGAGACCGCGTGCGCTGTTGAGCAACGTCTCGATCACCGCGCGCCGCTGGGCAGGCTCCGCAGGGTGCGTCAGCAAGCCCTCGACAACGAAAACGCCCATCGTGACCAGCGGATCCAGCTCGTGGTCCGGTACCCCGAGCTCGATCAGCTCGGCCCGGAACAATCCCTCGGCCAGCGCGTGGAACTGCTCGTGCCATTCCCGGATGGCCGCGGACTGTTCGGCGCGCGTGTGCACCGTGCTCACCAACCGGCCCAGCTGCTCCAATTCCTCGACCAGCCACAACAGCCGATCAGCCAGGCTCGAGTTCAGGATGTCGGTGTAGGAGGCCATCGAGTCGGCCAGGACCGCCTCCAGGACCGCGATCAAGACCGCGTCCTTGTCCTGGAAGTACCAGTACAGCGTGTTCGACACCACTCCGGCGTCACGGGCGATCCGCGCCATCGACGCCGCGTCGTATCCCTCCTCGACGAACAACCGCCGAGCGGCCATCACGATCTCGGCACGCTTCTCTTCCCGATCCTGCGGACGTCTGTTGCGAGGCATCTCCAGTCCTGACTCATCATCCGGTGGTGCCTCAACCTTATCTTGATCAGCCCCCAAGACATCGCCACCAATGCGCGGGTAGGAGATGTCGTCCGTAGGCGGTGTTGTCGTTCTTCGAGGTAGGTGGCCCGGGTGAGCTCGTAGAAGGCGACCAACTCCGCGTGACCGCTCATGTGACTACCAGGTCGAGATGATCGAGTCGACGCACGAGCAGGCTGGGCAACCAGCGGCCGGTCCGGGCCGCTTGGATGTGGGTGGTGCGTTCGAGAAGTTGACCGAGTACGACGGTGGCTTCCAAACGCGCCAGGGCGGCACCCACACAGACGTGCGCCCCTCTCCCGAACGCGAGGTGCCCCTTGGGTCCGGGCCGGTCGAGCCAGAACCGGTCCGGGTCCTGGAAATGTGCCGGATCACGATTGGCCGCGCCCCACATCAGGAGCAGCCGCGAACCCGCACGCAGCCCGACGCCTGCCAGTTCGGTGTCGGTGACGACGTGGCGATAGTGCCCCCGGAACGGCGGCTCGAAGCGCAGCACTTCTTCGAGGAAGGCGCTCAGCAGTTCCGGCTGCTCGCGCAGGCGATTCTGGAGTGCGGGGTAGGTGGCCAAGATCCACGCGGCCGAACCGATGAGCGAGGCCGTGGACTCGCCTCCAGCGCTGAACAAGGTGACCATCATCGCCAGCGCGGCGAAATCGTCCAGCTCGCCCGAGGCGCATGCCGTGGCGAGGTCGCCGAGCAGGTTGTCCTTGGGGTCGCGGATAACGTCCTGGAATTGTGCCTGGATGTATCCACTGAGCTCCATGACCGCGACGCCTGCCGCGCTGAGTTGTTCTCGGGTGACGAGTCCTTCCACGAATTGGGTGGCGGCGTAACCCCACCGAATGAGCTTGTCGGTGTCCTGGTCGGGAACACCGATGATGCGTCCCACGACCATCATGGGCAGCCGGTTGGCCATCGCGCCCATCCACTCGATGTGACCGTCGCGCACCTCGGTATCCCAGATGCGAGCCGAGGTGTCGGCGACGAAGGACTCGATCGCACGGATGCGCTTGGCCGCCAGGTGCGGTATCAGCGCCTTGCGATGGACGGCATGAGCGGGATCATCGGCGGTGGCCAGCACGTGGGTCGGGCCGCCGAGTTCACCCATGGGGAAGCTCCCGACGGTGCCGTCGCCGTCACGCATCATGGTCGCCGTGAGGTTCGAGGAGAAGTCCTCGCACCGTGTCACCGCCTCGCGGACAGCCTCCCACCCCGTTACGGCGTAGAAGTCGGAGTCACCGATCCGGTGCAGGTGCCCCTCGGCGTGCATACGCCCGTACAACGGATATGGATCTTGGATGGACCGGTCGTCGAACAACGCGAGCCCCAGCGTCCCGTCCTGGCGTGTCATCCGTTCACGGTGCCGGTCTGGAAGATCCCAGGTCAACACGTCGGCGCGAAGTCGGAACAACCCGCCGTCGCCGCCCAAGGGAGGCGTCTCAGCACGACCGATTGACCTGCGCCAACGGTGAGATGATCACGTCCTGTTGTCTCAGGTCTGAGAATATGGTGTCCAGACGATGCAGAGGAGCGTGTGCCGATGGTGCGAGAAGACTGGGTCGTCGGTGGAGACCGCCGGGCCGCCGCGGCTCACCGCATCTACACCGCCGCCACCGATCTGGTACTGCGCGACGGGTTGGACGCTCTCGATATCGACACCCTGGCACAGCGTGTGCACTGTTCGAGGGCAACCATCTACCGCTACGCCGGTAACAAAACCCAGATACGAGACGCCGTCATGGTTCGTCTCGCCGCGGCCATCATCGACGCGGTTCGGCGCGAGGTCGACCACCTCAGCGGCTCCGAACGTGTCGTCACAGCCGTGACCGTCGCGCTGCGACAGATCCGAGCCAACCCGATCCGGCGCCTGATGACGACATCGACCACCGCGCCCGAACTCACCGAGTTGCACTCCTCACCCGTCCTGAGCGCCCTGGCCGCCGAACTGACCGGAATCACCGGCGACGACCCCGCGGCAGCGATATGGATCGTTCACGTGGTGTTGTCCATGGCATACCTGCCCCTCGGCGACGAGCAACTCGAAACCGAGATTCTGCGACGGTTCCTCTCTCCCGCGTTCGACCGCCGATCGGTGCCGCGTCTTCACCGGTCAGTGACCGGCGACGACGCCGAATCGGGACACGGCGGGCCGCATCCACCCTGAGGAGCGGTCCTGTCGCTACGCGGCTCGGACCTTGGGAATTTCAACTGGCCACTGACGGGTGAATGACGCGCGTCTCGGCGGTGATCAGGCTGGGCGGCCCCTGTCGGGCGGCGCAGACGGGACTGTAAGAACAACGGCTCTGTCCCACTTTCGGTGGTAGCGGCTGCTGCTCTATCCCAGCAGGATTCGGTGGCGGAGTAGCGGAAAGCCTGCGCGGCCGTACATTTGGCGTTTGATCAGCTTCGTTTTCGTGTTCACGCCCTCGGTCGGCCCGGCACTGTAGGGCATGGTCAGACCGGCGACAGCGGCGTCGTGGTCCTGCTCGAGCCCGGTCAGAAAAGGTTCGAGCTCGATGAGCCCCGCCTCGCGGACCTGCTTGATCCAGCAGTCCAGCTCGGCGCCGCGCCGTTCGCTCATGAGCTGGGCGAACTCGCGCACCGCCTGGGCGAGGGCGGTCATTTCCGGGCACGCGGCCACCAGTTCGTCGAGGTAGGCGCGGCGGTCGTCGGACAACGTGACTGGGCGAGTCAGCAGCCAGCGGGTCACCCGCCGCGGTGAGGGCATGATCCGGTCGCCGTGCAGGCGACCTTGGTTGACGTACTTGTAGAGCAGATTCAGTCCTCCGGCATAGCCGAGAGCTGTGATCTCGTCGAACAACTGCAGCACCGGGACGCCGGGCTCAGCGGCGCGGCGGGCCCGCAAATGGTCGCGATACGGGTCGACCAAGCACGCCCGGTACTGCGGCGGGCGGCGCAGCCGCTCCGGTTCGCGAACACGCGCGTAACGTTTCACCGTGTTGAGTGAAAGTCCCAGTCGCCGTGAGCAATCCAGCAACCCTACCCCCTGATTCAGCAGGTTGTGAACGGCGTGCCACCGCTCGAGCGTGGTCTTCTCGCGGGTCAAGGTCTGTCGCCTCGGCCCGGCCTCGGCCCAGCAGGAGCTGTGTGCAGCCACCGCCTTTTGCGCGACTTCGGCCAGGCCGTGCCACAGATGCCACCGATCAGATACCTGCTGCGCGGCGGGCAGCGCGCGCCGGACGGCTTCGGCATAGGTAGTGGAGCCGTCACGCACGACGATCCCGACGCCGGGACGCGCACGCAGCCAGGCGGTAAGGGTGTCGGATCTGCGGTCGGGCAGCACGTCGATGCGGTCGTGAGTGGCCGCATCGATCAGGACGCTGGCATACCGGTGTCGGCGCCGCAGCGCGAAATCATCGACACCCAGCACTGCCGGCACCGATCGCGGTGGCAGCGGGATGCTCAGCAGGGCGCGGATGGCCGTCTGCCGGGACAGCCGGACCGCCAGCGCCGAGAGTAGTCGGACGCTGGCCCGGCCGGCGAGTTCGCGAACCACCGACCGCACCTGGCAGGTCAATCGGGCAGTGCGACGCTGGTAGCGTTCCAGGACACCGGCTACCTGCTCTCGAAACGTGCTGCGACAGCCCGTGGTTGGGCAGACCAGACGACGCACCCGCACAGTGACAATCACCGCCCGCCCGCCCAGCGGCACGTCGGTTACCGTCCGCCTGTGATACCCGTGCACTCGCGCGGACTCGGCACCGCAACCTGGACAAGCGGCCGCACCGTCGGGCGTTCGCGCCCGCACCACGACCTGCTCACCCTCGTCCACCACATCCTCCACCACCAGCGGCGACAACCCTGAAAACACCACGGCGGCAGGCACATTCACCTCGCACACCGCAACATCGTGCCGTCACCGCTGCATCACCACCGAATTTGGGACAGAGCCGAAAGTAGTGGGACAGAGCCGATATCTGGACAGACCCCGGCAGACCGTCGGTCCGGGCCCCAGCGTCATTGTTTCCGCAGTTCAATCCGTGCGTTCAGCGCATGTGCCCCCTTCGGACACCAGTGCTGAACACACGGGGATCCGCCGTGACTGTGGCTACTTGGCGGTGATGGTCGTATCGGATTTGGGACGTTCATCGCCGCGTACAGGGCTTGTTTGTCTTCTGGTCTTCCGGCGTCGAGTACGGCTCGGACGTCGCCGAGGGCTTCGATCATCTTCTCGATCTGGCTTGCTGTGAGTTTGATCGGCTTCGGGATCTGCTCCAATTCTGCTGTGGCGATGGCCTTTTCGGCTTGTGCGTTCGCAGCAGTCGTGGCGGATGAGGCCGCGGAGTTGGTAGGGGCACAACGGTATTGGTGTCGTCGGCTCGAGCCCGTGCTGGTGGACGGATGAATTTCGGCTGCGGTTCCAGTGAATTCGAGCGTTGATCGGCGTCTCGGGTGGCAATCTGTGCGGAAGAAAATGACGGCACTTGCGTTGCACCCGTGTGAGTGTCGTGTCGAGTTCTTCGAGCCGTGGTCGGTCGGTGGTGGTCAGGGTGATGAGGTTGCGGCGTCGGCCGGCGGGGTCCGGGGTGCGCGTGACGTGGCCTTGTTCGGGTTCGCTGCCCTGTGGCTCTCGCAGGGGCTTATCCTTCCAGTCGGCGGCACCGGTGATGCCGCGGTGAGCGGAGTCGGGTGAGTTGAGGCCGGAGGTCACGGCGATTCCGATTCCAGCGGCGACCGCTGTAGCTCACCGGTACCGGAGCGACCAGCAACAACAACGTCGCGTCCGGCCCGTTGGACACCTCCTTCTTCTATCCGCAGGAAACCCCCGAGCGGGTGGAGTTCCACAAGTCCCGGGTCATGGGCGGGCGCCTCACTACAATCGAGGACATCGTCCCGCTGGTGGGATTCGTGGTGATCGACGGCGGCTGGATCACCGGCCGGACCATCTTCGCCAACGGCGGCTACACCACCCGCTGACCCTGACCGCGCGACGCGCGCCGAGGATCCGTCGGGCGTCGTGCCTTCCCGGGATTCAGCCGTCGTTCGGTCAGCGGATGTCCTTGCCCCACAGGGGTGGTCAGAATGCGATCGGTGTACGCATGCAGACGCTAGCGTCTACTTGCTCATTATTTATTTCGACTGCGGAAATGCGAGGGTCGCGATGTTGCGTTGGCTGGCCGTTGTCGTCGTCGCGGCGCTACCCGCGGTCGGAGGGTGCTCGGACGACGCGACCGCGGGCAGGGCGTGCGGTCCGATCCCGGACGCGGATGTGACCACGGTCGACGGCTGGCTGGGTCGGATCCATGACGATCCGGGCGATATCTCCGTGGCGGTCGACGACGGGCAGGGACATACCGTCGAACGGCGTGCAGCGGATCAGCAGCCGCTCGCGTCGGCGGTGAAAGTCGTCCCGCTCGCGGCCTATGCTCGTGCGGTCGCGGCCGGGACCCTCGACCCGAATGAACGTATCTCCGTCAGCGAGTGGGAGCGCTGGTGGTTCCCGGGCACCGATGGGTCGGCGCACGAACACGCCCGAGCGCGGCTGCCCGGCGACACGGTCACTCTCGACCAGATGGTGAGTGCGATGATCCGCGAGAGCGACAACTCGGTCGCGGACTACCTTCGCGACCGACTCGGCGATCGCGCACTCGTCGACGCCGCCGAAGCGGGTGGATGGCACGATTTCCGTCCACCCTCGTTGCTGGGCAATGTGATTCGATTGCTCGATCCCGGGGTCGGCGACGTCTGGGCGGCGGCGCGCCGTTATGCCACCGACTCTGAGTATCGCGCGGCGATGCGATCGAAACCGGGGCCGTCGTCCTACCAGGATCTGGCGGCGTGGGCCGACACCACGCATACGGGATCAGCGCAGCAGCTCGCGGCGATGCACCGCGCGATCGCCACCGGCGACTTCGGGCCCGGCGCGGATATCGCACGCGCGCAACTGGAATGGCGGCCGGCGCCGAACGGGTTCGTGGCGATGGGGTTCAAAGGCGGTAGTCTGCCCGGCGTCTTGACCGATGCGTTCTACCTGCGTCGCGCCGACGGCACGGTCGCGACCGCCGTGCTGCTCGATCGGCACATGTCCGAGACCACGTATGCCACCGCGCTGAAAAGCTACAGCTGGCAGAAGCTCCTCCTCCGCGCCATGGCCGAGCCGGACATGTTGCACCGGTTGGCGTGTGCCGTGTGACCGATGCCGAGACCAAGCTCGCCGCGTGACGTCCGCTGATGCGAATCGGGGCGGAAACGTCCAACCGCGGCTGCTGCCGCGCGCCTCACAGCGCGTTTTCAGCGGTTCAGCGGCTGGAAATCGGCCGGCTTACCGGCCAGTCCGCGCTCCATGGTGCTGTTGAGGTATTCGCGACCGAAGGCCTCGAGGCGTTGCCTGACCGCAGGAATACGCTGTATCCAGGCGTATGTCTCGAGCGCTGTCGCCACGACCCGCATAGCCCCGGCACCCACCGGATGGCGGGGTATGCCCATGCCGTCGGCCCTCTCGTGTCCGAGCATGTAGCGGGCCAGCACCTCGTGAACGGCGCGTGGCGCGTGCTCAGCTCCTGGCAGCTTATTGAGTCCCGAGAGCAAGATCCCCGCGAGTCTGCGAGAGTTGTCGTCGGGGTTGAAGCTGTACGGCAGAATTCGCTCGTCAAGCACTGCTTGTTCTTCGGCCGTACTCCCCACCAACTCTGCCGGCACTCCGAGTAATCGAGTGACGTGTCGCCAGATCAGGTAGTAGCCGTCGGCTTCGGCCGCTGTGACATATGCCCCCAATTTGGGCAACCGATCCAGAATCATGGCACCGAAAAACAACGGTCCTGCGGCAGTTTGCCCGGCGCTGATTGGTGTTCCCCGCAGAGGCCAGGCACCTGTATCGATCAGATGCAGCCTGACCATGGTGTGCATCAGACGCACATGCACACACGTCTCCCACACCCTGCCGCCGGGCTGCAAGGCGTCGACGTCAAGCACTCCAAAAAACAGCGAGCCGGATTCGAAAACGCGCCGCACGACATTTCGTTCGAGCCGACCGGTGCGGGTCAGAATATACGCGGCGTCGGCACTGCAAAACGTCGTCATCAACCCCCCGTACAGCATTGCGACGAGAAACTGCGCAAAGTTCCGATAGATCATCCCCGCGCCGAGTCGCATGCTGGCGAAATCGGCCCAATCAGAAGGTGTTTCGAGGTCGTGTAGGAAAGCGCTGCAGTCTGCGTCTCCCGCGGCGGCCAGCCGGCGGATGGCCGGAAGCGGGTTCGCCAACGGTATGCGTCGCGCACGCAGCCCGATCACCACGGCTTCAGCCAACGGATCACCGACATCCAGCCACGGCTCGATCGGCATGCTGCGCAGCCGGTCGATGCGAGCCGTCCTTCTAACAGGCCCCACCATAACCCCTGCCTCTGCTTACAGTCGTTCCGATAGTCCATCATGGACTATCGGAGATAGTGTGTAAAGGGCACGCCTTATACTGGACGGCATGAGGCTGACGCCGACCTCCTACGTGGTCCTGGGGCTGGTTCGCTGGACACCGCGATCGACTGCCTACGAGCTGGAACGAACCATCAGAGCGACCGTGTCCCACATGTGGACCATCCAGCGTTCGCAGATCTACCGAGAGCCGGCCCGCCTCGTCGACGCTGGCCTGCTCTCCGCCGAACTCGACGACGAAGGCCGTCAAAAGACTCGCTTCTCGATTACGAAACCGGGCCGAGAGGCACTCGACAAATGGCTGGGTCAGACGCCAGAGGAAATGCCGCAAATGCGCGACCTGGCGATGCTCAAAGTTTTTTTCGGCGCCGATCCGCAGAGCATTGCCCGAGTCCGCCTGCTAGCGCACCAGGCCCGCCTCAAAGAGTACGAACTCCTCCGCGAAGTGGGCTCCTTGAGTCCCCCTGGGCCGCTCGTCGCTGTCGAGGCGGCCATCGCCCACGAACGTACCTCGATTCGCTATTGGAACGAATTGGCAAAACCAACACAATAGATCCCTGCGCGGACCCCAACTGCGCGCCGGGCGACTTCAGCGGGCGGGTGTAACCGCCGGGCACTGGCACTAGGGCGCGAGTCCGACGACGGCCGCCAGGTCTTCGAGGCAGGCCAGGTGCGTGGTGAGTTCGCTGCGTTCGGCGTCGGTGAGGGAGACGGCGCGGGCGCGGGTGAGGGCGTCGACCGCGGCGGCGGTGTCGTCGGTGCGGATGGCGAGTTCGGCGCGGTAGACCAAAGCCTCGACCAGTTCGGTGGCCGGTGCGCGATCCTGCGCCCGGGCCAGCGTGGCGTCCAGGATCTTCGCGGCTTGCTGGTTGTCGCCCTTGGAGTCGCCGAGCACGACGGCGGTCTCCAGCGCCCTGGTCAGCTTGCCGAACGCGGGCGCAGCGGTGTCGCCGGTACCCGCGGACGAGAAGATCCGGATCCAGTTCCCGCCGGGGTCGATGACGGTGAACCCGGAGTGGTTGTCGGCGTTCTTGCGTTTCCGCGGGCGGGTCATCCGCGGGATCCCGGAGACCAGGAGTTTGCCGTGGACCGCGCGCATGCCTGCGGCGAACGCCTCGAACAGCTGCTGGGTGTCGGGCACGAGGACCACGCAACTGCCGTAGGAGTCCTCGGGTCTGAAGTCGGGCAGGCCGAAGAACTGCAGCTGGAGGTCTTCTCGCCGCAGGCCCACGCACGGGTACGGGCGGGCCTGGTAGTAGGTCCGGGTGAAGCCGAGCATGGTGTAGAACTCGACGATTTCGTCGATGGATCCACACGGGAGCAGCGGGACGGTTATCTCGTGGGCCATGGCATTGCTCCGTCTCGAAGGACCAGGTTTCGCGACTGCTACTCGGCCGGTTGTCCGGGACGGGTGGGGGAGCCGGGCTCGCCGGCCATGCTGAATGCACCCTCTTCCAGGCGGTGGATCAGCCGATGGGTCCACCGGGCGCCGGTATCGGCGGTTGCCAGCCACAGCGAGATGACCTCGCCCACCGGGCCCCAGGCGTCCAGCTCCGCGTCCGCGGGCAGGTGGGCGGTGATGCCGGTGCGCCAATCGCGCGTCGCGTCGGCTCGGGTCCGCAGGACCTGCAGGGCCTGCTCCCGGGGCAGGTCCTCGATCAGGCCCACCGCGGCACACAGGACGTCCAGCCTCGGCTCGCGGTCGGCCAAGGACCGGCGCAGGAGGCTGAGGTACTCCTGCTCCCCCTCGTCCGTCAGCTCGTATTCGATCCTCGGCGGGCCCCCGGCGACCGAGGGATCCGAGGTCGCCGTCAGCAAGCCTTGCCCGGCCATGCTCTTGAGGGCGTGATACACCGAACCCGATGTGGCGGTGGACCACTCGTGTGCGCCCCAGGACTCCAGATCGGCGCGGATCTGATAGCCGTGTGCGCGACCGCGCCTGCGCAGCGCTCCCAGGACCAGAAGCCGTACCGGCGTCATCGAACTCCATTCTCGTCTGGGTAGCCAAATTTGGCTACCCAGACGAGAAGGGTACTCCCTTCGGGAGGGTCCCATCCTGATTCGTCAGGAATCGCGAGGTCGTTTTCGTAGTCGTTGTTCCATGGCCTCGATCCTCGGTGTGGCGGAAACGGTTTGGGTGGGTGTCCGGCACTACAAACCGAACGTCTTCAAGATCGGCTGCGGCGGTAGGTGTCTTCTGGCTCTTGATTATGAGACGGTCTCGGTGAGGCAGGTGGTTCGACTCCCCGAAGGTGCCTAACGCTGATCGGTCCCGGCCATCTGGGGGCCGACAGTGCCTGTGCCGGCCGACGGACGACGCGACGGAAGTTCTCGTCCCGTCAAGAACCCGCTGCCCCCGCACACCAGCAGGGAGCACCAATTGGCCATTGAGAGTGCTCGGGGGCAGCAGCAGCGCGCCGAGGCGCGCAATACCGGGCGGGGGCTGTGCGCTCAGCTGAGGCAGGATGGTGTTGTGTCAGAACAAGATTCGGGGTCGACCGTTTCGGCGTACCGGCGTGCCGCTGAGGCCGGCGACGTGGACGCGATGAAAGAGTTGGGGGGCCGGCTGCTGCTGCGGCGAGGGGAGACGGTCGGCGCCGAAAGCTGGTACTGGCGTGCCGCTGAGGCCGGCGACGCGGATGCGATGATCGCCGTGGGGCCCTGCTCGACCGGCGGGGGAAGGCGGGCGAAGCAGCGAGCTGGTACGGCCGCGCCGCCGGCACCGGGCACCCCGCCGGGATGACCCTCCTGGCGACCGTGCTCCGGGACGGCGGTGATCTCGCCGGAGCCGAAAGCTGGTTCCGGCGCGCCGCCGACGCCGGCGAGACGGAGGCGATCGTCGACGTGGGACTGCTGCTCAAGCGGCGCGGGGAAGTGGGCGAGGCGGAGAGCTGGTACCGACGCGGCATCGACGCCGGCAGTACGGACGCGATGACCAACCTCGGGATGCTGTTGCAACGGCGCTGGAGATTCCGCGAAGCCAAAATCTGGTTCCAGCGCGCCGAGAACGCGCGGGCGAACGGAGGGGACCGCTGATCGCACGATCGCTCGCGGTACAGTGACCGAGTCTTCTCACCGGAGGGCTTGCGGGCCTTCGAGGGCTTCGGCCTCACCGACCGGTTTCTCGGTGCCGAACGGCATCGAGAAGGTGGGAGTCTCTTACGACTCCGGTGAGGTGTGCCTTGAGCAGTGTTCTTCCACGTCAACCTTTCGCTCTTTATCCCGGTCCGCGGCGGCCGATGCGCGTGATCGTGATCGGTGCCGGTCTGGGTGGACTCTGTCTGGCTCATGGGCTGCGCCGCGCGGGCGTCGACGTGGCCGTGTACGAACGAGACGTTTCCGCGTCCGCGCGTGCCCAAGGCCATCGCTTGCACATTGATGAACGCGGGCGTGATGCCCTGTCGGCGACCCTGCCGCCGAATCTGTTCCGGCTCATCGCGGCTGTCGCCGGGCGTCCGGCGCCGAAGATCAACGGTTTCGACCCCCAATTGCGGGCGACCGGGATTTTCGCCCTGGATGATTCCGAATCGGAGTCGACCACCGGTGGCCTGATGCCCGCGCATACCGTTATCGACCGACATGTGCTCCGTCGGGTTCTGCTCAGCGGGCTCGACGACGTCGTTCATTTCGGCCGCCGTTACGTGGGATACGACAGCGAGGCCGACACTGTCACCGCCCGTTTCGCCGACGGCGGCATCGCCCGGGGCACGGTGCTGGTCGGCGCCGACGGCGTCGGCTCGGTGATTCGTGCCCAGCGTCTGCCGCACGCGTCGGTCGTGGATTCGCAGGTCCGTTTGATCTACGGCCGGGTGCCACTGACTGCCGACCTGCGCGGCGCGCTGCCACCAGCGATGCTCAGCAGTGTCTTCAATTCCGTTGTCGGACCAGGGAATCGGTTCCTCGGAATCGCGCCGGTACGTTACCGGGTGCCCCCGGCAACGGCCGCGAACCGACTGGCGCCCGAATTGGCCTTCCCACCGATCGGTGACACCCTCGCCGTGATGTTCGGCCGTCGTCTCGACCGTCTCGGGCTCTCCGATTCGCAACTGCGCGCCGCATCCGGCCGACGACTGCGCGACAGGGTGCTCGAGCAGCTGGCTGGTTGGCATCCGCTGATAACCGGGGTCGTGGAAGGATGGACTCCCGAGAGCGTCTATCCGATCACCGTGCGCAGCAGCGTCCCGATTCCACCGTGGCCGACGTCGAACGTCACCCTGCTCGGCGACGCGATCCACGCGATGAGCCCGGCCGCGGGCGCGGGGGCGAACACCGCCCTACGCGACGCGGCCCGCCTCGCTGCCGCACTGAGCGAAACGAGCACCGGCCGACCACTTTTGGACGCGATACGCGATTACGAACGAGAAATGATCGATGAAGGCTTCCGCATGGTGCGCCTGTCGGCCGCGAGCGGGACACGGATACTCGCGGCCGACCCGCTACCGGATGAGTCATCGTCTCGTGCCCTTGAATAGCGGGGATTCCGTAACGGGCAAAGGCGGCTGGGGCATACTTGACCGTGTGGGCGACGACCCTGAGAGTGTGCGTCGCCACGCCGAAAGCGCCTGACTCTCAGTCTCTTTCGCTGACAGCTGTGGAGGTGTCCCGCGCGATCACACTGTCGCTGCCGCGGCGCGCTGCTTGAAGTAGTCGGCGGCGAGGATGGGGTCGTATCGGACGCCTCCGCCGATGGGTGGGTCGAAGGGTGACACACGCTGGTCCATGTCGGCCTCCATGAACATGATCAGCGAGATCAGTTCCTCGGTGGGTGCCTCGGGTGGGGGAGGCAGGACGCGGTGGCGGGTGGAGCGCCAGCGGTCTCCGGTCCAGCGGGCGAGCATGTCGGCGATGTTGACGGTGAGGGCGCCGGGGACGAACGGCGCGTCGGCCCAGTCGCCGTCGAGGGTCTGCACTTGGAGGCCGCCGTAGCCGGGTTGCCGGTCGAGGATGGTGAGGAAGCCCCAGTCGGTGTGCGGGCCGACGCGGTACTGGCCGTCGAGTGGTTGGTCCAACTCGGTCATCGCCGGGTAGCGGTTGATGTTGAACGTGTACGGCGAGTCCGAGACACGGCGGACGAAGTAGTCCTCGGGAAGCCCGAGCGCGACGGCGAGGATGCGGGCCAGGTCGAGGTAGAGGTCGAAGATCTGGCTGGTGAACCGGGCGGTGAGGTTCTTCAACTCGGGGGTCTGGGTGGGCCAGACGTTCGGGATGAACCATTCGCTGTCGAGTTCGGGGTTGCCGGTGGCGTGCTCGCGTCCGAAGGTGAGGGTTTCCTTGAGGTCGGCCTTGGTCGGGTCGCTCGCCACTCCGTAGAAGGAGTTCGCCTCGTCGCCGTTGGCGATCCAGCCGCGGCCGCCGACGGGGGTGCGGTACTCCTGCTTCACCTCCGCGGGAAGGGCGAAGAAGCGCTTGGCCTCGGCGCGGATATCGGCCAGGAGCCGGGGGTCGATACCGTGCCCGCGGACCAGGAAGAACCCGGAGGTCCGCATCGCCTCGTCGAGCTGTCGGGCGAGGATCTCGCGTCGAGTGTCACCGCCTGTGCGCCAGACGGAGATGTCGATCAGCGGGATGTCGGGTGTGGACATGGTCGTTTTGTCCTAACTGGTCGGTGCGGGGAGCTCACGCGGCAGCGCGAGCCGGGCGGGCTTCGAGCCCAGACGCCGGATGAGGTAATAGGTCAGGCCGGCGACGAGGAGACCGGACGGTACCGACAGCTCGAGGTGGGTCGAGGTCGCCAGCGGGCCGCTCCAGACAGAGGTGACCAGCCACGCCAGCGAGGCGAGCATCCCGAGGATCTGGGCGGTGAGACCGGCCCAGCCGAGGACCGGCGGCGCATCGATGTCGTAGGCGCCGCCCCGGAGGAAGTACGCCACGGTGTAGATCGCCGCCCAGGGGGTGAACCAGACCAGGCTGAAGAGCAGGAAGTTGCTGACCGCGGAGTAGAAGCTGCCGGCGGTCACGACGACGGTGCTGAGCGCGGTGCAGATGACGCAGTCGACGAGGACGGCCTGCCATCGGTTCAGGGGAACCCCGGCCGCCTGGAGGGTCAGGCCGGAGGAGTAGAGGTTGATGCCGTTGAGTGCGGCCATCTGAGCGAGCAGCAGCACCAGGTAGATGACGACGAACCAGGTCGGATAGGCGCCGACCAGGCCGTTGACCGGATCGGACGCGGCCGTGGTGACGGTGGCGACGCAGGCCCCGAGGATCATCAGCAGGATCCCGGGGATGCCGCCGCCGAGCGCGACCGCTGCGATGAGCTTGCCGCGGTGGGTGGTGCGGGGGAGGTAGCGCGACATGTCGGTGGCGTTCGGCGTCCAGCCCAGGCCGCTCGCGCTGGCGATGAGCGCGACCCCGCCGAGGAACGCCGTCAGCGAGCCGGATGCGGTCGAGACGTACTCGAAGCGCGAGGCCGTCAGCCACGCCAGCACCAGGAACACCGCCGCGAACGGCGCGGCGAGGAGGTTGAGGACGCGAATGATCGCGGCGTGCCCGAACACGGGCAGCAGCACCTGGGCGGCCGACATCACGAGGATGATCGCCACCTGGGCGGCGGTGGAGACGTGGACGCCCGCCAGCCCGAGCAGCGCGGTCACGGCGAGCGCCATGAGCACCATGTCGAGGACCTCGTAGCCGATCTGCATCAGCCAGTTGCACGCGGTGATGAGGCGATTGCCCCGGATGCCCATGATGGACCGCGACACCATGAAGGTCGTGGTTCCCGCGGCAGGGCCCGGCAGCGCGGTCAGACCGGTGATGATCCAGGTCAGATTGCCGATCACGATCGCCGCGACGCACTGCCACAGGTTGAGCCCGAGCGCGGGCAGCAGGGCGCCGTAGACCACCACCAGCACGTTGAGCATGATCCCGGTCCACATGAAACCCAGGGACCTCAGGCGGCCGCGCCGCTCGCGGTCGGGGATGACATCGAGGCCGCGCTGCTCGATCAGCGGCTGATTGTCCACAGTGATCGTTTCGCCCGGCAGGCGGGATGGCGCGCTCTCGGCGGCCTCGGCGGATGTGGTCATGTTCGGTGTGCTCCTCGGGCGACTGGCCACGGTACCGTTGGGACGTACAACGCTCCCAGCGATTGCTGTGAGCATTCATACTGGCCATTTCGAGTTACGTGGACATTCGGTTCTGTAACGATCACATGAAGAGGAAGCGCGTGACAGAACGGACTTCGGAGGCTGGTTCGTTGGACGAGTCGCGTCTGTCGCGCCGGGCGGGGGACCAGCTGCGCGCGCTCCGTAAGAAGCGGGGGCTATCAACGCGCGAACTCGCGTCGCTGGCCGGAATCAGCCAGCCCTTCCTCTCCCAGCTGGAGCGAGGCATCTCCGCCCCCTCGATGATCACCGTCTATCGGCTCGCCGAGGCGCTCGACGTGCTCCCCGGGGCGCTGTTGCCGCCGGTCACGGACGACGTGGTCACCGTCGTTCGGGCCGACGAGGGCGGGCGCGTGCCGGTCGCCGCGCGAGCTGACGCGGTCGTCGGTCGCACCCTGCAGATGCGCCCGGACAACGTGCTGGAGGTCATCGAGTACGTCATCGAACCGGGACGGTACATCGGCGAATGGTTCCAGCTCGAGGGCGATCTCGGGGTTTACGTGGTCTCCGGCACCCTCCTGGTCGAGGTCGAGGGGGCCGGTTCGTTCGAGCTCGGGCCACGCGATTTCATCGCGCACTCGGCGGCGATGAGACACCGCTGGTTCCTGGTCGGCGACGAACCCGCGCACGTCGTCCTGAGTTTGGCGCATCCGGCGGGCTAGGCGCGAAACAGGACCGAAACCTCGGGTGCGTAACCTTCCTGATGCCCGAGTTCAACAAGACAGCGAGGCCGACTCCTGGCCGGGAAAGCGGACACCTCCGGGCGCACCACAGTCCGTACCACATCAGGAGGTCATCGTGAACACCTTCCAGGTTCCCGCTGTCGACATCAGCCCCTACGTCCAAGGCGGAACAGCCGCGGCGCGCGCCGACGTCGCCGCGGCCATCGACCTCGCCTGCCGCGAGGTCGGCTTCATCCAAATCCTCGGCCATGGCATCACGCCGGAACTGATCGACGCCTTCACCAAGGCCGTGGACGACTTCTTCGCCCTACCTCAGGACGCGAAGAAACGATGGTGCCGCCCCGCCTGGGAGAACCGCGGCTACACCCCGCCCAAGTCCGAAACCCTCGCCCTGAGCGCGGGTGTCCGGTCCGAGACCCGGATGAAGGACTTCTTCGAGGCCTTCAACGTCGGCTCCTCGACCTCCGACTATCCCGGAACCACGCTGATCGAGAGCCACTACGCGGAGAACACCTGGCCTGCCCTGGACGGCTTCCGGGCCAGGGTCGACGCCTGGCGTGCCGAGGCGGGCCGCGTCGCACGCACGATGGTCACCATCTTCGAAGACGCGCTCGGTGTGGAACGGGGTGCCATCGCCGAGTCGGCGACCCACCCGATCGAAGTCCTGCGGATCAACAACTACGCGCTACCCGAGGGCACCCACGTCGAGGTCGACGAGGACCTGATCGGTATGGGCGAACACACCGACTACGGGATCGTCACCATCCTGTGGGCCGACCAGGTCAAGGGACTACAAGTTCTGCACGGCACCCGGTGGCACGATGTGCGACCGGCCGATGGCGCACTCCTGATCAACCTCGGCGACCTCACCACGCGGCTGACCAACGAGCAGTGGCTCTCCACCCTGCACCGGGTCAAGCCACCGATCGTGAACGGCACGATTCAGCGCCGACGCTCCGCTGCGTACTTCTTCGACGGCGACGCCGAGGCGGTCATCGGCCCGCTCCCCGCTTTCGTCGACGCCCAGCACCCTCGCCTCTACGCCGACGTCACCGTCGACGAACACATCGCGGCCAAACTCGCGGGCTCGCGCGCCGGAGTGATCAACACCGCCGCACAACGGGAGGCCACACGAGTCCTGACAGCAGGCTCCTGACCCCTCGTGTGAGCCGCCCGCATTGATGGTGGGGGAGCGCTACCGTACCGGAGTAGGCTCCGGTGCCGTGCACCTCACTCAGATTCGCTTGATTGTGGCCGATTTCGACGGCTGTGTGGCGTTCTACCGCGATGTTCTCGGCCTCACACCGCAAACGGATGATCCGCGGCCGCCCTATGTCGCATTCAAGCCCGAACTGGGCAGCACATTGGCTCTCCACGATCGGTCGAATCTGGCTGCGGCGCTTGGTGATACGCTCCGATCCGGATCGGAGGCAGGCGAGGACGCGGCAATGGTGTCGCTGCGGGTCGACGATCTGACCGCCTATCTGGCCGAGATAGCTGGCCGCGGAGCCGAGATCCTCGCCGGACCCATCGAATACGACGGCCGCATCCGCTGTGCGTATCTGCGTGATCCGGACCGGAACCTGATCGAGATACAGCAGTGGCTCGCCACCCGCACCGGCGAGGCCGTGCCCTCCGCGGGTTGAGGCCGCCTCGCGACCGCAAGCGAAAGCACTGATCAGACAGCAGGTCTCGAGCTTTCCCGCCGTGCCGAAACACGCTGTGGCTCAGGCTGTTGCGGTGGTTGAGCGGGCAGGAACGCCGCCGCGAGCAGCGCTCCGCCGGCCGCGACCGCGCCCGCCACGACGCAACCGACGCGCAGGCCGTGGTCGAAGGCGTCGGTCGCCGCCCACCGCACCGCCTCCGCGGTGGCGCCTTGGCCCGCGGCGGTGAGTCGGTCGGCCAAACCGTAGGCCGCACCGATGGACTGGTGCGCGAGGTCGGCCAGCGCGGAGGGCAGCGATTTCGGCAGTCCGGTGTCGAGCCGGGCCCCGTACAGCGAGGCATAGACGCTGCCGATCACCGCGACACCGAGGGTTCCGCCGAGCAGCCGGGTGGAGTCGTTCACCGCGGACCCGACTCCGGCTTGGTGGGCGGGCACCGCCCCCATGATCGACTCGGTCGCGGGCGCGGTGGTCAGCCCCATGCCCAGACCGTAGACGACCATCTGGATGGCGATGACTCCGTAGGGATACGTGGGTGTGATGTCGGCGGCGACCCAGAAGTAGAAGCCCGCCTGCAACGCCAGCCCCGCCGTGACGACGGCCTTGGTGCCGATCGTGACGGCCAGCCGGGTGCCCACGGCCGATCCGACGGCGACCGAGACCGCCACGGGCAGCAGGTGCACGCCGGTGGACAGCGGGCCGTAGCTCCGGATGAACTGGAAGTACTGGGTCATCAGGAAGATGAACCCGAACAGCGTGAAGAACCCGACCGTGACCGCCGCGCTGGCCGCGCTGAAGCGCATGTTCGCGAACAGCCGCACATCGAGCATGGGTGAGTCGACCCGGCGTTCGGCGAGGACGAACGCGACGACCAGGACCGCCGACCCGGCGTACCCGAGCAGCGACGGCGTCGCGGTCCAGCCCCGGTTCGGGGCCTCGATGATGGTGTAGACCAGCAGCGCCATGAAACCACCGGACAGTACGAGGCCGGGGACGTCCAGCCGGTGTGCGAGCGCGGACGCCGACCGCGGCACACACGCCGCCGCCAGGACGATAACGGCCAGCGACACGGGCCCGAGCGCGTAGAAGATACTCGACCAGCTGAAATGCTCCAGCAGGTACCCGCCCACGATCGGCCCGAGGGCAATGGCCATACCGGCTGTGGCACCCCACAGCCCGATCGCCAGCGCGCGTTCCTTCCGACCGGTGAACACCCCGATGAGCAGCGACAATGTGGCCGGGAACGTCATCGCCGCACCCAGGCCCATCACCGCACGGGCGGCGATCAGCTCGCCCGAGGAGTTCGCGAAGCCGCCCACGTAACTCGCGGCCCCCAACACCGCCAGCCCGGCCAGCAGCATGCCCTTGCGGCCGAAGCGGTCGGACAAGCTGCCCGAGGTGAGCAGCAGCGCGGCGAACACGAGGTTGTAGGCATCGACCACCCATTGCAATTGCGCGGTGTCGGTGTCGAGCGCACGGGTCAAGGTCGGCAACGCCACATTGACCAGCGTGGTGTCCAGATTGATGACGAAGGAGGCGAACAGAAGCGCCGTCAGGACCAGCGGTTTGGATCGAAGACGAGACATGGTTGAATACTAGAACCTGTAAGTTTAGTTTTTCAATCGATGAGGAGAGATCTTCTACTTCCGCTTGGTAGAGTGGACGCATGCGAAGCTATGGCCAGTACTGCTCGATCGCCCGCGGCCTGGACGTCGTGGGGGACCGGTGGACATTGCTGATCGTGCGCGAGCTGCTGATCCAAGGTCCGTGCCGGTTCACCGACCTGAAGAACGGGCTACCCGGCATCGCCGCGAACCTGCTGTCCACGCGCCTTCGCGAGCTCGAACAGGCCGAGCTGATCGAGCGCGACGAAGCGCCCCCACCCATCGCGACCACCCTCTACCGGCTCACCGAGGCGGGCCGGGAATTGGAGCCCGTGCTGAAGGCGATTGGACTCTGGGGCCTGAGATACATGGGCACAGTGGACCCGCGCGACGCCTTCCTGCCCCAGTGGTTGGCCTACGCACCCGCGTGGTTCAGCGTCGACGCCGCCCCCGAGGCCCCGCCTGCGGTGATTCAGCTCGTCGTCGGCGACGTACACGCGGTCATGGAGATCGGCGACGGCCGGATCCAGACCCGTGTCGGCCGAACCGATGCCCCCGACCTCGTCCTGGACGGACCGGCCAACGCCGTCCTCGGCCTACTCACGGGCGTGATCGACCTGGATCTCGCCACCCAGCTCGGCCTCACCGCCACCGGCCGCCACGATGTGCTCGGCCGCCTCCGCCCGTTACTCCCATCCTGACGGGCCTTCTTGACTCTTGCTGGGCGGCGCGCATCGCGACGCGCGTGAATTGTCCGCTGCTTCAGGCGAATTGGGCACCGTGACCGACGGACCAGTTCTCCTTCGCGGAGTCGAGAACATTGATGAAGATGTCTTCCGGCCGGATACCCGGGTTCTCACCGAGCAACTCGGCGATCCGCCCGAACAACGCGCGCTTCTGCGCACCTGTGCGGGTGTCGAACATGGTGATCTGGATGTACACGAGATCGTCACCGCGCCGCACGCCGAATGCGTTGCCGTAGCGGAAGTTCGCGGCGTCGTGTTCGGTGATGGTCATGAATTGATCACCCTCGGGAACGTCGAGTGCTTCGCGCATCGCCCGGTACACGGCGTCGAAGAGGGCCTGGCGGTAGCTCTCGGGCTTTCCGGCACGCAGCGAAATGTGGACGAGGGGCATGGCGAATCCCTTCGCATCCGGTCGGCCGCTCCTGGGGGCGCTGGATGACTGGCCGCAGACGGGACGAATCATTTTTGACGCCTTGATAAAAACAGGTTCTTGACACGCTGTCAAGTACTCTCGTACCTCGACACCATCCCTTACCGATCGGGAAGAAGCGTTGAGACCACGAGAATTCGACGAGGACGAGGTCCTGCGCATCGCGTTCGATCGGTTCTGGCGCAAGGGGGTGCGCGGCACGTCCCTGGCGGAAATCGCACGCGACGCGGGCCTCCAGCGCGGCAGTCTCTACAACGCCTACGGCGGTAAGGAGGCACTGTTCCTCCTCGCCTACGAGCGCTACGCGAACACGTACCTGGACACGCTGCGGGACGTGCTCGGCACAGGGACGCTCCGTGAACGTCTCGCGGCGTTCTTCGATGCGACGATCACGAACTTCCGTTCCGGCTCCCCGCCTCGCGGATGCCCGACCACACGCGGCCTGATGGAGTTGGCTCCGGGCAACGGCGAGGGGCTGGGTGAGCACGCGCGCCGCGCCTTCGCCGACCTCCTCGCCCGCATCACCGCCCTCGTCGAGGAAGCCTTGGCGGAGGGGCAACGACGGGGCGAGTTCGCCGGCACACCCAGGACCGCCGCCTTGCACATCGTGACGGTCACGCGCGGATTGGCCGTATTAGAACGGGCATTCGGCGACGAAACCGAACTTCGCGGGATCGCCGCACACACCATTGATCTGGTTCTGGGGGAGCGAGACCGCTGAGCTCGCGGTCGTCCGCGGGGTAATTCCCGCTTTCCGACGGGGAATTCGAGGCGCACAGACGTTGCTCGTGACGTTTTCGCTCCCCTACCTCGTTGTGCCAAGCGAACACCCAGTGATAAATCTCACTCTGGGGTCTCGGGTTTCGATGGGCTACGGCTCTACTCGAAACGCATGCTCAGTTCGGCGTGTCGGAAGTTTCGGCAGAGTCCCTGCACAGGATCGGTCGGTGGCGGAAACGGGCCGCACGACTTTCGCCTGGCCGGGAAGTATGGTTAATATCAATAATTTTGCTTGAAATCACTTGCCGGATTCGATCAGAGCGCGTGTAATCGTTCTCCCCGCTCGGTAGCCGTGTGGTATTTTGGCTTGCGCGGGTTGAGTTGATGGATGTCCTCGGCCGCAGATTCATGTGTTCGCCAGCAATGAGGCGATGGGGAGGGATTCGTGGGTAATGGGGACGGATTCGTGAGCATTCCGGACGGTGCGGGTTCGTTGCCGCAGTGCATCGCTTCCGCGACGGCTGTCATCCGAGAACAGCTACCGGATTCGAATGTGGTCGACATAGCGATATCCGACGTATTGCTGCCGGACGCGCCATTGCGGTCCGCAGGCGTGAACGCGGGTCACATTCGCATGCTGGCCGAATCGGCGGCGACATTTCCGCCGATCGTCGTCCATCGGACCACCATGCAGGTCATCGACGGCTGGCATCGGCTGCGGGCGGCGGCGCGGCGCGGCGATTCGACCGTGGCGGCGGTGTTCTTCGACGGGAGCCCGGCGGAGGCGTTCGTGCTCGCGGTGAAACTCAATGCCGCGCACGGATTGCCACTGTCGCTCGCCGACCGGAAAGCCGCGGCGCTCCGTATTCTCTCGTTGCATCCCGCCTGGTCCGATCGCTCGATCGCGGCTCTCGCCGGAATCTCGCACAAGACCGTGGGCGCGATCCGGGAGCGGTCGGGTGGGGAAATTTCCCACCCGACCAGTCGGATGGCGAGCAACGGCGTCCTGCAACGCGTCGGCGGCCGACAGCGGCGCGAGCATGCCGCCGAGCTGTTCACCGCCGATCCCGGCGCCTCCGCGCGGCAGGTCGCCCGCGCGGCCGGAATTTCGGTCACGACGGCCAAAGAAGTGCGGAAACAACTGAGGCGCGAGAGTGCTTCGGAACCGGCTCAGGGCGCTGTCGACAAGCCGGCCGACATCACCGACCTCGGCGACCGGCTGGTTCCGCCAGGCGTTCCCGACGTCGGCGCGCCGACGCCCGCGACCGCGGAACTGGCGCGTCAGCTGCGCAGGGATCCGTCGCTGCGCTTCACCGAGGTCGGCCGGAAACTCCTGCATTGGCTGGAGTTCCCGCTCGACGACGTCGCGGATTGGGATTCCGTCATCAGCAACATTCCGAGTCATTGTCTGCCACGTGTCGCCGAGCTCGCCAGGCGGCGCGCGCACGATTGGGCGCAGCTGAGCATTGCCCTCGACAGATTTTCCCGGACTCGGAGATGCGGCTGACCGCCCAGCGGCCTTTGACAGGCGCGGAAGGCTATTTTACTGTGTGGCCACAGTAATTTCGTAGCTGATTCGGCACATCTTCGAGGGTGCACATGGACACGAAAAATTGGTTTTTCACGCGAACGACCAGGAATCATATCCGGGCGGAATATCTGCTCGCGCTGGGTAGTCTCATCGTGGCCCTCGTCTCTCATTATTCCGAGGTCAACTGGATCGCCGCGGTGATTCTCTATCAGTACATCGATACCATCGGTCTCTATCCCGGTGTGATCGCGCTTCGGCGAAGTGAAACCGGCCGAATCGGTAAAATTTACTACATCCTCTACAACGTGTGCCACAGCGCGGTGGTACAAGGCATTCTGATAATCTTCCTGTGGCTGATATTCGGCTGGCGTTGGGAATTCCTGGCCGTTCCGATACACTTGTGCGCGGATCGCGGGTTCTTCAACAATTTCCCGAAGCCATTCGGCTTTCCGTTCGATCCGGTCGAACTTCCCGCCTTCGCCGAGCTGAAACAGCGCTACGCGGGGGAATCGCCGACCGGCGTGCCCGCCGAATATACCGAGGCCTGAATTCTGTCGAGGTGGTGAGATGGCCGTCCGGACACGCTCGTCGCAAGTCCACTCCATTCCGCATCCCCGCTGGCGGGTGCCCGTGCTGGGCGACCTGACCACCATGAACCTGACCACGCCCACCCAGGCGACCATGGCCCTCGGCCGTCGGCTGGGCCCGGTCTTCGAGCGCAAGCTGCTGGGGCTGCGTTTCGTCTTCGTCTACGACGCCGGCATCGTCGCCGAACTGTCCGACGAATCGCGCTTCGCCAAGAAGGAACTCCCCTTCCTGCGCGGCATCGGGGGCGACGGGCTGTTCACCGCGCTCAACGAGGAGCCGAATTGGCGCCGGGCGCACAATCTTCTGCGCCCGGCCTTCACCCAGTCCGCGATGCGGCGCTATCACCGGACGATGCTCGGGGTCACCGCCGAACTCGTCGACCGTTGGGATCGCGCTATCGGCGGGGAGGCGGTCGACGTCTCGGCCGATATGACGAGGTTGACGCTGGAAACCATCGCGCGTACCGCGTTCAGCTATTCCTTCGACGCCTTGCGGCAGGACGAACCGCACCCGTTCGTCACCGCCATGATCGAGTCGCTGTTCTACGCGCCCATCCGCACCATGCTGTCGCTGCCGGTGGTCGGCGATCCGCTGATGCGCCGCTTCGACCAGAGGGAGCAGCGGCGCCGCGACTACATGTTCGACGTCGTCGACGAGGTCATCGACGCACGGCTCGCCGGTGGCCCCACCCAGCACGACGACCTGCTCGAGCTGATGATGCGCGCGGCTCGGGAGGACGACCCGAACAAGCTGGACGAACGCAACATCCGCTACCAGATCGTCACCTTCCTGGTCGCCGGGCACGAAACGACCGCGGGCGCATTGTCTTTCGCGCTCCACTACCTCGCCCGGCATCCCGAGGTGCAGGCCCGGGCGCGCGCCGAGATCGAAGAGGTCTGGGGGCGCTCGGACACCGTCGCGTTCGAGCAGGTCGCGAAGCTGCGTTATCTGCGGCGGGTGATCGATGAGGCGCTGCGGCTCTGGCCGACCGCGCCCGTCTACTCCCGCCAGGCCCGGCAGGACACGGTCGTGGGCGGCCGATACCGCATGGCCGCGGGCGACAGCATGACCGTCCTCATCCCGCTGCTGCACCGCGACCCGCTGTGGGGCCCGGACCCGGAACGCTTCGATCCCGATCGTTTCGCCCCGGAGGCGGCCCGCGAGCGAGCCCCGCACATCTACAAGCCGTTCGGGACCGGCGAACGCGGCTGTATCGGACGGCAATTCGCAATCCACGAATCGATCCTCGTGCTCGGCTCGATCCTGCGGCGCTACGACATCGCCGACGACCCCGGCTACACCCTCCGTGTCGCCGAACGACTCACCTTCATGCCCAAGGACTTTCGCCTGCGATTGCGGCACCGGAACTGATCTCCGCGGGGAGGAAATACGTATGCTGAGCTACCCGGCACTGATCGGCGGGGCCGACGCCGAGCACACGCAGTGGATTCACACCATCAGGGCGAGCGCGCTGCTGCGGGACGAGATGTCGGCCCTGCGACTCAAGCGCGGGCTGGACCGGGGATCGGCCGCGACCACCGACGATCCGCGAATCCTCGGGCGGGTCGGAGTCTGCGATCGGGACCAGATAGCGGAGGCCGGCGCGGCGGCCGCGCGGGCACAGCCCGGCTGGTCGGCCCTGGGCATGGAGACGCGGCTGGAATTCGCGCGGCAGGTGGGCAAGGTGATCCGTGTCCATGCCGACCGATTCGTCGAAATCCTCACGGCCGAGGGACATCCCAAGCGGCTCGCGGAATGGGAGGTCTCCGGGGCGGTCAGCATGACCAGTGACGAGAGCCTGGATCTGTACCGCCGTCAGATGCGGCAGACCTCGCGGGTCGGCGACCGGGAGGTCCACCTCGTGCGCAAACCGGACGGCGTGGTGGCCGTCCATCCGCCGTACAACGCGCCCACGGCCAACTCCATCGTGTCGCTGGGCGCGCTGATCGTCGGCAACACGATCGTCGTCAAGGCGCCGCGCAGTTCGGCCTTCGGCACGGCCTGGTTCTGGCGCGAACTGGTCGCGCCGACGCTGGACGGCATGGGTGCGCCCCCGGGCACGATCAACCTGATCTGCGCGGCCCCCAACGAGGCCCTCGACGTCTGGCTCGACAGCGATCACGTGGACGACCTGATGTTCTTCGGCGACTCCGAGCGCGGCATCGAGATCGGGCGCCGCTGGTCGGCCCGCGGGAAGAAGGCCGTCCTGGAACTCGGCGGCAACGACGGGGTGCTGGTCTGGCGCGACGCCGACGCCGACCTCGCGGCCCGGGCCCTCGCCGAATGTTTCTACGGTTCGGCGCAGGTGTGTATCGTGCCGAAATACGCGATCGTGCACCCGGATGTCGCGCCCGCGGTGCTGGCCCGGCTGGTGGAGCTCGCCCGGGACATCCGGCCGGGGTACCCCGAGGACGACGACGCCCTGCTCTCCCCGGTGCTCAAGGCGGAGGACTTCACCACGGTGCTCGCCGACGCGCTCGCGCACGGCGCCGAATTGGTCTGCGGCGGAAACAGATTGGAGGTCACGGGGGAGGTCAGTGAGTTCGGGTACTTCGTGGAACCAACGGTCGTCACCGTGCCCGGGCTCGACGCGGCGGAGCGTCTCGCCGCGGTACGGCAGGAGACCTTCTTCCCGCTGTTGCCGATCATCGTGCCGGCGGCGGACTCCGACGCCCGGCTGCTGAGCGACTGCATCGACTTCCTCAACGCCAACTCGTACGGCCTGCGGAACTCATTGTGGGCGGGCGATACCGAGGTGATCACCGCGTTCTGCGAACGGGTGCACAACGGGGGCCTGCTCAAGGTCAACGACAGCCACATCGGATTCGTGGTCGGCTTGCCGAGCCAGGGCGGCGCCGGACTCTCGGGCGGTCCCTACGGGGAGGGAAACTTCCCCATCCTCCGTACGTCCCGGCTACAGGGCATCAGCGTCGCGTCGAATGTCGTTCCGCGCGAGGCGATCTTCGATTCGAGCGTGTCATGAACCACGCCGATCGGTATCCGGCCGAACCGACGTCGGCCGACGCACACGAGGGAGCGATGACCCGTGATTCTCGACGATGACGCCCGGCGAACCACCGAGAGATTGGCTCCGGGACTGCTCGCGGACCTCGGCGCGCATCCGCTGCTCGACCTCGAGGAGAACCCGAAGCTCGGGTTCGACGCCCTGCGGCGCGCGAAGGCGCCCGGGCTCCTGGTTCCCGCCCTGCACGGCGGCAAGGGCGCGACCGCCCTCGAGGCACTGCATCTGACGGCCGGGCTGGGCGCGGTGGCGCCCTCACTCGCCGTCGCGGCCACGATGCACAACTTCACCGTCGCGTCGATGTGCGCCTTCGAGGGCAAATTCCACGGTATGGAATGGGTGATCCTGGACGCCATCGCCCACGAATCGCTGCTCGTGTCCAGCGCGGGGGCGGAGGGCCGTTCAGGCGAGGGACAGCTCACGCCGAAGACCACCGCGCACCGCCGGGGCGACGAATGGATTCTCAACGGCTCGAAGAAGCCGTGCAGCCTCGCGTCATCGATGGATCTGTTGTCGGCCAGCGTCCAGCTGATCGAGGCGGGTCGACCGCCCCGGCTGGGCATGGTGCTGGTTCCCGCGAAGGCCGACGGGATCGAGGTGCGGCGCTTCTGGGATTCACCCGTCCTGCGCGGCGCGGAGAGCGACGAGGTCGTCCTGACCGACGTCGCCGTACCGGATCAGCTCGTGATGAAGATCGAGGAGAGCGACCGCATCTCGTTCGACGAGGTGCAGAAGGTCGGCCTGACCTGGTTCACGCTGCTGGTGTCCGGCACGTATCTGGGCATGGCAAGCACATTGGCGGACATGCTGTTCCGGCACGGCAAGGGCTCGGCCCACCTCCGCGCCGACATCGCGGGCGAACTGCGGGCGGGACTGCTGGCGCTGGAGCGCGTGGCCGCCACGCTGGACGGCCCGCCGGCGCCGCGGATGCTGCTCGACGCGCTGGTCGTGCGATACGCGTTGCAGAACTCCGTGCAGCGCTGCGTGGCCCGCACCGTCGAGGTGCTCGGTGGCATGGCGTTCATCAAGGATCCGGTCGTCGGCTATCTCGGCTCGGCGACACAGGCCCTGGCCTTCCATCCGCCGACCCGCACTGCGATGGGCGAAGCGGTGGACGAGGCGTTCCGGGGCAGCGAACTGCGGATCGTATAGCGGGGAGAGGCGTGACAATCGTGAACCACATCGCGGACGAGGACGACATCCTCGACCTGTGCTCCCGTCATCTCGGGCGCCGGCTCGCCGGCATCTCGCGGCTGCTGGGCGGGAAGGTCGAGGCCGAATCCCTCGGCGCCCGCCTGACCACCACGGACGGCGGTTCCTACGTCAACTGCGCGGGTTCGGGGGTCTTCCTGCTCGGCGCGCGCAACGAGATCGTGGTCGAGGCCGTCATCGATCAGATCCGCCGACACCCGTTGTCGGCTCGCACGCTGATCGACGACGTCAGCCCGCGCGCCGCCGCGGCCCTCACCGGCATCTGCCCGGCCGGGATCGACAAGGTGCACTTCGTGAGCTCCGGCACCGAGGCGACCGAGGCGGCCATCAAACTGGCCCGGGCCAACGGCTTCCGCCGCCTGATCTCCACCGTGAACGGTTACCACGGCAAGACCATGGGGGCGCTGAGCGTGACCGCGCGCGCGGTGTACCAGGACACATTCCGGCCGCTCGTCCCCGATGTCGTGGAGGTTCCCTACGACGACCTCGACGCGCTGCGGCGCGTGCTGTCGGATGGGGTGCCCTCCTGTTTCATCGTCGAGCCGGTCCAGGGTGAAGGCGGCGTTGTGGTCCCGAGCGAGGGCTATCTGCCGGGAGTGTCCGCGCTGTGCGCGGAGTTCGGCGCGTTTCTGGTCGTCGACGAGATCCAGACCGGCCTGGGCCGGGTCGGAAAACTCTGGGGGATCAGCGATCTGGGGGTCGAGGCCGACGTGCTGCTGATCGGCAAGATCCTCTCCGGCGGTGTCGTGCCGGTCTCCGCGATTGCGTGTACCTCGAAAGCGTACGCGCCGTTCGAGAAGGACCCCCTGCTGCACACCTCCACCTACAGCGGCGCGCCGATCGCGGCGGCCGCGGTGCTGGGCACGGTGCGTGCGCTCGCGGAGCAGGACATCGTCGCGCGCTCGCGGGCCCTGGGCGAGCGTTTGCTGTCGGCCTTCCGGGCCGCGGCCTCGGCCGCGCCCGCGGGCACCGTGCGCGAGATCCGCGGACAGGGTCTGCTCATCGGCATCGAATTCACCGACCCGGGCTTCGCCGGTGAGATGCTGCTCGGCCTCATCGAAAACGATGTGCTGGCAAATCATTCCATGAACAACTCCGCCGTCGTGCGTTTCACGCCGCCCGCGATCCTCGCCGAGGAGGAATTGCGGATCGTCGAGTCCGCGGTGGCCCGCGCGTTCGCCGGAATTTCCACCGACGAGGACGTCGCGGGCGCGCGGAGTACCGGCCGGAACGACCGCGACTCGGCCTCGGCGATCGGCTGACGGGAGAGCGAGATGAAGAACGTACGCATCGAATGCCTGGTGAAAGGTTATCCGCGCCACGAGGTCTACGAGACGCTCAAGGACGCCGAGGTGTATCGCCGCAACGCCCCGGACCGTGTCAAGCACGTCGAGACCGTGCCCGCGCCCGACGGTCGCGGGGGTATCACGAACTGGGAAGTGTACTTCCGCAACGGTCTGCTGAGCTGGTCCGAGCGCGACCACTACGACGACGACAACTATCTGCTCACCTTCGAGCAGATCGATGGGGACTTCGACACGTTCGAGGGCAGCTGGAGCGCCCGTGAGGGCGACGAGGCCGACGAGGTGCGGCTGCTGTTCGAGGCGGTGTTCGATTTCGGTGTGCCGAGCCTGGAATCGATCGTCGCCCCGGTCGCGGTCCGGGTGCTCACCCAGACGATGTCGAACATCGTGTTGCAGGTGTTCCCCGGCTCCTCGATTCTCTGACGCGCCCGCATGCCGGGCCGAATTTCGTTGTCGCATAGAACTTTTGGGGTTGGACGGAGATGACCACCGTGAGACATGACACCGAGTCCGTGGTGGACGCGCTCAGAAAGGCGCTGACCGAGCGGGAATCGTGGAAGCGCCGCGCCGAGCAACTGGAACAGCGAGCCGCCGAACCCGTGGCGATCGTGGGTGTGGGGTGCCGCTTTCCGGGTGGCGTGTCCTCGCCGGAGGAGTTCTGGGATGTGGTGTCGGGTGCACGCGACGTGATCTCGGAATTCCCTCGGGACCGGGGCTGGGCCGTGGACGGCGTATTCGACCCCGTGCCGGGGATGCCGGGCCGCTCGTATGTGCGCGAAGGGGGTTTCGTCGCGCGTGCGGGCGAATTCGACGCGGAATTCTTCGGGGTCGGTCCGCGCGAGGCGGCGGCGATGGATCCGCAGCAGCGGCTGTTGCTCGAGGTGTCGTGGGAGGCGCTGGAATCGGCGGGCATCGATCCGCGGTCGCTGACGGGCACCGACACCGGCGTCTACACCGGCTTGACCTATCAAGGGTACGGCGCACGGGGCTTTCATGAGGTCACCGGGTCCATGGGCGGACTGCTGGCAACCGGCGGCACGGCGAGTGTGGCCTCCGGACGGGTGGCGTACGTGCTGGGCCTGGAGGGTCCCGCCGTGTCGGTGGACACGGCGTGCTCGTCGTCGCTGGTGGCGTTGCATCTGGCGATGCAGGGACTGCGCGCGGGGGAGTGCTCGCTGGCGCTGGTGGGCGGTGTGACGGTGATGGCGACGCTCTCGTCGTTCGTCGAGTTCTCGCAGCTGCGCGCGCTGTCGGCGGACGCCCGGTGCAAGGCGTTCGGCGCGGACGCCGACGGGTTCGTGCCCGCCGAGGGCGTGGGCGTGGTGGTGGCCGAACGACTGTCGGACGCGATCCGCCTGGGCCATCGGGTCTGGGGCGTGGTGCGCGGTTCGGCGGTGAACCAGGACGGCGCGAGCAACGGGCTGTCCGCGCCCAGCGGTGCGGCGCAGCGGCGGGTGATCCGCTCGGCCTTGGCGAAAGCGGGAGTCGCGCCCGATGCGGTCGACGTCGTCGAGGGGCAGGGCACGGGGACGCCGCTGGGCGACCAGATCGAGGCGAACGCGCTGATCGAGACCTACGGGCGGGACCGCTCGGCGGACCGGCCGCTGTGGCTGGGCTCGGTGAAATCCAATGTGGGACATACCCAATCGGCCGCGGGCGCGGCGGGCCTGATCAAGATCCTGCTGGCGCTCCGGTACGAGGCGTTGCCCCCGACGCTGCACGCGACGCGGCCGTCCCCGGACATCGAGTGGTCGGGGAGCGGGGTGGAACTGCTCGCGTCGGGCCGCCCGTGGCCGCGCGCCGCCGATCGGGTGCGCCGTGCCGGGGTCTCCGCGTTCGGCATCAGCGGGACCAACGCGCACGTGATCGTCGAGGAGGCGCCGGCCGAACTCTCGGACTGGCGTGAGCCGGGGGACGAGTCGTCCCCCGCGGCCGCACCGGTGGTGGGCGCGGTGCCCTGGGTGATCACCGGACGGAGTGCGAATGTCGTTGCGCGCCAAGCGGAACGGCTCGTCACGCGGGTGACCGGCGACCCCGGGGCGCGGCTGGTCGATGTGGGCGCGACGCTGGCGGGCCGATCGGTGTTCGAGCATCGCGCGGTCGTGATCGGCGCCCACCGCGCGGGCCTGCTGGCCGGCGCCCAGGCGCTCGCCGGGGGAGTGGCCGCCCGGGAGGTGGTGACCGGGCGGGCGCGGGTGGCCGGCGGGACCGTCCTGGTCTTCTCGGGGGAGGGGTCGCAGTGGCCGGGAATGGGTGTGGCGCTGCTGGATTCGTCACCGGTGTTCGCCGACTACGTGGCCCGCTGCGAAGAGGCGCTGGCCGGACTGGTCGACTGGCGGCTGACCGATGTCCTGCGGGGAGCGGCGGGCGCGCCCGAACCGGATCGAGCGGACGTCGCCGGGCCGGTGCTGTTCTCGGTGCAGGTGTCGCTCGCGCGGGTGTGGGAGTCGCTGGGCGTGACCCCGGACGGGGTGATCGGTCATGCCCAGGGTGAGATCGCCGCGGCGCACATCGCGGGCGCGCTGCCGCTCGCCGATGCCCTGCGGATCATCGTGCGGCCCACCGGAACCGCTACGGAGACAACGACATCCGAGAGATCCGCGCTGAGTTTCTACTCCTCGGCCGCGGGCGGACTCCTCGACACCGCCGGTGTGGCGGAGGAGTACTGGCGCGGGGCCTCCGGCGAGACAGCGGGCCTCGACGCCGCGTCGCGCGTGGCGTACGCCGACGGCGTCCGCTGCTTCATCGAGGTCGGTCCCCACCCGATCCTGACGGACGTCCTCGCCGCCGCTCTGCGCGCCGCGCCGGATCGGGAGCCGGTGCACATCGGTGAGACGCTCCGACGCGACGACGGCGGAGCCGAACGGCTGTTGCTCTCGGCCGCCGATGTCTTCTGCGCGGGCGTCCACGTCGACTGGTCCCGATGCTTCACCGCCGCCCGGCGCGTCGACCTTCCGTCCTACGCGTTCGAGCGGCAGCGGTACTGGCTGGAGTCCGGCCCCGCGCCCGTCCAGCCACCGGCGTCGTTGTCCGCCCCGCATCCCGACTACGAGATCGCGGAGAAGCTCGAGCGGCTCGCGCCCGCCGACCGCTACCCCGTGCTGCTCGAGCTCATCTGCGACGAGATCAACGAGACGCTGCGCGGCGCGGGCCACGAGTCGGTCACCGCCGAGACCGACTTCACCGACATCGGCCTCGACTCCCTCTCCGCCGCCGAACTCCGGAACGGACTGACCGCCATGACAGGACTGCGACTACCCACCGGCATCGTGCTCCGACACCCCACCCCGGCCGCGCTGACCGGCTATCTCCTCGAACTGCTGCTGAAGGAGGCGGCGTGAGCCTCGATCTCGTCACCGCTCCCGACCGCCGGGGTCTCACGGCACTGCGGAAATGGTCACACAACCCCAGCGGATTCCTGGCGCTCAATCGAGGAAACAAGCAATTCCAGGTCCCGACCATCGACGGGGCGATCTTCTACCGTGAGGTGGGCCGACACCTCATTCAGCTCGGCGGCCCGTTCACCGAACCCACCGCGAAACCGGCGCTGCTCCGTGCGTTCGTGAACTTCGCGGAGAGCCGGAGAAAACATGTCGCCGCCATGCAACTCCTCCCCGACGACGCATCGGTCTACGCCGCCGAGGGTTACCACGTGAACCAATTCGGATCCTCCTACGCCGTCGATCTGAACGGTTACACGTTGGGCGGAAAGAAATTCGTCAAACTCCGCAACAAGATATCGCGGGCGATCCGGGCGGGACTCGAGATTCGCGAGGTGAAACACGCCGACGTGCGGGCCGAGATCGACGAGATCGACCGGAGGTGGCTCCGGCTCAAGGGCCGGTTCGCGCGCGAGATGGAATTCATGGTCGGCGAGGTCGGCGGTGAAAACCAGGATCTACGAAGACTTTTCGTCGGAACGATCGGCGGGGAAGTCGCCGGATACGTGTCGTACTCTCCGGTCTACGGAGCGCAGAGCGGCTGGCTGCACGATCTCAGCAGACGGGTCGAAGTAGCTCCGCCGGGGACGATGGAGGCCGTCAACTGGCATGCAATCGAGCGGTTCTCCGCCGAGGGATGCGGATTCCTACATTTCGGTCTGACGCCGTTCACGGGAATGTCCGCCGATACCTTCGCCACTCGGAATCGGACCTTGGCGTTCTTGCTCGGTGAACTCTATGATCATGGCAGCTGGATTTATCCGGCGGAGACCCAGCTCCAATACAAGCTGAAATGGAATCCGGCGCTCGTCATCCCGGATTATCTGGCATATCGCGGACGGCTGACGCCCGGGAAGATCTCGGGTTTGCTGCGTGCCATCAACATGATCTGAACAATTCAGGGAGGGGTACCCAAAGTGGCCGATCGGGAGTCGACTCGTTCGACTGGGCTGCACGCCCACGCAGGTTCGAATCCTGCCCCCTCCGCAATCCGCCCCGGGGCCGCGCCGACCGCGCGGCGGACCCGGGTGGCCGCGATCACCAACGCGCTCGCGGGCGGCAACCCCGCCGACATCGTCGCGGTTCTCCGCGAGCAGGACGACGTTGAGCTCGACGTATCGGTCACCCGATCCGCCGGCGACGCCGAGATCCTGGCTCGCGAGATCGCCGCGACCGCTGCCGCGGACATCATCGTGGCGATCGGCGGAGACGGCACCGCGGGCGAGGTGGCCCGCGGAATGTACGGGGCCGCACCGTCTTCGGCGGATACGCGTCCCGCGTTGCTCATCGCCCCCGGCGGCACCGGAAACTCCAACTACCGCTGCCTGTGGGACGACGAGCCGTGGCCGCGGGTCGTCCGCGACGTCTTCGTCACCGGCGAGCACCTGCGCAAACACCTGGACCTGGCGCTGATCACGAGCCTGGGCACGCCCGCGCTGCTCGGCATCTCCGCGGGCCTGCTGCCCGAGGCGCTCACGATCTCGCACACGCTGCGGTCGGACGGCCGGGAGAAGCTGGCGGAGGCGGCACTGCTGGCACTCCAGTCCTACCGGGCCTACCCGGGCCGGGTGGTCGTCGATGGAGAACTCCTCGCGGAGACGGACATTCTCGCGGTGCTCATCGGCGGAAGCAGGTACAGGGGTGGATTCCTCGAACTGCTGCCCCGATCCGTCCTCGACGACGGGCTGCTCGACGTCTGCGTCGTGAGCGCCGCCATGTCGCGGGAGGAGTTCGCGACCTCGTGCCTCAACGGCACCCTGGACACCGCCGCGGGCAGCAGCTACCGCACCGGAAAGACCGTGCGCATCGAGCGCACCGACGGACACCCGCTGACCATCGACCACGACGGCGAACTGGCCGCGGGCGACGCGGCGTCGGTCGAGGTGGCGGTATTGCCCTCGGCCATCGACGTTCTCGCGTCCGCGCGCACCCGGATCTGGTCGGAGCAGCGAATCGAAGCGATCGGATGAGAGATGAGCACTGATACCAGTCACGCGGATCGAGTGAATGTCCTGATCGTCGGGGCCGGGCTCTCGGGGATCTGCGTCGCCCTGCGTCTGCTGAAGGCGGGCATCACCGACTTCCGGATCCTCGAGAAGGCCCCGGGCCCCGGCGGGGTGTGGCGGTACAACACCTACCCCGGCAGCGCGTGCGACGTGAAGGCGTACACGTACTCGTTCTCCTTCGCGCTCAATCGGGACTGGACGCAGATGTACGCCACACAGCAGGAGATTCTGGCGTACGCGGAGGGCCTCTACCGCGAGCACGGCCTCTACTCCAAGTCGATCTTCGACACCGAGGTGCGCAGCTACGACTACGACGATGCCGAAGCCACCTGGACGGTGACCGCCGCCCACACGACCTACATCGCCGACATCCTGGTCGACGCGACCGGCGTGCTGCACCGACCGAAGGTGCCCCACATCGCCGGGCGATCACGATTCACCGGCGCCGCGTTCCATTCCGCGGAGTGGGACCACTCGGTGGATCTGCGCGGCAAGCGGGTCGCGGTGATCGGTACCGGCGCCAGCGCCGTCCAGATCCTGCCGGAGATCGCGAAATACGCCGCGCACGTAAACGTCTTCCAGCGCACCCCACAGTGGGTGCTGCCGCGCGCGAACCGCCCGCTGTCGTCCGCGGAGCGCTTCCTCTACCGCTGGTTCCCCACCACGCAGAGAATCCAGCGTTACCTCAACTACTGGATCCACGAACTGGTCGTCGTCGCGTTCTTCCACCCACCGCTGATGGCGGTGTTCGGGGCGGTATCGAAACGCTTTCTCGCACGGCAGGTCTCCGATCCGCGGCTGCGCGCCGCGCTCACACCGGACTACCGCCCGGGCTGCAAGCGCTTCCTGATCACCAGCGAGTTCTACCCTGCCCTGCAACGGCCCAATGTCCGGCTGGTGACCGACCACATCAGCGAATTCGTCGAATCGGGCCTGCGCACGGCCGACGGCACCGTGCACGAACTCGATGCGGTGGTCTATTGCACGGGCTTCCGCACCGACGAGCGCGTCGCCCTGCACCATGTCGCGGGCCGCAACGGCGCACTGCTCTCCGAAGTCTGGCGTGACGGAATGGAAGCACATCTGGGCACCGGCGTCACCGGCTTCCCGAACTTCTTCCTCATGATGGGACCCAACTCGGGGAGCGGCCACCAGTCGATCCTGTTCGCCATCGAGGTGCAGGCGAGCTACATCGTCAAATGCATCCAGCACATGCGCCGCAAGGGCTGGCAGCGGATCGAGGTCGATCCGGGCGCGCAGCGGACCTTCAACGAGTTCGTCGGATCGCGGTTGTCGGGATCGGTGTGGAACAGCGGCGGATGCACCAGCTGGTTCCTCGACGAGGCGGGCAGGAACCGTCAGGTGTGGCCGGGCTGGAGCGTCGCCTACTGGTGGCGTCTGCGCCGGCCCGTGGACAAGCATTTCGTGGCGGCCCCCCGGCAGAGCCCGACGGCCGATCTGCTGGGGAGTGAACGATGACGACCGACCCGACCTACCTCGACATCCTGCTGGAACGCTGCGAGACGCACGCCGAGGAGGTCGTCTACCGTTTCCTGCGCACCGGCGACGCGGACGGCCCGGTCGACGCCCTGACCTACCACGAGCTCGGCGAGCGGGTGCGCGCCATCGCGTCCCACCTCCAGGAACACGGCTACCGAGGGAAGCGGGCACTGCTGGTCTACGCCCCCGGCCTGGAGTTCATCGAGAGCTTCCTCGGCTGTGTCGCGGCCGGGGTCGTCGCGGTGCCGGTGCCGCTGCCGTACTCCACCGATTTCCAGCGCGCGATGCGACGGCTCGGGCAGGTCGTGCGGGACGCGGACGTCTCGGTCGTGCTCACCGCCCGCAACGTGCTCGACCTGTTGCGTTCGGCGGGAAGCGCCTTCGCCGATCTGGGGTCGCGCGACCCGGCGATCGCGACCGACGACATCTCGACCGAACTGTCGACCGAGTGGCGCAGGCCCGACCTCTCGCCCGACTCCGTGCTCTTTCTGCAATACACCTCCGGCTCGACCTCGGCGCCGAAGGGTGTGATCGTCACCCACGGCAACCTGCTGCACAACCAGGCGTCCATCGGCGTGGCGATGGGACACGACGATCGAGGCAACAGCACGACCGCGGTGAGCTGGCTGCCGATGTATCACGACATGGGACTCATCGGTCCCGTGCTGGGGACGATCTACTCGCGCGGCACCGCGGTGCTGCTCTCGCCGTTGCACTTCGTTCAGCGCCCCGAACGCTGGGTCGAGGCGATCTCCCGTTTCCGGGCGACCAACAGCGGCGGCCCGAACTTCGCCTACGAGATCACGGCCCGGCGCGCGACTCCCGACCTGATCGACCGGCTCGATCTGTCGAGCTGGCGCGTCGCGTTCTGCGGCGCCGAACCGGTCCGGGCCGCGACGGTGCGCCGGTTCGGCGAGACCTTCGCCCGGTCCGGGTTCCGGCGCACGGCTTTCCAGCCCGTCTACGGTCTCGCCGAAGCCACGCTGATCGTCAGCGCCGCCCCGCTCGGAACCGAACCGACGATCGCGACCGTTCCCGCCCCGCCCGGCGCGGGCGTCAGTCCCGAGATCGTCGGCGCGGGCCGCCCGGTCCCGGGCACCACGGTGGTGATCGCCGACCCGGCGACGGGCGCGGCCCGCGACGACGGGCGGGAGGGCGAGATCTGGGTGTCCGGCGGGTCGGTCTCACCCGGCTATGTCGCCGGCCCGGCCGCCGACGCCGGCGTGTTCGGATCGACCCTGGCCGACGGCCGGACCGGCTTCCTGCGCACCGGCGATCTCGGCCTGTTCCGCGACGGGGAACTGTTCGTCACCGGACGACTCAAGGATCTGCTGATCGTCGACGGCCGGAATCTGCATCCGCAGGATCTGGAACAGTCGGTGGAGTCGGCGCACGACACCGTTCGCCCCGGCGGGGTCGCGGCGTTCTCGGTGGACGTGGGTGAGACCGAGGGCGTCGTCATCGTCGCCGAGGTCCGCACCGCGGATCCGGAGGCGCTCGAGTCGGCCATTCGCGCTGTGCGGCAACGGGTCTCGACCGACCACGCCGTACGCCCGCACGACATCGTGCTGGTCGCCGCGCGGTCGATCTTCAAGACCAGCAGCGGCAAGATCCAGCGACAGGCGTGCCGCAGCGCGTATCTCGACGGGACGCTGCCCGATGTGCTTGCGGCGGAGGGTGATTCGATGCCGACGCGGGACGAGGGCACACCGGCGCGGCGGCCCCCGGCCCCGCGGCCTTCTGCGGGCGCGGCCGAGTTGGAGGCCCTGCTGCGGGACATCGTGGTGACGCACTGCGGTCTGGCCGAATCCGAGGTCGCGCCGGATCGACCGCTGGCCGAACTGGGGCTGGGTTCGCGCAGCCTCGTCGAACTCGTCGGGGTCGTGTCCGAGCGGCTCGGCCGGCCCCTGGATCCGGGTCTGATCTTCGAGCATCCGACCATCCGGTCACTGGCCGGCGCCCTGGTGGGCGACCGTCCCGAATCCGCCGATCCCGTCGCCCCGCGCGGATCCGACGAGCCGATCGCCGTGCTCTCGATGGCGTGCCGCTTTCCCGGCGATGTCGAGACTCCGGAGCAGTTCTGGCAGTTGCTGGCCGAGGGGCGCGATGTCGTCGGCGAGGTCCCGCCCGACCGCTGGGAGGACGCGCCGGAGGGCGTGCGCGGAGGCTTCCTGTCCGACGTCAAGACCTTCGACGCCGCGTTCTTCGGCATCAGTCCGCGCGAGGCCGAGTCGATGGACCCGCATCAGCGGCTGCTGCTGCACCTCGCGTGGGAGACGATGGAACGCGCGGGCATCGTGCCGAAGGATCTGGAGGGCACCCGGACCGGCGTCTACATCGGGATGTTCGGCGGCCAGTATCTCGCCGGTCTCAAACTCGACCGGCTCGACGGCTACGTCGCCACCGGCACCGCCACCAGCGTCGCCTCCGGGCGTCTCGCCTACACCTTCGGCTTCCACGGCCCGGCCCTCACCGTGGACACGGCATGTTCCTCCGCGCTGGTCGCGCTGCATCTGGCCGTGCAGGCGCTGCGGCGCGGCGAATGCGACGCGGCGCTGGTCGGCAGCGCGACTCTGCTCCTGACGCCGGGCGCCCATGTCGAATTCGGCAGACTGGGCGTGCTCTCCCCGACCGGGCGATGCGCTCCCTTCGCCGCCGACGCCGATGGCGCGGTGTGGTCCGAGGGCAGCGGCATGATCCTGCTCGAGCGTCTCGACGACGCCGTACGCGATGGCCACCCGATCCTGGCGGTGATCCGCGGGTCGGCGGTCAACCAGGACGGACGCAGCCAGGGACTGAGCGCGCCGAACGGTCGCGCGCAGGACGAGGTGATCGCCGCGGCTCTGCGGGACGCCGGACTCGACCGTTCGGACGTGGACTACGTCGAGGCGCACGGCACCGCGACCACGCTGGGCGACCGCGTCGAGGCCCGATCACTGGACCGCGTCTTCGGTGGCCGCGCTCGCGAGATCCCCCCACTGCGCATCGGCTCGGTGAAGTCCAATATCGGCCACACCCAGGCGTCGGCGGGCATGGCGGGACTGATCAAGTCGATTCTCGCGCTGCGCCACGACACCATTCCCGCGTCGATGCACGCCGAACGGCCCGCCGACGACCTCGACCGCGCCGGCGTCGAACTGGTCGCGGCCGCACGGCCGTGGCAGCCGGTTCCGCATCGCGCGCGGACGGCCGGTGTCTCGGCGTTCGGGATATCGGGCACGAATGCCCATGTGGTGCTTCAGGAATCACCCGTCACCGCCGATCTCGCGGCGGCGGAGGATCTCGCCCCGGCGCATCTGCCCATCCCGTTGTCGGCGCGGAGCGCTCGGTCGCTGCGCGCGTACGCGGCGAAGCTGCGTGACCATCTGACGGAGCGGCCCGATCTGGACATCCGGGACATCGCGACCACGCTCGCGTCACACCGCGCCCAGCACGGCGAGCGCGCCGTCGTCATCGCCCGGGACCGGGCCGAACTCCTCGGCGGTCTCGCCGCGCTGGCCGACTCCGGCACGGCCGGCCACCTCGCGCGCGCCTCCGATGTGCGCGCCGCGTCCGGGCGGATCGCCTTCGTCTTCCCCGGGCAGGGGAGTCAGTGGTTCGGCATGGCGCGTGACATGTACGAGCGGTCCGAGGTCTTCCGGCACGAATTCGACCGGTGTGACGACGCCTTTCGCCGATACCTCGATTGGTCGGTCGCCGACCGGCTCGCCGCCGGCGAGGACGGGGACCGGATCCAGCGCGACGAGGTCGTGCAACCACTGCTGTTCTCGGTCATGGTCTCCCTCGCCGCGGTATGGCGACACCACGGGATCCATCCCGACGCCGTCATCGGACATTCCCAGGGTGAGATCGCTGCGGCGTACGTGGCGGGCGTGCTGACCCTGTCCGACGCGGCGTGCGTCGTCGCGCACCGGTCGTCCGCGTTGTCGCTGGTCGCCGACGACGGGCGGATGCTGCTGGTCGGCGCGCCGCTCGACGACATCGAGCCGAGGATCGAGGAGGTCGGCGCCGACCGGGTCTCGATCGCCGCGGTCAACAGCGCGCGGTCGATCGTGTTGTCCGGTGCCGCCGACGCGTTGGCGGAGCTGGCGGCCCGATTCGATCGCGACGGCGTCTTCGTCCGGATGTTGCCGGTGCGCTACGCCTCGCACTCCCGGTTCATGGATCCGCTCGACGATGTGCTCCGACGCGCCCTGGGCGATCTCCGTCCCGGCGCGGGAGACGCCGGGATCACCTGGTATTCGACGGTTTCCGGGGAACCGATGGCCGGTGAGGACGCCGACGCCGGCTATTGGTTCCGCAATATCCGCGCCACGGTCCGATTCGCGGCCGCCGCCGAACGGATGGTCGCGGACGGTGTCCGCTGCTTCGTCGAGGTCGGTCCGCATCCGGTGCTGTCGGCGGATCTCGAATCCCTCGGGGACGCACTCGATTCCGCGCTCGTGGTCCGGCACTCCCTGCGGCGCGACGAGGACGGGCCGCGCTGCATGGCGGAGGCTCTGGCGGGTCTGCACCTGGCCGGGATCTCCGTCGACTGGACGCGGGCGCTTCCCCGCGGCCGTCGCGTCGACCTGCCGACCTACGCGTTCGATGGCAGGCGGTACTGGCTGGCGGCCCGCGGCGAATCATCGGTGCGCAGACATGGATTGGGCGTCTCCCGCCATCCGCTGCTCGGTGTCGTGATCCCGCAGCCGTCCGGCGGCGTGGTGCTGGCGGGCCGAGTCTCGGTCGCGGACCAGCCGTGGCTGGCGGACCACGCCCTCGCGGGCGTCGTGCTGGTCCCCGGCGCGGGACTGGTGGAAATGGCGTTGCGCGCGGGCGCGGAGGTGGAATGCTCCGCGATTCGCGAGATCGTCCTGCGGGCTCCGATGATCGTGCCGGACGGTGCCGCGTTGCACGTGCGGGTCGAGGTGAGCGAGCCGCGTGCCGACGGCGGCCGCGAGGCGACGATCCATTCCCGTCGTGAGGACCACCCCGGGCAGTGGATCTGCCACGCGCGCGCCGAACTGAGCCCCGGCGCCGACGTCCGTCCGGCGGCGACGCCGGAACCCTGGCCGCCCGCCGGGGCGACCGCCGTCGACGTGGACGAGTTCTATCGGCAGCTCGCCGTCCGCGGGTACGAGTACGGCCCGGCGCTGCGCCGGGTGCTGCGCCTCTGGCGCTCGGGCGAGCGCGTGTACTCCGAGGTGGGGCTCGACGAATCGACCCGCGGGGCCGAGGATTACCTCCTGCATCCCACCCTCCTCGACGCCGTCGTCCAGACCGTCGGCGCCACCGGTCTCGAGACCGCCGACGGCATGGTGCCGCTGCCTTTCGCCTGGACCGGCGTCTCGGTCGCCCCCGCCGAATCGACGACCTGGCGCGCCGAGCTGACACCGAACGGGTCCGGCGAGTACCGGATTCGTCTCGCCGACACCGAGGGTCGCGAGTTCGCGGTCATCGACGCGCTGCGGCTACGGGACGCCGCACTGGACGACCTCGCGCGCATCGCCGACACCGCTCGACAGTCGCTCTACTCCCTCGAGTGGGATCCGATCCCCGCGCCGCCCGACACCGGCCGGATCGCGTGGGCGGAGATCGCGAGCTCCGAGGACGTCTCGTCCATCGGCGACGAGCAGCCCGTTCTGATCCTGCGGCACGCGAGCGTGACCGACGACGGCACATGGCCGGACCGGCTGCGGGCGGAAACGATGCGCGCCGCCGACTGTGTGCGAGCCTGGCTGGCTCGCGAATCCGCCCGGCGGCTCGTCGTCGTGACCTGCCGGGCGACCGCCGCCGGCGCGCGAGACGACGTGGACGATCTCCTGCACGCGCCGCTGTGGGGGCTGTTGCGCTCCGCGCAGAACGAGCATCCCGGCCGGATCGCCCTGGTGGACATCGACGACGCGGCCGCGCTGGACCGGGCGATCGTCGCGGCCACCACCTCGACGGCCGCGCAGCTCGCGATCCGGCGCGACCGCGTTCTGACGCCGCGTCTGACGGCCGAGAACTCCCGGCCGATCACCGGGGCGGAGCGAGTGCTCGACGCCGAGTGGGAGCTGACGATCGGCGATCGCGGCACCCTGGACGGGGAGAATTTCGTCGCGCACTCCCGGTCCGACGCGCGAACGGCGTTGCGGCCGGGGCAGGTTCGCGTCGCGGTCCGGGCCACGGGCGTGAACTTCCGCGACGTCGTCACGACACTGGGCATGGTGAGCGACCGGGCGGCGCTGATCGGCAGCGAGGGCGCGGGCGTCGTCGTCGAGGTGGCCGAGGACGTGGACCGGTTCGCCGTCGGTGATCGCGTGCTGGGCGTGATCCCGGCCGTCGGATCGACCGCGGTCACCGATCATCGCCTGCTCGCCCCCGTCCCCGAATCCTGGTCCTTCGCGCAGGCGGCGAGCGTCCCGGTGGCGTTCCTGACGGCCTGGTACGCGCTGGTCCGGCTCGCGCGCCTCCGGCCCGGTCAGAAGGTGTTGGTGCATGCGGCGTCGGGCGGTGTCGGCATGGCGGCCGTGCAGATCGGGCAGCTGCTTGGCGCCGAGGTCTTCGCCACCGCGAGCACCGGGAAATGGGCGGCGGTGCGGGAGTTGGGGCTGACCGACGACCGGATCGCCGATTCGCGCACACTCGACTTCGAGGCGAAGTTCTCCCGCGATACCGACGGTCGAGCCATGGATGTCGTCCTCGGATCCCTGTCGGGCGAATTCGTCGACGCCTCACTGCGTCTCGTGTCCCCGGGCGGGCTCTACCTCGAGATGGGCAAGACCGACATCCGGGAATCCGTCGCGGGCTACACCGCCTTCACTCTCGGCGCGGTCGAGCCCGCCGTGATCGCGGAGATGCTGGCCGACCTCATGGCTCGCTTCGCGGCGGGCGAGCTGCGCGCGATCCCGACCGTCGCCACCGACGTCCGGCAAATCCCCGCGGTCTTCCGCGACATGAGTCAGGCCAGGCACATCGGCAAGAACGTCCTCACGATTCCCGTACCGCTCGACCGGACCGGCACGGCCCTGATCGTCGGGGGCACCGGGCAGATCGGCAGACTGCTCGCCCGGCATCTGGCCACCCGCTACGGGCTGCGCCACATCCTGCTGGTGAGCCGTTCCGGCGGCGACGCGGCGGGGGCGGATTCGCTCCGGACCGAACTCGCGGAACTCGGTGCGACGGTGGACATTCGGCGCTGCGACGCCGAAGACCGGGAGCAACTGGCCGCGGTGATCGCGAGTGTGCCTGCCGAACATCCGCTGACCGCCGTCGTCCACGCGGCGGGCGCGCTCGACGACGTCACCTTCGACGCCCTGCGACCACAGCATCTCGACGCGGTCTTCGGGTCGAAGGTCGACGTCGCCTGGAATCTCCACGAACTGACCGCCGACCTCGACCTCGCCCTGTTCGTCGTGTTCTCCTCGGTCGCGGGCCGATTCGGCGCGCCGGGACAGGCCAACTACGCGGCCGCGAACGCGTTCGTCGACGCGCTGATCCAGTACCGGACCGCCCGTGGTCTGCCGGGCACCGCCATCGCCTGGGGACTCTGGGCGCTGGACGGGGGGATGACCGGACATCTCACCGCGGCGGACCGGGCGCGCCTACGCCGCGCCGGGATCGTCGCCCTGTCCGCGGACGAGGGGCTGGACCTGTTCGACGCCGCCGTGTCCACGGCCCGTCCCGCGCCGATCGCGGCGCGCCTCGACATCCAGCACGCGACGGCTTCCACCGCCGTCCGGCCGCCCGCGGATCGACCCGAGACATCCGGGGCGGGCGCGCCGTCGAGCGGCGAGCTGGCCCGGGCACTGTCGGGATCGGACGCCGCGGCGCGCCGGGCGGCCGTTCTCGCCGTCGTGACGGCCCAGGCCGCGGCGACACTCGGCTATCGGGCTAGCGACGAGGTCCGGGTGACCAGTACCTTCCGGGATCTGGGATTCGACTCGCTCAGCGCGGTGGACTTCCGCAACCGGCTCCAGAACGCCACCGGCGTCCGGCTCCCCGTCGCCGTCGTCTTCGACTATCCGACCCCGGAGGCGCTCGCCGAATACCTCTACGAGGCGCTGGCTCCCGAGTCCGCCTCGCCCACGACCGCCGCCCCGCCCGCGACGGCCGCCCTCGACTCCGATCTTGTCGCGATCGTGGGAGTGGGCTGCCGATTCCCGGGTGGGGTGAGTTCGCCGGAGGAATTCTGGGAGGTGCTCGCGGGGGAGCGGGACGTGATCTCGGAATTCCCCGCCGACCGCGGCTGGGACGTGGCGGCCGTTTTCGATCCGGTGCCCGGCACACCCGGTCGTTCCTATGTGCGGGAAGGCGGATTCGTCGACGGCGCGGGCGATTTCGACGCGGGATTCTTCGGGATCAGTCCGCGCGAGGCGCTGGCGATGGATCCGCAGCAGCGATTGCTGCTCGAGGTGTCGTGGGAGGCGCTGGAATCGGCGGGCATCGATCCGCGGTCGCTGAAGGGCACCGACACGGGCGTCTACACGGGGGTGCTCGGAACGAGCAACTACTCGGCGGACGCCACCGCGCCCACGCCCGATATGGATGGATATCGACTGACGGGCAACACGATCAGCGTGGTGTCCGGCCGGGTGGCCTACGCGCTCGGGTTGGAAGGTCCCGCCGTGTCCGTGGACACCGCCTGCTCCTCATCGCTGGTGGCGTTGCATCTCGGCGCGCAGGGGCTGCGTTCGGGTGAGTGCTCGCTGGCGTTGGTGGGTGGTGTGACCGTGATGGCGACCCCGTCCGGGTTCGTGGAGTTCTCCCAGCTGCGCGGGCTGGCGGCGGACGCCCGCTGCAAGGCGTTCGGTGACGACGCGGACGGTTTCGTGCCGTCGGAAGGGGCGGGCGTCCTCGTGGTCGAGCGATTGTCGGACGCACTGCGGCTGGGCCACAGGGTGTGGGGGGTGGTGCGGGGTTCGGCGGTGAATCAGGACGGCGCGAGCAACGGGCTGTCGGCGCCCAGTGGCGTGGCGCAGCAGCGGGTGATCCGGGCCGCGCTGGCGAAGGCCGGGGTGACTCCGCAGGACGTGGACGCCGTCGAGGCGCACGGCACCGGTACCCGGCTGGGCGACCCCATCGAGGTGCATGCCTTGCAGGCCACCTATGGCCGGGACCGTTCGGAGCCGTTGTGGCTGGGGTCGGTGAAGTCGAACATGGGGCATGCGTCCGCCGCTGCCGGCGTGGCCGGCGTCATCAAGATGCTGATGGCCCTGCGGCACGCGACCCTGCCCGCGACGCTGCACGCGGACCGGCCGTCGACGCAGGTCGAATGGCCGGGTGGCGGAGTGGAGATACTGACGTCGAGCCGCCCGTGGCCGCGCGCGGCCGGGCGGGTGCGGCGCGCCGGCGTGTCGAGCTTCGGGATCAGCGGCACCAACGCGCATGTGATCGTGGAGGAGGCGCCGGACGAACTCCCCCGGAAATCGGCCGCCACCGGGCCGGTGGCGGTGCTGGGCGCGGTGCCCTGGGTGGTGTCCGGCCGCAGCGCGAATGTCGTTGCGCGGCAAGCGGAACGCTGGGCGGCGCTGCTCGCGGCCGACCCCGGCCCGGGTCCGGCCGATGTCGGCGCGGCCGCGGCGGCGCGGGCGGTGTTCGAGCACCGGGCGGTCGTGGTGGGTGCGGACCACGCGGCGCTGACGGCGGGCCTGCGCGCGGTCGCCGCGGGCGGCCGCGCCGACGGCGTCGTCTCCGGCCGTGCGGACGTGGTGGGCAAGACGGTCTTCGTGTTCCCCGGCCAAGGATCGCAATGGGCGCGGATGGGGGTGGAGCTGCTGGATTCCTCGCCGGTGTTCGCCGATTATCTGGGCCGGTGCGAGCAGGTACTCGCGGGGCTGGTCGAGTGGCGGCTGACCGACGTGCTGCGGGGCGTGGCGGGTGCGCCCGGGCTGGATCGCGTCGATGTCGTTCAGCCGGCGTTGTTCTCGGTGCTGGTGTCGCTGGCACGGGTGTGGGAATCGCTGGGCGTGGCGGCGGACGGAGTGATCGGGCACTCGCAGGGCGAGATCGCCGCCGCGCATATCGCGGGCGCGCTGTCCCTGGACGACGCCCTCCGGATCGTCACCCATCGCAGCGGCGCCATCGTCCGCATCGCGGGGCAGGGCGCCATGGCCACCGTCGCCCTCGCGGCCGAGATCGTCCGGGACAGAATCGCCGAACGCGGCGACGACATCGAGATCGCCGCCACGAACAGCCCGGTCTCCACCGTGATCGCGGGCCCTGTCGAGGCCGTCACCGCCCTGGTCGCCGACTACGAGGCGGCCGGGGTGCGGGCACGCGTCATCCCCGTCGACTACGCGTCGCACTCCCGCTCGGTGGAGAGCCTGCGCGACGAACTGAATGCCCTGTCCGACATCGAGTTTCACGCGTCCGCGATTCCGTTCTATTCCTCGACCACCGGCGACTCGATCGACACGGCAGATCTCGATGAGCGGTACTGGTACCGGAATCTGCGGGAGACCGTGCGTTTCGACGCCGCCGTCCGAGCCGCGTTCGCCGACGGCGCGCGCTACTTCGTGGAGGTCGGTCCGCACCCGGTCCTGACCGTCGCGCTGGAGGAAACCTTCGACGCCATGGGAGAGCGGGAATCCGTCCACATCGCGGAGACCCTGCGCCGCGACGACGGCGGCGGCGCGCGCATGCTGCTGTCCGCGGCGGGCGTGTTCTGCGCCGGCGGGTCTGTCGACTGGTCGCGCTGTTTCGCCGGCGCGGACGCGCGACCGGTGGACCTGCCGACGTATGCCTTCGAGCGCCAACGGTATTGGCTGGCGGCGCGCGGCACGGCGTCGGTCCGCGGACACGGTCTCGACGCGGCCGACCATCCCCTGGTGAGCGCGGTGCTCGCGCATCCCAGCGGTGGCGGCGTCACACTGTCCGGCCGGATCTCCCTCGCGGAGCAGCCGTGGCTGGCCGACCACACCGTCGCCGGCGCCGCGCTGCTGCCCGGGACGGCGCTGCTCGAGCTGGCGCTGCGCGCGGGCGCGGAGGTCGGATGCCCGGCGGTGCGGGAGCTGATCCTGCGAACGCCGATGGTGATCCCGGACCGGGCGGCCCTGCGGCTACAAGTGGTCGTCGAAGGTGACGGCGGTGACCGGAGCGCGTCCATCTATTCGCGGCGCGAGGGCGACGAGGGCGATTGGGTCCTGCACGCACGGGCCGAACTGGCTGCGGCCGTGGACATTCCGGCCCCCGCCGAACCGGACACCTGGCCGCCGCGCGGCGCGGAACCGGTGGACGTCGACGAGCTCTACGCTCAACTGTCCGCCCGGGGCATCGAGTACGGTCCGGCGTTCCGCCGAGTGCTCGGGGTGTGGCGGCGAGGCGAGCAGGTGTACGCCGAGATCGGCGCCGAATCGGGCGCGGCGGTGGGCGGCTACGAGCTGGATCCGGTGCTGCTGGACGCCGTCGTCCAGACCATCGGGGCGACCGGCTTCCAGGTCCCGCCGGGTTCGATCCCGCAACCGTTCGCCTGGGAAGGCGTCTCCGCGCGCCCGGCCGCTGCCGCGGTCTGGCGAGCCACCGTGAACCCGAGGGGGACAAGCGAATTCGACATCCGGATCGCCGACGGCGACGGCGACGGGTTCGCCACGATCACCGCGCTCCGGCTGCACACCGCCTCCCTGGAGAGCCTCGCGCGTGCCACCGGCGCGTCCGAACGGCTGCTGCACATCCTCGAGTGGGAACCGCTCGGGCGTCCCGCGCCCGGGCCGGGGACCGGATTCGATCTCGTGCGCATCGACGCGGCGACCGGTTACGCGCCGCACCTGTTCGACGGCGACGCCGCGCGGGCGACGATCGTGGAGATCGCGATCGACGCGGACCTCGGCGTCGATCTGGTGCACACCCTCGCCGAGAGCGTCCTGACCACCATCCGGACCTGGTCCGCCGAGCGGCGATTGACGATCCTCACCCGTGGCGCCGTCCTGGTGCCCGGGGACGAGACGATCGATCCGGCCGCCGCCGCCGTGTGGGGTCTCGTCCGTGCCGCGCAGAACGAAAGTCCGGGCCGATTCGTCCTGCTCGACACCGACGGCTCCCTCGACCTCGCCGACATCGCGCGATACGCCGAACCGCTGATCGCGGTCCGGCGCGGCAGGGTCCACGTCCCCCGGATCGAGCGGATCGACCTACCGCGCTCGCCCCTGCCCTGGGGCGACGATCGGGGCACCGTGCTGATCGTCGGCGGCACGGGCGGCCTCGGCGAGGTGGTGGCGCGGCATCTGGTCGTGGAACACGGTGTGCGCCACCTGATCCTGGCGAGTCGCTCGGGCCCGGCCGCACCGGGCGCCGACCAGCTCGCGGCCGAGCTGCGCGCGAGCGGTGCGGAGGTGCGCATCGTGGCCTGTGACGCCGCGAACCGCGACAACCTCGCCCGGCTGATCGACGGTATACCCGCCGAGACCCCGCTGACCGCGGTCCTCAGCGCCGCGGGACAGGTCGCGGACGGCACGATCGACACCCTCTCGCCCGAGCGACTCCACACCGTGCTGCGCGCGAAGATCGACGTCGCCTGGAATCTCCACACGGTGACCGAGGGCTTGGATCTGAGGGCGTTCGTCCTGTTCTCCTCGGCCGCGGGGACATTGGGCTCGCCCGGGCAGGCGAACTACGCCGCGGCGAACGCGTTTCTCGACGCCTTCGCGCAGTTCCGGCGGCACCGCGGCCTGCCGGGGCTCTCGGTGGCCTGGGGAATCTGGGCGCAGGAGACCGGTGGTATGGCGGGCCGTCTCACCGGCGCGGACATCTCCCGGATCGACCGCAGCGGGCTGTCGCAGCTGCCGCGCGAGGTCGGGCTGGACATCCTGGATCGGGTGGCCGGATCGGATCGGCCGTTCCTGCTGGCCGCCTCCCTCGACGCCGACCGCCTCGTGCGGGTGACCGATACGCCCGGCCTGTTCGACCGGCTGGTGCGGCGCGACCGTCGTGCCGTCGCGCCGAGCACGCCGACACGCTCCGATCTGCTGGATCGGCTCACCACCATGGATCTCCAGCATCAGCAGGACGCCCTGCTCGCCGAGATCCAGACCCACGCCGCGGAAATCCTCGGATACGAGAGCCGGCTCGCCGTCGTGCCGGACACGGCCTTCAAGGACATCGGATTCGACTCGCTGACCGCGGTCGAGTTCCGTAATCGTCTGCAAGCCGTCGTCGACCTCCGCCTGCCCGTCTCGACGATCTTCGACCATCCGAGCCCGCGGCGGCTGGCTCGGCACGTGGTGAGTGTGCTGCGCGACCGGGATCCCGACAGATACGGACGCGACGAGGAGACGCCGCGGGAGTCCGGCGGCGGGACCGGCGCGGTTCCCGCGAGCGGGACGCCGGCGGTGAGCGCCGAGGAGATCGCCGACATGGACCTGGACGCTCTGATCAACCTGGCCGAACGGGGATAGTGATGAACGCTGTGGACACACCGGGCAGCAGTTCGACTGCCCGCCTGGCGAATTGGGCTCGATCGCTGACCTTCGACGACATTCCTCCGCACACCGTGGCGCTGGCCGGTAGCCAGATCATCTCCGACATCGCGGCCGTGCGCGCGTCGCTCGCGCATCCGCTCGGACGGTCCCTCGTCGACGCTTTCGGGTCGCCGCTGGAACTGCCGGGCAAGGAGTCGGCGTTCGTCCTGTCGGCGCTGTCGATGAGTTTCGAATACGACGAGGTCGCCTACTCGGGGCATCTGTCGGCATCGTGTGTCAACGTATCGCTCGCCTACGCGGGGGAACTCGGGCGCGACGGCAGGGACCTGCTCACGGCCGTCGTCGCGGCCAACGAGTGCGCCGCCAGATTCCAGGCGGCGGTCATCTTCGGGCCCATCTTCCGCGGACAGAGTTCGACCTGTCCGCACATCGTGGGGGCCGTCGTCGCGCGGTTCCACGGGCTCGGGCTGACCGAAGCGGACTGGACCAACGCCCTCGGACTGGGCTTCGGCATCCTGCCCGTTCCGCACGAGAGGTCCTTCCTCACCTCCGACGCCAAGGCGTTCGTGGCCGCGCTGCCGATCCGGGCCGCGCTCGACGCCTGCGACGCTGCCGTGCACGGATTGCGCGGCGCCCCAGACGTTCTCGAGGGCCGGGACGGGGTGCTGGCCGCGCTCGCCGAGAGCCCGCTGGAGGACGCCGTGATCAGCCGGTTGGGGGAGCGCTGGCACACCGACACCCTGTCGTTCAAGCCCTATCCCGGCAGCTTCTATCTCCAGGCCGCGTTCGAATGCGCGGAGCGGCTCCACGCGACGCTCGACGAGCAGGATCTGGACGACATCGCCGAGATCGTCGTGCACGCGTCGGTGCTCACCGTGCTGTTGGACGGCAAGGTGCGGCCGCATCTGCGCCGCGGGGAATCCGCGGTGTCCGCGCTGACCTTCTCCGTGGGCTACGGGATCGCCGCGATCCTGACGAGCGGCCGCCTCGAGACCACGAGTTTCGCGGCCGACCGGACCGGCGACGAGCGACTGTGGGCGCTCGCCGACAAGGTCCGGGTGGTCGAGGACAGAGCGCTCACCGAGGCCATGGTGACGGCGACCGTGCCGCTCGGGGAACTGCTGCGGCAGGCGGGCGACCGGATGGCGAGCTTGCCCATCATCCGGGACCTGCCCGCATCCGACCTCGAGCTGCTGCGCAGCAGATTGGGCCCGCCGGAGCCGACCTTCGACTCCGCCACCATGTCCATCGGGGCGCGGGTGGAGCTCGTCTTCGCGAACGGGCGCAGCGTCTCGCGAAGCTGTGAGCGCGGCATCGGCATGGCCGGTCCGGACACCAGGCGAAACCATCGAGCCATCGCCCGGCGGAAATATCTGCGCACGGGAGGCTCCGAAAGCGCGCTGGCTCGTCTGGAAAACCTGGCGGACCTGAGCGCCGGCGAAGTCGTCGAGGCGATCCGAGAGGCGCTCGCCCCGGTGGCCGCACCGGTGAATTCTTGATACATTGACGGTATTTCCGAATTCGCTGGACGAGAGGGGACGACAGTGGCGGTGGCTCGATTGGCGGCAATTTCACTCGACAGTGACGATACCGTGCGGCTCGGTCGTTTCTATCGGGATCTGCTCGACCTCGCGGTGGTTCACGAATCGGAAGAACTGGTAGTATTACGTGCCGACGGCGTGATGATCACGGTCGAACGCGTAGAGAATCATCAGCCGCCCGATTGGCCCGCCGATTCTATTCCCAAACAGCTGCATCTCGATTTGTTCGTCGACGATCTGGACGAGGCCGAGGCGGCCGCGCTGGATCTCGGGGCCCGGAAACCCGAAACCCAGCCGAGGCCGGATAAATGGCGCGTGCTGCTCGATCCCGCGGGCCATCCCTTTTGCGTCACCCTTCCCCCGACCGGACGCTGACAGGAGTTCGAGGACATGACGGTCACCGAAGACACCGACGAGTACGTGCTCTCCGCGGAGGCGGCGCGGGCGCTGCTCGCCGGAGCGCCGTGGAAACGCATGGTCACTCTCGGCGACAGTGTCGCCGAAGGCGTCCGAGAAGCGGTGGCGGGATACCAGGACCTGTCGTGGGCCGATCGCATCGAGCGGACGCTGCGCGAGATCCATCCCGATCTCGTCGCGCTGAACCTGGGCAAGCGGGATCTGCTCACCGGGGAGGTGCGCGAGAGGCAACTCGCCGACGCGCTCGCGTTCGAACCCGATCTGGCGTTCGTCATCTGCGGCGGCAACGACTTCCTGCGCCCGGGTTTCGATCCGGAGGCGGTGCGGCGTGACCTGACGGCGATCGTCGCCGCGCTGCGCGGCCAGGGGGCCGACGTCGTGACGTTCGGGATGTTCGATATCGCCGCGGCCGGGCTGGTCCCGGAGAAATATGCGAAATCGGTGAGCGCGGCCACGCGGGCGCTCTCGCGTCTCACCGAGGACGTCGCGCGAGAATACGACGCGATCTATGTGCACTTCACCGATCATCCGCTCGGCTCGGATCTCAGCATCTACAGCAGTGACCGGCTGCACCTGAATGCCAGAGGGCATGCCTTCGCCGCCAGCGAGAAAGTGAAGGCGCTGGCGCGTCATCTGGATGACAAACGGAACTGAATGTCGGGAAGCGTGTCGGCTCCGCATCACCGGAAAGGGAATGAGGGGGGATCTGATGAGCGCAGCAGAGCGCTGGTGGACGGCTGTCGGCGGTAGTGTCGCCGCGGTATTGGACACCCTGTGGAGAAATCCCGAAAGAATCATTACCCATTACCGCGGCGGGCGCATTTCCGGCCTCGAGCACATTCGCTCCGTCACCGGTCTGTACGACGCGCTGAAACGGGCCGGAGCAGGGCCCGGATCCGTCGTCGCGGTGCTCACCGCGCCGAACAGCCCGGACATGATCACGGTGCGGCATGCTGCCTTTCTGCTCGGCGCGGCCGTCTGCTATCTGCGCTCGACGAATCCGGGCTCGAACGTCGTCATGCAGTCGGTCGCCGACCAGACCGCGATCCTGCGCGAGACCGGCGCCGCCGTGCTGTACGCCGACGACGACAGTGCCACGCGCGCAACCGAACTCGCGCGGCACACCCGGGTCGCGGTCGTCGGCGCCCGGATCCCCGGCGCGATCGCGCCCGTCCCGGCCGCCCGTCCCGAATCCGGCGATCCGACACCGAGTGCGCCGGAGGCCCTCGCGATCATCTGGTTCACCAGCGGCAGCACCGGCCGGCCCAAGGGCATCAGGAAGTCGCGCTGGTCCTGGGACGGGTGGGTGGACAGCACCATCGCCCTCGGCCCCGAGGCCGAGAAGGTGGTGTCCCTGGTCAGCACCTCCCTGGAACAGACTGCCGGGCCGATGGCGGACGGGACGCTGATCGTCGGCGGTACCCTCGTGCTGATGGCGGACTTCGACGCCGCGCAATGGGCGCGGGCGGTCGTCGACCACGCGGTGACGCGCGGTTTCATCGCCACCACGCATCTGTATCGGCTGCTCGACCATCTGCGCGGCCTCGGCCACGCGGACGCCGCCGCGGCGGGCTGGACGAGCTTGCGCCGACTGGTCTACTCCGGAAGCGCCGCCGCCCCGGCGCGCGTCGCGGAGGCACTGCGCGTGATCGGCCCTGTCGTGTCCCAGGCCTACGGCACCTCCGAGGGCGGCCCGGCCACCCTGCTCACCCCCGACGAGCAACGCGATCCGCGGCTCGTGGTCACCGTCGGCCGCGCCCTGCCCGGCGTCGACCTCGACATCCGCGATACCGAGACCGGCGAAAGCGTTGCCGCCGAAGGCATCGGCGAGGTCTGGACCCGCTCCCGGCACACAATGGACGGCTACTTGGACGCCGCTCTCACGGCCACTGTGCTGCGCGACGGCTGGTGTCGGACCGGTGATATCGGTTCCCTCGACGCGCGGGGATACCTGCGCCTGCTGGACCGGGTGGCGGACGTCGTCAAGATCGACGGCGCGAAGATCTATCCGGCGGTCGTCGAACGGGAGATGCTCACCGTCCCCGGAATCGCGGAGGCGGTCGTCTACGGCGTCCGCGACGCGGAGGGGACCGACCATCTGCACGCGGCCGTCTCGCCGGTCGAGGGCGTCACCGTGGACATCGACGACATTCGGGCGCGCATCGGCGAGAAGTTCTCGCCCGCCCATGCCCCCGAGCGGGTGTTCGTCGTGGACCGAATTCCCTTGAACGCCGGCGGTAAGCCCGACAAGACACGATTGCGTGCGTCGAGCACGCACCCGGGCTGATCCCGGCCCGTCGTCCGCCTCGTCCGCGCCGTGCCCGACCAGAGGATCGACCATGACACTTTCGGCTCCGACGGTTTCTCCCGCGCAGCGGGGAATGCTGCGCCACCTTCTGAGCCGGGCATCCGAGCCGGGCCCGGACCCCTACCGCGTCACCTTCGTATTCGACCTCGCCGGACCACTCGATGCCGCCGCGATGCGGGCGGCGGTGTCCGCTCTGCTGCGGCGACGACCCGAATTGCTGTGCGGTTTCCGGTATTCCGACGCGGGAATCCCGGAACGTGTTGCCGGACACGATGTCTCATTGCCTTGGCGACACGTCGACCTACGCGAGCTGGCTCCCGAAGCACGAGCGGCGGCGTACGCCGACCTGATCGCCGAGACCGAGCGGACCGTATTCGACGTCGCCGTTCCGCCGTTGCTGCGGGTGCTGCTCATCCAATTGGCCGACGACGACAGCCGACTCGTCCTGACCCACCATCACATCCTCGTCGACGGCTGGTCCTACACCCCGCTGATCGACGAATTGTTCGCGCTGTACCGGGAATACGGCCCACCCCGCACCCCGGGCCGCCCGGACACGACCGCGTCCGAGGAAGCTCGGGCCACGGCCCTCGACGACCACGACTGCCCGTCCTCCCCTTCCGACAATGCGGACGGGTCGGATACCGCCGCGGCCGCGGCCGCCTGGGCACACGCGCTCGACGGGCTGGCCGGGCCCACGCTGCTCGCCGCTCGCGGGCCGGGAGTCGGCGAATGCGCACCGGAACGAGTCACGGCCACGTTGCCCGAGGCGGTGACGGTCCGGCTGCGTCGATACCTGGACGACCATGGGCTGACGCTCGACAGCGCCGTGCAGGTCGCGTGGGGGCTGGTGCTGGCGCACCGCACCGGCCGGCGGGAGGTCGTGTTCGGGTCGACCGTGGCGGCTGCCCCGTCGGACGCCGCGGCGGGCGGAAGGACGATCGGGGCCTTCCTCAATATCCTGCCGATCCGGATCGACCTGCGCTATCAGGAGTCGTTGGGTGGGCTGCTCGCGCGGGTGCGGGAGCACACCGAATCGTTGCGGCCGTATCAGAACCTGTGTCTCGCCGAGGTTTTCGAGGCGGCTGGTACCGGCGTGCTGTTCGACACCCTCGCGGTCGTGGAACGGTGGCCCGTGCGGCCCCACCCGGCGTGGCGGGCGCCGGACGGGGTCCGGGTGGTCGGCGTGAGCGGGCGCGACGCCAATCACTTTCCGGTGAGCTTCACCGCGATACCCGAACGGAGGCTGGAACTTCGGCTCGACCATCGGCCCGGCCTGTTCGATCGCGCTCGGGCTCGACGTGTCCTGCGGCAGGTGGCCGAGGTGCTCACCGCTGTAGCGGATCGACCCGATGTGCCGGTGGGCCGACTCGATCTGCTCGACCCCGGCGAGCGACGGCGCGCGCTGGTCGATCGCAACCCGAACCGAGCCGACACCGATCCGGCCTCGTTGTCCGCGTTGTTCGACCGGGCCGTCCGGGCTCATCCCGACGCGGTCGCCCTGGAGGACGACGAGCGGCGACTCACCTACGCCGAGCTCGACCGCGGTGCCAACCGGCTCGCGCGGCTGCTGATCGCGCGCGGCGCGGGGCCGGAAACCATTGTCGCCCTAATGTTGCCGCGCTCCCTGGACCTGGTGGTCGCGGAGATCGCCGTGGCCAAGGCCGGCGCCGCCTACCTGCCCGTCGATCCGGACTACCCGCGCGAGCGCATCCGGTTCATCCTCACCGATGCCCGGCCCGCACTCCTGGTCACGACCGGCGACCACGCCGATCATGCGGGCGGCGTGACTGTCGAGACGATTCGGCTGGACGACGGCGGGACGCGGCGCGAGCTGAACGCACTCCCGGGCACCGGCATCGGCGACGAGGAACTGACGGGTGTCCCCTCGGTCCACCACCCGGCCTACATCATCTACACCTCCGGTTCCACCGGGCGGCCGAAGGGTGTCGTGGTGTCGCACCGCGGACTGTCCGCGCTCGCGTCCGAGGAGTCCGAGCGTTTCGCGGTCGATCGGGACAGCAGGATCCTGCAATTCTCCTCGCCGAGTTTCGACGCGGCCGTGCTCGAACTGCTCATGGCGATCGGCGCCGGAGCCCGGCTGATTACGCCGCCGCCGCGGCCACTGGTCGGTGACGCTCTCGTGGATGTGATTCGGGCACACGGGATCACGCACGCGCTGATCCCTCCGGCCGCGCTGGCCACCGTTGCTGTCGAGGATCTGCGGAGTGTCCGGACACTGATCGTCGGCGGCGACCGGTGTCCCGCGGTACTGGCGGAGGTGTGGTCGCGAGGGCGTCGCATGATCAACGCCTACGGGCCGACCGAGGTGACCGTGGCGGCGACGATGAGCCGCCCGCTCTCGGGCGCGGCGACTCCGCCCATCGGGACGCCCGTGCGGGGCCGCGAGGTGTATGTCCTGGGGCCGGATCTGCGGCCGGTGCCCGACGGTGCGGCGGGCGAGTTGTACGTCGCGGGAGCGGGGCTGGCGCGCGGTTACCTGCACCGGCCCGCGCTGACCGCGAGCAGATTCGTCGCGAACCCCTGCACCGGATCGGGCGCGCGCCTGTACCGCACGGGTGATCTCGTGCGCTGGGGCACGGACGGGCAACTGCTGTTCCTCGGGCGGTCCGACGACCAGGTGAAGGTCCGCGGTCATCGCGTGGAGCTCGGGGAGATCGAGGCCGCACTCACCGCTCATCCCTCCGTCGAACAGGCCGCTGTGGTGATCGCCGCGGGTGGTCGCCCCAGCGAGACACGCCTCGTCGCCTATGCGGTGCTCGCGGCGGGTCGCGCCCGAGCCGACGCGGCCGAGTTGCGGGCGCATCTGCGAATGTCGTTGCCCGAGTTCATGATTCCGTCGGCCTGCGTCCTGGTCACCGAACTGCCCACGACCGTCCACGGCAAGCTCGATCGGCGCGCGCTCGCCGCCCGCGAGTTCATCCCGGACACCGGCGACGGCTTCGGCGACGAGGCGCGGACGGCGACGGAGACGCTGCTCAGCGAGCTGTTCGCCGACGTTCTCGGGTTGCCGAGCGTCCCGGTCGACGGCGATTTCTTTCAGCTGGGCGGCGACAGCATCCTGTCGACGAAGTTGATCGGCCGGGCCCGGCAGGCGGGTCTGCGCATCGCGCCCCGCGACCTGATCGACAAGCGGACGGTCGCCGCCCTCGCGGCGGGGGCTGATCCAGGGGACCACTGAAAGCGGCTGTGCCGGGGACGAATCCATCCGCCGCGCGGAGGACTTCCCGGCCTGGAGGAACGAGGGGTATCGGAAATGCATGTGCGCGAGATCGTCCCGGCCGACGCGGTGCCGGATCTGGATCTGACGGATCCCGCCCTGCACGCCGAGTGCGACCTGTCGGAGGTATGGGACCGGCTCCGCACCGATGAACCCGCGTACTGGCATCCGGGGCGTGGGGACCGGCCCGGCTTCTGGGTCCTCACCCGGTATCGCGATGTCCAGGAGGTCTTCCGGGACGCAAGGCGATTCAGTTCCGAGCGCGGGAACGTCCTGGACACCCTGCTCGACGGCGGGGACACGGCGGCCGGGCACATGCTCGCGGTGACCGACGGCCGTCCGCACGCCGAACTGCGGCGGGTGTTGATGAAGGCGTTCTCGCCGCGAGCGCTCGAGGCCGTGACGACCGGTGTGCGGCAGGGGTCCCGGCAGTTGCTCGAGAACGCCGTGCGGCGGGGGGACTGCGATTTCGCTCGCGACGTCGCCGCCGATATCCCGCTGACCGCGATCTGCGAACTGCTGGGCGTGCCCGAGCGAGACCGGCCGGACATCCTCGAGTGGACGTCGTCCGCGCTGAGCTCGGACCGGTCGACCGCCACCCCGGACGACGGCTGGGTGGCGAAGAACGAAATTCTGCTCTACTTCGCCGATCTGGCGCGCGAGCGCCGCGACACCCCGATGAACGACATCCTCAGCGTGCTCGCGTCCGCGACGGTGGAGGGCGAGCCGCTGAGTGACGAGGAGATCATCTTCAACTGCTACAGCCTGATCCTCGGTGGCGACGAGACCACCCGGTTGTCCATGATCGGCGGCGTGCAGGCGCTGGCCGAGCATCCCGCGCAGTGGCGGGCCCTCAAAGAGGGTGCGGTGTCGGTGGAGTCGGCGGTGGAGGAGGTCCTTCGCTGGACAACTCCCGCACTGCACGCCGGGCGCACCGCCACGGAGGACGTCGAACTGCACGGGCGGACGATCGAGGCCGGGCAACTGGTCACCCTCTGGATGGCGGCCGCGAACCGCGACGGCGAGGAGTTCGCCCGTCCCGCGGCCTTCGATCTGAACCGAAAGCCCAACCGGCACTTGACCTTCGCCTACGGGGGCCACTTCTGCCTGGGGGCCTATCTCGCCCGGGTCGAGATCGGCTCGGTCCTCGCGGGGCTGCGGGATATGGCGGAGAGCATCGAACTCACCGGTGCGCCCCGGCGCATCTACTCGAATTTTCTGAGCGGCATGAGCAGTCTGCCGGTCTCGCTGCGGCTGGCCGCCGACCGGACGGCCTGAGCGGGGCGCGCGAAATCTCCACCAGCGCACGGGCAGCGACTCCGGCCCGCGCGGGGGCCGAGCCGGCTTCCCTCGTTTCCCATCGGCCGGGCCCGCGAGCCGGTGCGAAAAGCGGTGCGGCAGTGCGCTTCTTGCGCCGCCACGTGCTCAGGTGCCGGTCTGGGCGGGCGTTTGTTCGGAAGGGTGGCGCTCGTTCGTGGTAGTCGTGGCGCGCGGTGCGAGCAGTAGGGCGGTGAACGCGGCGCTGACGATGGTTATCAGGCCGGCGGTGAGGAAGGCGGTTTGCAGGCCGACTTCGAGGGTTGCGCCGTGGTCTTGGCGGATGCGTACGGTGGTGCCGAGGATCGCTACGCCCAGGACGGCGCCGATCTGGCGGGTGGTGTTGCTGATGCCGGAGGCGAGGCCGCCCTCGTGGGGGGAGACCGAGGAGATCGCGGCGCCGGTGAGGGGGGACATGGTGAGACCGAAGCCGATTCCGATGATCAGCAGACGCCACCACATGTCGGTGTAGGGGGTGTCGTGACGCACCGCGCCCCAGGCGAGAAGTCCGGCGCCGGCGAGTGCCGAGCCCGCGGTGACCACGGTCCGGAAGCCGAAGCGGGCCGCGATCCGCGCGGCGAACGGGCTCACGACGACCATCGCGATCGTGCACGGCAGGTTCTCGACGCCGGCCCGCAGCACCGAGGTGCCCTGCACGAACACGAAGAACTGGGAGAAGAAGAAACCCGACCCCATCAGGCCGAAGCCGACGACCACCATCGCGGTGTTCGACACCGCGAACGGCCGGTTCCCGAACAGGCGCAGCGGGACCATCGGCGCCCGGGTGCGCGCTTCGACGGCGAGGAAGGCACCGAGCAGGACGACGGCGGCGGCGAAGCTGCCGAGAATGATCGGCGACGCCCAGCCGAGGTCGGCGCCCTCGATGAGCGCGAAGGTCAGCGCGCCGACGCCGAGGACCGACAGCACCTGTCCCGGAATGTCGAAGCGCGCCACCGATGGATTGCGCGATTCGGTGAGGATGCGCGCTCCCACCAACAGCAGCATCACGCCGATGGGTACGTTGACCAGGAAGATGGCCCGCCAGTCGGACAGATCGACGAGGACGCCGCCGACGACGGGACCGGCCGCGAGCCCGATCCCACTGAATCCGGCCCACAGGCCGATCGCCCGAATGCGTTCCTGCGCAACGGGATAGGCCGAGGCCAGCAGCGCCAGCGAGGCGGGGCTCAGGGTCGCCCCGCCGATGCCCTGCAACGCGCGGCCGACGATGAGCCATTCCAGCGACGGAGCGAGCGCGCAGAGCAGTGACGCCGCGGTGAAAACCCCGACGCCCAGCAGGAATACGCGTTTGCGCCCGAATCGGTCCGCGAGTACGCCACCGGTCAGCAGCAGCATCGCGGCGAGCATCACGTAGGCGTCCACGATCCACTGCAAACCGGTCAGAGTGATGTCCAGATTCTGCTGAATATTCGGTAGAGCCGCGCCCACGATGGTGCTGTCGAGCAGCGCCATGAACTGACCCAGGCAGGTCATCGTGAGCAAAGCGACCCGGCCCGACCGAACTGTGCCCGTCATAGCCGACCAACCCCCCCTCGGATTCGGCTTCCGACGATACCATCATGATCGGCGGACGCCATTCGATGGCCCGCCCGGCCCCTATCGAGAAGCCCTGTGGCGAACGAGGTTTCGCGGGAGGAGCTGCCCCGCCGCGCCGTTCGCGGGTGAATTCGGCGCGAGGCGTCCGACACTCGCTGCAATGCGATTCACCGTGCGAGAACCTATTGTCCCAAGGCTCGGCACCGACCAACGCCGCACTGTTCGAACGACGCCAAGCCGCGTTGGAGCGTTTGCGGACCGGACCGGAAGACGATCCGGGTCGCCACCGCTTCGACCGACGATCTGAACAATTGACCAATTTTTCGAGCCGGGCACGTCGTCTTTGTCGGCCGAATGGATGGGCGACGTTGTGGTCGCGAAGGCGTGAATCGCCGCCGTGACTGTAGTAGCCTCGCTGGCTACGGGTGGCTCTATCGTTGCTGATGAGAAGAGCGGAGGGTCGATGCGGGACCTGCGGGCGAGGACCGTGCCGAATAAATGGGCATTAACTTTCGTTCAGCATTATTCTCCTCGTTCTCTCGATTTGTTTGGCGAAAATCGGCGCGGGTACTCCCGGCATCGGAATGCCCCGTCTTGTCGGTGCCGCAGTATTTCGACTGTTCGGTGAACATGCGCAAGTCGGGGCGACTCGAGGAGAGGGTTGGTTGCGATGACGGTTGGTGTCGACGTTCGATCCGAGCGTGAGCGCGTCGCCCGCGCGTGTCGTCCGGGGCAGCCGGTGCCCGACTTCGTCTACAGCGGTGACGAGGACGTGCTGTGGTCGCGGATTTTCGCGACGCTTCGCGGCCTGCACGAGCAACTCGGTTGCGCGGAATATCGTCGTGCCGCTCGCGTCGTCCCGTTGCCCGCCGATCACGTCCCGCAAATGAGCGAGGTCTCCCGTACCCTCCGTTCGCTGACCGGTTTCCAGCTGGTGCCTGCCATCGGAAGCCAGCCCGGCCGGCTGTTCTACGGCCCGATGGCCGACGGCATCCTGCACGCCACACCGGACGTGCGGCCGGTGGCGGAGCAAGCGTTCTCGCCTGATCCCGACATCATCCACGAACTGGTCGGACACGCTGTGATACTGGGTGATCCGGAATTCGCGGAGCTGTACCGCTGCTTCGGCCGGGCCGCCAACCAGGCCACCTCGGACGAGGAGCGGACCGCGATCGCGCGGTTGTTCTGGTTCACCCTGGAGGTCGGCTTGGTCGCCGAAGGGGGTCGCCCGAGAGCGTACGGAGCGGCGATCCTGTCCTCGGTCACCGAGATGGAGTCGTTCCCGCACGCGGATCTGCGCGAATTCAGGGTCGAGGACATCCTCGTCAGCCACATCGACGACAGCGTCTGTCAGCCTGTTCTTTTCGTCGCCGATTCGGTCGATCGGATGATGGCGGAAGTGACGGGTTTCCTCCGGACGAGCGTGGGTTCGTGACGGCGCGCGGTGCGATCGCCCTGCCGACCTGCTCGCCGTCGAGAGTCGAGGAATCGCGGTGGTAGACCTGTCGAGTACCGGACTGCGCGGTGACGACGCGAGCCGGGACCTGGACCCGTTCGAATTATCGGTCGCGCAGTCCGAGCTGTGGCTGGCTCAGCAACTGCACCCGAGCGTTCCGTTCTCCATCTCCCAATACACCGACGTGCGGGGCGGTCTCGATGTCGGGCTTCTCCAGCACTGTGCGCGCCGCGCCGCCCGCGAACTACAGTCCCCGCATGTCCGGTTCACGATCGTCGACGGCCGACCGCACCAGTACCTCGACCATGGCGTGGACACCGGATTCGAGTGCATCGATCTGAGCGATCACCCCGACCCGGACCGCGCCTCGCGGGAGTGGATGAGCGAGGACACTCTCGCTGGCATCGATCTGACGGGCCCCGACGTCTCGAAGGCGGTGCTGTTCACCCTCGGCCCCGACCGATACCGCTGCTACGCACGCAGCCATCACATCGCGGTCGACGGCTTCGGCGCCGCTCGGCTCCTTCAGCGAACCGCCGAATTGCATTCCGCCGCAACGCGGCATCGCCCCGCGCCGCCGTGCCGGGCGGTACATCTGGCCGAGATCGTGGCAGCCGAGCAGCGGTACCGGTGTTCGTCACGGTTCGCCGCCGACCGCGAGTACTGGGGAACCCAACTCGCCGGACTCGACCACGTCACACGCCTCAGCGATCGGTACGCGGCCCCGTCCGCGCGGCCGCATATCGCGCACGCCCCCCTCGAGGCGGCGACCATGGCCCGGCTGCGAGCCGTGGCCGACCGCTACGACGCGGGCATCGCCGAGGTGCTGGTCGCGGCGGTCACCGCGTTTCTTGCACAGATGACCGGTGATACCGATGTGACGGTGTCGCTGCCGGTCGCCGCGCGCACCAGCGGCGCGCTGCGGCAATCGGCGGGGATGGTGTCGAACGTGGTGCCCTTGTGCGTGCGAGGCGTGCCCGACCGCACGGTCGGTGACTTGATCGGGCAGGTGCGCTTACGGATGATCGGAGCGTTGCGCCACCAGCTGTATCGGCACGAGGACCTGCTCCGTGACCAGGGCATGGGCCGGGTCGGCCGGCACGGCTACGGTCCGCTGGTCAACGTCCTCAGCCTGCCCGACAGCATCGGCTTCGGCGACGTTCGCGGGCGCACGCATCTGCTGTCGGCGGGTCCGGTGGACGACCTGGCGATCAGCTGCTACCGATTCGGCGCCGAACCCTTCACCATCGATTTCCACGCCAACCCGGAGCTGTACCGAGCGGACGAGGTGGAGTGGTATCGACAGCAATTCGTGGACTGCCTGTCCCGATTCCTGGAAGCCGACGGCGAGGACAGGGTGTTCGCGGCGGTCGCCGGGAACCGCACGATCGCCGCGCCGCGGCGGCATCACCAGCGCCTGCTCCCGGAGTTGCTCGCGCACGGAATCGGTACCGGTGAACGGATCGCCCTGAGCGGGCCGGACCGCTCGATGACCTATCGCGCCCTCGACGAGACGAGCGCCCAGTGGGCGCGCGAGCTGATCGCGCACGGCGCCGGACCGGAAGTCGTTGTGGCTGTGGCATTGCCGCGGTCGGTGGAATCGGTGACAGCATTGTGGGCGGTGGCCCGTACCGGCGCGGTCTTCTTCCCGGTGAATCCGGCCGATCCTCCTGCGCGCGTGGCGAAGCTTCTCGCCGATTCCGGTGCGACACTGGGCATCACCCGCACCGAATGGCATGCGGCGCTGACGGGCACGGCGGCCGAGTGGTTGCTGCTCGACAGCGAGGAGTTCACCCGCGCCGCCGCGTCGCGCTCGACCGCCGCGGTGACCGACGCGGACCGGACCAGACCGCTGCGTGCCGCTCACCCGGCCTATCTGATCTACACCTCCGGATCCACCGGCGAACCCAAGGGGGTACTGAGTACCCACGAGGGCCTGGCCGCGTTGGCCGACGACCTGCGCACCCGCAACCGCCTCGATCCCGAATCCGTGGTGCTGCAAGCACATTCGCCCTTCTGCGACGCCTCGTTCCTCGAATACCTCTCCGCCTTCGTCCCCGGCGGAACGCTCGTCGCCATGGCGCCGGACATTGTTGCGGGACAACGGCTTTCGCAGGTGATCCAGGACGAGGCCGTCACCAACCTGGTGGTCACACCCACCATTCTGGCAACCCTCGACCCGGACCGACTGCCGTCGCTGCGCACGGTGACCGTCGGTGGCGACAAGTGCCCGCCCGCACTCGCCGACCGCTGGGCAGGCAGACTGCCCATGTTCAATTCCTACGGCCCCACCGAGGCCACCGTCGTGGTGACCCAGACCGAACCGCTCGAGCCGGGCACGACGATCACGATCGGCCGCGCACTACCCGGCGTGCAGACGCTCGTCCTGGACACCCGGCTGCGGCCCGCCCCGCGCGGCGCGCGCGGCGAACTGTATCTCGCGGGTGAGGCGTTGGCACGCGGATATCTGGGGCGGCCCGGGATCACCGCGAGTTGTTTCGTGGCAAATCCCTACGGGCCCAAGGGAACTCGAATGTATCGCACCGGCGACGTCGTGCGCGAGCAACCCGATGGAACGCTCGAGTACCTCGGCCGCAGCGATGTGCAGATCTCGCTCCGCGGCCAGCGCATCGAGCCGTCGGAGGTCGAGCGCGCACTGGCCGCCGACGAGACGGTCGAGCAGGCCGTGGTGCGGGTGTGGACATCGCAGACGCTCGGCGACCGATTGATCGGCTATGTCGTCCCGGCGGCGGAGGACTTCGACCGTACCGCCGTGCTGGCGCGGGTACGGACGATCCTGCCGCCCGGCATGGTTCCCGCGGTCCTGGTACCGCTGTCCGAGATCCCGATCAATCCGAGCAGCGGCAAGACCGATCGCTCCGCCCTGCCCGACCCACAGTCGCTGCCGCGCCCGGCGTTTCGCGCACCGACCTCGCCGACCGAGCGGGTGGTGGCGGAAACGATCGCCGAGGTGACCGGACAGACGCGGGTCGGTTTGGACGACAATTTCTTCGAGCTCGGCGGCAATTCCTTGCTGGGCGTCGAACTGTGCAGGCAACTGTCGGAGCGGTGCGGCACCACCGTGACGGTGTCCTCGCTGTTCACCCCGACGGTGCAAACCCTCGCCGCCGCAATCGATTCGGCGGCCGCCGACGCGAACAGCGGTGTGGCGGTGAGCGGTTCGGCCCTGGAGACGGTGCTGCCGTTGCGCGGCAACGGTTCCGGCACACCGTTGATCTGCCTGCATTCCGCGGTACCGCTGTCGTGGTGCTACTCCGGCTTGCTGCAATATGTCACCGACCGGCCGGTCTACGGGCTGCAATCCCCAGCCGTATCCGGGCGATCGGGCGACTTCCACACCGTCGACGAACTCGTCGAGGTGTACCTGCACGAACTCCTTCGCGTGCGCCCCGAGGGCCCCTACCACCTGCTCGGCTGGTCCCTCGGCGGGCAACTCGCCCACGCGCTCGCCATCCGGTTGCGCGCACACGGCCACGCCGTCGATTCGGTCACCATGTTCGACAGCGTGGTGTTCGGCGACGACGCGCCCCCGCCGCAGCCGCCGACCGTACGGGACCTGGTGACCCATCTCCAGGGCAACGAGTCGGCCACTCCCGACAGCCGTCCGCTGACCCTCGACGAAGCCGTCGACCTGCTCGCCGACAGCCCGGGACCGGGCCGGGGATTGACCCGCGAACAACTCGAACGCCTGCACCGGGGATACGTCGACAGCGTCGCCATGTCGACGAGCTACCGCCCCGCGTGCTACGACGGCGATCTGCTGTATTTCTCCGCGCGCCAAGGCATTACCGGCGACCTGACCGCCGAGATGTGGCGACCGCACTGCTCCGGCCGGATCACCCAGCACTGGGTCGACGTCACTCATGCCCAGATGACCAACCCCGAGGCGCTCGCGGTGATCGGGCCGATCCTGGACGACGAACTGAAACGCCGACAAGGCGGAAGCGAGGGTCTGTGAGCAGGTATGTCGCCGCCGCCGTGGCAACCGCGGTCTCGCTCACGTCGTCGATCCTGCTGACCGCACCGAGGGCGTTCGGTCGGCGGCTGCCCCGGTCGGTGCTGGCTGTCGTCGCCGCCGTGGCCTTCGCCGTCGCCGCCAACGAATACGCCGGTAAACCGGTGATGTTCCTGCGCTGGTCGTATGTGCGGTTCCTGTTCGGCCTCCGGCACATGGGCGCGAACTGGCAGGTCGGTGACGGCCGCGAACAAGCCCTGGCCGACTATGTGTGCGCGCACGCGCGCCGACACGACATCGACGACGTCATCAGGACGATCGACGAGTTCTGCTACACCAAGAGTTACCTGATCAACGTCGGTGACGAGAAGGGCCGGATCCTCGACCGCGCCGTCGCCGCCGCGCGCCCGCGCCGCCTGCTGGAACTCGGAACCTATTGCGGCTACAGCGCTCTGCGCATCGCACGGGCCATGCCCGCCGACGCCGTCCTGTACTCCATCGAATTCAATCCCGCCAATGCTGCCGTGGCGCAACGGATCTGGGATCACGCGGGCATCGGCGACCGCGTCGTCGTGATCGTCGGCACCCTGGGCGACGGCGGAAGGACCCTGTCCGCCCTGCGTGAAGAACACGAATTCATCTCGGGCTCACTGGATTTCGTCTTCCTCGATCACGTCAAGGAGGAGTACCTGCCCGATCTCCACCGGATCCTGGAGCAGGACTGGCTGCGCCCGGGGTCGGTCGTCGTGGCGGACAACGTCAAATACCCGGGCGCCCCGGAGTACCGAGCCTTCATGCGCCAACACGAGCGCGTGCGATGGCGCACCCGAGAACACCGCACACACGCGGAATACCAGAAGGTCCTCAAAGACCTGGTGCTCGAATCGACCTACCTCGGCTGATCGATCGACGCTGTCACGGGTCCCGCCGCGGACGCACACCCCGTGACCGTCTCGGACGGCAATTCGCCGAACCGCTCGCGGTACTGCTGGGCGAAGCGGCCGAGATGGAAGAATCCCCACCGCATGGCGGCGTCGCTGACCGAAGTCGCTCGGCCCGAACACAATTCGTCACGTACCCGGTCCAGCCGCACCGCGCGGACGTACGCGCTGGGTGACATGCCGAGCGCGTCGCGGAATCCCAGTTGCAGCGCCCGGGCCGTGACGCCCGCGCGGGCGGCGAGTTCGGCGGTGGAGATATCGGCGTCGGGGTGGGCGTGGATGTAGGCGACGACCTCGCGGACCCGGCTGTGGCCGATGTTCGGCGCGGCGCCGGTCAGCGCCGGGGTGAGCTGGCTCGGCGCGGTGAGCAGAATCTGGGTCATCAGTGTCGACTCGAGTTCCCGGCGCGCCAGGGGCATCGTCGACACCCCGCCCTCGCGGGCCAGTTCGTCGTAGACGAACCGGGTGGTGGCCAGCAGGGCGCGACCGGCGGGGGCCGCCATGGGGAAGGTGAGATCGAACCGGACGGGCTGGCTCTCCCGGCGGCCGAGCAACCGGGCCGCATGGCGCTCGAAGGGTTCGCGGCGCAGATTGATGTGGTAGTGCTCGGCGTCGGCGCTCCAGCGGATCGACACCGGCGCGTCGTGCACGAAGGCCACACCGGCCTCGCCCGCGCCGAAGGAGCGTCGCGTCCCGTGCTGGGCCACCGTGCTCTGTCCCGCGACGGACAGATTCACGTGATAGCAGGTCTGCATCGGCGGGCCGTCGATGCGCGCGGCGGTGCCGTAGGCCATCCGCCCGACGGTCAGGCTCTCCGAACGCACCGTGTCCAGGGCGAAGTCGATCCCGCGACGCTCGTCGAGGACGAGCTCGTGGTGGGCGAAGGCGGCGCTCACATGATCATGTGCGGCGGCCGGATCCTCCGAGCGAAAGCTGCTCACGACCGCTGCGGGTGCTGACGACAACGGCAGACCCTCCTCTCAGGCGTGATGAGTATCACATCGTAAATATAATATACTTTGTTTGATTCATACAACCCGCTTCGCTCGACGGACAGTGTGCCTTCGCCCGGCGGATTGTGACCCAGGTCTCGCGAACTTAGCGTCGTCCTCACGGCACTCGGCCGCACACTTCATCGCCGTAGGAGGACCCAGCCATGGCTGACGCACCGACACCACCCCAGGTGCACCGCGAACCGCGCGAGGGCGCCTGCCCGCGCTGTGGCGCGGCCGAACTGCGCGCGTATCCCGTTGTCGCCGAACAGGGTTGGGTACGGGTGGTCAAGTGTCAGCAGTGCCTGTATTCCGTGACGAGGGAACCGTGGCACCGGCTCGGCCCCATCCAGCTGCTCGCCGATCTCGTCTGAGACCGAATCATTTCAGGAGTCACCATGATCGCAGTCGATGTGGGCGGCACGTTCACCGATGTCGTCGCCTGGCGCGACGGGCGGATCCACACCGCCAAGATTTCCACCGACTACGCCGATGTGACGGGTCCGGTGCTGCGCGGCGCCGAGGTCCTCGGTGTCACCGACGCGGCGGTGTTCAACCACGCCAGCACCCACGGCCTCAACGCCGTCATCACCCGGCAACTGCCCAAGATCGGCTTCCTGACCACCGAGGGGCACCGCGACATCCTCGACATGGGCCGCGTCTGGCGTCCGGCCGAGGCCATCCTCGACCCGCACTGGCGGCGCAGCTTCGGTGACGCCTCGCGGCCGCTGGTCCAGCGCTACCTGCGGCGCGGCATCCACGAGCGGATCACCGCCGACGGCGGCGTGCTGTTCGCCCTCGACGAGGACCAGGCCAGGACCGAACTCGAGGTACTGCGCCGCTGCGAGGTCGCGGGTGTGGCGATCTGCCTGATCAACGCCTACGTCGACCCCCGCCACGAACTGCGGCTGCGCGAGCTGGTGCGCGAGGTGCTCGGTGATGTGCCGTGCTCGATCTCGAGCGAGGTATCGCCGCTGGCGAAGGAATACGCCCGCGCCTCGACCACCGTGATCGACACGCTGATGAAGATCATCTACTCCGATTACACCGCCGGTCTCGAAAAGGGTTTGGCCCGACTGGGTTTCGCCGGTCAGCTCAACTTCGCCGACTGCGCGGCGACCCTGGTGCCCTCGGCGCAGGCGATGGAGCAGCCCTTCCGGATCGTGTTCTCCGGCCCGGCCGCCGGCACGGTCGCCTGCGCCCACTTCGGCGCGCTGATCGGGGAGAACGACCTGCTGTGCGCCGACGTGGGCGGCACCTCGTGTGACATCAGCGTGGTCAGCGGCGGCGAGCCGTTCGTGGAGTCCACCTTCGAACTCGAACACGATCTCGTGGTCAACGCGCTGGCCAACGCCATCTCCAGCATCGGCGCGGGCGGCGGCAGCATCGTGTCGATCGGTTCCGCGGGCGAGATCCAGGTCGGTCCCGACAGCGCGCGGGCACAGCCCGGCCCGGCCTGCTACGGGCGCGGCGGCACCCAGCCGACGACGACCGACACCTGCCTGCTCATCGGCATCCTCGCCGCCGACGACTTCGCCGGTGGCGAACTGCGACTCGACGCCGACGCCGCCCGGCGGGCCTTCGAATCCCTCGACACCGAGCTGGATCTGGCGCATCGGGTCCGCTACGCCTACGAGATGGCGGTGAACAACATGGCCGAGGGCGTGTTCAACGTCGCCATCAAGAACGGTGTCGACCCCCGCGACTACAGCCTGGTCGCCTTCGGCGCCGCGGGCCCGATGCTGCTGCCCGCGGTGCTCGACACCGTGCGGTGCAAGCAGGTGATCGTGCCACCGAATCCGGGCCTGTTCTCCGCGGTCGGATTGCTTTCCACCGACCAGGTTTTCACGGTCGACCGCAGCGCTTACCTCATGCTCACCGACGCGGCCGCGCCCGCGATCGACGCGTTGTTCGCCGACATGGAGAAACAACTGCGGGCCCGCGTCGGCGGCGAGCCGGCGACGATCTCGCGCAGCATGGACGCCCACCTGGCCGGGCAGAGCTGGGAGACCCCGTTCGTGCCCGTGCCGGGCGGCACGATCGACGAGGCCGCCGTGGCCGCCATGGTGTCGGCCTTCCACGACACCTACGAGGCCCGGTCGGGCAACCGCTTCGAGATGATGCCCGTCGAGGGCGTCACCTTCCGGGTACGTGCGGTCCTCGACACCCCCAAGGTCGAATACCCCGCGCTCCCGGCCCGGACCGCGGCCGACGGTCCGCTCACCCCGATCCGCACCGTGACCCTGCGGTACCTGGGTGACCTCGACGCGGACGGTGTCGGCGCCCAGCAGGCCCACGTCTACGACCGCACGAGCCTGCGCGCGGGCGATCTGCTCGACGGCCCCGCCGTGGTCGAGGAAGAACTGTCCACCACGCATATCGGCGCCGGCCAGCAGGCCACCGTCGGCGCGTACGGCGAAATCGTGATCCGGAGAAAGTGACATGTCCAGTCCGACCATCCCCACCGCGCCCCGGCTGCGGGACCTCACCGACGCCCGGTTCCAAGAGCGTTACGGCACAGACCGTTTCAGCGCCACCGTGATCACCAACCGGCTGCGCTACGCCGTCGAGCACATGTCCACCGGTTTCATGCGCGAGGCGTTCTCGCCGATCATCCGCGACTGGTACGACTTCGCCTGCACCATCAGCGGTCCCGCGCACAAGGGCTATCCGATGGCCGTGGTCAGCAACAGCCTGGTCGTGTTCCTCGGCACCATGGGCGACGCGGTCCGCAACGCCGTGGAGGAGTACGGGCCCGAGAACCTGCGTCCCGGGGACGTGTTGATCTGCAACGACCCGTATCGCGGTGGCAGGCACGTGAACGACGTGGCGTTCACCCGGCCGGTGTTCGCCGACGGGGAGATCGTCTCCTTCGTCACCATCTGCGCGCATCAGCTCGACATGGGCGGCACGGTGCCCGGCGGTTTCTCGGCGACCAAGAGCAATGTCTACGAGAACGGCCTGGTGATCCCGCCCATGCTGCTGTGGTCGCAGGATCGGCCGGTGCGCTCCACCTTCAGCCTGATCTTCGACAACACCCGCTGGGGCGGCATGCTGCTGCCCGACTTCAAGAGCATCTTCCAGCAGCTGAAGCTGGGGGAGCGGCTGATTCTGGAGAACATCGAAAGGTACGGTCTCGGCGCCTATCTCGGCACCCTGGACTACGCCTGCGACACCTCCGCCGAGCGGATGCGCGACGCCATCGCGCTGGTCCCCGACGGCGACTACGCGGGCTCGGCGTTGATCGACGCGGACGGTCTCGACGACACCGTCGACTACACCGTGCGGGTGCTCGTGCGCAAGCGCGGCGAGGACATGGAGATCGACCTGTCCGGTACCTCGCCCCAGGCCAGGACCTGCATCAATTGCGGCGTTCTCGACGCCAAAACCGCTGTGGGCGTTGCCCTTACGATGCTGCTCGACCCGAAGGTGCCGTTCACCTCGGGCACCTGGCGCAATGTCGACCTCGTCGTGCCGCCGGGCACCATCGTCTCCTCGCTGCCCCCCGACGGCGGCATCATGATGTTCTGGGAGGCCTCCGGCGCGGTGTCGTCGGCGATCTTCGACGCCCTCAATCCGGTCCTCGGCGAGCACGGCGTCGGTGGTGACTACGGCTCGACCAATACCCACAACGCCTCCGGGCTGCGGGTCGACGGCACGCCGTGGACCTCGGCCACCCAGTGCGGTGGCGAGCACGGACCGTGGGGCGCCAGCCACGTCGGCGACGGGGACAGCTACACCGTCCTGTTCACGCTCAACAACCTCGACCCCGCGACGGAGACGATCGAACGCGAGTCGCCGGTGGTGCTGTTGCGCAAGGAACACGCCATCGACACCGGCGGCGCGGGCACCTTCCGCGGCGGCGCGGCCAATCTCAAGGACGCGCTGTGGCTCACCGCGGGCGCGCACTACCTCTCACCGTTCCGCACCAAACAGCCCTCGGGCGTGGGAGCCCATGGCGGACAGGCCGGGCCGACCGGTGCGATGTGGCTGTTCCCGCCGGGGGAGAACGGCGACGCGACCCCCGGCCTGCTCGGTACCGACGCGGGGGTCTACGCCGACAGCGTGCCCGTCGCCGGGGTGCTCGACCCCGATACCAAGGCGCTGGACCCGGTCGACGGCCGCTACCACTACTTCGCCGCCGAACAGGTGTGGGCGACCGAACCGAACACGATCCTGCGATGCCTCACCAATGGTGGTGGCGGATGGGGCGATCCGATGCGGCGGGATCCCGAACGGGTGCTCGCCGACGTCCGCAACGAGTACGTCAGCATCGCGGGCGCCGCGCGCGACTACGGGGTCGTCGTCGAGGGCGATCCGCGCCTGGACCCCGAGGGCCTGCGCATCGATCACGAGGCCACCGCGCGGCTGCGCGCCCGACCCTCGGCCTGAATTGTCATAGGAGACAGGAAAACTGATGAAGGGAATCTTGTTCCCGGGAGACGGGACCGCGGTGCTCGAGGACTTCCCCGAACCCGAACCGGGCTACGGCGAGGTCGTGGTGAAGATCCGCGCCTCCGGTATGTGTGGGTCGGATCTGCACTTCTACCACGGCGCTTTCGATTTCGACCACGCCGTGATCCAGGGTCACGAACCGTGCGGTGAGGTGTACGCGGTCGGCGAGGGCGTCGACCCGGCCCGCTTCGCCGTCGGCGACCGGGTGATGATCCACCACTACTTCGGCTGCAACACCTGCCGCCGGTGCCGGGCGGGCTGGCCGCAGATGTGTGAGACCGCGCCCGGCAAGACCATGGCCGTGCACGTCAACGGCGGCCACACGTCCTTCGCCCTGGTGCCGGTGGCGGCGCTGCTGCCGCTGCCGGACGGACTGTCGTTCAAGGCGGGCGCGGCCATCGGGTGCGGCACCGGCACAGCGTGGGGCGCGATCAAACGGGTCGGTGGCGTGGCGGACACGACCACGGTGGTGTTCGGGCAAGGGCCGGTGGGCCTTTCGGCGACGATGTTCGCCGCCTCGATGGGCGCCCGGGTGATCGCCGTCGACGTCGACGACCGCAGGCTCGCCGAGAGCGAGCGGTTCGGCGCCGACATCGTCGTCAACTCCCGCGAGCGGTCCGTGGCCGAGGTCGTCGCCGAACACACCGGCGGACGCAAGGCCGAGGTCGTGCTGGAGACCTCGGGCCGGGCCGGTGCGGACGCCCTCGCCGCGCTCGGCACCTTCGGCCGGGCCGTGTTCATCGGCCTGCCCGGTCACGTCGAGTTCACGACCCAGGCCGTCTACAAGAACCAGTGGACGCTGATGACGTCCTGGACCATGTCGACGATCGAACAGGCGCGCTGCGCGGATTACGTTGTGGCACACAATCTTCCGGTCGACGAGTTGTACTCGCACACCTGGACCATCGAGCAGGCCGAGGAGGCCTACCGGTGGTTCGACAAGCAGGACGCGGGCAAGGGCGTCTTCCTGTTCGACTGACAGACCGCCTTTCGCTTATCTGGAGAGAGCTATGACCACCAACCATCCGGTGCCCGCGTTCGTCGGCACGGCCAAACACAATCTGATCGGCGGACGCTGGGTGCCCGCCGCCTCGGCCGAGACCATCGACGTCGTCAATCCCGCCACCGGCGCCACGATGGGCACCATCGCCGCGAGCGGCGCGGCCGATGTGGACGCCGCGGTCGCGGCCGCCCGCGCCGCCTTCGAGGGCGAATGGAGCCGCTGGACACCGCACCAGCGGCGCTCGCTGATCCTGCGCGTCCACGACCTGGTCCTCGAGAACTTCGAGGAACTCGCCACCATCGAGACCCTGGACATGGGCGCCCCGCTGACCCGGACCCGGGGCCTGCGCGAGTGGACCTCGCAGGTGCTGCAGTTCTTCGCCTCTCAGGTCGACGCGGGCACGGGCAATATTCCGCCGAACTCGCTGCCCGGTGATTTCCTGACCCTGCGCTATCGCGAACCCGTCGGCGTGGTCGGCGGGATCATCCCCTGGAACGGCCCGCTCATCGGCCTGTGGTGGATCTTCGGCCCGGCCCTGGCGACCGGTTGCACGGCCGTGCTCAAGCCCGCAGAGGACGCGTCGCTGTCGGTGCTCCGGGTCGCCGAACTGCTCACCGAGGCCGGTGTTCCCGACGGTGTCGTCAACGTGGTCACCGGTTACGGGAAAGACGCGGGCGCGGCACTGGCGGAGCATCCCGGCGTCGACCGGATCGCGTTCACCGGTTCGGTGGGCACCGCCCGAACCATCGTGCGGGCCTCGGCCGGGAACATGAAACGCCTGCAACTCGAGCTCGGTGGCAAGTCGCCCGATATCGTCTTCGCCGACGCCGATCTGGACGTGGCGGTGCCGGGTGCGGCGATGGGCGTGTACACCAACAGCGGCCAGGTGTGTGTGGCCGGCACCCGGATCTTCGTCCAGCGCGCCATCCACGACGAATTCGTCTCGCGCATGGCCGAATTCACCAAGACGGTCCGCGTGGGCGACGGCCTGGACCCGAACAGCCAACTGGGCCCGCTGATCTCGCAACGCCAGCTCGAGCGCGTGCTGAACTACATCGACATCGGCTCCCGCGAGGCCGAATTGGTCAGCGGCGGTAGGCGACTCGACGGTGACCGGGGATCGGGCTTCTTCGTCGAACCCACGGTGTTCGCCTCCGCCACCAACGAGATGACCATCGCCCAGGAGGAGATCTTCGGCCCGGTGGCCACGGTGATCCCGTTCGACGACATCGACGAGGCGCTGCGCCTGGCCAACGCCACCCCCTACGGGCTGGCCGGCGGTGTCTGGACCCGGGATCTCGCCACCGCGCACAAGGTTTCGCGCGGCATCAACGCCGGCACGGTCTGGGTCAACTGCTACGGCGTCCTCGACCCCTCGGTCGGCTTCGGCGGAACCAAGATGAGCGGCTACGGCTGGAAGGGCGGCCGCGAACACGTGGAGAGCTACCTCTACCCGAAGGCCGTCTACATGAACCTGGGCTGAGCCGCCCACGGCGGACCGGCCGGGAGACGATATCGCCTCCCGGCCGGTTCGATACACCAGACCACCGCACCATTGCCGCGACCTGACGAACTCGGTGATCCGGTGGGGGAGGGTGAGGTTTTCACCCGTTTCGGATGGTACGAGCGGGTGGCGCGGTAACCAGACTGCGCGTCATGGCATCGAAAACAGCATCGGCGTCCATCGCTGCCCGGAACAAGGCGCTGCGGGACAGTCTGCCGTTCGCCGACACCCAGGACTTCGACGACGTCAACCGCGGACTGATCGCCCGGCGTTCCCCGAACGCGGTCACGGCCGAGGACGGGACGGTGCTCTGGGACAACGACACCTATGCCTTCCTCGACGGCGAGGCCCCCGACACGGTGAACCCGAGCCTGTGGCGCCAATCCCGGCTCGTGGCCGTGGACGGCCTGTTCGAGGTGGTGCCCGGCATCTATCAGGTGCGGGGCATGGACCTGTCGAACACCTCGTTCATCGAGGGCGACGACGGGGTGATCGTGGTCGACACGCTGTTGTCGGTGGAGACCGGGCGGGCCGCGCTGGAGCTGTATCGCGCCCACCGCGGCGACCGGCCGATCAAGGCGATCGTCTACACCCACTCCCACGCCGACCACTTCGGCGGCGTGAAGGGTTTCGTATCGCAGGACGAAGTCGACAGTGGGGCGGTGCGGATCTTCGCCCCCGAAGGGTTCCTCGAACACGCGGTGTCGGAGAACGTTTTCGCGGGGACCGCGATGAACCGGCGTGCCGGATACATGTACGGCGCCGCGCTCGCCCGCGGTCCGCAGGGTCAGGTCGGCGCCGGGCTCGGGCAGACCCTCTCGATCGGCACGGTGTCGCTGATCGCGCCGACCGATATCGTCACCACCACCGGTCACGAGGTCACCGTGGCCGGGGTGCGGATGGTGTTCCAGATGGCTCCCGACACCGAGGCGCCCGCGGAGATGCTGGTGTACTTCCCCGATTTCCACGCCCTGTGCGCCGCCGAGGACGCCACCCACACCTTCCACAATCTGCTCACCCTGCGGGGCGCGGTCGTGCGGGACCCGCACGGGTGGGCCAACTATCTCACCGAGACCATCGACCTGTTCGGCGGCGACGCCGAGGTCGTCTTCGCCTCCCACCACTGGCCCACCTGGGGTAAGGACCGGGTCCGGGCGTTCCTGTCGACCCAGCGCGATCTGTACGCCTACGTCCACGATCAGACCCTGCGCTTGATGAACAAGGGCCTGACCGGTCCGGAGATCGCCGAGGCCATCGAACTGCCGCCGTCGCTCGAGAACGCCTGGAGCGCGCACGGCTACTACGGCTCGGTCTCCCACAACGTGAAGGCGGTCTACCAGCGGTACCTGGGCTGGTTCGACGGCAACCCGGCGAACCTGTGGCCGCACCCGCCGGTCGAGCAGGCCAAGCGGTACGTCGAGTTCATGGGCGGTGCCGACACGGTGGTGGACAAGGCCCGCGAGTCCTTCGAGAGCGGCGATTTCCGTTGGGCCGCACAGGTTCTCAACCATGTCGTGTTCGCACAGCCGGATCACGCGGCGGCCCGCGAGCTACTGGCCGACACCTACGAGCAACTCGGCTACGGCGCGGAGAACGGTACCTGGCGCAGCTGGTATCTCTCGGGCACGACCGAACTGCGCCACGGTGGTTTCGGCACCCCCACCGAGACCACCGCGCCCGATGTCGTCGCGCAGCTGTCGCCGACCATGTTGTTCGACGCCATCGCGATCCAGATCGACGGGCCTCGCGCGTGGGGCGAGGATCTGACGATCGACGTGGCGCTCACCGACCTCGACCAGCGCTACCGGCTGCGCCTGGCCAACGGTGTTCTCACCTACAGCGCCCGTCCGCAGCCGGGCGAGGCCGACGTGACGCTGACCACCACCAGCCGAACGCTGCCCGCCCTGGCATTCGGCGGATTCTCCGGCGACACACCCGGTATCGAGCTCAAGGGCGACGCGTCGGCACTACAACGCCTGGCCGCCGTGCTCGACCCGGGCGACAAGAACTTCGCCATCGTCACCCCCTGATCGGATCAGGACCGCACCGACATCAGATTCACGACGCCGCGGAGGGTGAACAGCGCCCCGAAGGCGAACAGCACCGTGATCGACATCGCGCGATTGTTGCGGACCATCCAGTCCTGCGCGGTGTCGAGGGCGGTGCGGGCACGGTCGCCGAGGGCGAGGTAGACCCCGATCGGGATCAGGAAGTCCAGGGCCGCGGCGGCGAGCAGCAGCGCGGTGGCGAGGAAGGCCGCGCCGGTGCCGGTGTGGGAACTGGAGATCAGGCTCATACCGGAGATCATGATGAACAGGTTCGGGTTGACCACCGCGAAGGCGAGACCGATCACGAAAGCCCTTCTCGGACCGGCGTTTCCGAGTTCGTCGAGCCATTTCGGGGTGGTCGCCGCGGCGGCGCGGGGTCGGGTCGCGACCCAGGCTCCGGCGGCGAGGAAGATCAGCCCGACGGCCAGCCCGGCGGCGGAGGAGGTGTGCGGCGAGGTCGATCCGGGGTCGGAGGCGCCGCCGAGCAGGGCCGAGACGACGATCAGGGTGTAGGTGAGCATGAACGCGCCGCCGAAAGCCCGCGCGTTGCGCACGGGCTGATGCGAATGCAGCAGCAGGATGCAGCCCGCGATCGCGCCGGGGGTGATGATCAGGCCGATCAGTTCCGGGAGCAGTCGCAGCAGCAGCTCACCCATGGTCGCCTCCTGGGGTCGTGTCCTCGGGCAGGTCGGCCACCGCGGCCGTCACGGTCGGGTACACCCCGATCGGGGTGGCGGTGGTCTCCGACGCGCCGAGCGTGTCGCCGAATTGCCCGATGGGCCGGGCGATTCGGAAGCCGATGCCGCGGCGGGCCAGGGCGGCGCGCAGGTCGTCGAGCATGGCCGCGGCGGTGACGTCGATGCTCGGCGAGGTCTCGGCGTCGAGGACGACCAGTCGGGTCCGGTCGGTGCACAGGCTCGTGACGCGGTCCCGGACGTAGTCGGCGTTGGCGAAGTACAGCCCGGATTCGACGCGGACCACCAGCAGGTCCGGCCGCCGCGGCAGGCCCGGGTGCCGGACCGCGTCCAGCCACAGCGAGCCCTGTTTCACCACGGGCGCGACGTGCGGGCGGGAGGTGCGATAGACCAGCAGCAGCATCGAGATGCCGATGCCGATGAGCAGGCCGGGCAGCGTGTCGAACAGCAGCACGCCCAGCATGGCCGCGGCCGCGGCGAGGAAGTCCGCGCGCGCCGCGTGGCCGTAGATGCCGCCGAGGCGCTCGGTCCACACCCGGTACAGCCGCCGCAGTCCGGCGATGTCGACCAGTTCGACGACCGCGGCGATGACCACGCCCGCCAGCGTCGCCTCGGGCAGTTTCTCGAACAGCCCGGTGAGCAGCAGCAGGGTCAGCACCGTCAGCGCGGCGACCACGAGCCCGCTCAATTGCGTTCTGGCCCCGGCCGATCCGTTGACGGCAGTCTTGGACAGGCTGCCGTTGACGACCATGCCCGACGCAAGGCCGGAACCGAGATTGGCCGCGCCGAGGCCGAGCAGTTCACGATTGGCGTCGACGGTGTAACCCGCCTTGGCCGCATAGGTTTTCGCCGCGCCGAGGCCCTCGGCGAATCCGATCAGCAGGACGCCGATCGCGGGCCCGGCCAGATCGAGATAGTCCCCGAAATCCGGGCCATCGGGCAGGCCGAGGGCGGGCAGGCCCGAGTCGATGTGCCCGACGATGGCGACGCCGTGGTCGTCCAGATCGAACACGGCGACCGCGGCGATGCCCAGCAGCACCGCGAGCAGCGAACCGGGAACCAGGGGGAGCCAGCGTTTCACACCCAGTACGACCGCCAGGCTGAGTAGGCCGAGAACCAGTGTGCGCCAGTGCGTTTCGCCGAGATGGGTGAGCACTCCCCAGGCCTGCCGGAAGAAGTCGCCCTCGTGCTTGCCGATGCCGAGGAGCTTGGGGACCTGGCCGATGATGATGGTGAGCGCCAGCCCGACGATGAACCCCTTCAGAACCGGTTCGGAGATGAACGAGGCCACGAAGCCCAGCCGAACGAGCCCCGCCAGCAGACCGGCCACCCCGGTGACGAGAGCCAGCGCGGTGGACAGCGCGAGGTAGCGGCCGCCGTCGGCCCCGGCGAGGGGCGTGACGATCGCGGCGGACAGGGCGGCCGTCGCCGACATCGGGCCGACCACCAGATGCCGCGAACTGCCCGCGAGCGCGTAGAGGACAAGCGCGGGCACCGCGGCGTAGAGGCCGGTCACCGGCGGCACACCCGCGATCGAGGCGTAGGCCAGCGCCTCGGGAACCAGCACGGCCCACACGGTCAGGCCCGCGACGATATCGGGCCGCAGCCACGCGCGGCGGTATCCGGCCAGCGACTGGAAGATCGGCGCGCCGGTCACGGACGGCCGTCCGGGCGGGGGATCAGGGCGGCGGCCGCACTCCTCGCCGAGAGGACCCCACGCGCAGCCCTGTGCATGGGACCGACCCTAATCAGGGTTTCGGCGCAACCCTCACCCGTTCGGGGTGAGATCGCCGCTGTCGAGCCGAATGTCGAGCCGGACTCGGGCCTGCTCGCGGGCCGGAGTCGGCCGAGATCACCCCGACCGGATGACGCCGCCCCGCGGGCGGCATTCCTAGCCTGGCCGTCATGACGACGTATCTGCAAGAGCCCCACCCGGTTCGGCAGGGTTTCGCCGCCGGGATCACCATGTTCGCCGCGGTGCTGTTGCTCATCGGCGGGATCATGTCTGTGCTGCAAGGCATTTCGGCGGTGGTGCGCGACGAGGTGTTCCTGCGGGTCCCCGAGTACAGCTACCGGATGGACCTGCCCACGTGGGGCTGGGTGCACATCGTGCTCGGTGCCCTCGCGATCCTCGTCGCCCTGGCGATGATGATCGCCGCGCGCTGGGCCCTGATCCTCGCCGCCGTCGTCGCGGCGGTCTCGATCGTGGCGAATTTCCTGTCGCTGCCCTACGCGCCGTGGTGGTCGGTCGCGACGATCGTGGTCGATCTGGTGGTGCTCTGGGCCGTCTCGACGTGGCGGCCCTACGCGCCCGTCGTCCTGGAACCCGTGCGCCCGGTCGCCGGGCGCTGACGGCGGCTTGTGCGTCACAGTGCGCCGGGAACATCCCTGTGCTCGATGATCTCCGGGTCCTCGAGGCGCCACTGCTTGTTCATCACATCGGGGCCGACACCGTAGAAGCGGAACATCAATTCGAAGGTCTCGCTCTCGCCGGTTTCGATGAAATTCGCGTCCCGGCCCGGCGCAGCGTTCGGCCCGAAGTACTTTCGGCGAACGCGCGGTCACGCGCCAACCAGGGTTCGGCCTGCACGACGCGGTCGAGAGCTTTCCAGAATTCGAGGGTCTCGGGAATGCGGGTGTCGACCAGTTCGCCCGCGAGGTCTCGCCTCGGCGTCTCGGGCGGGTCCGCCGCGTCGGCCAGACGGTAGATGCGAATGCCCCGGCAGTAGTCCAGACCCGCGTCGAGGGCTGACTGGGTTGCCTCGGGCAGCACCGTCCGCAGGAGCGCGTACACCCGATTGGTGTCGGACCGGAGCACGAGATAGCCGTCGGGCGGCGTTTCGTCGTAACCAGGGGGGAGGAGCAGATACCGCGCCCCGCGCCCCTGGTCGGCACCGAACTTCCCGACGTCTTCGAGCGGGACCTGCCAGACATTGCACAGGCTGCCGTTCAGCACATGCTGCTCGTTACCCGGGGGGATCTCGACGACGATCGGTCCGTCGCGGCCGACGTCCAGGAAGGCCATGTAGTAGATGAGGTCGGGATTCGGTGTCAGAGTCTGGTTGCGCCAATCCAACAGCTTCGACCAATACAGGAATTCGATCGCGCCCCGCGGTTCCATGACCGACCGCATGATCTCGTAGTTCACCGCGGCCATACCCCACACGGCTGCTTCCACGGCCCGCCGGTGGACGGCACGATCCATGGGATTCGGCATTGCGGATTCGGTCATCATCGGCCTCTCGCGCATCGAGATCCACCTGTTCCTGCGACCGCCGAGCGGCCTGGCAAGTCGAGGTCAGCATCCATGGACCGGGGTCCGATCGGTTCATCCGAAAGGGATGAACCTGGAGTACACGGGAGCGTCGGCGCACGCCGGTCAGGGTGGTGGCGGGTGACCCGGATCCGCCCAGATCTCCATCGGGATCGTCGCCACGCTGCGGCCCGCCGAGTCCAGGATGCGGCCCATGCGTTTGAGGAACCGCAGCACCATCGACGTGCCCAGCACGGTGAACCGCGGCGCCTGCGCGGACAGCCGCGACTCGACCACCGGCACCTCGTGCACCGACGGCAGCGAGAAGCCCACGGCGAGATTCGGTTCACCGCCGGACACGCGCATGCAGACCCGCGCGCCGGGGACGCCCAGCACCGCCTCGACCGTCGCCCGGTCGTTCGGATCGGCGCGGCCCCAGACCCACATGCCCACCGGCCAACTCGACAGCGACAGCGCCAGATCGCAGCGCAGCACCAGGCGGCCGCCCGCGATCATGCCGTCGAGGCGGCGGCGCACCGTGGTGAGGCTCGATCCGGTTTCGCTCGCCAGATCCGACAGCGGGGTCCGCCCGTCCTCGCCCAACCGCAGGACCAGCGCGCGATCGGTCGCGTCGAGCGGCCGGGGTTTCGGCGGGCGCGCGGGCCAGGGCCGCACGCTGTCGAGCAGCCGGGCGCGCTGGTCGGCGTCGAGCACCCGCAGCTGCCACTGGTCGCCCATGCGATAGACCCGGGTCACCAGCATGGTGCTGGTCGCGGCGACACCGGGCACGGCCGACAGCGATTCCAGCAGCAGCCGGGACAGCTCGACCACTCCGCCCACCGAGATCAGCAGGGACAGATCGTGTCTGCCGCTGATGTGCTCGACGCTGAGCACATGCGGCCAGTGAGCCAGCTGCCGCGCGGTGTCGTTGACGGTCCCGTTGGCGCAGTCGACCAGAACGATGGCCAGACAGGAGTCGGGCGCGCCGGTGGCACGGCCGCTGACCCAGGCCACCCCGGCCGCGTGCAGCCGCTGCCAGCGCCGGGCCACCGTCACCGGATCGACCTCGAGGACCATACCGAGCCGTTGCCAGGTGGCCCGCGGCGCGATCTCCAGGCAGTTGATCAGCGCCAGATCCAATTCGTCCAGCGCCGCGACAGAATCCTGCATATCCACCCCGGTTCGTCGAATTTCCTGCGATTTCACGGGCCTTTCCGCCGACCTCGACATCCTGTCACGATCACGCACGACAGGAAGGGTCGAGAATGCCTCCCGCTCCGGAAATGCATGCGCTGCACCAGGATCTGGTGCGACTGCGCCGAGAGATCCACGCGGACCCCGAGATCGGCCTGCGGCTGCCGCGCACCCGGCAAAGGGTGCTCGACGCGCTGGCGGGACTGCCGCTCGAGATCACCGTCGGCCGCGAACTCGATTCGATCACCGCCGTTCTGCGCGGCGGGCGGTCCGGCCGCGTCGTGCTGCTGCGCGGCGACATGGACGCGTTGCCCCTGACCGAGCGCACCGGACTCGACTACGCCGCGCGCAACGGGGCCATGCACGCCTGCGGCCACGATCTGCACACCGCCATGCTCGTGGGCGCGGCCCGGGTGCTGTGCGCGCGGCGCGCGGAACTGGCCGGGGACGTGATCTTCATGTTCCAGCCGGGGGAGGAGGGCGCGGACGGCGCGGCCAGGATGATCGACGCGGGCGTGCTGTCCGCGGCGGGCCCGAAACCCGTTGCCGCGTATGCGATTCACGTCATGTCCGCGCGATTTCCGCACGGGGTGTTCACCACCCGGCGCGGACCCCTGATGGCCGGCGCGGACCTGCTGACGGTGACCGTGGAGGGCACCGGCGGGCACGGCTCGGCCCCGCATCTCGCGCACGACCCCCTCCCCGCGGCCGCCGCCATGGTCGGTGCGCTGCCCGGGATGGTGACGCGCACCGCCGATCCCGCCGACACGGCGGTGCTGACCATCGGGGCGATCCACGCGGGCACCGCCGGCAACATCCTCGCGGCGCACGCCGAACTGCACGGCACCCTGCGCTGGCACCACGCGCCCACCCGCGACGCGCTGCGGAAGGGATTCGAACGCGTCTGTCGTTCGATAGCCGACGCGCACGGCGTGACCGCCGACCCGCAAGTGACCGAGTACCTCGACGTCACCGCCAACGATCCGGGCGAAGCCGACTTCGCGGCGACGACAGTCTCCGAAGTGCTTGGGCCGCAACGATATCTGGACCTGGCCGGGCCGCTCTACGCGGGCGAGGACTTCTGCCGGGTGCTGGATCGAGTGCCCGGCGCCATGGTCCTGCTCGGCGCCTGCCCCCGCGACGCCGATCCGGCGCACGCCTTCGACAATCACTCGCCCTATGCGGTGTTCGACGACGCGGTGCTCACCGACGGCGCACTGGTGTACGCCGAACTCGCCGCTCGCCGACTTGCCGCCGATATCGCGTGAGGTCGCTCATGTCCACTACCGCATCCACCGAAAACGCCTCTCCCGCAAACACTTCCGCCGCGCCCCACCCCTGGCGGACGTTGCTGTCGACCGGTGCGGGAAACGCCCTGGAGTGGTACGACTGGGCCATCTTCGGCACCTTCTCACCGTTCTTCGCGCACGCGTTCTTCCCCGGCAAGAGCGGGATGCTCGCCCTGCTGTCCGCGCTGATCGTCTTCGCGATCGGATTCGTCGTGCGGCCCATCGGCAGCCTGCTGTTCGGCTGGTACGCCGACCGTCGCGGCCGCCGGGTCGCGCTCATCGCCGCCATCGCGCTGGCCGCGGGAGGCAGTCTGCTGATCGGCGTCACACCCACCCACGCGGCCATCGGCCTCGGCGCGCCGCTGCTGCTCGTGCTGGCCCGTCTGGCCCAGGGACTCGGCCATGGCGGCGAAATGCCCGCTGTGCAAACGTATCTCGCCGAATCGGCGCCGCCCGGCCGCCGGGGGCGCTGGGCCTGTTTCATCTATGTCTCGGGCACCGGCGGCATCGTCGCCGCCACCGTGCTGGGCGCGGTGCTGAGTGGGGCGTTGAGCAAGGCGGAGATGAACGCCTGGGGGTGGCGGGTGCCGTTCGTGCTCGGTGGCGTCATCGGTCTTTATACGGTGGTCATGCGCGTGCGCCTGCCGGAGAGCACCGCCTTCGCGCCCGGCGCGCGCTCGCCGCTGTGGCGGGAGCTGTGGACCCACCGGGCCGCGTGCGCCCGCTCCTTCGGCCTGACCGTCGGCGGCACCGTCGCGTTCTATCTGTGGGTGATCGGGACACCGGCGCATGTCGTTGCCACCCACCGGATTCCGGCCGCCCAGGTGCTGTGGATCAGCGTGCTCGCGTCCGTCTTCATGATCGCCCTACTGCCCGGTTACGGCATCGTCTCCGACCGCATCGGGCGACGCCCCGTCCTGCTGGTCTTCAGTCTCGGCACCGCCGTCGTCGTCTATCCCGCCACCGCGCTGCTCGACCGCGGCCCCTGGGAGTTGGCCCTCGCCCTGCTGCTCGCCATGGTCTTCCTCGCGGCCTTCGCCGCCGTCATTCCCGCGGTGTACGCGGAACTGTTCCCCGCCGGAATCCGTGCCACCGGAAGCGGTCTCGGTGCCGCCGTGGCCACCGCCGCCTTCGGCGGCACCGCGCCCTACCTCCAGACCTGGCTCACCAGCACCGGCCACACCCACCTCTTCGCCGCTTATGTCCTGGTTTTGATGCTCGTCAGTGCTGCGGTCACGTGGTTCACCCCGGAAACGCGGGATATCCCGCTTTGAGCCCCGCTTCTCGAGGAGTACTGCATGTTTCGGTCGCCGAGCAGCCGCGCAGGCAGCTACGCACCCTCGATGTTGACATTGCTTACATTGCCCGTCTATGCTGCGTTAGCACTGTAAACATGACGTCCGGGATCCGCACTCCGGCACGGTGTCGACACCCCCACCACCTCGAGGAGACCCCATGCAGACCGTCCTCGGCGCAGGCGGACCGATCGCCGACGAACTCGTGCACGAACTTCACCGCACCTACACCAAGGACATACGTCTCGTCAGCCGCAAGCCGTCGCGGGTCGACGACACCGACGAACTCGTGGCCGCGGATCTCACCGACACCGAGGCCACCCGCCGCGCCGTCGCGGGCAGCGAGATCGCCTACCTCACCGTCGGCCTGCCCCTGGACTCGAAGCTGTGGGAGCGGCAGTTCCCCGTCATCATGCGCAATGTCATCGACACCTGCGCCGAACACGGGACGAAGCTCGTCTTCTTCGACAACACCTACATGTATCCCGGAACGTCGGCACCCCAGACCGAGTCGACGGCATTCGCACCGGGCGGCCCCAAGGGACGTGTCCGTGGCCAACTCGCCACCATGTTGCTCGAGGCCATGCGAGCCAATCGGGTTCAGGGCCTCATCGGCCGCGCCCCCGAGTTCTACGGGCCCGGCTCGACCAAGAGCTACACGAATTCGCTGGTGTTCGACCGAATCCGGGCGGGCAAGCGGCCGTTCGTCCCGGTCAACGCCCACACCGAACGCTCCCTGATCTGGACCCCCGACGCGGGCCGAGCGCTGGCCCTGCTCGGCAACACCCCCGATGCCTACGGCCAGACATGGCACCTACCGATCGACCCGAACCGGCGAACCTACGCCCAACTCATCGAATTAGCCAGCGAGGTCACCGCCCGCAAGATCGGCTACACGATACTGCCGATGCTCGCCTTCCGCCTCGGCCGCCACGTCGTCAAGCCCCTCGACGAAATGTACGAACTGATCGACCGCTACCGCGCCGACAACATCTTCGACAGCTCGAAATTCGCAACCCGCTTCCCAGCCTTCCAGGTCACCACCTACCGGGAGGGAGTGGAGCGAATCCTCGCCAACTGACCGCCGGCCGCGCGAGGGACATGCTCTCGGCGCCAACGGATTTCGATTGGGTGGCCCACCGGGTGCGGTACCGGGGATTGGCGGTGTCGCTGGTCGATGACGACGGTCGACGGGGCGCGACGGTGTACGAGAACAAGCGGTTCCCCCGGTTCTATCACCCGTATACCGAAGGGCGAGGCCTGGGATATCGAAGTGCGGACGCCACCGGCGGAGGCCGGGATCTCTCGGTGTTTCGCGGTCTTGGCCAAAGCGGTCGCACGCCGGGCGGCAATCGCCGAAAGCCTGCGCCCGATGTCGCTCTCGTGGCAGCAGGGTGATCGCGTGGAACTGGTACTGCGCGACGAGAAGAGCGGGCGTTGCCATGGCCTGGAGTTGACGGTCCCTACCGACGCGGACATCGACCGCGGAGATTTTCTACTGCCGTCGGAGCCCGGCGGTCTCGGCGCGGTGCTTGTCGAACCCGAGCAATACGCTGCCGGACAAGTGCACCGGCTGCGACATCACCTCGGTGTACGAGGCGATCGCGACAGTGGTTGAGCCACAAGAGGTTTCGGCGCGAGGCGCCATGGTATCGCTGCCCTCTCCTGGACCCGCCCGAACGCGAGGAATTGCTCAGCACCCGAAGCCGGGTTAAATTCGTGGTGTCGCGAAAAACGATGTCCTGCGGCCTTGCTCGCCGGACATCGCGCACACATCGATGCAGGACGGTTCCGATCGGTGAGCGTCTCCGTGCCGAGATCGGGCGTCCTGCCCGCTCCCGGTGTCGAACGCAACCGAGGAGCGCATCATGCGGAAGACCGTCACCATTGTCGGAGCGGGGCTGGGTGGGCTGACGCTTGCCCGGGTGCTCCAAGCCCACGGCGTCGCCGTTACCCTCTACGAGGGTGAGGCGTCGGCGTCGGCGCGAGGGCAGGGCGGTCTGCTCGACATCCACGAGGAGACCGGGCAGGTCGCGCTGCGCGCTGCGGGCTTGGACGACGAGTTCCGCGCTCTGGTCCGGCCGGGCGAGGACGCCAAGCGGGTCGTCGACCGCCACGGCACGATCCTGCTCGACCGGCCCACGGACTCCCGCTCGTCTCGCCCCGAGGTGGACCGCGGCCAACTCCGGCGCCTACTCATCGACTCGCTCGCCCCCGGGACCATCCGGTGGGGCCATAAGGTGACCGCGCTGCGGCGCCACCCGACGGGCGGCTTCGACCTCGTCTTCACGGCGGGTTCCACCGTCCGCGCCGATATCGTCATCGGCGCGGACGGCGCCTGGTCGAAGGTCCGGCCGCTGCTCACCCGGGCCGAGCCGCGCTACAGCGGCACCTGCTTCGTCGAGATCGCCCTCGCCTCAAGCCGTCGGGATCACCCGGAGAGCGTGGCCATGATCGGCAGCGGCACGCTCATGGCTGTCGCGCCGGGTCAGGGCATCATCGTCCATCGCTACGCGGACGGCGGTGTGCGCGGTTACGTGGCGCTGAACAAGCCCGAGGAATGGATGCGGTCGATCGACTTCGGTGACCCGGCCGCCGGTCTGCGTCGCCTCGCCGACGAGTTCGACGGCTGGTCGCCGCTGCTCACCGCGTTCGTGACGGGCAGCGACGCGCGGCCGTGGCTCCGGCCGATCCACGCGCTCCCGGTCGGCCTCGCCTGGGACCGGGTGCTGGGCGTGACGCTCGTCGGCGACGCCGCGCATCTCATGTCGCCCTTCGCCGGTGAAGGCGCCAACCTCGCCATGTACGACGGCGCCGACCTGGCCCAAGAACTGGCCGAGCACCCCGACGTCGAGACCGCGCTCGCCGCCTATGAGAAGCGACTCTTCCCCCGCAGCCGCGAGGTCGCCGCCCAGTCGGCGCACAACCTCGAGACCTTCTTCGGTCCAGAGGCGCCGAACAGCGTGGTCGCGCTGTTCGCCCGCACCTAACGGCCGGAGTGCTCGACGGTACCGATCGTTCTATCTGCTACCTTCGACTGGATGGTGCGCAACGCTCGAGGTCAGGTGTCCGAGGCGCGGTCGAGGCTGCTCGGGACCGCCACCCGGATTTTCTACGCGGAGGGTCTGCATTCCGTCGGGATCGATCGGATCGTCGCGGAGGCGAAGGTCACCCGCGCCACTCTGTACCGGCACTTCCCCGGCAAAGAGGACCTCGTCGTCGCGTATTTGCAGAGTGTGCACGAGATGGAGTGCGAGGGGATCGGCACGATCCTCGCCGACGATCTCTCGGCCGCCGACAAGCTGCGAGCCATCGCCGGGTCGATCACCGAGGGCATTCGCTCGGCCGATTTCCGCGGCTGCGCGTTCCTCAATGCCGTCGCGGAGTATCCCGATCCCGCGCACCCCGTGCATCAGGCCGTCCTCGCGCACCGCGAGTGGTTCCTGAACACCGTCACGGACCTGCTCGCGCAGGTCGGCGACACACCGCCGGAACTCGCGGCCCGGCATTTCGTGATGCTGCGGGACGGCGCGATGGTCTCCGGTTGCCTCGCCGACCCGGCCGACGTCTGCGACACATTCCTGCGCGGCGTCGACGGAATCCTCCAGCACCGCATCGAATCCGCCTCGAAGTAGCGGCCCGCCAGGTCGCTCCATACCGCCACATCGGCCGCCAATGAGGTAGAACGTTCGGTCTTGACTTCCTGCGGCACCCTGGTCATGCTGATCCGACATAGAACGTTCGTTCTTCCGGAAAACGCCCGGACGATGAAGGGATCAAAGTGACTACTGTCGACTCGCCCGCCGCAGCTGGGTTCGCCCCGGCGCTGAGCCGGTTGTACCTCGTGCGGTTCGCGTTCGCCATCGTGTGGGCGGTCCTGATGTTCCTGACGACCAGGTCGGGCCTGGGGGCGGTCGGTGGCGTCCTGCTCGTCCTGTATCCGCTGTTCGATGTGGGATCGGCCATCGTGGACGCTCGCTCGGCCAAGAGCGGCGGATCGGTCACCGGCCTGTACGTGAACATGGCGATCAGCCTGCTCGCCGCGCTCGGTATCGGGATCGCCGCCGCGTCCGGCATTCCGGCGGTATTGCGGGTGTGGGGCGCCTGGGCGATCGCGGCCGGGCTGGTCCAGCTGATCGTCGCGCTGGGCAGGCGCGCAATGGGCGGTCAGTGGCCGATGATCCTCAGCGGCGGCATCTCGGTGCTGGCCGGAGCCGACTTCGTCGTCAGCGCCTCGGCGGCGGACCCGACGCTGTCCAGCGTGGCCGGTTACGCGGTCCTCGGCGGCATTTTCTTCCTCGTCTCGGCGATCCGCCTCGGCCGCGTCGATGAGCGGAACCGACGCTCCGTCGAAAAGTACTGAGCGACAAGGTGTTTCAGCTCACCATTCGCCGAATCGCCGCCTTGGCGGCCGTCAGCGCGACCACGTCACCCGCGACCCGCGACAACAGCAGCGCGCCCTCGATCTGCGAGACGACCGCCGTCGCGATCGACTCGGCGTCCTCGGCGGACCGGCCGTCGGCTCGTAACCGTTCGGCGAGGGCGGCGCACCAATCCTGGAACGCGCGCGCCGAGGCGGCCCGGACGGCGGGACTGGAGTGCACCGATTCGGTGGCCGCCGGAGCGATCGGACAACCGTCGCGTTCGTCGGCCGCCAGGGCGGCGGCGAGACCGTCGATCCACCCGTCGGTGACATCGGCGACGGGGAGGTTCGAACGCAGGGCGTGGCGGAGTTGGCGGGCGATGGCGGCGCCCGCGGATTCGACCACTGCCGCCGCCAATTCCTGTTTGCCCCCGGGGAAGTGGTGATAGAGCGAGCCGGGTTTGACCTCGGCGACCTCGAGGATCTGGTTGACGCCGGTGGCGGCGTACCCCTGCCTGCGGAACAGCGTCGCGGCGCTGTCGACGAGTGCGGTGCGGCTCTGATCTCTGCGGGTCACCCTGTTGACTTTACTTGAGAGATCGTTCAAGAATACTTGAGTGGTCTTTCAAGAAAGGGTTGCGCGATGAAGCAGCTGATGTTCACCGAGCCGGGCCGATGCCGATGGCAGGAGATTCCCGACCCCGAGCCGCCGGGACCGGGACAGGCGCTGGTACGGCCGATCGCGGTGGCCTGCTGCGACCTCGATGTGGCGGTGGCCCAGGGCCGCGCGCCGCTGCCGCCCGGATACGCGGTCGGACACGAGGGCATCGGCGAGGTGATCGCGGTCGGCGACGAGGTGACCTCGGTGGCGGTGGGTGATCGCGTCGTCGTGCCGTTCCAGATCAATTGCGGCACATGCCGGACGTGTCGGCGCGGCCGGACCGGATCGTGCGAATTCGTGCCGGGCCGCGCGATGTACGGGCTGGGCTCGATCGCCGGGTTGGACGGGGGCGGATTCCTCGCCGACGCCGTCCTGGTCCCGTACGCGGACGCCATGCTGGTCCCGGTGCCGCCCGAGGTGGATCCGGTCGCGGTGGCGTCGCTGTCGGACAACATCCCCGACGGCTGGCGCACTGTGGGCCCCTACCGCGATCGGCTCGACGCGGCCGATCCCGCCGATCGGCGAATGCTGGTGGTCGGCGGACTCTCGATCGGCCTGTACGCCGCGGCGTTCGGCGTCGCCTACGGCGCGCGGGTCGACTACGTCGACACCGACGCCCACCGCCTGGCCGCCGCCGAGAGGCTCGGCGCGATCCCGCACGACCGCCCCGCACCCGACCGCGCCTGGGACCCCTACCCCCTCACCGCGAACACCTCCGCCGACCCGGCCCTGCTGGCCGCCGCCCTGCGCGCCACCTGGCCCGGCGGCACCTGTACCGACACCGGCATCTACTTCGGCGCGACGGTGGACCTGCCGATGTTCGAAATGTATTCCCGCGGAGTGCGTTTGGTCATCGCGCGCGCCGACGCCCGGGCCGACATCCCCGCCGTCCTCGACATCCTCGCCGCCGGGCACACCCTCGCCCCGGTGGTCGACCGAACCGTCGCGTGGGGCGAGGCCGCCGACATCTGGCCGACCATGACCACCAAGGTCGTGTTCGTCCGCTGATCGTCGCTGTCACTACGAGACAGAACCCGGCCGCGATCGTAACCCTTGGGGCACTTGGTGATTCGGCCTCACCCTCGCGACGTCGAACCGCGACTACGGAGTCAGGAAGTGCAGCCGCCACAACTGCGGCTCCCACGGGTCGCTGACATTGTCGCAGTAGTACTGCACCGCTTGGCGATGCTCGATCTTGTATTCTCCGGCCGCGTCGCACGCCGCGTAGGTGCTGAAATCCGCCGTGTACCAGGTGCCCGCGTACGCGGGGGCGGCCGCCAGCACGCCGCTCACACCGATCCCGACGGTCGTCGCGGCCGTGGCAGCGATCGCTTTGATGTTCATGCGTTTGCTCCTCAGTTTTCCCCGCACAGCCGGGGAGCGGACCATGTGGTTCCAGTCGGAACCGCGTGAAGGGTAACCGGCTTGGAGCTCATCCGGTGATCGCCGACCCGACTTCTTAAGGAGTACTTGATGATATCGGCCGCCACGGTCCCGTCAGCGCCCTCGACCTGGCCGGGCGGCGGGGCGGAGAAGCCGTGGCGCACAGTGTTATCCGAGGATCACCCGGACCGCCCCGTCCGAATCCACTGTGGCCGTGTGGGAACGGACCGGTGCCCCGCCGGTGGATTCGGCGCCGGTGGCGAGGTCGTAGGTGCGGCCGTGCAGGGGGCAGACGACCGTGGCGCTGTCGATCAGGCCGTCGGCGAGGGGCCCGCCGCGGTGCGGGCAGACGGCGTCGAGGGCTCGAAGGGTGCCGTCTCGGAGGTGGTAGACGGCTATCTGGCGGTTGTCGACGACGAAGGTGCGGCCTTCGCCGAGGGGGATGTCGGCGAGGGTGCCGATGATGTGGCCGGTCATCGGGCCGGAACCCGGGGGAGGGGGATGAGGGGGAGGGCGGGGCGGTAGCGGTCGGGGCTGGTCTGCTCCGGGGTGGACCACGGATCCTGGTATGCCGCAACGGATTTGCTCATTGCGGCGTCGAGTTCGGCGGCCAAGCCGTCACGGTCGTCGACGACGACGGCGCGGATGGTGTCGATGCCGACCCGCGGGACCCACGCGTAGGTCCGTTCGAGCCAGTTGGCGTTCTCGCGGTAGTACTGGAGGAACCGCCCGGCCAGGGTGAGCACCTCGTCGGGGGTGTCGACGGTGGCGAGCAGTTCGCCCTTGCGGATGTGGGCGCCCGCCGCGCCGCCGACGTAGATCTCCCACCGGCCGCCGTCGATGGCGACGACGCCGAGGTCCTTGCACAGCGCCTCGGCGCAGTTGCGGGGGCAGCCGGTCACGGCCAGTTTCATCTTGGCGGGACCGGGGATGCCCTGGAAACGCTGTTCCATCGCGATGCCGAGCGCGGTCGAGTCACCGAGGCCGTAGCGGCAGAAGTCGCTTCCCACACAGGTTTTCACGGTACGGAAGCTCTTCCCGTAGGCGTGCCCGGAGGGCATACCGAGATCGGCCCACACCGCGGGCAGGTCCTCCTTGCGGACGCCCAATAGATCGATGCGCTGCCCGCCGGTGAGTTTGATCATCGGCACGCCGTACTTGTCCGCCACGTCGGCGATCCGGCGCAGCTGGTCGGCGGTGGTGACCCCGCCCTGAATCTGCGGCACCACCGAGAACGTCCCGTCCCGTTGGATGTTCGCGTGCACGCGGTCGTTGATGAACCGGGCGTCCGGCTCGTCGACGAACTCCGCGCCCCACATCATGTGCAGCAGCGACGCCAACCCCATCTTCGAGTTCGCGTCCTCCCGTCCGTCCGGCGCGAGCGCCGCGAAAACCGAAGACACCGAGTGCAATCGGAGCTCCCGGATCAACCGCATCAGCTCCGGTTTCGGGTACGGAATCCCCGGCACGTACCACGAGGCGGACGGATCCTCCGCGACGGCGCCGCCGGCCGCCCACTCCACGATCTGCGTCACCAGCGTCTTGCACGAGCCGCAGCCCTTCCCGGCGCGGGTGGCCGCCATGACCCCGGCCACCGACTGCTCCCCGCCCCGCACGCAGTCCACCAGCGTCGCCTTGCTGACGCCGTTGCAGTTGCAGACCTGCGCGTCGTCGGACAGCTCCGCCGCGCCGACCTCGACCGGCGGGGTGCCCAGGTCGAACAGCAGCGACACCCGTTCCGGCGGCAGCGGCAGCCCGCGATCGAAGGCCTGCATGAGGAAGGCGACCTTGCGCACGTCGCCGAGCAGGGTGGCCCCAACCAGTTTGTCGTCGCGGATGACGATCGTCTTGTAGACCCCCAGCCGCGGCTCGCTGAACTGCACGAACTCGTCGTCCTCGCGCTCGGGCGCCTTCAGCCCCATCGAGGCGACGTCCACCCCGGCCACCTTCAGCTTCGTCGCCGTGCGCGAACCGTGGTATCGCGCAGCGGGATTCGCGCCGGTGATGTGGTCGGCGAGCACCACGGCCTGCTCCCACAGCGGGGCGACCAGCCCGTACACCCGGCCCCGGTGCTCGGCGCACTCGCCGACGGCGTAGACGCGATCGTCGTCGACGCTGCGCATGTGGTCGTCGACCACGATCGCGCGCCCCACGGTCAGTCCCGCGCCGCGCGCGAGCCCGACGTTCGGGCGAATGCCCGCGGCGACCACGAGCATGTCGCAGTCGACACCGGTGCCGTCGGCGAACACCACCCCGGTCACGCTGCCGTTCTCGCCGCGCACCCCGCGCGTCGAGGTGCCGGTGTGCACGGTGATGCCCAGCTCCTCCACCGAGCGGCGCAGGATCGCCCCGGCCGGATCGTCGAGCTGCGCGTTCATCAGCGTCGTCGGCGAATGCACGACGTCCACGGTGAGCCCGCGCTGCTGGAGTCCGCGCGCCGCCTCCAGCCCGAGCAGGCCGCCGCCGATCACCACCGCGTGGGTGCGGTCGGCGGATTCGTCGATCATCGACAGGCAGTCGTCGAGCGAGCGGAAGCCGAAGATGCCGCGCAGCAACGTCTTGTCGTCGGCCCACATCCCCTCGATCGGCGGGAAGAACGAGCGGCTGCCGGTCGCGATGATCAGCCGGTCGTAGCGCAGCGCCGTGCCGTCGTCGGCGTGCACGATGCGCGCGAACCGATCCAGCCGCACCACCCGGACCCCGGCGCGCAGATCGATGCCGTTCTCGGCGTACCAGTCCAGCGGATTGAGATAGATCTCGGCCGTATCGTCCACTCCCGCAAGCACATTCGACAGCAGGATCCGATTGTAGTTGCCGTACGGCTCGTCGCCGAAGACGGTGATGTCGAACAGGTCGCCGCCGCCGCGGGCGAGGATCTCCTCCACGGCGCGGGCGCCGGCCATGCCGTTTCCGATGACCACCAGTCGCGGCTTGTTCGTCGCGTCCATGTCGTCGTCCTTTCCCGTCAGATCTCGATCATGCCCAGGTCGATGACCACCGTGCCCGCCGCGTCGAGGGGTGCGAGCAGCCGCAACTCCAGCACCGTGTCGCCGAGCAACTCCTCGACCACCCGCAGCGAGACGTGCAGCGAGCCCTTCGCCGCGATCGGGAAGTACCGCATCAGCGCGCCGTCGCGGTAGAGCCCGACGGTGATCATCTCGTCGGTGGAGTTGCCGCCGCGGAAATACACCGGCTGGACCGTCGCCCCGGGCGGCACGACGTAACGCAGCGCGTCGTCGAGGGTGATCGGATCGGCGAAACCCTTTCCGCGGAAATCGAATACGCCTTGCAGGAATCGTGGGGTGCTGCCGTCATTCATCATGCTGCTCGCCTTCGTCGTCGCAATCGTGGGCCGGGACGTACTTGTCGACCGCCACCGCGCACACCTTGAACTCGGGCATGCGCGAATGCGGGTCCAGAGCGGGATTGGTCAGCAGGTTCGCCGACGCCGCGCCGCCCCAGTGGAACGGGACGAACACGGTGTCGGCGCGCACGTCGGGCGTGGTGCGCGCGGTCAGGACCGCCGCGCCCCGCGGGGTGCGCAGGCGCACCAGGTCGCCGTCGCGCACGCCGAGGCGCAGCGCCAGCGAACCGTGTAGCTGGGCGGTGGCGACCGGTTCGGCCTCCCGGAGCCCGCGCACGCGGCGGGTCTGGGTGCCGGACTGGTAGTGGCCCGCCAGCCTGCCGGTGGTGAGGTAGTACGGGTAGTCGTCGTCGGGGGTTTCGGCGCTGCCGCGGTGTTCGACGGCGTGGAAGCGCGCTCGCCGGTCGGGGGTCGGGAAATCCACGGTGAACAGGCGCGGGGTGCCCGGGTGCCGGGGCGAGGGGCAGGGCCAGAAGACGCCCCGCTCGGCGGTGATCCGCTCGTAGGTGATTCCGGTGTAGTCGGCCTTGCCGCCGGCGCTGGCGCGGCGGAGTTCGGCGAAGACCTGTTCCGGGTCGTCCTGGAAGTCGTTGTGGCCCAGGCGTTCCGCGAGGGCGCGCAGGACCTCGAGGTCGGTGCGCACGCCCGGCGGCGGGGGGATCGCGCGGTCGCGCAGGATCACCCGGCCCTCGAGGTTGGTCAGCGTGCCGGATTCCTCCGCCCACTGGGTGGTGGGCAGGACGACGTTGGCGAGTTCGGCCGTCTCCGAACGGAAGATGTCGGAGACGACGAGAAAGTCCAAGTCCCGCAGTCGCTTTCGGATGTGCCCGGCGTTCGGCGCGGAGACGGCGATATTGGACGCCAGCACCCACAGTGCCCGGACGCCGCCGGAAGTGCCCAGGGCGTCGAGCATCTCGTAGGCGGAGCGGCCGGGGCCCGGCAGCGAGGCAGCCGGGACGCCCCACACCCGGGCGATGTGCTCGCGGGCGGCAGGATCGTCCAGCCGCCGATAGCCGGGGAGCTGATCGGCCTTCTGGCCGTGCTCGCGGCCGCCCTGACCGTTGCCCTGGCCGGTGATCGAGGCGAAGCCGCTGTATTCGCGGCCCGGAAGCCCCAGTGCCAGAGCGAGATTGATGAACGCCGACACCGTGTCGGTGCCCGTGCTGTGCTGTTCGGCGCCGCGGGCGGTGAGGACGATCGCGCGTTTCGCCGTGCCGAGCATGCGCGCCGCCGCGACCAGATCCGCCTCGGCCACGCCCGTGATCCGTTCCACGCGGTCGGGCCAGTACAGTCGCACGCCCCGGCGCACGGCGGCGAAACCGGTGGTGCGCGCGGCGATATAGGCGTCGTCGATCAGGCCCTCCCGGACCGCGAGGTGCAGCATGCCGTTCGCGATGGCCAGGTCCGTGCCGGGGACGGGTTGCAGATGCAGGTCCGCGAGGGCGGCGGTGGCCGTGCGCCGCGGGTCCACGACGATCAGCCGGCCGCCGCGCGACCGGCACTCGTCGAGGAACCGCACCGCGGGCGGCATGGTGTCGGCGGGATTGGCGCCGACCAGCAGCACCACGTCCGCCTCGGCGAGGTCGGCGAGCGGGAACGGGAGGCCGCGGTCCACGCCGAACGCCCGCTGCGCCGCGGTGGCGGCGGCGGACATGCAGAACCGGCCGTTGTAGTCGATCGCCGAACTGCGCAGCGCCACCCGCACGAATTTGCCGAGCTGATAGGCCTTCTCGTTGGTCAGTCCGCCGCCGCCGAAACATCCGACGCTGTCGTTCCCGTACGCGCGACGGGCCGACTCGAACTCCCGGGCGATCCGGTCCAGCGCCTCGTCCCAGGTCGCGGTCCGAAGCGGCCGGTTCCGGGCGTCGCGCACCAGCGGCTCGGTGAGGCGCTCGGGATGATTCAGCAACTCCGCCGCCGTCCAGCCCTTCGCGCACAGCCCGCCCCGATTCGTCGGGAAGTCCGATCGCGGCGCGAGCGTGACACCGGAACCGTTGGCCGACAACGTGATTCCACATTGCAGCGAACAGTAAGGGCAATGCGTCCGGACCATCGCTGCCACCATGAGCATCAACCGTTCGAATCGACCACGACGGGAAGATCCCACCGTATGCAGGGGGTGTTTCGGAGATATTGCGGTGATGCATCGGGCGTGAAGCGAGTTCCCCGGAGATTGCCCGGCCGCGCGGTCCTATCCCTCGGCCGCTCGGATCCTGCCGATCGCGTCGGTGATCGCGTCGGTGACGACCGTGGTGGCCGCGGTCTGTACTCCCGTGGCGGTGTCGGCGGCCGCGGCCGCCGCCCGGTCCGGATCGCCGGTGGTCGCCAGGGCGCGGGCCGCGGCGTCGGGGACCTGGAAGGCGCCGGACAGGACGTGGTTGAAGGCAGGGAAGGCCACGGCCGCACCGACATTGATCGCCTCGATCACCGTGACCTGCTCGACGCCGTGCGGCGTCGCCAGCGGCGGGGGATCGGGCACGATCGGCGCGTGGAGCGCGGCGTAGGTGTCCTGGCGGGCGGTCTCGACGGGCCCGGCGGTGGGCAGCCCGTTCGCGGCGGCCGTACCCACGTCGAGCAAGCCGACCACGCCGACCTCGAAGGCATTCAACGCCCTCGGGGCCACCAGCGTGCCGTCGGCGAGGATGGCCCGCTCGGCGGCGGCGTCGGTGGGGCCGGTGACCGACGCGGCGGCGATGCCGATCGAGGTCGTCGTGTCGTTCGTCCGGGACGCGGTGAGGTAGACCTCCGGCGCCTGCCGCATCGTGGTGAGTGCCGTCGCGCCGGTGTCGACGAGCAGCGGGCAGATGATCGAGCAGTAGGTGAACTGGTTGTTCACGAAGCTGGTGACCAGCGCGCCCGGGGGGAGCGGGGTGCTCTGGTCGGTGTCCGAGGGCGGGAGAGTCGCGGCGGCGGTGGTCGTGGCGGCGACGGACGCCACGGCGATCCCGGTGGCCGCGAGGCCGGCGTGCAGGCAGGTTCGTATCCGCATACAGATCGAACGAGGCGCGGGGGCGTCGGGTTCAGTCCGGCGAGGCGATCACGAATCCCGTTGCGGGCCGGGGTTGTTCGATGTGTCCGCTCACCCGTTCCCGGGACCGGCCGCGTCGGCCCTGGGGAACCGCGGGCGGGGAATCGGCTTCTGGGGCGCGGTGTCCGGATCGGGGAGCACCGTGGACCGAGCGGCCTCGGGCGGCGCGGCCCGCACAACGGTTCTCTTCACGACGACGGACGTGGGCCGCGCGTCGAGAACCGGCTCGGTGTGGGCCAACTCGTCCGCGTCGAGGGTGTCCGAGTGGACGGGTCTACCGCGGGCTGGGGCGGCGCGGCCCGGCGTGTAGACGGGGAGCGTCGGCTCGTCCGTGTCGAGACATGCGTCCGGGGCCGGACGCTCGTGCAGGACCGGCAGCTTCAGGGGAGTCGGAGCGGGCGCGGCGGAGTGCGATGACGACGCAGTCTGCTGTACCGGCTTGCGGCGCAACAGCTTTCGCAAACCACCTGGGCGCTCCGCTGCGGCGGGCGCCACGACGACCGGCTGTGGCTCCGATGCCGTGCCGCCCTCCGAATCCAGCCAAGGCGGGCGAATCGTGTGGTTCGAGGGCAGCCCGGGCGCCGAACTCACGGTCGGCGAGCCGCTCGGCGGGACAAGGGTCCGCGTCGAGATCGTGAGAGCGAGGCGCTCCCCGCTGTCCGACGCGGCCGTCCGCAGCCCGTGCAGGATCCGGCTACGACGGAGGCCCGAATCGACCGAGATCAGCGCGTCCGCGATCGCTTCCACGGTGACGTGCCGGGTCAGCGCGTCGAGCAGCGGCGGGAATCGCGGGTGGTCGAGTAGCTGCATCGCGTGGAAGACCAGGGTTCCGCTCGGCGGATGCCGGGTGAGGATCTCGCCGGTGAGCCGACCGCCGTCGGACATGGTGAGCATTGTGTCGGCGAGGTTTCGCACGGGCTCGTACCGTTCGGGGGGTTCGGGCGCGCCCGCCCGGGCCTCCCAATCGACGAGGGCGCGGACCAGGAGCCTCGCGGTCCGGCCGGGTTCGGCGGAGGTCATCTGTGTGAGCGTCGCCGGGAAATCCGGTATCGCCTCGACCAGAAATCCGGCCGACAGATCCTCGCTCGCGATGATGTCGTCCCCGACGAGGACGGAGGCCAGTTTCACGGGAGTGGCGTGCAGCGCCCGCAGGAAATTGGCGAGATCGGCGAATCCGATTCCGGGTTCATGCGTGTTCGGTATTCTGGTCGTCCGACTCAACAGCAGCAGAATCGTGACGCGCAATTCCGCCGTCAGCGCCGTGACGAACTCTTCGAGTCGCCTCGATTTCTCCTTTTCCTGAACTCGCAGAAATTGACTCACGCACGTGATCATCTGTTCGTTCCGGAATTCCGCCATCTCCGTCAGCAGCCGGATGGCCGATGCGCTTCCGTCCGGACCGCTGTCGATCATTCCCCGCAGGACGCTGCCGTCCGTGCCGAACGGTTCACGCAGCTGCGCGGCGACCTCGCGGCTCGCCCGCGCGCAGTCGCCGCGTTGCACGATCCGGACGATCCGGCGGCCGAACAGGCTCTCCGGGGCGAGGTCGAGGATGCAGGCCGGTTCGGCCTCGAAGGCCGCGGCCGCGGTGATCCTCTCGGCCACCTCGTCGTCGTGTTCGGTGATGGCTCTCAGCAGCGCCGCCCGTCTGTCCCGCTCGCGGGCGCCGATCGTATCGAGCAGTGCCGCGACCGCGCCCGGCAGGCGCCGGCCCGCTTCGGTCAGGGCGAGCGCGAGCGCCCGGTCGTCGGCGCCGAACACCTCGGGCAGCTGTTCGGCCACGGTTGTCTCCTCCCCGTCGGACAACCCGGTGAGCAGCCAGATCAACCGATCCTTCGCCGAGTTCTCCGCCGGTACTCCCGGGCCGTACTCCGGACGCGGGCGCGGGAGAACGCCCTCGGCGGGGAGAACCCGGGGATTCGTCTCGGGTCGGGGAGAACCGAGGGAGTTCCGCGCGTTCTCCCACAACGGCGCATAGGTCTCGCGGAGTTGTTCGAGGGGAGTATCCAATGCCGCCGCGGCCGTCGCGAGAATGGCGTGAAAGAATTCCTCCGAAGGACCGCCGCGTTTCTCCCCCATTTCGCGCGAGCATCGGCGTTCGTCGAGATCCAGACCGGGAGTACCGCGGACAATGTCCTTATAGGTGAGATCGGCTCGTCGGACGAGTTTGTTCAGCTCGGCGCACAGCACACGCGTGGGCCACCCGAGCCTTTCGGGAAATTCGTTCGGATCGATTCGCAGCGGCCGTCCCCCGCGACGTTTCTCCCCCATCTGACCCTCCTCGTGCCGCCATTGTCCTCGCCGGTACTCCGCGCGAACGGAAATTATAGGGCCGGTCGGGCGGCGGCACACGTTTTCGAGAGAACCGCGCGTGCGGCGCGGGAGTGGCCGGGGGAGTAGACGCAGAATTCGAGGACGTTCTTGAATTGCGGTGCGGCCGAGAGGCGCCGCGGGAAGGAGAGGTTGCGGGGGATGAGCGGATTGCTGGCCGATGTGAACGGCCTTCTCGCCGTGGTGCTTCCGGCGGGAGGATGGCTGGGATGGTGGCTACACCATGACGGACCGGTCCGTTTGTATGCCGGAATTGTGGCGGTTCATTCGAACGACAGGGATAAGCGGGCGGCGGCTTTGAAGGTCCTCGAGCGAACCCGTTGCCCTGCGCGCGGATTCACCTCGAGAAAACGCCGGGAGTCGTCGGAAAACGAGCAGTGAGGAGGTTGTCCGAGGCCCGCACCGCGTGTTCCAGGAACGGCCGCGAGGCCCCCGCCCGGGCCAGCACATCGTGCGGGACTCCCCACTCGCTCAACGCCGCCAACAGCACATACTTGGGTGCGGTGGCCGTGGCCTCGCAGCGGGCGGCGTGGGTTTCGGCGGCGGCGAGGAGTTGGAGCAGGTCGTGGCTCGGGCGGATGCGCCGGGTGGGGTTGGGCTTGCGGCGGGGGAGGTCGGCGAGGGCCAGTTCCAGTTGCTGGGACAGCACGGCCGTGTTCACGCCCGATTCGGTGAGCAGCGCGCGGACGCCGCCGTCGGACTGGTACAGGACCGCCAGCAGGTGCACCGGCTCCAGGAACTCGTGCCCGCGGCAGGCGGCCTGGCAGTAGGACTTCTCGAGCGCTTGGGCGAGTTCGGTATCCACTGGCAACGCCATAGCTCGCACACTCCGATCGCTCGAAACGCGGGGGGTTCGTGACAGTGTCGATCCGGTGGCGCGGGCCGGGCATCACCCGATTCGGGTGAACGGATCATCGTCACGACGCGCCGCGTTCTCCAATTCGTCGACGGTGCCGGACATGATCGTGCGGACGTGCGCGTCGATGCGCTCGATCGGCCAGTCCCACCAGGACACCGCCAGCAGGCGATCGATATCGGCCGCGCTGTAGCGGTGCCGAATGAGCTTGGCCGGGTTGCCGCCGACGATGCCGTAGTCCGGGACATCGGAGGTCACCACGGATCCGGCGGCGACGATCGCGCCGTGCCCGATCCGCACGCCGGGCATCACCGTGACCCCGTAGCCGATCCAGACGTCGTTGCCGACCACGGTGTCGCCGCGATTCGGCAGCTCCATGAGCAGATCGACATGCTGTGACCACGCGCCGCCCATGGTGGAGAACGGGAAGGTCGACGGTCCGTCCATGCGGTGGTTGGCGCCGTTCATGATGAACCGCACGCCCGTGGCCAGGGCGCAGAATCTGCCGATGATCAGCTTCTCCGGGCCGTAGTGGTACAGGACGTTGCGGGTTTCGAACGCGGTGGGGTCGTCCGGGTCGTCGTAGTAGGAGTATTCGCCGACCTCGATGAGCGGCGAGGTGACCAGGGGTTTCAGCAGTACCACGCGCGGCTGTCCGGGCATGGGATGCAGTGTGGTGGGATCGGTGACAGGCGGTTGTTCGGGCACGTGTAATCCGTTCTGTGCGTGGGGGATTCGGGAATGCGGTCAGACCGAGGCGAGCGCGGGCAGATCGAGCCGGTCACCGCGCCAGCGGTCGCGGAGGCGGCGATCGTGGCTGACCACGACCAGCGCACCGCGATAGGCGGCCAGGGCGGCTTCCAATTCCTCGACGAGTCCCGGTGTCAGGTGGTTGGTGGGCTCGTCCAAGAGCAGCAGGTCCGCGGGTTCGCCGACCAGTCGTGCCAGTTCGAGCCGCTGCCGCTGCCCGGTGGACAGATTCTCCACGCGCTGGGTGAGCTGCGCGGGCGTGAACAGGCCCAGGGACAACAGGCGGTCGGCGTGATCGCCGGGCTGCCCGGCACGGCCCCGGGCGAAGGCGGACAACAGGGTCTGCCCGGGCACCGGGGGAGGCGGCTCCTGTGCGAGACGACCGACTCGGCCGTGCCGGATCACCGTGCCGCCGTCGGGCGTGAGCTCTCCGGCCAGCACCCGCAGCAGAGTCGACTTGCCCGCACCGTTCGGACCGGTGATCAGCAGCCGCTCACCCGCCGACACCCGCACACTCGTGGGGGAGAGCCGACCGCGCACCGCGACACCGGTGGCGTCCACGACGACTCCGCGCGCTCCTCCGGCGGCGGGAATCGCCTCGAACCGCAACGGTTCCGGCGGCGGCGGTACCGGATCGGCGAGCAGCCGTCGCAGTCGTTCCTCGGCATTGCGGACCCGGCCCGCCAGCGAGTGCTGCACGCGACCGCCCGCGCGGTCGTAGGCCATCTTGTTGTTATCCCGCATCGCGCGTCCGGGCGCGACCCGCCGCGCCGTGACGGCGATGGTTTCGCGCAGCCGGTCGGTCTCGTCCCGCCAGCGCAGATGGTCCTGAACCCAGCGTTGTCGCGCCGCCTCGCGGTCGGCCAGGTAGCCGCGGTAGCCGTTGCCGTGGCGCACGACGCGGCGGCGATCGGGATCCACTTCCAGCAGGGTGGTGGCCACCCGTTCGAGGAAGGTGCGGTCGTGGGAGACGGCGACCGTGGTGCCGCGCCTGGTGCGCAGATGGTCTTCCAGCCAGGTCACCGCGTCGTCGTCGAGGTGATTGGTGGGCTCGTCCAGCAGCAGGACCTCGGGCGCGGCGGTGAGCAGCGCGGCCAGGCGCAGGCGGACCTGTTCCCCGCCGGACAGTCCGCCGACCGCGCGGTCGCGCGGAACGACGTCCAGTCCCAGACCGTGCAGGGCGCGCTCCAGCCGCGCGTCGGCGTCGTAACCGCCGCGCAGCTCGAAAACCGTTGCCAGTTGGGCGTATTCGTCGAGGTGGGATTCCGCGCCGGAGGACATCTCGAGTTCGAGGCGGCGCATCCGGTTTTCGATCCGCCGCAGCTCGTGCAACGACCGGTCGATGATCTGCTGGACGCTCAGGTGCGGGGCGAGTCGCTCGTCCTGGGCGAGGTAGCCGACGCCGCCCTCGGCGTGCACGACGATCTCGCCCTCATCGGGCCGCTCGCGTCCGGCGAACAGCCGCAGCAGCGTGCTCTTCCCGGACCCGTTCTCCCCGATGATTCCGGTGCGTTCACCCGCGCCGAGCGAACAGGTGACCGCATCGAGAATCGTGCGGCCGTGGAAGGACTTGCCGACCGCGAGCGCGGTGATCTGAGTGGGCACGAACTACCTCCGAAGCATTCGACGACGACACGGTCAGGGGCGACCGCTGAGCCTGGTGAACACTTCGAATGAGCATCGGCGACCTCACTAGTGCTACGAATGTTGCGTTAAGATGATTGCACATCGTGCCCCGCCGAGCAACCGGATTGCCGCAATGACCTCAGTCACAGGAAGTTCCGCCCCACCGCGCCCACGGCCCGGCGGCCGCACCGCCCGCATCCGCGAGGAGGTCCTCGCCGCGGCGCGCGCCGAGCTGACCGAGCACGGTTACGACGCCCTCACCGTCGACACGGTCGCGGCCCGCGCGGGAGTGCATCGGACCACGGTCTACCGCCGCTGGCGCGATGTGGGCGGATTGATCGCCGATCTGTTCGCCGCCGCGAGCGATCTGGACTGGCATCCGCCCGACACGGGCTCGCTGTGCGGCGATCTGACCGGGCTGAACCGGGAGATCCAGGATTCCTTCACCGAGGAGTCGTCGATCGCGATGGCCCTGATCGCGGTGTCCTTCCGCTCGGAACCCGCGGCGCGCGCACTGCGGCAATTGTGGGACGGTCGCTACGACCAGTGCGAGATCGTCGTGGAACGCGCGATCCAGCGGGGCGAGATCCCCTCCGGCACCGATGCCCGCGCATTACTGATCGCCGCCACCGCCCCGCTGTACCACCAGCTGGTGTTGCTGCGTACGCCCGCGGATCCGGAGCTTCCGGAGCGGGCGGCGCGTGCGGCGGTACTGGCGGCACAGGGCGGAGCGTTCGAGATGTCGGCTCGGTGACGGGGGAGCCGGGGGCCTCAGTCGACCCCCTGCTCCTCCGATTTCCCCGCGGTCACGACACTGTCGACAAGATCGGCGTTGCCGCGGGCGAGTTCACCGCCACGTAGGACCAAGGTGTCCTCGAGGCCGACACGCGCCTGGTACCCATGGGCTCCGGCGTAATCCACTGCGGCCCAACAGTTCTCGTCGATTCCGTGGAGCAGGATCGGGACATGGGGGTGGGAATCGCCGATGATCCGCCGCATCCGGGCCGCGTAGTCCGCGATGTCGGCGGGCGGCAGCGCGCCGGGCAATTCGATCATGGCCCGCAGGCATTTTCCCGCGTGCGGGGAGCGGGCCCAGGCGCGGGCGGCGTCGAGGTCGAAGAGTCCGGCTTCGACGCCGCAGCCCCTGCTCAGGAGGGCCGCGGCGATCCGGTCCGCGCCGGTCTCGTGCCAATTGACGGACGCGAAATCCGGCAGGGTGGTCCAGGCGTCGACGGCGGCGGCGCGGTGGCGGGGGTCGGGATGGATCCAGTCGCCCGTGGTGACGCCGAGCGGGACGGAGATCCGGGCGCGCAGGGCGTGCACCAGCGTCTCGATCTCCTCGGCGCCCAGGGTGTCGTGTCCGTCGGCGTCCTTGGGGTGGACGTGGACGTTGTCGGCGCCCGCCCGGACCGCCGCGGCGGCCTCGTCGACGAGTTCGCCGAGGGTGGCGGGGAGCGCTCGCGCCTCGTGGGGGTGGCGCTGTCCATTGATGCACGCTTGCAGGGTCATCGGGTGCCTCCTTCGTCTGCTCGGTTCAGTGGTGACCGGAAGATGGTGTGGCTCCAGCGGTTTCGGCGGTTCGGTCGGCGCGGAAGCGCACGGGCACGGACGACGCCGCGACGACGAGCACGGCCAGCGCGCCGATGCCCGCGAAAGCGGTTGTCACCGAGCCGTATTCGAGGATCTGACCGGCGACCGTACTGCCGAGCGTATAGCCGACACCGCCCGCGGAATACAACAGCGAGAAGCCGACGGGCCACTGCGCCTCCGGCAGATCGCGGGTGAGGGCGATGTTCCGCCCGATCAGCGCGGGGGCCTGCGCGGCGCCGATCAGGACGCACACCGTGAGCGATATCCACAGCGGCGTCGCGATGCCCACGACGATCATCAGCACCCCCATCGCGACGATCGCGCCCTGGGAGTGGGCGCTGGCCGTGCCGGGCCATTTCCGGGCCCCGTAGACGCCGCTGCACACGATGCTGACCGCGGCCAGCACCGCCAGCGTGATGCCGGAAAGGACTGTGGGAGCGCGCCTTTCGGCGAGCAACGCGGGCAGCAGCACATCGAGCGCGGCCATCACGAACATGATGGTCGCCGACGCGAGAATCGGGACGACGAGCAGCAGCGCCAACGCGCGCGCCGAATGCGGGGCGTCGGCCGCCGCGTCCCGCCGCACCGGCGCGTCCCGGAGCCGGGCGACCGGGATGAGCGCGAGCACGAGCACCGCGGCGATGATCAGCAGGGGCGCCGGGGTCCCCAGCGCGGTGGCCGCGATGGCGGCGAACGCGGGCCCGGTGAGCCAACTCGCCTGGTTGATCATCGTGTCGATGCTCAACGCGCGATCACGGTGCTCGGGCCCGACCACCCGGGACACATAGGAACGAAGCGCCCCGGGCACTCCCGCGGCCACGCCACCCGCGCCCGCCATGGCGAGCACGGCCAGCGGCCACCAGGATGTCAAGGCCACCAGCAGCACGGTGACGACGATCAGCGCGGCCTCGGCGACCACGGCCGCGGCGACCTCGCGGCGCAGCGGCGCGGATTGCACGCGGCGGCCCATCACGGGAGCGAGTACCGCCTCCCCGGCCGCATAACCCCCGGCCAGCAGGCCGCCGATGGCGTAGCTGCCGGTGTGGGCGACGGCGAAGAGAACACTGCCCAGGGGGACGGTGGTGACCGCCAACCGGGTCCCGATGGTGGCCGACGCCCAGGTTCTGACGGCGGGGATGCGAAGTAACGATGCGTGAAACATGTCAGCTCCCGACGGTTACCTATGAAACAATACAAGGGTAACGAGAGGATTGGAGGGTGTTGTGGTCCCCGATGATCACGAGCGCAGCGGCGCTCCCGGTGACCTCGAGGAGGTCCGTACGCTGCTGAACAGCTGGAACGTCCCGAACGACACGCGTATCCCGCGTGACCAATTGAGCGAGTGGAGCGCCGACGAGCGGGTGTGGAACGACCTGTTCCACACCGTTCCCCGCCCGCGCCGACCGGCGGAGGTCGATCGGCTGGCGCGGGCGCGGGACATCGTGCGGGCCCTCGTCGACGGAAACCCCGACCCGTTCGAGGCGATGATCGCCGACGAGCACCGCCCGGCGATCCGGATCGCCGAGGGACGACTGGCCTTCGACGCCGACTCCTCGGCCGTGGGCCGGGTGGTGTCGATCGTGCTGGCCGCCGCCGCCGAGGGAACCCTGGGCCGGCTGCGGGCCTGTGGCGACTGCGCCTGGGTGTTCTACGACTCGTCGCGGAACAACCGTCGTCGCTGGTGCGCGATGATCCCGTCCCCGGGGGTGCGGGGATGTGGGTCGGCCGCCAAGGCTCGTGAGTACCGCAGTCGTCATCGGCCCGGCGCGGTCATCGAGGCCTGAGGGCGTCGAGTTTGGTCAGGAACTTCTCCCTGGGCACGACGCCCCGCCGGTGCCGGCCCGACAGAATCGTGGCGCGCGGATCGCTCGCCTCGACCTCGAACAGCAGTGACCGCTCGCCGGCCTCGACGAGGGTGGCCCGGACGGTCACCTCCTCGCCGGTCAGCGTGGGCGCCAGATGGGCGCTGTCGTGGGCGGAACCGACGGTCATGAACTCGTCGGGAATCGCGTCCTCGACTGCTTTCATCGCGGCGATCTCGCTGAGCCACAACAGCACTGGCGTGGACAGGACGGGGAGGTCGTTCCCCCAGGCGTCGGCCGCGTCCTCGGGGCGGACCCGATGCGTGATCGTGGCGGTGGCGCCGGGGACGAACGTGGGTGCGAGGGTGCTCATGACATTCTCCTTCGTTTCCGGTCGGATCACTGCGTCTGCCCGGCCAGCGCGCGCGGCGCCGCCGATGCGCCGGTGCGCATTTGATTGAAGATGTTCTTGCGCTGCATCTCCGCGGTGCCGCCGGCGATGAGGCAGCCGTACGCGTCGAGCAGCCGCTGGATCGTGGGCCCGGCCATGTAGCCGAGGTGGCCCTTGATCCGCAGGGCGTGCTCCGCCCCCGCCCGAAGTGACTCCGCCCCATGGAATTTGGCGGTCGAGCACAGCCGGTTCGCCTCGGGCCGCCCGTCGAGCAGCGCGTCGAGCGCGGTGTAGGAGATCGCCCGGGTGGTATCGATCGACATCCGCATATCGGTCAGCCGGGCCTGGATGTACTGATAGTCGATGATCTTGTGTTTGAACGCCTCTCGCTGTTCGCTGAACGAAAAGGCGTCCGCCAGAACGGGTTCCAGGTATCCGGCGGCGAGCACACCGTAGAGCAGCCGGTCCAGGCTGATGGTGTTGTAGATCATCGTCAGGCCGTCACCCGGGCTGCCCACGACGCTGTCGTGCCCGAGGGCGACGCCGTCGAGGGTGAACGGACCGGTGGGGCTGGTGCGGTTGCCCGCCATGTTCTCGATCTCGCCCTTGTGCACGTCGGGGTCGTTCATGTCGACGATGAACAGCGTGATGTCGCGTCGCCCGAGCTCCGGAACGCGCGCGAGGACGAAGGCGAGGTCGGCGATGGGCCCATGGGTGACATGGTCTTTGGCGCCGGTGAGCACGTACCCGTCGGCGGTCCGCACGGCGGCGGTCTGCACGCGGGCGACGTCGGATCCGCCGCGCGTCTCGGTCAGGGCGGTGGCGCCGACGCCGCCGTCGAGCAGGATCGGCAGGTACCGTCCGATCTGTTCCTCGGTGCAGAAGGTGAGCATGCTGCGGATCAGCCCGGCCTGCGCGACCAGCGAGAGGTTGAACCCGAGATCCTGTCCGCCCGCGGCGATGCCCTCGAACGCGGCGACGAAATCCCACCAGCCGCCGCCGTATCCGCCGAATCTGCGCGGAACCGCGAGGCGCCACAGCCCCTCGGCGGCGAGTTCACGCCACGACTCGATGTCCAATGTTCCGTTCTGATAATGGTTTTCGGCGTTCTTGGCGACGGTCGCCGCGGCGACGGCGGTGTAGCGATCGGTCAATCCGGTGTCGAGTCGCATTTAACGGTTCTCCTTGTCGTATCCGGCCAGGGCGTCGTCCAGCCGGTCGAGTAGATCGTCGATCTCGGTCCGCGAACTGTTCAGCGGCGGTGTGACCAGCAGCGAGGCCGAGCGGGAATCCACACCGGCCGGATACAGCGCGAGATCACGGGACAGGCAGTGCCGCACGAGGGTGCGGCAGTCGGCCAGGGCGTCGTCTCCGGTGGTGACGCCCACGGCGCGCAGCAGTCCCCGTCCCCGGGGGCTGCCGATGAACTCGTACCGGTCGGCCAGCCGCGCCAGGCCCTCGGTGAGCTGACGACCGCGGCGGCGCACATTGTCCGGCACGTTCTCGGCGTCGAGGGTCTCGATCACCGTGGCGGCGACCGCGGCGGCGACCGGGCTTTCGGCCATCGTGTGCCCGAACGTCCCCAGATCGGGGATGTCGGCGAGCGGTTCGGCAATCCTCGTCGCGACCATGCAGGCCGAGATCGGGACGTATCCGGCGCCGAGGCCCTTGCTGACGACCACGATGTCGGCGGCGAGGCCCAGCGCGTCGGAGACCAGCGGATCGCCGGCCCGCCCGAATCCGGTCATCACCTCGTCGGCGATCACCAGCGCCCCGACCCGGTCGGCCGCCCGGCGAATGGCGGCCAGGGTGGCCGGGTCGTGCGGCACGGCTCCGCCCGCCGCCCCGACGACGGGTTCGACGACGACGGCGGCGAGCCGTTCCCCGGCGGCATCGATCGCCCGCTCCCACGCCTCGGCGGTGGCTCGCGTTCCGGGTTCGGTCGGCGGGCGGACCCACTCCGGTTGCAGGAATTCCGTTGCCGCACCGAGGGATTCGTGCCGGAGCGGATGTCCTGAGGCGCCCAGCGCGGCACTGGTCATGCCGTGATACGAGGGCCATTCGGCGAGCAGCCGGGACCTGTGCCCGTGGGTGCGGGCGTGGTGGCGCCAGGCGACGCGGAACGCCTGTTCCAGACCGTCGGAACCCGAGCTGGCGAGCAGATGGTGGGTCAGTCTGCCCCCGCTGGCGGCGGTGAGCTGGCCCCGCAACCGCTCGACGGCGAGATTGTCGAACAACCCGCGCCAGGTGAAGTGCAGATCCCGCGCCTGCCCGCTCATGGCGGCGACGACGGCCGGATGGGTATGGCCCAGATTGACATTCACCGCGCCCGAACACCCGTCGAGAATCGTGCGCCCGTCCCGCGTTCGGAGATAGCAGCCGTGCGCGGCGGTCACCATCGGCCGCGCGGCGGGCACGATCGGCGAGCTCGTCGGCGGTGTCTCGACCGCGGTCAGTACCATCGCAGCACCGCCGCCCCGGTCGTCATGCCCCCGCCGATCGCCGCGAGCAGGACCACCTCGCCGCGCTGGATCGGCGCGCGCTCGTGCTCGAGTCCGAGTGTCATCGGCACCGAGGCGGCGGCGGTGTTGCCGATCCGATCGCCGCTGATGACGACCTTCTCCCGCGGAACGCCCATCTCGTCGGCCAGCGCCTCCACCAGCCGCACATTGCCCTGATGCAGCACGAACCGGTCGATCTCCCCGACGGTCACCCCGGCCTGATCGCAGGCCTGCTGCACCGTTTTCGGGACCGTGGTCATCGCGTATTCCTTCACCGCGCGCCCGTTCATGACGAAGCGGTCCAAGCCCTCGTCCAGCGCCGCCTCGTCGATGGGGCGCGCCGAACCGCCCGCGGGCACCTGCACGTATTCCGCCAGGTCACCGGCGGAGGTCAGGCTGTAGCCGAGCAGGCCGTACCGGTCGGGTGTCCGGCCGATCACCGTCGCGCCGGCGCCGTCGCCGAACAACGGCACGGTCTTGCGGTCGCGCCGATTCATGATGCGCGAGTAGGTGTCCGCGCCGATGACGAGCGCCACCGCGCTGTCGTCGTGCTCGGGCAGCAGCCCGGTCGCGGCGATGAGCGCGTACAGGTAACCGCAGCAGACCGCGTTGACGTCGAACGCCGGAATCCCGTTGAGCCCCAACAGGTTCTGCACATGCGCGGCGGTCGCGGGCAGCGGCTTGTCGGGCGTGCTCGTCGCGACGACGAGGGCGTGCACCTGATCCGGGCTCAGCGCGAGGTTCGCCAGCGCGTTCCTGGCCGCCTCGGCGGCGAGATCGGAGGTGGTCTGCCCGGGCTCCGCGTAACGACGCGTGATCACCCCCGTGCGTTCGTGGATCCATTCTCGGTCGGTTTCACACCATCCCCCCACCTCGATATTGCCGACGATCCGCGGCGGCAACGCGGTTCCGGTGCCGAGTACACCAACGGACATTGTCTCTCCTTGATTGATACTCCCCTGAGAACGTCACCGTCTATCGGCGACATACGTAACGATAAGAGAGGCGCAGTTACTAATCAACTCGTTTACAGGTAACGGTGACGGGTATGGGGGCGTCAACCGACGTTCCGGGTGAGCTCGAAAAACCTGCCTCACAAGGGATTTCACCGAAAGGCTGAGAAATTCCGAAGAAGCCGACTTTCGACGGCTCCGCGCGCACAGCCGGATTCACGGGCCGGGCGCATGGCCTACGGCGAGAGATTCTGTGGCACAGGGGTTTCGGGGCTCGATCCGCATCACCGTCGGCGTTGATTGTCCGCACCGCCCCGGGAATTGCCGTGCGCCGCCGCGTCCTTTCGGGCTGAAACCCGTTCTGTGGAGATTCGGCGACGACCCGGTTCAAGGCCGAATGTGCGCGGAGGTCCTCATTCGGCGAGCGTGTTGTCGATGATGTCGTCCAGATCGTGCTCGGGCTGCCCGTAGCCGAAGATCGCGCGGAGGTACAGCGGTGCGACGAGTCGATCGAGCACCCGCGACAGGTCAGGGGTGTGCTCCCCGCGGGCGCGGGCCCGGTCGAGCATCTGCTCGATCAGTTCGGCGCGGGCCGCGGCGATGTCGGTGATCCGCTGAGCGCGGTCGGCGTCGGCGGCGGCGTCGGCGCGGGCGGCGACGGCCGCGTACACCAGCGAAAGCCCTTCGGGGGCGGCGAGTTCGGCGTTCATCCGCTCGGCCCAGCGCCGTAGATCGTGGCGGAGCGAACCGGTGTCGGGCAGGGGTTGCTCCTGGTTGAGCCGCGCGACGGCCACCGCCACGTCGAGCAGGAGATTGTCCAGGGTGCCCCAGCGCCGGTAGATCGTCGCTTCGTTGACGCCCGCGCGCTCGGCGACGTCGCGCCCGGTGAACCCGTCGCGACCGCGTTCCTCGAGCAGCGTGCGCACGGCTTCGTGCACCGCCGCACCGACGCGCGCGGTGCGGCCCCCGGGCCGGCGGCGGGGTGGCGACGTATCACTCATGATGCTCCGAGTGTAGCAAATAAAAGCGAGTGCACTTGCGTTAGCGTCCTCTCGCTGACTACCGTCTTATAGCAAGCGAACACGCGTTAAGAGCGTGGCTCGTTCTCCCGCAAAGGACCGGATCATGAAAATCCACAGCTTCGTCCTGGGCTTCCTCCCCTGGATCGTGATCATCCCGTTTCCCAGCGACAGGATGGGGTGGGGTGCGCTGCTCGGATTTCTCGTCGCGGTGATTCAACTCGGGCTGAACCGCCGTGGCGGCGCCGCGGCCGACGCGCTGATCCTCGATCTCGGCAGTGCCGCATTCCTTCTCGCTCTCAGCGTGCTCGGCTTCCTCGCCCCGCATTCCGGACCTATCGAGGCCAACGACGTTCTGTCCTTCGCGTGGCTGGCGCTGATCGCGTTCGGCAGCATGGCGGTGGGCCGGCCGTTCACCATGGGCATCGCCCGGCGACAGGTTCCGCGAAACCTCTGGGACAGGGCGGATTTCCGGCGCACCCATGGGCTGATCACCGGGATCTGGGGCCTCGCTTTCGCGGGCCTCGCCGTCGCGTTGACCATCGTCCGGGTCGCCGACCTCGGCGTCGCGGTCGGTCTGCCGGTGCGCCTGGTGGGCCTGGTGATCCCGTTCCTGCTCACCGTCCGGGAGGTGAAGGCGATCCGCGCCCGCACCGCGGCGACCGCATGACGGCTCGGACCGCACGATCGCCGCGATGCGACCGAAGACGTTGTGTCGCAGCGTGTTCGCCACAGTGGACGGTGTGTGGCGCCCGTCATCGGGGACGTTCGCCGATTTGACATCCGGCCGAGGGGGGATCAGCATTGCTGGGTCAGCACCTCGCTAGGTGAGGCTCCTGTACGAACACAGGCCACTGATCCGACGACGTCGAGAGACGCCCAGGGTTAGGACAGATCTCCCCGGATTAAGGGGTGATCCGAAGTGGCTTCCCGCAAGGGATTACGTCGTGCAGTGCCGAAGCTTTGACGAGAGGGGTGCCCGCTCGGACGGTCCGTTCGAGCCCCCCTTCGGTGTTCTGGCGTCGTATGTGGTGACGTGCGCGTCCTGGCGGCAAGGAGGTGAGGGACGACATGAACTCCGGCGATGGTCCGTATCCGAGTCCGGTTCGACAACACTCGTTCCCAGCTTGCTGCGGCACCGTGACCCCCTGACATCCCCGGCCGCGCGCCGTCGTCTGATCGCATCGGTGTGATGTGTGTCCTCGGGGTGCCTCGTCGTGCCCGGAATGCCTTGCAGCGGCTGATCTCTCGCCCACCCGTACCTCGAATCGCTGTGCAGCGAGGCGAATGAAGAAGGGAGAGAACGGCGATGGCCTTCTTCCCCGGCGGCGCGATCCGCCGCGACACCACCACCGTCCCCGCACCCACGGCCCCGACGGGCGCCGTCATGGATTCCGCGCACGTCGGCGATATCGTCGGCGCGCTCGGCTCGATCGGCCGACACGACACCGTCGAGGGCCGGACCCGCTGGCAGCGGTTCAGGATGCTGCTCGCCGTGATCGGTCCGGGCCTGATCGTCATGGTCGGCGACAACGATGCCGGGGGCGTCGCCACCTATGCCCAGGCCGGGCAGAACTACGGCATGGCACTGATCTGGACGCTCGCACTGTTGATCCCGGTGCTCTACGTCAACCAGGAAATGGTCGTGCGGCTCGGCGCGGTCGCCGGGGTCGGGCACGCCCGGCTGATTTTCGACCGGTTCGGGAAGTTCTGGGGCGCGTTCAGCGTGGGCGACCTGTTCATCGTGAACGCGCTGACCATCGTCACCGAGTTCATCGGCGTCTCGATGGCGCTCGGCTATTTCGGTCTGCCCAAGGCGATTTCGGTGCCGTTGGCGGCGGTGCTGCTGTTCGCCGTGGTGGCGGGCGGCTCGTTCCGGCGCTGGGAGCGGTTGCTGTTCGGGCTCATCGCGATCAATGTCGTCATATTCCCGCTGGCGTTCCTGGTGCGTCCGCGGGCGGCGACGATCGGACACGGTCTGATCCCGTCGTTCCCGGGTGGGCTGAACTCGACGCTGCTGTTGTTGATCGTCGCCATCGTGGGCACCACCGTCGCTCCCTGGCAGCTGTTCTTCCAGCAGTCCAACATCGTCGACAAGCGCATCACCCCACGCTGGATCCGCTTCGAACGCATCGATCTGTGGGTGGGCATCGTCGTGGTCATGGCCGGAGCCATCGCGATCATGGCCGTGGCGGCGTCCGCGCCGATCGGGAGTTTCACCGACGCCGGCGCGGTCGCGCGGGGTCTGCGGGACACCATGGGGGAGGGCGCCGGAGCCCTGTTCGCCATCCTGCTGCTCGACGCCTCGCTGATCGGTGCGAACGCGGTCGGGCTGGCCACCACCTACGCTCTCGGCGACACTCTCGGCAAGCGGCACTCGCTGCATTGGAAGATCAGCGAGGCGCCCGCCTTCTACGCCGGTTACGCGACGCTGCTGGCGCTGGCGGCGGCGGTGTCGTTCAGCCCCGACCACGTGCTGGGACTGCTGACCCAGGGTGTGCAAGCGCTCGCGGGTGTGCTGCTGCCCTCGGCCACGGTGTTCCTCGTGCTGCTCTGCAACGACAAGGCCGTGCTCGGGCCGTGGGTGAACACGGTCAGGCAGAACATCATGGCCGGTGTCATCGTGTGGTCGCTGGTGCTGCTGTCGTTGGCCCTGACCGCCGCCACCTTCTTCCCCGATCCGACCACGACGCAGGTGGAGATCGGCTTCGGTGTCGGGGTCGGCGTCGGGCTGCTGGGCGGTGCGGTGATCGCTCTCGCCAAGCAGCGCGCCGACCGCCACGCGGCCCGGACGACCGCCGCCGAACTCGGCGGCCTGGACCCCGACCAGGTCGAGGAGCTCGACGCGACCCGGCTGTCACGGGCCGAGCGCAAGGCCATCCGCGACCGGGATCGCGACACCTGGCGCACCCCGGCCCTCGACACGCTCGAGCGCCCGGTGTTCTCGCCGTTGCGCACAGCGGGGATGGTCGCCCTGCGCGGCTATCTGCTCATCGCCGTGGTCCTGGTGGGTGTGCGGATCGTCCGATCCCTCACCGGCTGACCATGATTCGCGCCGAGGCCGTCCTCGGTGTCCGGTGCGGCGAGCCCGGACGCGATCGTCGACGCGGAGCGGTACCTCATGCGGGCGGTCGATCGCCGCGTCGCGGGATCCGTCGATCGCGTTCGGGCGGGTGGATACTGGCTGGCGTGGCTTGGGTTTCTGTTCCGTTGACCGTCGGCTCGGTGGTGACCTCGTGGCGGTGGGATCTGTCGACGCTCGTGGTGACCGTTGCGCTGGGTGGTGGGTATGGGGTGGCGCGAGTGCGGGGCCGGGCCGGGGTGCCGGGGTGGCGGGTGGGTGTGTTCTCGGTGGTGGGGTTGGGGGTGTGGGTGATGGCCGGGATCGGGGTCGTGGGGGTGTATTCGGGGACCTTGTTCTGGGTGCGGGCCTTGCAGGTGGTGTTGCTGTTGTATGTGGTGCCGTTCGGGCTGGCCGCGGGGCGGCCGGTGACGGTGCTGCGCGCGGCGCTGGGGCCGGACGGGCGGGCGCGGCTGGACGGGATCGTGAACTCCGCGCCGGCGCGGGCGGCGACCTATCCCCTCGTATCGTCGGTGGCGATCCTGGCCGCGCCGTGGCTGCTGTTCCTCACCCCGTGGTACGAACTGGTGCTGCGGAACGGGCTCGTCGACGCGGCGACTCGAATCATCTTGGTGGCCATCGGGTTCGGATACTTCTACTCCCGGTTGCAGATCGACCCGGTGCCGCGGCGTTATTCGCAGGGTGTGTCGTTGCTGATCACCATCGTCGAATCGCTCGCCGACGGCATCCTGGGTCTGGTGTTGTGGTTCGGGCCCCTGTGCGCGGCGGACTATTACCTCCAGATCGGCCGCGACTGGGGACCGGACCCGCGGCTGGATCAGATCATCGGCGCCGGGGTCCTCTGGATCCTCGGTGACGTGCTGGGCTTGCCGTATCTGCTCACCCTGATGCGGTCCTGGGCCGCCGACGAACGCCGCGCGGCCCGCGACTCGGACGCCGAACTCGACGCGCCGGTCGGCAGTGATCCGCCCGGCGAGCAGCCGCTGCGGCAGGACGGATTGTGGTGGGAGAACGACCCCCAACTGCGGGCGCGGTTCCGCCGATGAGCCCGCACCGGATGAATTCGATTGCGCTGCTGGGCATTTCGGCTCTCGCGCTGGCCGCCTGCGGCACCTCGAATCCCCACGCCACCGCGCATCCCACCCCGGCACCACCGCCGCCGTCGATCCGGCTGGCCGAATGCGCGGGAATGACCGCCGCGGACGTGGGCGCGGCGGCCGGGCTCGGCGCGGTCACCGCCGTCGCGAGCAACCCCCTGACGTGCCGGTGGGAACACGACCCCGCGGACGCGGTGACATTCAAATGGTTGCGCGGCAGCCCCATCGACGCCTACCGCACCGACCCCGGCCAGAGCCCCCGCGCACCCCTCGATGTGCGCGGGCACCGCGGCTATCGCTGGCGACAGGCACACTCGTGCGAAGTCGCCGCGGAACTCGGCGCGGGCGAATTCCTCACCTGGACAATCGAATCCGACCCCGACGTGACGACCGACCCGTGCGCGGGCGCGACGGCACTGGCGGCGGCGACCTTGGACAAGAGCTGACGAGATGACTCGGAAAACCTTCCTCACTCAGGCCGCCGCGGTGATCGTCGCGCTCACCTGCGTCGCGTGCGGCTCCGGCGGCCAGACCGCGGCACCGCCCGCTCCGCCCGCCAACGGACTCGACGGCTGCGGACCACTCCCGCCCGATCGGATCGCCGCCGCGGCCGGAATACGCCAGGCCCGGCAGCTGACCGCGCCGACCGTCTGCGCCTGGACGGGGGAGTCGACCCTCGCGGACGGCGGCGCCGTCGACATCACCTACGGCTGGCTACGGAACAACTCGCTGCTGCTCGACCGCGACACCGCCGCCGCGCTCGGCTACCGCACCGAGAACACCGTCACCGCGAGTTTCGGCGGCTTCTACTGGCACGACCCGCGCGACCCCGGCGCGTGCGGTGTCTCGGCGGCCGACTCCGGAACGGTGACCTGGTGGATACGCCACCGCGATCACTCGCCCCGGCCCGATCCCTGCGCGGCGGCATGGCAATTGACCGCCGACACCGTCAAACTCGACGGCTGACCGATCTCGGCGAGATGCGGTCGGTAAGGGCCGCTCAGTCCTTGGCGGGCAACATGACCGCGACCATCGTCACGGGCTTGTCGGTGCGGTTGCTCCAGGCGTGCTTGATCCCGCGGTTGATCACCGTGTCACCGGCGCGCAGCAGGGTTTCGCCGGACTCGTAGAGCGCGTAGATCTCGCCGTCGAGGATGGTGGCGATATCGATCGTCTCGGTCGCGTGCAGCCCGACGATGCCCCCGCCCTCGGCATTGGCGTCCTCGCCGTGCAGGTTGCCGATCGATTCCGCGTAGATCGCCGGATCGATCTCGCTGTCCGGCGGGAAGGTCGCCAGCCGGACCACCAGGCCGCTAGCCGGTGGGTCGAGTTCGACCTGCGGCTTCAGGGTGTCGTCGTCCTGATACCGGGCGGGCAGGGAGTCCACGCGCCAGACGTCGTTGACCGTGAACGCGGGCAACGCCACCCGGGTAGCGGTGTGCTCGTCCGCGACGATCGTCGATTTCCCGTCGGCGTCCAGTCCGGCGATCACTCGCCGCGCGGTCTTGTTCAGATGTTCGCCACTCATGACAGTTCCTTCCCCGCGAATGCGGCTCTGTGTGTCCGGTCACAATATACTATATAGAATATGCGACCGGCTTCGCGCTCGACCGGACCCCGGTCGGGGCGACGAACCCGAACGCCGCGTAGCCGCGGCAATGGGGGCGAACGAGATCGCAAGTGGCAGAACCCGACACGACGACGTGGGGCAGGATCGGGCGAAGGACGACCACGGACGCCGGGCCGGGCGATAGCGTGTAGGGCCTGAACATGGAGAGGACACCCCATGCACGCTCGTACCTGTGGTTCCATCGTCGCAACCGCCATCCTCGGTGGCGCGCTGCTGGTGCAGGCCGCGTCGGCCTCCGCCGAGTCGCACACCGAGATGCCGACGCTGTCCGCGCAGTTCGACGGCGGCCTGTGCGCGACGACCCTCAATGCCAAGATCAATATCTTCGATGACAGCGACCAGGTCGCCCTCGGCTATCAGACCGCTGACATCGCGGGCACCGGCAGCGCCGGATGTGGATCGTCGCTGGTCGCGGTCGTCAACTGGCGCAATGTGGACAGTGGTGGGGTCGGCAGTGTGTCCCGGCGCATGTTCCACAACGAGACCAACTCGATATCCTTCGCCCCCGGCCCGGGCCGGATCGCGACCGAGCTGACCACCCTCGGCGCCCATGTCCCCGACGCGTCCCGTGCCGAGGTGGTCATGCACGGCTGATCGCTGTCCGGGCCCGTGGTCATGTCCTCCTAGAAGGTGGCGGTCTCGAAGACCACCTCGTTGTTCTTGATGTGGTAGGTCTCGGTTCCGCTCCGGCCGTTCCCGAGATCGAAGGCGAGATAGACGTATTCGCCGATCGCCTCCTTGCGGGTGAAGGTCGGGGTGGCGGCGGTGTCGAAGGCGTCGGGGTTGTCGAGCAGACTCTTCAGGAAGGTCTTCATCGCGTTCTTGCCGATGAGGGGTTCGGGGGACAGCGTCGTGATGATGACGGTGTCCTCGGAATAGTCGGCGGCGATCGTGTCGACGTCGCCCGTGGCCATTGCCGCGATGTGCCGATCCACCACTGCCATCGACGCTTCGGCGATCTTGTCCATGAGTTCTCCTCTGTCCGTCACGGCTGAATCCGCGGCCGCGATGTCATGGAGTCTGCTGGGTTCCATCGGCGACGGATGTCCAGGAATCGGACACGGCCACCCGTCGGGTACCGGTTCGACGGCTCAGTGGAGAACTGGTCTGGGTGCGCTGAGTTCTCGTAGCGCGCCGAGGAACAGTTCGTCCATTCGGGGGCTCAGCTCGGCGAGGGTGGCCGCACCCGCGTAGCCGACCGGTCCGAAGACGCGTTCGAGCGCTTCGGTGTCGGGGCCGCCGCCGAGGGACAGGCACAGGCATCCGACACCGTCGCCGCGGAGTTCTTCGAGGGCCTTGCGGGCATCGGCTTCGGCGTATCGGCCTTCGTAGCCATCGTCGTAGGGGAACCCGTCCGACAGCACGAGCAGGAGCCGATTCGGTGTGCCCGCTTGGGTTTTGAGGATTTCTCCCGCGCCGCGGATGCCCGCGCCGAGACGCGTGTACCCGAAGGATTGGAGCTGATTGAGCCGGGCTCGCCCGACGGCGCCGAACCGCTGCCCGAACGTCTTGATCGCCGGGAGGTGCACCGCGTGACGGCCCTCGGAGCGGAAGGCGTAGACCGCGACCCGATCGCCGAGTTCTTCGAGGGTGACCGCGAGCGTGGCGGCGGCCCGGCGCTGGTGGTCGTGGACGGCGAGCCCGTCGGGGTCGGTGTCGGTGGCCGATCCGGAGGCGTCGAGCAGGATGAGGACACCGAGATCGCGGGCCGCTCTGCGGTGCTCCCGATAGACATGTTCGGGCGGCGAGTACCCCGAGCGCAGGTCGACGAACAGGTCGATGAGCGCCTCGAGATCGAGGTCCTCGCCGTCGGGACGGCCCCGAAAAGCCTTGGGCCCCAGCCCGACCCGGGCCAGGCGTCGGACCAGGACGTCGTCGGCCGCCACACCGGCGGCGGCGATGTCCGCGTCGGCGGTGAACGGAAAGTCGATCACCCGGCACCACCGCGGGCGGTATCGGCCTTGGTGGACATCCCATTCCGGATACAGGGCCCCGCCCACACCGACCGCGGCGCCCGGCTTGCCGTCGTCGGTGAACTGGATCCGGGTGGGCAGCGGCCGTGCCTGCGCTCCGATCACGCGCGCGCGGCGCACCGCCCGCACCGGCGCCTCGGCACCGGCGGGCCCGTCCCCGGCGGACCGTGTACTGCCGAACTGCTTGCGGAAGAAGTCCATCAGGATGCGTGAACCGAACAGCGGATTCTCGAACAGTTTCGCGATCTTGCTCTCCCCTGGCTGTTCTGCGTCGCCGTCGTCGGCTTCGGGCACGTCGAGGGGATCGAATTCCAGGCGCAACTCCCGGTCGGTGGGCCGGGTGCCCGCTCCGTCGGCCGATGCCACCAGCCGGGACGGTTTGATGACGCCGAACCAGTCCGGTGGATCGGCGACCGGGTTCCGGCCCCGAGCCACATCGAGCGAGTCGTCCGCAGTCGCGGTGCTCGGCTCATCGGCGCCCAGTTCGGCGACAAGGGGCACCAGCCGGGCGAGTTCGCCGAGCACCCTCCGCCCTTCGAGGGACAGGTAGCGGCGCGCGACCGCGGGCCGGGCCCGCAACGCCTCAACCCGGTGCGGCGCAAGGCTTCCCGCGCCGAGCAGCGCGACCTGCACCAGCATTTCGCGGCGCTGCTCGGCGACGGACCCCGCCGTGACGAAGACGGCCTGCCCGTTGGTGTGCGCTGCCTGCCCGGCCGGTGCCGGGGCGACCTCGACGGCCCGACCGGCGAGGAAGGTGGCGAGCAGCCGGAACCGGTCGAGGCCGTGCGCGTCGGCCGTCATGATCGCGGCAGGACGGCGTCGACGAGTTCGCCGAGCGCGCGCACGACCTCGTGATCGTCCGACAGCGCCCGCACGATCGCGGCCCGCGCCGCGCCGCGCAGACTCAGCCCTTCGGCGACCAGACCGGCGGCGAGGATCAGCATCCGGGTGGACGCCACCTCCCGCAGCGGTGACCCGTCCAGGGTGCGAACGGCGTTACCCAGCGTCACCAGCGCCCGCGCGGTGTCCTCGTCGACCCCGGCTTCGTAGGCGATCACCTCGGTCTCGATCTCGGCGGGCGGGAATCCGAGTTCGATGGCGACGAACCGCTGCCGGGTCGACTCCTTGAGGTTCTTCAGCACGCTCTGATAGCCCGGGTTGTAGGAGATCACGAGCTGGAATCCCGGCGCCGCGCGCAGCGTCGTGCCGAGTCGATCGACCGGGAGCTCGCGGCGGTGATCGGCCAGCGGATGGATGACCACCGTGGTGTCCTGACGCGCTTCCACCACCTCGTCCAGATAGAAGATCGCGCCCGCCCGCACGGCGCGGGTCAGGGGACCGTCCACCCACACCGTCTCCCCGCCCTTCAGCAGGAACCGTCCCACCAGGTCCGCCGACGTCATATCCTCGTGCCCCGCGACAGTGATCAGCTCGCGGCCGAGTTCGGCGGCCATGGCCTCCACGAACCGTGTCTTCCCGCATCCGGTGGGACCTTTCAGCAAGACCGGCAGGCCGCGCCCCGCCGCGGCGCGGAAGACCTCCACCTCGTCGCCGACCGCTTTGTAGAACGGGGGCGCCGTCATCGGTTTCCCCGTTCGAACGGAACGATTTTCGGCAGCTCTTTCCCCTCGGGCAGCACGAGGTGTCCGTCGGGATCGATGTAGCCGGTGCCCTTGCCGGGTATCGGAAGCACCGGGTCCGGACACAGCCGCCCGGTCCCTTCGCCGCAGATGCCCATATCGAAGTACGACCGCTTCTGGATGTCCTCGGGCCAGGACTCCGCGTGCATGCCCAGCCACTGCGCGGGAATGTTGTAGAACACGAAGAAGAACACGCTGCACGCCGCGAAGATCGCCAGGAAACGCATGGTCTGTCGCTTCACGAATCCGCCCTGGATCCGTTCGAGCCCGCGTTCGACGAATGTCCGGCCCCGGTCGTCGGTGAAGTAGCGCAGCGCGCACAGGCCCGCCTGCACACCGCCCCACATCAACCCCTCGTACAGCGGCCACTGGTAGTAGGTGCCCGCGTTGATCGAGAGGGATTTGATGGCGCCGGGATAGGTGAACAGCCCCATCGGCATGAGGAACAGGCCCTCGATGACGAAGTCGAAGACGAACGTCCACGCGATGAGCACGCCGATCAACCCGTAGTTGTTGATCCTCGGCCGGAATGCCTTGGCGCGGCGCATGATCCAGCAACCCAGGATCGTGCACAGCAGTACTCCGTAGGAGTAGCCGGGCGCGTTCATCAGGATCGGTTCGGCCATCATGTGACCCGGCTCCGCGTACGACCGCCAGCCCGGGATGTACGGCACCCACGAGCCCATGTTCCACATCCACGTGTTGTACGTGCTCCACGTGTTGAAGTAGTTCAGCAGCGGATCCTGGAACCAGAGCAGCCCGCACGCCACCAGCAGCATCCCGTCGAGCGTGATGCGGCGCTCCCGCCGCCACGGCCGGACGATGAAGTAGTAGAGGCCGACCGGCAGGCCGACGATGATCACCACCGTCCACGTGATGAGCACCGCCTTCATCAACGTCGGCGGATCGCTGGGCCCCGGCGGCACCCGCTCGAAATGCGGGCCCGTCACCCACCGGATCCACACGTACAGCTGAAAGGCCAGGATCAGGCCCCCGATCACCGCCCAGACCCGCACCGGGTTCGACTTCGACGGGGGCCGGGCGCCCAGCGCGGCCACCCGGGCGGCGGGTTCGGCGACAACGGGCACGGTCTTGCTGTCCGACGGTCCACTCATGACACCGTCTCCTTCACGATCGTCGCGACGCAGCGCTCGCTGCCGACCCAGCCAATATACCCATGGGTATCTGGGTGACCAATGGTTTTCTTGGATTCCTTCGGTATGCTCGGGTCATGGTTGAGCGGTGGACGGTGGAGCGGCGCCTCGAACACACCCGATCGCTGCTGTTGGACGCCGCGGAGGCGGTGTTCGCCGAAAAAGGTTTCATGGCAGCGACTCTCGATGACATCGCCCGCACGGCGGGCTACACCAAAGGCGCGATCTACAAGCACTTCTCCGCCAAGGAAGACCTCTTCCTGGCCGTGAACGACCGCTACTGGCGCCGCTACTTCGACACCTTCTCCGAGGTGATCGCCGCGGCCACCGAGGTCGGCGCGCACGAACTCGACGAGATCGCCCGGCGCTGGCGGCAACTCGGCGATGAGCGGGGCGCCGGGCAGGCCGCACTCGGCCACGAGTTCACCCTGTACCTGCTGCGCAACCCCGACGCACGAGATCGAGTCGCGGCCAAGCGATCCGAGGTCGCCCGCGCGCTCGCCACCTTCGTCACCGAGGGCCTCGACCGCATCGGCGCCACGTTGTCGATCCCGGCCCTGACCTTCGCGCACGTCCTGATCGCCACCACCGACGCCGTCGAACTCGGCAGCCAGCTCGACGATCTCGACCTCTACCGGCCGATCCTCGAAATGTACGTCTCCGCAATCAAACTGCCGGACCGGTGAGCTAGGGCCGACCTGGCCGAACGGCAGCTGGTGCGGACTCCGTACCGCGATATACTGTGCCCCAACGGATCTCACGCGTTCGGCCGGGAGCCGGAGTTCGGGGAGGCGGTTGCGGTGAAGCGGGTGTTTTCCTTACTGGTCTTCGTCTGGTTGCTGGTGGGGTTGCTCTCCGCGGGGCAGCGCGGATATCTCACCTCGGTATCGGCCAGCTGCGGGGGATATTGGACGATTGTGTTGACCGTGGCGGCCGGTCCGGTGAACTACCTCGGTGTCCGTCCCTCGGTGTCCGGCTGCCACTTTCCCGATCCGACCCCGCCGTCGACGGGACGGTAGGGGTTACTTCTGCGGGGCGGGCGGGGGCTCGTTGATCGTGGTGAAGTACTGGATCGCGGCCATGATCGCGACGGGTGCGGTGATGAGGAGCTGACCCGCGAGGGTGCCGAGGGCGCCGACCGCGATGATGCCGCCCAGGCAGCCGACGGCGGCCGCGGGGATGAACGCCCCGAACAGGCCGACGATGGCCGCGGCGGCGACCGTGGCGCCCGCGATACCGCCCAGCACGCATCCGACCGCGGCGCCGCCGATGCCGCCCACCAGCGAGCCGATCGTCGCACCGGTGGTGATGGTCTGGAACATCCGGTTCCAGGCCGCCTGCTCACGGTCGTAGGGGGTCTTCCACGGGGCCGAGTCCTCGAAGGGGAGCGCGACGGGTTGATAGCTCGCGTGGGCGAGATCGAACTGCGGCGTGAGAGTGGCCGTGCGCCCGTGGATGTCGGCGGCGATCGGGAAGACGAAATCGTCGACGCGGAAGGACAATTGGGTTCCCGCCAGGACGGTGCCGTCCGGCGCCGCGATGGTGAACACTCCGTTGTCGGCGGACATCGTTCCGGCGTCGGTGGTGACGGCCATGGCCGTGGGAGTGGTCTGCGCCTTGTAGTGGACCGGATCGGCCGACGCCGGATCCGCCGCCGCGGTACCCGCGGCTATTCCCACGATCGCCGCGACCGTGGCGGTGGTGCCGACGAATTTCCTCATCGTGATACTCCTTTGTACCGATCGGCCGACCCGGCTTCGCGCGCAAGGGATTTCGTCACGCGCCCGGCGGGCCGGTGTTCGATCCGAAGCCGGTTGTGCTGGATCACAGGGATGCTAGGAAGTCGCCGCCCCCGGCGGAACCGACGGTCCTGAACCGTAGGACGGGCCGGGCGCGCCGACGAGACGCCGATCACAGCACTTGTGCCACTGAGTGGAACGCCGCGCGAGCCGCGCCACCCCCGCCGCCCACAGTGACACGTGTCAGTTCTCGCGCAGTTCGCGCGGCCTCTCGAAGGAGTTCCCCTTGGCCTCGACGACGACGCCACCGTCCCCCGGAAAACGACACCTCGCCGTTCTGGCGCTGGGGTCGGTGATCCTTTCCGTGGACGGGTACGACCTGTTCACCGTCGGCACGATCGGGCCCAGCTTGCTGCACGATCGCTCGTGGGGGGCCACGCCGTCGACCCTCGGCACGCTGGGCAGCGTCACCGCGCTCGGTATGCCGTTCGGTTCCATCCTCGCCGGCTGGGCCGCCGATCGGTGGGGGCGGCGGCTGCCCCTGACGATCGTGATGGTGTGGATCTCGGCCGCCATGCTCGCCGCCGCGCTGGCGCCCGACCTGACGGCGCTGGGCCTGGCCCGATTCTGTACCGGCATCGGGATCGGCGCGCTGGCCCCGCTGGTCGGGGCGGCGGTCAGCGACGGGGCGCCGCCGCGGCGGCGGACCCTGCATCTGGCCATCGCGATGGGGTCCATCGGAATCGGCGGTACCGTATCCGCGCTGCTGGGGCGAATCCTGTTGTCGCACGTGCATTTCCAGACGCTGTTCCTGATCGGCGCGCTGGCCGTCGTGCTGGCCCCGGTGATCTGGTGGGTCTTCCCCGCCGGGCAACCGCACCGCGACGACGAGCCGCGGCGGGTGCCCGCCCGCGAGTTGTTCACCGCGGACCGGCGCGGTCCGACGCTCCTGTTCTGGGTCGCGACCTTCGCCAGCATGGCCCTGGTGTACAGCACCACCGCCTGGCTGCCGACGGTGCTGGTCCGCAACGGATACAGCCTCAACTCCTCGCTGGAGTTCACGATCGTGTTCACCATCGGCGCGAGCGCGGGCGGGCTGCTCATGGCCGTGCCGTCCGATCGCGGGCACCTGAAGGGGGCGACGGTGTTCACCTTCGGCCTGGCCGCGGCCGCGCTGCTCGCGCTGAGCAGCAAGCAACCGCACCCGGTGCTGCTGGTGGTCTCCGCGATGGCCGGGCTCGGCTCGCTGGGCTGTCAGAACATGATCATCTCGTACATGGCCCGCTACTATCCCCCTCGATTGCGCGGCACCGCACTGGGATTGGGGCTGGGGGTCGGGCGGCTCGGCTCGATCGTGGGACCGACGTATCTGTCGATCGCGACCTCGCTGAACGACTCCCCGCGGGCGGGTTTCGTCGCCTTCGTGGTGCCCGCGCTGCTGGGCGTCATCGTGGTGAGCTTCCTGCCCGCCACCCGCGGTCGGCCCGAACAATCCGCTCCCCCCGCCGTGGCCCCGATCGCCGTGGAACCGTTGTGACAGCGGCGATTTCGCGGACGAGCGCGGCCGCCGTCGCGCGCCCGGCGTTCGCGCCCGGCGGCTACCGCGGCCGCAACACCACCGCCGACCGCGCCCTGGACCTGTTGTCGCTGTTCACCGTCGACAAGCCGGTCTGGACGGCGAACGAGATCGCCGCCGCGCTCGGCGTGGCCCGTTCCACCGGATACCGGTACCTGCAAAGTCTGGTCGGCTCGGGCTTCGTCCAGGAGACCGACGGCGGATTTCGGTTGGGCCACAAGATCTTCGAGCTGTACCGGGCCGCGCGTGCCGTCCCGGACCTGTCGGAGGTGGCCCTTCCGGTGATGCGGGCGCTGGCCGCGCGGTTCGAGGAGACGGTGGTGCTCACGCGGCGGTCGGGGCCGTGGGTGGTGTGCGTGGACGCCGTCGAGTGGCGGCGACGGCCCCCCGTGTCCTACCGCGTCGGCGAGGTGCTGCCGATCAACGCCGGGGCGGCGGCGCAGGCGCTGCTGGCCTGGGCGGACCCCGACGAGCAGGCGGCGATCCTGCGGCGGGGGACCCTGCCGTCGTTCACCGCGCGCACCGTCACCGATCCCGCCGAACTGCGTAAACGCTTGGGCCGCATCCGCTCTCGCGGCGTCGCGGTGACCCACGGCGAACTCGACGAGCACATCGTCGGCGTGGCCGCGCCGATCCGCGACCGCGGCGGTGCCGTGCGCGCGGTGATCAGCCTCGCCGCCGCGGCCGGGCCGCGGACACCCGCCGAATCGGCGCGCCTCGAGACCGCGGTGCGCGAGGCGGCGGCGGTCGTCGCGGCGCGGCTCGACGCCGACGCGCGGCGAGGTCAGTCCGCCCAGCCCTTGCCCGCGTTCGCCGATGCCAGCTGGCGCGACACCGCGCGCGAGATCGCGATCACCGCCGGGCGCAACGCGGCCGGTTCCACCCGGCCGGTGGGCGCGACGGCCGACAGCGCCGCGACCACGACCGAGCGGGCGCCGAAGACCGGCGCGGCGACCGACGTCATCGGTTCGGGATAGGGGCGGCTCATGACCGCGATGCCGTCCTTGCGGACCCGCGCCAGGGTCCGGCGGAGATCCTCGGAAGAGAGGGTGTCGTGTTCGGGTTCCAGCGTCAGCTCTCCCCGCAGGATCGCCTCCTGCACCGCCGCGGGCGCGTTGGCGAGCAACGCCAGCCCGACGCCCGTGGCGTGCAACGGCATTCGTCCGCCCACCCGGAACATCACCCGGCCCGCGTCGTGAGCCGACAGCCGATCGATCAGCACCGCCTCGTATCCGTCGCGGACCGCCAGCAGCACATGCTGTCCGGTGGCCAGATGCAGATCCTCGAGGTACGGCAGGGCGATGCGGCGCAGCCGCTGACTGCGCGGGGCCATCGCGCCGATCTCGTAGAGCCGCAGTCCGATCACGTACTGCCCGTCGGGCGTGCGTTCCAGCGCGCCCAGCTCCACGAGCCGGGTCGCCAGGCGCAGCGCCGTGGACTTGGGCAGTCCGCTGCGCGCGCTCAGCGACGTCAGGGTGAGCCGTTCCTCGACGGCGGTGAACGCCTCCAGGATTCGGAACGCGCGATCCAGCACCGGCTCCCCGCCGTTCTCACCCGCCACGGCCGTACCTCCGCCTGTGCCACTGAATGGAATCCACCGGGCGCGGTGCGATTCCCTTCCCCGACGATAGCGACACGGCCGGACCGCGTCCTCCGCGCCCCGGACGCGCACCGCGTCCGGCTCGGCGATCCCTCGATATCTCACTCGCACAAGGAGTTTCGACGCTCGTGACCACACATGTCCCCGTCCTCGTCGCCGGTGGCGGCCCGGTCGGGCTCGCGACCGCCCTGGAGCTCGCCCATCACGGGGTGCGCAGCCTCGTCGTGGAACCCCGCACGCAGGTGTCGTGGCTGCGCCCGCGCGCCAAGACCACCTCCGCCCGGACGATGGAGTTGTTCCGCCGCTGGGGGATCGCCGACGCGGTGCGCGCCGAGGCCCCGTTACCCGTGTCCTGGTCGGATCGGGTGGTGTTCACCACCGGCCTGCTGGGCCGCGAGATCACTTGGTTCGACCGGTGTTTCGGGCTCGACCTCGGCGGCGACGACCGCGCGGCCGAGGCGGGGCAGCAGATTCCGCAGCCCGCGCTCGAACAGGTACTCCGGGCGGAGGTGACATCGAATCCGCTGACCACCCTGCTGACGGGCTGGACCGTGGCCGCCGTCACGGAGGACACGCACGGGGTGGCGGCGACGCTCACCGGCCCCGACGCCGCCGAACGCCGGGTGCGGGCCGACTATCTCGTCGGCGCGGACGGCGCGGCGAGCACCGTCCGGGCGGCGATCGGCGCGCGGTACGTCGGCAGCGCGGACGAACGACCCAACTACAACATCGTCTTCCGCGCTCCCGGTCTGGCCGAACGGGTTCCGCACGGCCCTGCGGTCCACTACTGGGTGCTCGGCGCGACGCAGCCGGGCATGCTCGGGCGGCTGGATCTGACCGACACCTGGTGGGCCATCGCGCAGGGCTTGTCCGCCGAGCGCGGCGACGCCGACCCGCTGCGCGTCGTGCGGAACCTGGTGGGCGCGGACATCGACGCCGAGATCCTGGCCACCGATCCGTGGACGGCCAAGATGCTGCTCGCCGACAGCTACGGCACCGACCGCGTCTTCCTCGCCGGGGACGCCGCGCACCTGAATCCGCCGTGGGGCGGCCACGGCTTCAACACCGGTATCGGCGACGCGGTCAACCTGGGCTGGAAACTCGCCGCCGTCGTGCACGGCTGGGCGCCGTCGACCCTGCTGAAAAGCTATGCCGCCGAACGCGAACCGATCGCGCGGCGCACCATCGCCGAGGCCGTCCGCAACATGGCCGTGCTGGGGCCCGAACTCGCCGATCCCCGACTGCACGGCAGCACGGCCGAATTCGAGTCGGCCCGGCCGCTCGTGGCGCGGGCGGTCCAGGAGGCCAAGGACAGCGAGTTCCACAGTCTGGACCTGGTGCTGGACTACACCTATCGCGGCTCCCCGGTGCTCTGCGACAGCGGCGGACCCCGGCTGCCGCACCGATGGCTGGGGCCCGGGGATTCGCTCTACGACCATCTGGGCCCGGAGTTCACCCTCCTCGGCGACACCCGCCATCCCCTGGTGCCGGAGTTCGCCGATGCCGCTGCCGCCCAGGGCATTCCGCTCACGGTGCTGCACCAGCCGGTAGCGGGACTCACCCTGGTGCGGCCCGACCAGCACGTGGCCTGGACATCGGCGGACGGCGCGGACGCGGCCGCGGTGCTGCGCCGCGCCGTCGGCCACGCGGACCCGATCGCCCCCTACGACGAGGAACCGAGATGACGAACGTCGACGAGCACCTGGAAGCCTTCCCGTTCGACCGCCCACCCGTGGTGCTGCCCCGGCAGGAGGAACTGCTGCTGAGCGATCCGCTCCCGGCGGCCCGGAAACGGTATCGGGATCAACCGCCGCTCGAGGTGGTGCATTTCGACGCCGAATACGTCGAACGGGACTTCGCGCCGCCGCGCGGGGTGTACGAGAGCGACTTCCTGCGCGTGGAGTGGCAGACCATGAACGGTCGCCAGCCCTTCTACCACCGCAACTGTGATGTCGACGAGCTGTCCTACGAGGTCACCGGCGAGCGAACCGTGCTCACCGAATGCGGCAGTGTCACAATGCGTCCCGGGGACTTCACCCGGATCCCGGTGGGCCGCGCGCACGACAACTACGGTCTGCGCGATATCCACGTCCTGTTCTACATCCCCGCGCCGGTGATCGAAACGGCTGTCGCGCACCGGGTTTCGGAATTCCTGATGCCGCCGTTCGACGGGTGGGAACCCGCCACGGTCAACGAGATGATCACCGAATGCCTCGGCGGCGCGGGACACGACATCGTCATGGCCCCGGCCGACGAGCTGACCCTGCTCGAACAGGCCACCCGCGACACGGAGCGGATGGCCGTGCTGCGCCCGCCCCCGCACGCGCCCGGCACGACGTGGCTGTACTCGTCCTCGGACGTGCTGCTCGGGCGCACCTTCGCCGAGCGGTCCGCGGGCCGTGTCTATCGCCGGATCCGCAATGCCGAGGAGATCCACTATCAGCTCGCGGGCACCAGGACGCTGGTCACCCAGCGCGGCGTGGTCGAGCTCGAGCCCGGCGACTTCGTCCGGATTCCGGTCGGGATCGCGTTCACCAGCATTCACGGCGAACCCAGCGCGCATCTCACCCTGGTGTCCGCCCGCCCGGTACCGCAGGTGGCGCCGGGCACCCGACAGGCCGAGCGGCCGGTCCTCGCCCGGCTCGCGGCGCTGCGCGCGGCGGTACGGGACTGAGCGCGAAATCCGCGCGCGCCGAGACCGATTCGCCCCGCGGCCATAGAATCGAGGGATGATCCGCCTCGGCGCGCACCGTTGTGCGGACCCGATGACCCGGCGCACGGCGTTCACCTTCCTCGTTCCGCACGGGTGGCGGGCGTCGTCGGAGGTGCGGTGGAACGGGCAGTCGCTGCTGAATCCCGTGACGCCCACCGCGACCGCGCAGGCTCCCGACGGCAGCGCGTGGCTGGCGTTGTTCCCCAATGGCGCGTTCAGCTGGGTCGACGGCGGGCGGCGGGCCGAGGGATCGCTGGATTTCGGTGTGCCGATCCTGCGGCCCCGGCCCGCGGCGGAGATGGTGGCGACGGTGTTGTTTCCCTCGGTGCGGCCGGGCGTCGCGGATCTGCGGGTGGTGCGGGTGGAGGCCGAACCCGCGCCGCCGTGGCCGTCGCACCGTCAGCGGACGGTCGCGCCGGGCGACGACAGTGTGCGGGTGACCCTCGAATACACCATGGGCGGCAGGGCCTTTCGCGAGATCGTCGCCCTCGTGTCGCGGGTCGACGCGCCCACGCCGCTGCCGACGATGTGGGGTGTCGAGCACCTGCGCTACTGGTTCACCTTCCCGGCCCTGTCGGTCGGTGCGGCGCTGGACCGGTGGGACGAGCACGCGCCGACCCTGGACGCCCTGCGCCGCACATTCCGTGTCGAGCCGGACTGGATCACCGCGCTGGAGACCGTGTTTCGGCAGCTGGCGGGCAATGCCCTGGATCAGCAGCAGGCGTGGTTCGCCGCACAGCAGGCCGCGCACCGGGCGCAGGTGGCGTGGGGCGATCAGCTCGTGCAGCAGGGCCGGGAGCTCTCGGCCGCCGCCGACGCCGCTGTCGTGGGTGGCTGGGAGCAGCGCGAGCGGACCTACGACCGCGTCTACGACGACCAGTATCTGGCCACGATGGGCGTCGCGCGCTACGACGACCCCGCCCAGCCCGTGCCCGTCGAGTTGCCCTACGGCTACGACAGCGTGTGGAGTGACGGTCAGGGCGACTATGTGCTGTCGGAGGATCCGTCCTACGACCCCAACGTCGGCGCGGGGCCCGGACCGACATGGCAGCGGCTGCGCAAGGCCGACTGATCGGCGGGGGATTCGTCTCGGGTCCGGGTGTTCACCGCGACTCGTCGGGTGGCGGATTCCATGGCCCGAGTCCGGTCCGGAGGAGCCGGGCGGCGCGGTGGACGTCGGCGATCACCGCATCGGAAAGCCGTTGTGGGGGACAGTCTTCGAGCAGATGGCGGTGCAGGCTGTCGCCTTGGACGCGCCACAGGCCGAGCAACGCGTGGGCGGCCAGGCGGGGTTCGGGGTCGGTCGGGGACAGGCCGACCCGGGCGGCGAGGGCGGTCGCGGCCGCGTCGGCGAAACGGTCCATCATGCCGCTCTGGTAGGCGCGCAGGGCCGGGGTGCCGCGCAGGAGTTCGCCGAAGCGCCGTAGTCGCGCGGCGGCCTCGCTGCCGCCGGTCGCGAATGTGGCTGTGAGACCGCGGGTTTCCTGTTCGAGGATGCGGACACAGGTGGCCACCGGGTCGTGATCGGGGTCGGCGAGGCCGTCGCGAATGGCGTCCACGGCGGTCTCCAACCGGTCCAGGACCAATGCCTCCTTGCTCGGGAAGTAGTTGAACACCGTCTTCTCCGAGACACCGCACGCGGCGGCCACCTCGCACACCTTCACCGCATCGAATCCGCGCTCGAGGAACAGTCGGGTCGCGGTGTCGGACAGTCGTTCCCGCGTCAGCCGCTTCTTGCGCTCGCGGACGCCCTCCTCGCGGGCAGTGGGACCTGGCATGGCGCCAAGATTAGTACAGTCACTGAAAGTTTGGTGTTAGGATTTTTACAGTCAGTGAACCTTTTCCGTTCCGAGGAGCTCGAATGAGCGACATCCACATCGTCCGCGACTACCCCTACTCCCCGATCCAGGTGTGGCACGCGGTCACCGATCCGGACCTCGTTCCGTTGTGGACCAGCACCGGCCGAGGCGGCCGCCCGGTCGGCTTCCGACCCGAGCCCGGAACCCGCTTCCGGTTCGTCGGAAAGCCGACCCCGGGCTGGAACGGCGTGGTCGACTGCGAGGTCCTCGAGATCGACCCACCCCGACTGTTCCGCTACACCTGGACCAGCGGCGAGGGCGGCCAACTCACCACGGTCACCTACCGAATCGAACCGCACGAAAACGGCACCCGCTTCACCTACGAACACACCGGCTACACCGGCGTGGGCGGTTTCCTGCTGTCCACGCTGCTGGGCCGGGTCCGCCGCCGGATGCTCTCGGTCGGCCTGCCCGCGGTACTGGGCGACCTCGACGCGGAGGGGCGTCTGCGGCCGGGGAGCACCCTGCGGCCGAAGGCGGTGTGAGGGACGGGCTGATGATCCACGCTCGGAAACCGGGCCGAGGTCAGCTAGGGCTCTCGTCCCAGAAACCCTGGGCCTCCAGTGCGCGGATGGAGGCTTCGGCGCCCGCCATGAAATGGTGTTCCATCGCTCGGCGGGCCGCGGCGGGGGAGCGGGATCGCAAGGCGGCCAACAACTCTCGGTGTTCGGTGTCGGCGTCGGCGGCCAGTCGGGCGTGGGATTCGTAGAGGCCCAGGGGGAGGGGGGTGCCGAGCATGCGCAGGACGGTGGTCATGCGGGGGGACTGGGCGGCGTGGTTGATCAGGCTGTGGAAGCGGAAGGCCGCCTGGTCGCGTTGCCGCTCGGTGGTGGCGTGTTCCATGGCGTCGGCGAGGGTCTCGAGTTCGGCCAGGGCCGACTCGGAGAGGGTTTCGGCCGCGCGTTCGGCCGCGCGGCCGGAGATGACCGCCAGCATCCAGTAGTGGTCTTCGACATCGCGTTTGGACAGCGGGACGACGAACGCGCCGCGCCGGGGGATCAGTTCGACGATGCCCTCCCCGACGAGGGCGGACAGGGCCTCGCGGACGGGGATCTTGCTCATGCCGAGTTCCGCGCCGAGGGCGTCGGGATCGATCCTGGCTCCCGCCTTCAGTTCGCGGGCGAAGATCCGGCGCCGAATCTCGTCCATGGCAACCTGTTTCAGGCTGGCGGGAAGCGTCACGGTCCGCGGCGGGGCGGTGTCGTCGTCTGCCATGGACCGGGGTACCTCCAGGCGGTGGTTCGGTGGGACCGCGAGGCTCCCGCGCGGTCGGGGGATCCAGTATATCGACTACGGTATCCCGACTTCTCGCCGTGCATAGGATTCTGTATACTAAATATGATTCCACTCACGAAGGGAAGTCAGCGTGGACACCATCGATCGCTCCGAGGCGGGCCCGACCGTCGCGTCGGTGCTCCGGCGTGGATACCTCGACTATGCGGATCTTCCCGCGGTCGTGGAGACGTCGGGGGAGACGGTGACCTATCGCGAACTGGGCTCGCGGGCGCGTCGGCTGGTGTCCGGTCTCCGGGCGCTCGGTGCGGGGAAGGGCGATCGGGTCGTCGTGCTGACCGGGAATCGGTCGGAATGCTTCACCATCGATCACGCGCTGGCGATCGGCGGCTTCGTGCGGGTGGCCCTGAGTTATCGCCTGCATCCCGTCGAGGTGGCCGAGATCGTCCGCGACGCGGGCGCCCGCGTCGTCATCGTGGACGGCGAGCGGGCAGCGGATGTGGCCACCGCGCTGGACCCCTTCGACGGTGTCGTCGTGACTCTCGACGACCCGCCGGTTCCCGGCGGCGTGCCGTTCGGTTCGCTGTTCGCGGGCGACGAGGCGGACGATGTCGAGATCCGGCCCGACGATCTGGCCTGGATGCCCTACACCTCCGGAACCAGCGGCAGGCCGAAGGGCGTCGTCCACACCCATCGCAGCCTGCTCGCGATCCTGCGCAACATCCTGGTGGAGGTGCCGGGGGCGAGCAGTTCGGATGTGCTCGTGCACGTCGCGCCGCTGACCCATCTCAGCGGCTACGCCATGATGGCCTACTTCCTGCGCGGCGCACGGCATCTGGCGTTGGGGCGATTCGATCCCGCCGAGTACATCGATGTCGTCACCGCGCACCGGGCCACGGTGCTGCCGCTGGTTCCCACCATGATCAATATGCTGCTGCCCGCGCTGGAGAGCGTGGCGCACGACTTCTCCCGTGTGCACACCGTGCTCTACGGCGGGTCGCCGATCGCGCCGGATCGCCTGGCGCGCGCGATCCGAGCGTTCGGCCCGGTGTTCGTGCAGTCCTACGGGTTGACCGAAATGCCGTACAACACTTGGCTTTCCCAGCCGGATCATCTGTTCGATCCCGAGGGCGGGGTGCCCGAGCGGCTGGCGTCGGCGGGCCGGGTGAGCCCGTTCGTGGAGATTCGGCTCATGGCCGCCGAGGACGAACCGGCCGCGCCCGGCGAACCGGGGGAGATCCAGGTGCGCGGCGACGCCGCCATGGCGGGCTACTGGAATCTGCCCGAGGAGACGGCCGCGACGATCCTCGACGGCGGCTGGATCGCGACCGGTGACATCGGGCGGATGTCGAACGGCTTCCTGCACGTGGTCGATCGCAAGAAGGACATGATCGTCTCGGGCGGTTTCAACGTCTACCCGACCGAGGTCGAGAACGCGATCTACACGCTGCCCGGGGTGTCCGAGGTCGCGGTGGTCGGCATCCCGGACGAGCGGTGGGGCGAGACCGTGCACGCGGTGATCGCGGTGCGCGACGGCTACGAGGTCACCGCCGAACAGGTCGACGCCGCCTGCCTGGCCGCCATCGCCGCCTACAAGCGCCCCCGCTCGGTGGAGTTCGTCGCCGAACTGCCGAAGACCGGGACCGGCAAGATCCTCAGACGCGAACTGCGGCAACGGTTCTGGACTGGGCGGGATCGATCGGTCAACGGCTAGAACCGATTTCGAGGAGAAGAGTTCCCATGACGCGCGATTCCAGCGCACTCGGCCGCGAGGCGTACGACGCGCTCGTTCGTGACGCGGTGCGCGAGGCCAATGTCCCGACCCTGCTCATGGTGTTGGTGCACCTGACCGGCGACCGCCGCTGGCTGGCCGATCCGTACCGGCCCACCCGCGGCCGCGGTCTGGACGAGAACGATTCCGGCGGCCTGCCCGAAGCCGTGCAGGACGAGATCCGCTCGGCCGCCGCCGCGGCCATCTCCCGGTGGCACGCCGGACAGCCCGTGGCGCTGCCCGAACCGGACGAGCGGTTGCTGACCGACATGTTGTCGGTCTCGATCGGCGAGCCGGTGCCGCCGGAGTACGGGCCGATGATCGCCGACGATCTGCACGCCGCCCTCGGCGCGACGACCCGGGCGCGCGACGTCCCCGCCGCCCCGCCCGGATTCTCCGCCATCGTGATCGGCGCCGGGATCTCCGGAATGCTTGCGGCGCACCGGCTTCGGGAGATCGGCGTCGACTGCACCGTGCTCGAGCGCGGCCCGCGCGTCGGCGGGACCTGGTGGCACAACCGGTATCCCGGCTGCGGCGTCGACGTGCCGAGTCATCTGTACTCGTTCTCGACGGTCGATTTCGATTGGCCGCACTACTACGCCAGCCGCGACGAGATCCACGCGTATCTCGAGCGGGTCACCACCGATTGGGACATCCGGGACGCCATCAGGTTCTCCACCGAGGTGACCGCGGCGCGCTGGGACGAGGGCGAGCGGCTCTGGACGGTGGAGACCGTGGCCGCCGACGGCACCCGGGCGGAGTTGCGGGCGAACATCGTCATCAGCGGCGTGGGCGCGTTCGGCCGACCCAAACTTCCCGACATTCCGGGCCTGGATCGGTTCGCGGGGCAGTGGTGCCATACCGCGCGGTGGCCGGAGGGTCTGGATCTGGCGGGTAAGCGGGTCGGTGTGATCGGCAACGGCGCGAGCGCGATGCAGGTCGTGCCCGCCATCGCCGAAACCGCCCGGGCGTTGACGGTGTTCCAGCGTTCCGCGCACTGGGTCGCGCCGTTCGAGAAGTTCCGCGCGGCGGTGCCGGAGTCGGTGCGGTTCCTGTTGCGGGAGGTGCCGCTGTATCGGTCGTGGTATCGGCAACGGTTGGCGTGGGTGCTCAACGACACCCTCTACGAGTCCTTCCAGAAGGATCCGGACTGGCCGCATCCCGAGCGGTCGATCAACGCGATCAACGACGGGCATCGCCGGTTCTTCACCCGCTACCTCGAATCCCAGCTCGCGGGGCGGCCGGACCTGATCGAGCGGGTCACCCCGACCTACCCGCCGTTCGGCAAGCGCATCCTGCTCGACAACGGCTGGTACCGGACGTTGCGCCGCGACAATGTCGAACTGGTCACCGACTCGATCACCGAGATCACCGCCGACGGGATCCGGGTGGGGTCCGGCCGGGTCGTCGACCTCGATGTGATCGTCTTCGCCACCGGTTTCGACGTGGTGAACTTCCTGTCGTCGTTCGAGCTGACCGGGCGGTCGGGGCGCACGCTGCGAGAGGTGTGGGGCGCCGACGACGCCCGCGCCTATCTCGGCACCACGGTGCCGGACTTCCCGAATCTGTTCGCGCTCTACGGCCCCAACACCCAGGCCGGGCACGGGGGCAGCCTGATCTTCTATCTGGAATGCCAAATGCGGTACATCACAAGCCTTTTGGCGAAGATGTTCGCCGCGGGCGCGACGGTGGCCGAATGCCGACCCGAGGTCAACGACGCCTACAACGACGCGGTCGACGCCGCCCACGAACGGATGATCTGGAGTCATCCGGGTTTCTCCACCTACTACCGCAACTCCCGCGGTCGGGTGGTGGTCGCCAATCCGTGGCGGGTCGTCGATTGGTGGCGGCTGACCAAGGAGGCCGACCTGTCCGATTACCGGCTCGGCAGCGCTGTCGAGGAACCCGCGGAGGCGGCACTGTGACGAACCGTTTCGACGAGACCATCGCCCTGGTGAACGCGGCGGCGGGCGCCGGGATCGGCGCCGCGGTCGCCCGTCGGCTGCTCGCCGAGGGCGCCACGGTGGTGATCACCGACCGTAATCCGAAGCGGCTGAACGGTTTTCACGCGCGGCTACGGGAGGAGTATCCCGCCGAGCGGGTCTCGGCCAGCGTGGTCGACGCCGCCGACGAAGACCAGGTGAACGAGCTGTTCACGCGCGTGGGCGAGACCTACGGCCGACTCGATGTGCTGATCAACAGCGTGGGGCTGAACCAGCTCTCGCCGTTCCCGCAGACCACGCGCGAGAGCTGGGACACCGTGCTGCACACCTCGCTGACCTCGCACTTCCTGCACGCCCGCGCCGCCTGGCCGCTGCTTCGGCGCTCGGGCGCGCCCGCGATCGTCAATGTCTCCTCGCTCGCGTCGGAGTCGCCCGCGCCGTTCGGCGAGGTGGCCTACGCGTCGGCCAAGGCGGGTGTGCTCGGCCTGACACGGGCCCTCGCCGTCGAGGGCGCGGCGTGCGGGATTCGCGCGAATGCCGTTGTGCCGGGATTGATCTGGAACGAACGGCTCACCGCGGGCGTGGCCCCGGAGTACGTCGACGCCTACCGCTCCAAGCGGTCGTTCGATCGGGACGGCGAGCCGGACGAGGTGGCGGATGTGATCTTGTTCCTCGCCTCCGCGGCGAGCCGGAACGTCACCGGGCAGGCGATCAAGGTCGGCGCTTGACCTGACGGTATTTCGTATACTATCTATAGTGCTCTAGATCACATGCGGTGAAAGGCGGGCAGGCGTGGCTGATTTCGACGGAGAGGTCGCCCTCGTGACGGGGGCGGCGGGTGCCATCGGCGGCGCGATCTGCCGGGCCTTGCGTGCCTCCGGAGCCGTGGTGGCGCTGACCGATATCGACGCGCGGGCCCTGGAGCGCACGGCCGCCGAACTCGGCGGCGAGGTCGAGATCTTCCCGGCGGATCTCACCGACGACGCGCAGACCGAGGCGCTCCCGGCGCGCGTGCGAAAACGGTTCGGCCGGTTGGACATTCTGGTGAACAACGCGGGCGCGCGGCAGATCGCGCCGATGCTCGACATCGAGCCCGCGGTCTGGCGGCACACGCTGGAGGTGGATCTCGTCGCGCCGTTCGTCCTGTCCCGGGCGGCGATTCCCGGCATGATCGAGCAGGGCCGGGGGAAGATCGTCAATATCGCGTCGATGGCCGGGCTCGCGGCCTTTCGCGATCGGGCGGCCTACAGCGCGGCGAAGGCCGGGCTGATCATGCTCACCAAGGTGACCGCGGTGGAATGCGGCGGGCGCGGAATCTGGTGCAACGCCGTCGCGCCCGGCGTGGTGGAGACGCCGATGACCTCGTCCTTCTTCGAATCGGACGAGATGACGGCCTCGATCCGGGCGAACACTCCCATGGGCCGCTGGTGTCGCCCCGACGAAATCGCCTCGCCCGTGGTGTTTCTCAGCAGCGCGGCGTCCGACTTCGTCAATGGAACCGTCGTACCCGTCGACGGCGGCTGGACCGCCGGGTACGTCGGAGCGGAACTGTCGCCACGACCGATCGGAGCGGACAATGGTCGATGAGAGCAGACTGGCGGAACTGTCGGCCAAGCAGGCCGTCGCGGATCTCCTGCTGACGTACTGTCGTGGAATCGACAGGTGCGACGCCGAATTGGTGAAGCAGGCGTTCTGGCCGGACGCCTACGACAATCACGGGGCCGACGCGGGACCGGCATGGGAATTCGCCGACCGGATCGTCGCCTCGAAGCTGGCGGGGACGGAGTGGACGACGCACGCGGTCACCAACCACCTCGTCGAGGTCGACGGCGATGTGGCGTTCTCCGAGGCGATCGTGCTGACCTTCCAAAAGCAAACTGGCAGTGAGGAGATCAACGTCTTCTGCGGCCGATACGTCGATCGGGTCGAATGTCGCGACGGCAGCTGGCGGATCGCCTACCGGCAGATGATCCACGACTGGAGCGGTTCGACGGTGCTCGCGCCGTGGGCACTGTCGAGCGTGGCCAGCGGGGCCTTCGAACAGGGGGCGCGCGGCGCCGACGATTTCGTCACCGGTTCCGGTCGGCGACGATTGCTGAACGACGAACTGCCGAGGATCTGACATGGGAACGAAGGCGCGCGCGGCGGTGCAGGTCGCCGATCGCCGATACGAGATCGAGGAATTCGACCTGCCCGTGATCGGGCCGGACGCGGCGCTGCTGCGCGTGGACGCGTGCGGGATGTGCGGCAGCGACGTCGAGCAGTACGACGGCGGGTTCGCCGCGTTGGGCGTCGGCTACCCGCTCATTCCCGGCCACGAGCCGGTCGGCACGATCGCCGAGATCGGTTCCGAGGCCGCGCGGCGCTGGGGCGTGCGCGCGGGGGACCGGGTCGCCGTCGAGCCCGTCCTCGGGTGCGGGTACTGCCGCGCCTGCCTGGTCGGGGACTACCGCCGCTGCCGCAGCGTGCGGCCCGGGGCGGCGCTGAACGCCTACGGCTACCTGCCGACCGCTGTCGCGCCCGGCTTGTGGGGCGGGTACGCCGAATACATGTACCTCGAGCCGCGCACGGTGGTGCACCGCCTCAGCGCCGATCTGCCGCTCGAACTCGCGGCCATGTATCAGCCCATGGCCGCCGGAATCCGTTGGGCCGCACACGATTCCGGGCTCAAGGCCGGGGATACGGTGGTCGTCCTCGGCTGCGGGCAGCGCGGCCTGACCGGCGTCGTCGCCGCCCGCGAGGCGGGCGCCGGGCGGATCATCGTCACCGGTCTGGCGAAGGACGCGCACAAACTCGACCTCGCGCGGCAGTTCGGCGCCGATCACACCATCGTCGCGGACGAGGACGACACCGTCGCCGCGGTCGCCGAATTCACCGGTGGGGCAGGCGCGGACGTCGTGGTGGACGTGACCGCCGTATCGACCCGGCCGATCGTGGACGCGGTCGAGATCGCGAAGCCCGGCGCCACGATCGTGCTCGCCGGGGTGAAGGGGTCGGGCGCCACGGTGCCGGGTCTGGTGCCGGACAAGATCGTCGCCAAGGAACTGACCCTGAAAGGCTTGTGGTCCCAGGACATTCGGGCGTTCGAACCCGCGCTGCGCCTGATCGAATCCCGCAAGTACCCGCTCGAGCGGCTGCACACCCACACCTTCGGCCTCGACGAGGTCGCCACCGCCGTCGAAACCCTCGCCGGACGCGTTCGGGGCGAGGACGCCGTGCACGTCATGATCGCCCCTCACCTCACCTGACGGACGACCACCGCACCGTGTCTCCGGCGGATGTGGTTGTGTCTCAAGGGAACTCGGCGAGCGCATTGTTGTCCTCCGGGACGTCGCCGCGCGTTTCGAGCAGCCGGAGCCGTGACACGCCAGTGCGGTCCTGTCCGTCAGGATCGCTCTTTCGGGACCGGGCCGACGTCCTGCACTGTGAATTCCCAGCCGCCCACGGCGTGGCGTGGGCGATGACGAGAGGGATCACATGAGGACGACGAAGGCGGTGCGGATCTTCGAACACGGTGGACCCGAGCGCCTGATCTACGACGAGTATCCCCTCGATCCGGTCGGCCCGACCGATGTGCTCGTCGCGGTGCATTCGGCGTCGGTCTCGGGGTGGGATCTGCGCTACCGGACCGGTGAGGTGCAAGGTGTTCAGCTACCCGGGCGGCGCGCGCTGCCCATGCCGCAGCAGCTGGGGCGGGAGGCGTCGGGGACGGTGGTGGCGGTCGGGTCGGAGGTCACGACCCTGCGGCCCGGACAGCCGGTCGTGGGCGTCGTGCATCCGGAGAATCCCCGCGCGGAGGAGACCTACCGGGGTCTGGGCAATCTCTCCACCGGTATCGATATCCCCGGTCACGCGGGGCTGGGCTCGTACGCGCAGTACCTGGTGCGCGATCAGTACCTGTGGTTGCCGCTGCCCGAGCACGTGGATCTCGAACAGGCGGCGGTGACGTTGTGGCCGTACGCGACCTCCCATCGGGTGGTCCGGGATCGCCTGAATGTGGCGCTGGGACAGACGATTCTGGTGTGCGGGGCGTCGGGTGGCATGGGGGAGGCGACGATTCGGCTGGCCCGGCTGGCGGGCGCCCGGGTCGCGGCCACGACGCGACACCCGGAGAAGGCCGCCGCGCTGCACGCGCTCGGCGCGGAGGAGGTCGTCGTCACCGACGATCTCGAGGCGGCGGTCCGGCGGGTTCGGGAGTGGAGCGGCGGGCGGGGTGTCGACCACGCGGTCGACTACACCGGGAACGCCGAGCTGTTCGGTTTCGCCGTCGACAGCCTGGCCCTGGGCGGGCGCATCTGCCCGGCGGCCGGAGCCCAGCGCGGCGGCGGGGCGTTTCCCCTGTCGATGCACGATTTCACGCGGCTGGAGATGACCGCGGTCGGGGTACGCGGGGCCAGGCATCAGGACGCGCTCATCGTGCTGGATCTGTTGGCGCGCGGTCTGATCGGCATCACCGTGGCCGCCCGGTTCCCGCTCTCGCGGGCCGCCGACGCCCATACCTTGTTGGAGACCGCCACCGATCTCGTGGGCCGGGTGGTCCTGTACCCGGATCGCTGACAGGAACGGGAAACCCATGTCGATACACGTTCCCGATCTGGACCGGCGTCGCCTCCTAACCCGGGCGGTGGGCGGCGTCGGATTGGCCGCGCTGTCCGGTTCGGTCCTCGCCGCGTGCGGCGCCAGCTCCGATCAGCATGCCGCGCCGCCCCGCCCGACCGGCCCGTCGGAATTCATCACCCTCGGCACCGGGGCGGGGCCGTCGGCGCAGACCGGGCGAGCGCAGCCCGCGAATCTGCTGCGTTCCGGCGACCGTCATCTCCTCGTGGATCTGGGCGACGGGATCGTCGATCAGCTGGAGAAGGTCGACATCGGATTGAACGTGGTCGGTTCGGCTTTCGTGAGCCATCTGCATTTCGATCATGTCGCCGGGCTGTTCGGCGTGCTCAGTCGCCGATATCAGATGGGTATGTTCAAACCGCTCACGATCTACGGTCCGCCCGGCATCGCGTCATTCGTCACCACACTGCTCGACGCCGTCGGCCGATTCGCCCCCGCCGATGTGCGGCTCCGGGCGGGTACCGCGCCGTCGAACGGATTGACCGTGACCGAGATTCACGACGGAGAGCGCGTCACGGTGGAAGGAATTCCCGTCACGGCCGCCGCCAATTCGCACTACGCGTCGGTCGCGGGCAATCCGGCCTCGGCGGGTGAACTGTCCCTGGCGTTCCGGTTCGATCTCCCCGATCGGTCCATCGTGTACACCGGGGACACCGGCCCCAGCGCGAACGTCGAAAAGCTCGCCAGGGGAGCCGATCTGCTCGTCAGCGAGATCGCCGACGTCGCGACCGCCGTCGACGGCCTCCGAGGCCAGCGCCCCGACATCTCCGCCACCGAATTGGCGCAATTCGAAAACCACATGCGCCTGGACCACCTCGCACCCGAGGACGTGGGCACCCTCGCCCAGCGCGCCGAGGTGAAATCCGTTGTCCTGACCCACAATGCGGTCCCGGAGGCCAAGCAGGGAGCTGCCCGGCAGGCCATCACGACCCACTTCTCGGGCAGTGTTCGATTCGCCGACGATCTGAATCGGTTCTGAGTTACCCCACAGGATCGTGCAGGCTGTAGCCGACGCCGCGCACGGTGTGGATGGTGGTGGTGCCGAACGGGGCGTCGATCTTGCGGCGCAGGTATCCGATGTAGACCTCGACGACGTTGTCGTCGCCGTCGTAGTGCGTGTCCCAAACCGCTTGCAGGATTTCGGCTTTGGTGACGACGGTGTTCTTGTGGCGCATCAGGAATTCCAGGACGCCGTATTCGCGGGGGGTGAGGCGCAGCACGGTGCCGCCTCGGATGACCCGTCGCTGGGCGGGGTCCAGGCGGAGGTCTCCGGCGGTGAGGATCGGAGGGCGTTCGGGGGCGCCGCGGCGGGCGAGGGCGCGCAGGCGGGCTTGCAGGACGACGAAGGAGAACGGTTTGGTGAGGTAGTCGTCGGCGCCGAGATCGAAGGCGTCGGCCTGGTCGTATTCGCCGTCCTTGGCCGAGAGCATGAGCACCGGCGTCCACACCTGGCGTTGCCGCAGGTCCCGGACGATCTCGTAGCCGTTGCGGCCGGGGAGCATGATGTCGAGGATCAGCACGTCGAACGGGTGGATGGTGGCCAGTTCGAGGCCGGTGGGTCCGTCGTGGGCCAGTTCGACCACGAAGCCCTCCGCGACCAGCCCGCGTCGCAGGGTGTGCGCGAAACGGATCTCGTCGTCGACCAGCAGTATCCGCATTCCGCGATTACATCGCATGGGCGCGGTCGGGGTGACTTCGAGGGTGTCCGGCGGCGGCCAGCAGAATGGTCCCGAGGTGCCCGATTCCGGGACCCGTCGCCACCCGTTCCCGAAGGAGTCCCGTGCCCTGGATCCGATCCGCGTGGCATCCGCGCCGGTGGGGGTTGCGGGTGCGGTCGGCGTTGATCGTGGCGGTGGTCGTGGCGACGAGCCTGATCGTCGCCACCGTGTCGCTGACGCTGGTGCTCTACCGGTCCCTGATCACGACGTCCGACGATGCCGCGACCACCCGGATCGAGCAGATCGGTGAGCAGTTGAACGCCCAGCCGGTCGCCGCACTGGATCCGACGGTGCTGGCCACCGACGCCCGTGTCGCGGCGGTGCAGATCCTCGACGCGGGCGGGGCGGTGGTGCGGGGTCCGGGGCGGCCGCTGACCGCGGCGCGCCCGCCCGCCGGATCGGTCGCGCACGATCTGCCGGGCGTCGACGACAGCGAAACACGGCTCAGCGCGGCCACTTTCGTCACCGCGCACGGTCCGTACACGGTGATCGTGGCGATGGACGACGACGAGATCGAGGACACCGTCGAACTCGTCGCCGCGCTCGTGGCGATCGGCGGCCCGCTGATCGTGGCGGTCGCGGCCGGAACCGCGTATGTGATGACGGGGCGTTCGCTGCGCTCGGTCGAGCGGATCCGCGCCCGGGTAGCCACGATCGGCGGAAGTGGTCTGGCTGAGCGGGTGCCGGTGCCGGTGCCGCGCGATGAGATCGCGGCGCTGGCGCACACGATGAACGACATGCTCGCCCGGCTCGAGGCGGGCCGCGCGGCCCAGCGCCGCTTCGTCGCCGACGCCTCCCACGAACTGCGCAGCCCGCTGACGACCATCACCACCGGCCTCGAGCTCGGCGTGGCCCGCCCGGACATGCTCGACACCGCGCTCGTGCGCGACACCCTGCTGCCCGAGGCCGCGCGGATGCAACACCTCATCGACGATCTGCTGCTCCTCGCACAAGCCGACGAACACGGACTCCCGGTGCGCCGCACCGATGTGGACCTCGATCATCTGCTCACCGGTGAGGCCGACCGCATCCGCGGCGACACCGGTCTGCGGGTCACCTGCACGACCCGCCCGGTGCGCGTCACCGCCGATTCCCGCCAGATCTCGCGGGCCGTGCGCAACATCCTCGACAACGCCGCCCGCTACGCCGAGACCGGCATCGATATCTTGTTGACCGCCGACGAGCACAGCGCGCACCTCACCATCACCGACGACGGCCCCGGCATCCCCGCCGAGGCCCGCGACCGCGTGTTCGACCGCTTCTACCGGGTGCAGACCGACCGCGCGCGCGACACCGGTGGTTTCGGGCTCGGCCTGGCCATCGTCGCCGAGATCCTCACCGCCCACGACGGCCGTATCCGGCTCGGCGACGCCGCTCCGCACGGCACCACGGTGACCATCGACCTGCCCCGCTAGCACGCTCTCAGCGTGTCCTCAGCGGGGTTCTGCCACGGTGGCCCGATGACCGAGGAACCCGCCACCACCCTGAAGGAGATACCACCGATGACGCGCGTCGCGACGGCGATGCGGCGGATACGCGCGTGGTGGGCACTGCTCGTGGCGTGTGCCGCCGCGCTGATCGTGAGCGTGGTCGGCCACACCGGCGCCACCGTCGTCGACGAGCCGGTGTTGAATTGGGTTGTCGCGCATCGCTGTTCGGGAGTGACAACGGCGGCGAAGGCGGTCTCGGACGTGGGCGGCACCTCGGCGATGCTCACCCTCGCCGTCCTCGCCGGGGCGCTGCTGGTGTGGCGGCGGCAGTGGGCCGCGGCCGTGACCGTGGCGGTCGCCACGGCCGGTGCCGGAGCGCTCGTCGTCTCGACGAAACACCTGATCGGACGGGCCCGGCCGCCGGTGGCCGACCACCTCGTCGTGGAGACCAATCCGGCGTTCCCCTCGGGCCACAGTCTCGGCTCGGTCGTCGTGGTGGGTGTGGTGACCTGTGTCGGCCTGTGCTGGGTGCGACGACGTGCCGTTCGCGTCGCGCTGATCACCGTGGCCGTGATATTCATTGTGGCCGTGGGTCTTTCGCGGCTTTACCTCGGTGTCCACTGGCCGACGGATATCGCGGGCGGGTGGGCGCTGGGCGGGGTGTGGCTGAGTGCGTGCCTGGCCGTCTTTCGCGACACGACACGCCAGGAATCCGGCTAGGCGTGCGCACATCGGGCGTCGTCGCGCAACTTCTGGCTCACAACATTCGTTCAGGGTTTTGTCGTTAGCCTGCGCGCGTGACACAACATGAGGCAGAAGCCGTTTCGCCGCCGCGGCCGCGGGCGGCGAAGGTACCCGAGATCACCGTGCTGTTCTGGGCGATCAAGATCCTTTCCACGGGGATGGGAGAGACCTTCTCCGACTTCCTGGTCAACACCGTGCCGCCCGTCGCGGCGGTCGGCGGGGGAGCGGTCCTGCTGATCGTCTGCCTGTGGCGGCAGCTCCGCGCCCCCGCGTATCGGGTATGGACCTATTGGACCGCCGTGGTGGCCGTGAGCATCGTGGGCACGATGGCCGCCGACATCGTCGACTTCGTGGTCGGAATCCCGTTGCCCGCCTCGACCCTCACCTTCGCGGCGCTGCTCGCGGCAACCCTCCTTCTGTGGTACCGCAGCGAGGGCACGCTGTCGATCCACAGCATCACAACCCGTCGGCGCGACAGCTTTTACTGGGCCACGGTGATGATCACCTTCGCGCTCGGCACCGTCGCCGGCGACCTCACCGCGGCGACGCTCCGCCTGGGATACCTCCCGTCCGCGATCCTGTTCGCCGTCGCCTTCGTCGCCCCCGGCCTCGCCCACCGCTGGCTCGGCCTGGGCGCGGTCGCCGCGTTCTGGTCGGCCTACATCGTGACCCGGCCGCTGGGGGCGTCGGTAACCGATTGGCTGGCGTCGTCGCGCGCGGACGGTCTCGGATTGGGCACCGGCTGGGTCTCGCTGGCCGTCAGCGTTCCGATGATCGCGGGTATCGCGATATTGGCCCGGCGGGCGGCGCGCGAATCCACCGACGGCCTCGAGCCGACGGCAACCCACGCCGCCGTAGCCGCACCGACGCGCGGCGTGCACGAATCGGCCGAGGGCGTCCAATAGTGGAGTGAGCGTGTGTGTTTCGGTGATCAGGGAGCGAAGCGGTGCACAGGTGTTACCTTCTCTGGGCGGCGCTGACCGCGGCACTTGATCGCGACCGTCCGGATCGGGGCGACTGTTCGCCGCGCGCAGTGACTGAACCGCGTGAAACACGCACGGCCAGACGGTAATTGACCCTGCGGTTTGTTTGCTGATTGCCGGGTGGGGTCGACCGAGTCGGCGCACACTGCCATCGAAGGGGGATTCATCGGATCGCAAGGCAGCGCAATGACCTCCAATGACCAGTTCGATATTCCCCCCGCCCCGGGCGAGGACGTGGCCGCCGTCCCCGAACCCGAGCACGTCAAACACGCCAGGGCCGCGAAACTCCAAGTGGTCTACGACAATTGCGTGCGGAAGGGCCGGGACCGGGCCGCCCGGATGGACGCGGTCGCCAAGGCCGCGGGCGCGCGCACCGACGCGCAGATCAAGGCGTTGGCCGACCGGAGGGCGCTGTTCGAGAAGTTCTACCGTTCGGCAATGGTGGACTGGCCCAAATCGAGGACCGGGCGGGCCATGCGCACGACGTGGAGCGCGGCGACCGAGGATTCCTCCGAATACCTCGCGACGCCGATCCCGGACGAGGGCGCCGTTCTGCTGTGGAACGCCGAGCGCGAGGCGGGGGAGAAGCTCAGCCATTCCGATGTCCTGTTCCATCAATACCGGCTGGCCGCCTCCGACGACGCCACGGACAAGGACGTCACCGACTATGTGCTGCCGCTGCTGAACTACCTGTGGACCGAGAACGCGGGCGCGGGTGAGGCGACCGACCTCTACCAGTACATGGCCCTGCTCAACCCCGCGCGGGACGGCACGGTCGCGGTGGGCCCCCGCCTGTGGGGCAGCTGCGACTACTACGCGCTGCTCGGCGCCACCAACGGCGCCGCACCCACCTATCTGGTTCTGGACCACTGCGTGGACCTGGGCATCACCGGGATCTCGCAGATCGATGTCGGCGCGCTCACCGACATCACCTACCGGTTCACCCGCGACTGACACGGCTCCGGCCGGTTCGGCGACTTCCACGATTTCGGTCACGACGAATTGCCCTGGTGGTATTGATCATTCGGCCGCGAGTTCGCGCAGCCGCATCCGGTCCACCTTGCCGTGCGCGGTGCGGGGCAGGGCGGGCAGCCGGATGATTCTCGCGGGAACCAGGTACTCGGGAACCAGTTCGCGCAGTCGCGCCCGTGACTCCTGGGCGGCGATGGGCGGGCCCGAGTAGAAGACGACCACCGCGTCGGCCATGGCGCTCGGCACGACGGCGACGGCCTCGGTCACCGGGTGATGTGCCAGGAAGATCGCCTCGATCTCGCCGAGTTCGACCCGGTGGCCCCGGATCTTGACCTGGTTGTCGGCGCGGCCGAGGAAGACCAGACCCGCCTGCGGATGTGTTTCCACGAGGTCTCCGGTGCGGAACCAGCGCCTGCCCTCGTGGTGCAGGAAGCGGCCCGCGTCGTCGGCGGGATCGAGATAACCCCCGAACTGTTGCGGCCCGCGCACGCACAGCTCACCGCGTCCGGGGGCGGCGGGGTCCGGCAGGACGTGCGTCCGCGTGCCCGGCAACGGCTCCCCGATCGGCACCGCGCCGTGGACGCAGTGCGCGGGCGAGGCCGCCGGGCGCCACCGGTACGCGGTGCAGACGATGGTGAGTTCGGTTGGGCCGTACAGGTTTTCCACGATCGAGCCGGGGGCCGCCGCCTGCCATGCCTCGGCGTGTTCCCGGCGCAGTTGCTCACCGGCGAACAGACTCCACCGCAGTCCGGTCATGCTCCCGGGCGGGAGCATGCCCTGCGCCTGGGCGAACGCGATCACTCCCGGCACCGAGGACCACACGGTGATGTCGTGCTCGTCGACGAACTCGACCGGTTGGAGCCGTTCCCGAGGCGATGCCGGGCACAGCAGGGTGCCGCTTCCCCAGGCCAGGAACTGGTTGAACAGGGCCACGTCGAAGGTCTGCTCGGTGGCCTGGCACACCCGGTCCCCGGGGCCGAGCCGGTACCGGTCGTGGGCGACCGACAGGAAGTGGTCGATATTCGCGTGGCTGATCGGGACACCCTTCGGCCGCCCGGTCGAGCCGGAGGTGAACAACACGTAGGCGATATCGCGGGCGGACGGCCGGGGCAGCGGGTCCAGCGCCCCCGCGGCGCAGTCGGCGGGCCCGAGCCACACCGCGCCCGGACGGCCCGGCGGGCGGGGGATGCTCGGCGCCAGCACGGTCAGCGACGGAACCGCGTCGAGGATCGCCGGGATCTGCGGCATCCCCGCCGCGTCCACGACGAGCGCGTCCAATCCGACCCGGCGCGCGAGTTCGGCATTACGTGATTGCGGCACAACGGGATTCAGCGGAACCACCGCCGCTCCGCTGAACAGCGTGGCGAGCAGGCCGAGATAGGATTCCGCACTGTGCGCGGCCAGCAGCCCGACCCGCCGCGGCCGCTGCACCGCGGACCGCAGGGAGCCCGCCCAGCGCCGGGCGGTGTCCTCGGCCTCCGCGTAGGTCCACACCCGCGACCCGAGCAGTAACGCGCCGCCGTCGGGATTCACGCGGGCCCCGGTGCGGAACCACTCGTGCAGCCGCCGCCCAGCGTCGTCGGTTTCGGCGAGGGCGGTCACGGCAGCGCGGGGAGGGTGCGGAACGGGCGGCCGGTCGTCGTCGTGGTCGCGATGCGGTTGTGGCCGTAGTGGTCTCGCCCGCTGACCAGCACCGCGCCGTAGCGGTCCAGCGCGATCTCGGTGTCGTACTCGGTGAGGGTGTCGGTGCCGGGGTAGACCCGGACCGAGGTCGGCACGTATCGGCTCGCGAACCCCAGCCGCATCTGCCGGGTGTGGCCCGCGTGCGGATGCGAGGCGTGCATGAGGGTCGACCAGAACAGGACGACCTCCCCGGGCTGGAGTTCCATCGAGATCGCGCGGGATTCGTCCGGCGACCAGTCGGGGTCGATCTGCAACTGCCGGTAGTCGTAACCGAAGAAACCCCGTCGCACACCGTGCTTCTCGGTGTTGTTGTACCGCTCCGGCGAGTAGTGCAGGCCCTTGCTCTCGTCGTAGTACTTGGTCCGATGGGTGCCCGGAATGAATTGCAGGCACGCGGTGTCCACCGTCGCCGGGGTGAACGCGCACCACGCCGTGATGGTCCCGCCGAAATCGTCGTCGCCCGGCCAGACGATCTGCGGCGCGCCCGAGGCGTGCGCGAAGGTGTCGGCCTGATGCCAGTCGGTACCCTCGTCGCCGGGATACTTCGGGAAGAACTCTGTGCGCCAGCACAATACGTCCGGACCGAGGATGCTCGCGATCCGATCCACGATCTCCGGGCGGCACACATGCTCAGCGAGGAACGCGTTGTCGAGATGGCGATCGTAGTTGGCGATATTGGTGATCGCGCCGCCGCCGTCCGGCAGCTGATACGCGGCGTCGCCGCGGTCCATCAGGCGGATCCGCTCCCGCCGCCAGCAGGCGGCGATCTCGTCCGGTTCGTAGACCTTGAACGGGCCCGCGTAGCCGCGGCGATGGAAGTCCTCGACCTCGTCGGGGCCGAGCGGATGACGTCGCTGCTCGAGGGACATGGAAGATCACCTGCCTGCCGTGCGGAGGAAACCGGCCTCGGAGAGGTACCGGACATAGCGCGGAAGCAGTTGCCGCGCAGGCGGACACGCGGTCCCGGGCGCACCGACCGAACCCCATGTCGCCGAGCAGTCGATCACGGGCATGCGGCCCTCGAGATAGAGCTCGACCACGCTGAGGTCGCGGTCGGTCCAGCGCTCGGTGAACAGGTGCGTGAACGGCGCGAGGACCGAATCCGGTCGCCGGTCGGTGTGCCGCCGCAGCCGCTCGAGCCATTCGGCCGCCGGGAGCACATCGACCGGATGCCCGGCGTCGGCCAGCACCGGCGCCAGGTCGCCGACCCTCGCGTAGCGCGGATTGTTCAGGTTCCACGAGGGCGCGACCGGCTCCCGGTGCAGTGCCAGGTCGACGATCGCGCGGGCGACGATGTCGACGGGCGTGAGATCCAGCGGCAGGGGATAGTCGGGCACGCAGCCGATCTCGGCGCACCCAGCGATCAGCGCGGGCACGAACCCGTCGGACTTCCAGCGCCCGCTGCGCGAGTCGCCGCCGATGTCGTGCGGCCGGTGCACGCTGACATCCAGTCCTCGCTCCCGGGCCCGGCGCAGCAGGATCTCGCTCACCCATTTGGTTTCCACGTACCCCATCAGCAGGTGGTGCGGGTCGGTGGGGACGGTGTTCTCGTCGACCCGCGCGACCCCGGCCAGCCCCTGCGAGGCGAATACGCCCTGGCTCGAAATATAGTGGAGCCGTTTGGTTTTCCCCGTCGCGGCCAGTCGTAGGATCTCGATGGTCGCGCCGACATTGGCCGGTCTCAGCGTCTCGTACGGGTAGATGAAGTTGACCCAGGCCGCGTTGTGGAACACGACGTCCACCTCCTCGGCGAGCCGCCGGAAGTCGGTGTCGGACAGGCCGAATCGGGGTTCGGTGAGATCGCCCGGCGTCGCGATCACGCGCTCCGGGTCGATCTCGTCGGACACGCCGTAGGTTCGCAGACCCGCCCTGATCCGCTCCTCGGCCCGCTCCCGGGTCCCGGCGCGAACCAGGCAGTGGATCGTGGCATCGGTCGCGCCGAGCAACTCGGCCAGCAGGTGACTGCCCAGGAAACCCGTGGCCCCGGTCAGCAGCACCGACTCCGGCCGGTCCCGGGAAACCGTTGGGCGGCCGGGGAATTCGAGGTCGTCGGGCAGGGTGGCCTCCGCCTCGAAGTCGATGTGCGCCGAGGGCGGGGGCCGGTGCGGGGCGTCGTGCCGGGCCAGCGCGGCGGTCAACGCGCCCGCCAATCCGTCGACCGTCGAATCGCGCAGGAACGCCCTCGTCAACACGCTCGTGTGCGCGATATCCAGGTCGAAGCGCCGCCGAGCGGTGGCGATCAGCCGGGAGGCGCGCACCGATGTGCCGCCCGCGTCGAAGAAGTCGCTGTGCCGCGAGCGCGGCGGCACCCCGAGCTGCGCCGCCCATGCCTCGGTGACGGTTCGCCGGGTGGCCGCGGCGACCTCGTCGGCTGCGGGGGCGGCGAGGTCGGACAGCCGCGTGTCCGGCCGGGCGGCGACGGTCGTCATCGTGTCGCACAGGGCGTCGGCCAGGCGATCGACGACGGCGACGGGCACGACATCGGTCGCGTACTCGAAAACCAGCTCGACCGAATCGGATTCGATGCGGGCGAACAGGGTCAGATCGAGCCGCGCCGTCCCATTGTCGAGGGTGTTGAACCGCACCGACCAGCCGGGCCCCACCTCCTCGGTCCGGGGCTGGGTGGAGAACGCGATCCGGAACAGCGGCGACGCGACCTGCTGTTCGACCAAGGCGAGCGGCAGGGTCCGCATCCCCTGGCAGGCGATGTGGGCGGCGTGCGTGCGCGCCAGGATCTCCGGATACGCCGGATCTCCGCTCAGATCGCAGCGCAGGGCGCCCGGTTCGACGAAATGCCCACAGACCCGGTCCCATTCGGGCGACGGCCGCGAGTCCTGGACCAGCCCGGTGAGCAGATCGGTCGCGCCGGTGATCCGGTACAGCGCGATCTGGAACAGCGACAGCAGCACCGACGTCGGCGTCACGCCGTGCGTGCGGCTCATTGTCGTCACCCACGCACCGGCACCGTCGGGGAGGCGATGGGTGCGCCGCGCGCCCCGGAACGACGAGATCGGCGGACGCGGCTGCGGCAGCGGCAATTCGGTGGGCCGTGCACCCCGCAGTCGCTCGGCGACCCGGTGGAGTCGCGGCGCGCAGGACGTCGCCGTGACCTCGGCTCGTTGCGTCCGGGCGTGGTCGAGCCACTCGATGGGCACCGGCGGCGGCGCGTCGCCGGGGTGACCGGTGCGCGACCGATAGAGCGCGTAGAGATCGGGGGCGAGCGCGCGGCTGAAGGAGATGCCGTCCGCGACCAAATGGTGTGCGACCACATGCAATTCGTGATGGTCCGGTCCGAATCGGATCAGCTGGGCGCGGGCCAGGGGCGGGCGGTCCAGGCCGAACGGCATCCGGGCCTGTGCCGTGCTCAGCGACTCCGCCTGCCCGGCCCGATCCTCGCTCGGCAGTCCGGACAGGTCCGAGCGGGTGAGCGGCAGGGTGCGCACGTCGGCCGCCCGCTGCACCACCCCGTCGTCGGTTTCGGCGAAACCGGTGCGCAGGGCGACGTGCCGGGCGAGCAGGTCGTCCAGGGCCGCCGCGAGCGCGTCGGGCTCCAGGTCCCCGCGGATCGTGACGGTGAAGGATTCGTTGTACAGCGGGCCGCCGGTCGCCAGAACGCATGTGTCCCAGAGGCTTTCCTGCGGCCAGGTGAGCGGCGCGGCGCTCGCCGGGGCCGTCGGCTCGGCGGTTGGGGCGGCGTGGCCGCGCCGGGCGCGGATCACCCGCGCGAAGCCCGCCACGGTCGGCTCCTCGAACAGCTCGACGGGTTCGATATCGGCGCCGAACAGGGTGTTCACCCGATGGACGAGCTGGGTCACCAGCCGGGAGTCCCCGCCGATGGCGAAGAAGTCGTCGTCGGGCGCGACCCGATCGACCCGCAGCACATCGCGCCACAGCGCGGCCACCGCGATCTCGACATCGTCGGAGGGGGTCGGGTCGGGTTCGGCGGCCAGTTCGGCCAGTCGGCCGCGGTCGATCTTGCCGTGTGTGTTCAAGGGCAGTTCCTCCATGATGACGAATCGGCCGGGGACCGCGGCCGCCGGAAGCGCCGCGCCGAGCCGACGACGGATCTCCTCGAGGTCGGCGGTCGCGCCGCCGCTGGGAACGACGAAGGCGACCAGATGCCGGTCGGTGCCGGTGTCCGCGGACGGCGCCACCGCCGCGAGCCGCACGTCCGGGCAGCGGATCAGCTGGGTCTCGACCTCCTCCGGTTCGATCCGGAAACCCCTGATCTTGCACTGGAAGTCGCGACGGCCGTGGAATTCGAGAACGCCATCGTGCCGATGGCGCGCGCGATCGCCGGTGTCGAACAGCACGCCCGGCCCGAAGGGGTTGGGTACGAAGCGTTCCGCGGTCAGGCCCGGGCGGCCCGGGTAGCCGGGAGACAGTCCGTCGCCCCCGGCGTAGAGATCGCCGACGACGCCGTCCGCGACCGGCGCTCGGCGGCGGTCGAGCAGATACACGGTGGTGTTGGGTACCGGCCGCCCGATGGGCACGGTGGGCGAGTCGGCCGCCGAGCATTCGTGGTATGTGGTGTACACACCGTTCTCGGTGGGGCCGTAGAGGTTGTAGACGTGCCGGGGGAGACTGTGCCGCAATGCCTTTCGCAGCGCGTCCGACCGGAGCCGTTCCCCGGCGACGAGCAGTCGTGCCACGCCGGTGAACACCGCGGGATCCCGGCCGATCAGGTCGTGGAACAGTGCCGTGGTCACGCACAACGTATCGATCCCCTCCGCCTCGATCGCCGCCGCCAGCGCACGGGGTGACAACAGGACCGCGTCGGGCACCACCACGAGCCGGGCCCCGTTGATCAGCGCACCCCAGATCTGGTAAGCGCACCAGTCGAAGGCGGCGTGCGAGGACTGCGCGAGCACAGTCGAGTCGCACAGCGGCAGCCAGGTCGGGCGGTCGGCGATCCGGGTGATCGCCCGGTGGGTCAGCGGCACCGCCTTCGGCTCACCGGTCGACCCCGAGGTGAACAACACCGCCGCCGGATCGGTTGGCGCGCTGGGGATTTCGATCGGACCGTCGTCGTACCGGGCGAGGTCGGACAGGTCGACGATCGGGCAGGCCGATCGCATCCGGGCGGCGGTCTGCTCCGACACGACGGCGAGTTCGGCCGAGGCGATGCGGAGCACCGTCGCCACGCGCGTCCCGGGGTCGCCGGGGTCGATCGGCAGGTAGGGAGCCCCCGTCTTCAGCACGGCCAGTTTCGCGACCACCATGTCGATGCCCCGGGGCACGCACACCGCGACCGGGGCGTCCGGTTCCGGCCGGGCTGCGCGGATCGCCCGGGCCAGCCGGTTCGCCCGTGCGACCAGCTCCCGATAGGTGATCCCGGCGCCCGCGCACCGCACGGCGACGGCCTCCGGCGTGCTGCATGCCCACTCGTCCACCAACTGGGGGATGGTCCGGTCCCGCCGGTAGGGCGCGCCGGTGTCGTTGCGCCGCACCAGGATCGCGTGCCGTTCGGCCTCGGTCAGCGGCGAGATGGTCGCGACCGGCCGATCCGCGCGCGCGAGGAGCGCGCGCATCACCACCTCGAGGTGCCCCGGCAGTCGTCCCGCGGCGCCCGCGGCCACCGCGGCCTCGGAGCGCCGGACGACCAGACCTGACTCGTCGCCGTCGAGGACCACGTCCGCGGGTGGGACCGCGGCGGTCTCGCGCGCGAAGTCCACGACGACGGGGTAGCGCCGGATGCCGGGATCCTCACACGGCGGGCGGCGCTCCAACTCGGCGATGCGGGCCGCCACCGCGTCGAGGTGTTCGCGTGCCGTTCCGAAATCCGCGGTGCCCCAATGTAAAGGCTGCACCTGGGACATTGCCGCCGTACGGATGCCGAGGCAACCGTCGCGTGGCGCGCCGTAATGATCGAGGACGACGAGCGTCGCGGCCACGGCCAGATTCGGGAAATCCGTAGCGGCGCGGGGCCATCGCACGGACGGGTCGGGCACCCGTCCTCCGGGCGGCCAGTCACGCGGAAGGCGGAACGAGATATCGACCGCGTCCGCATCCATTCGACCATCTCCCAGGTACCCGGCAACAGTGGAGGGAATTCCGGTAATCCAGAGTAGGTCGGCGCGGTCGCCATTGATCCAATAATTATTGGACTGGCCTATTTGCCTTACGCACCAATAAGTTTGCGGCAGGTGGCGTCCAATCGCATTCCCGCATCGGATAATTCGTGCTAAGCTCGTTCGAAATAGCTATCCGACTTCGTATCTCACTCCGGGCTGAAAACGGCTCGGGATATTCTTCAGCCGCGCCGTGTTCCGATGAATACGGCCATTCGCACGCGGCATGACGGGGTTCGCCCGTGGGACAAGGAGACTCGATGCGCCGCGATGAGCGTCGGCTTTTGCAGGGCCGTACGGTTACGGAGGCCCTGTGGGCGCTCGCCGAGACGGCGCCGGAGACCGCCACGGTCTTCCCCGGGCAAGGGACGACGGTGAGCGCCGCGGAACTGGCGCGCACGGTGCGGTCGACCGCGCGCGGTCTGCTCCGGGCCGGAGTGCGGCCCGGCGAGGTGGTCGGTGTGATCGCCTCTGCCGGAACGCAATTGGTGACGGGCGTCTTCGCGGTCATGGCGGCGGGCGCCGCGGTGAGCGTGCTCCCGAGCCCGCAGGTGGTGGGCGATTCGGGTCGGAGCATGCGGCGGATCGCGGGCATCGGCGCGGGCGGCCTCTCGCATCTCGTGATCGACTCCGAGAACGCCGATTTGGTCGATCGGCTGGCCGGGCTGGGTGTGATGGCTCGAGTCCATCGGCTTCCGCTCGCCGGAGGCGAGCACCCCGGATCGTTGCCCGAGGTGGACGAGGACGACCTCGCCGTCGTGCAGTACACCTCCGGAAGTCTCGCCCGGCCGCGCGGCGTGATACTCACGCATCGGGCCGTCATGAGCGGACTGCGGTCGATCGTCGACAGCGCCGAGCTGACCACCGGCGACGTATTGGTGCAGTGGGTTCCGCATCACCACGACATGGGTTTGTTCGGTCACCTCGCCCAATTCCTCAACGGCGGTGCGGTGCACGTGTTCTCGCCGAGCGCCTTCCTCCGCGATCCGCGCGGCTACCTCGAGTACTTCGGCCACCATCGCGGGACACTGACGACCGGGCCGAACTTCTCGTATGACCTACTGGCGCAAGCGGTTTCGGAAGGCGGCCCCGGACCGGACCTGTCGCGGTGGCGACTGGCGTTCAATGGCGCGGAACCGGTGTCGGCCCGCACGGTTCAGCGGTTCGACAGGGCCTTCGCGGCATTCGGTGTCGAGAGCGGCGTCATGTATCCGGTGTACGGGCTGGCGGAGGCGACCCTACCCGTCACGTTTCCGCCGCCCGGCGCGCCCGCTCGGATCATCGACGTGGACCGTGACGAGCTGGCCACCGCGGGACGCGTCCGCCGGGTCACCGGCGACGACCCGCGAGCCAAACAACTGGTATCGGTCGGCCGGGCCGTGGCCGGCGCCAGTATTCGCTTGGTCGACGACGACGGCCGTCCACTCGGCGCCGGCCGGCTCGGCGAAATTCAGATTAGGGGCCCGATGGTCACCACCGAATATCTCGGCGATCCCGAGGCGACCGAGGCCCTGTTCGACCGGGGATGGCTTCGCACCGGCGACCTCGCGGTCCGCGTCGACGACGACTACTTCATCGCCGGCCGGCGCAAGGAGATGCTGATCCTGCACGGCCAGAACTACTTTCCCGATGACATCGAGGTCATCGTCCGCCCGACACCGGGGATCTACCGGGCGCATTGCGTCGCGGTCGCGGAAACCGTCAGCGCTCCCGACGGATGCGATCGCGACGACATCGCGGTGATCGCCGAGACAACGCTGCGCGACGCCGCCGCCGCGGAGCTGGCCGAGACGATCGAGCGCCGGGTCACCCGCGAACTCGGCTTCCCCCACGTGCGGGTGCATCTGGTGGAGCCGCACTGGCTCACGCGGACCACCAGCGGCAAATGGCAGCGCCGCCTCGCGGCGCGACGGCTGCGACCGGCCGACCGACGATGAGTATCCAGGGGCACTCTTGCGAACACATACGAGCGAGGCCGCGGCCGCCGCGGCGACAAACCGCCATTACAGCCTGCCGCCGGAGGTATTCGCGACATTTCTCGGCGAACGCCTGAAATACTCCTGCGGCATCTACCGATCCCGATCCGCGTCGCTGGATCGGGCACAAGAGGACAAGCTGCGGTTCATCGCGCGCTGTCTCGGCATTCGCGGTGGCGAATCCGTGCTCGACATCGGGGCGGGGTGGGGCAGCCTGACCCTGTTCCTGGCCGAGGAATTCGGCTGCCGGGTCACCGCCGTCACGCCCTCGGCAACGCAGATCGGTTACATCCGGGCGCGCGCGGAGGACAAGGGGCTCCGCGCCCTGGTCACGGTGGACCACCGGTCCGTCTACGACCTCGATGCGGCGGACACGGGGTCGTTCGACGCGGTCGCGCTGGTCGGGGTGATGGAACATCTGCCCACCCACCACCGCGCGGTGCGGATCGCGGCCCGGTCGCTGCGCGAGTTCGGGCGAATGTATCTGTCCGCCACGTGCTTTCGCAATACCGCGGTGTTCGAGGAATACGCGCGGCGCGACGGCAGTCGCTATGTCGCCGAGGACACCTTCGGCTACGGGATTCTGCGCCCGTTCTCGCAATTGGTGGCCGCCGTCGAGGACGCGGAGCTGAGTGTCGTCTCCATCGCCGACCTCACCGCGCACTACCACCGCACGATCGAGGACTGGCTCGACGGGGTGCGAGCGCATCGCGAGATCATCGACGCCGTCTCGCCCGGACTCGGCGACGACCTCACCCGCTATCTGGAGATCCCCCAATCCGGTTGGGGCTACACGACCAAACACTATGCGCTCGCGGCCGTGCGCGAACCGACGACGCCGACGGAGACCTCATGACCGAGACGATCCCTCCGGCTCTGCCCCCACTCGATCTGACCTCGGTGCGCGGCGTCGTCGAGCCCGCCGTCCGCCTGCAAGCGGACCGCGACTGGCGGATCGACGATCTGAACTGGTCGGCGATCCGCCCCGAACTGCTCACCGACACCGACACCTCGGTGGTTCGCTTCATCACCTTCGTGGAGGATCACATTCCCGGCTATCTCACCTGGCTGCTCCGGGAGTTTCCGGTCGACAACGCCGCCGATCCGATCCCCTCGGTGGCGATCAATCGCGAATACTTCCGATTCTTCGTCGCCTGGGCGCACGACGAGGAACGGCACGCGGCGGTGCTGACCCGGTATCAGGAGGAGGCGGATATCAATACCCCGGAAAGGCTTCGCCTCGAACTCGCCGAAGAGGGCCGCAAGCATTTCGGGCTGCCCTACTCCGAACCGCTGGAAGCGTTCGTGTACACCATGATTCAGGAAAAGGCGACACAGCTGTTCTACCAACGCTTCCGGGCGGTCGCGCGCGAACCCGTGCTGCGCGACCTGCTCAACCGGCTCGGCCGCGACGAGGCCCGGCACTTCGCCTTCTACACGCGGTTGGTCGAGGAATACCTCCGTCGGGACGCGCGCGCCGCGGCGCCTCATCTGAGGGAGGTGGTGCGTGGGTTCCGGATGCCGCTGAGCGAGACGCTCGGCCGCTACCGGCGCTGGTCGCTCGAGGTCGCCGACGCCACGCATTACGACCACACCGAGGCGTTCCTCGCCCTCGTCCGCGTCATCGACCGTTTCACCGACGGCCCGGCCGGTACCGGCCTCGACGATGTCGGCGAACTGGTCGCCGCATTGCGGACGCTGGCGTGAAACGCGCCGAGACAGAACCGATAGAGACAAGGAGACACCAATGCGGACTTCGTCGACCGATGAGGTATTCACCGTCGTATGCACGACCCTGCGCGGGGCACTCCACCTCGAGCGGGAATCGATCGACGCCGACGACGAGCTGGAACAACTACCCAACGCGAACTCCATCAATCTCGTCCGGGCGATCGGGACATTGGAACGGCACTACGATATAGAGCTGGACAATCGCGCGGTTCGCGATCTCAAAACCGTTGCCGGACTTGTCGAACTCATTCGGAACGCGCTCGCGGAAGAGGGCGCGCGCCGATGATCACGACCGAAGCGCCGGAGGTGTTCGCCGCGTTTCTCGGTGATCGGATGAAAGCCAGCTGTGGTTGGTTCCGCGGTCCCGAGGACACGCTCGATACCGCACAGGAGGAGTCGCTGCGGCGGATCTGCGCGGCCGCCGAGCTGCGCGGCGGCGAACACGTCCTGGATCTCGGATGCGGGTGGGGCGGTTTGGCTCTCTTCCTCGCCGAGGAACTCGGATGTGCGGTCACCGCGGTCACGCCCTCCGCCGCGCAGGCCGACTTCGTCGCAGAGCGAGCCCACCGCCTCGGCCTGGCCGATCGGATCGAGGTGATCTCGGCACCGTTGGAGGCCGTGGAGTTTCCGGCGAAATCCTTCGACGCGGTCGCGATGGTGGAGGTCGCTCACCACCTGCCGAAGGGTCGCGCGCCACTGCGTGCGGCCTATGATGTGTTGCGCCGCAATGGAATTCTCTATCTGTCCCAGACGTGCTACCGCGGCGAGCGCGCTCGGCGAGAGCATGAGCGCGGCCCGGCCGACGCGCGTGCCGGGCGGGGGTGCACCGCCGCGCGCACGCTGTCGGATCTGATGGCCGAGGTGGAGGACGCGGACTTCAGCCTCGCCTCGTCGGCGGACCTCACCGAGCATTACGACACGACCATGCGGCGGTGGCAGCGCGGCCTTCAGGAGAACAGAACGGTCGTCGAGGCGGTGTCGCCCGGACTCGCGGACGCACTTTACGACCGTTTCGAGATCGCTCGCGCCGATTTGTCCCATCTCACCAAGCAGTACGCGCTGACCGCCGTTCGCTCACGGCTGGGACGGTGCTCGGTGTAATCCCGCGATCAGCGCATTCATCACTTCGAGGGGTGTCCGGCAATGGAAATGGTCCTGCCGACCGAAGCCTTGTTCCTCCTGGCGGATTGGATAGGGCAACCCGCGCATGTGGCAGCCCTTCAGGTGTTCGAGAAGCCACGGGGGGCCGGGGAGGGTTTCGTCGGAGAGCTGTACGAGAAGATGGTCTGCGACACCGGATCGGATCCTCTCTTCCGTAAGCATCCCGCGAGCGTCTTCGGCGTCGGTCAGTTCTTCTGGACCCGCGACGAGGACATCGATCTCCGGCGGCATGTCCATCGAACGGTCGTGGCCGAGCCCGGCGGCCGCGCGCAATTGATGGACACGGTGTCGAGACTGCACACTCGGCGATTGGATCGCGGTCGGCCCCTCTGGGAGGTGCATCTGCTCGATGGCTGCGCCGATGTGTTCGGGGTCTATTTCAAGATCCATCATTCGCTGGTCGACGGCGTCTCGGGTCAACGCTTGGCCCATCGCGTGCTGTCCGAGAACCCTGCTTCCCGTCGGGTTCACGGCTTGTGGCGTCCGCTGGAAAACGAACTCGGCGGTGGCGGTTCCACTGTGCGGGAGACGTTTCGGGCGCTGGCGGCAGGGGTGAATACTCGGGCGGCGCCGATTCGGTTGGCGCGCGCGGTTTTTCGGGAACCGATCTCGCTGGCGTTCGCCGCACCGTCGTCCGTGCTGAACAAGCCGGTGAGCGAGGGCCGTCGGTGCGCGGTGCGGTCCTGGCCCGCGGCGAGAATCGACCGGGTCCGGCGGCTTCGGGGCGCCTCGATGAACGATGTCATTCTCGCGATGGCCTCGGGCGCGCTGCGCGCCTATCTCGCGGAACGCGACGCGCTGCCGAGGCGGTCGTTGATCGCCGCTGTCCCGATCTCGTTGCGTGCGAAGGGCGATCGCGGAGAGCGCGGCGGAAACAAGGTGGGGGCGACCCTGTGCACGCTCGCCACCGACGTCCCCGACCCGGAACGGCGACTCGAGACTATTCGCGCCTCGATGGCCCGCAGTAAGGACGTCTACCGTTCCTTGACGTCGGCTCAGGCGCTCGCGCTGACCGCGACGCTATTCGCGCCGGTGGGGTTCGCCCTGGTTCCGGGGGTCGGGCGAATGGTGTCGCCGCCGTTCAATGTCATGGTCTCCAGCGTGCCGACCGATCGGCGGCGACTGTACCTCGACGGCGCTCGCCTCATCGCGACCTATCCGATATCCCAGGTCTTCGACGGGCAAACTCTCAATCTCAGTGTCTTCGTGAATTCCGATAATCTGGACTTCGGCCTCGTCGGCTGCGCCCGATCGGTCCCGCACATGCACCGCATACTCGATCATCTCGAGCACGCGCTGCGGGAATTGGAGACGAGCCGGTCGTGAATTCTCGTTTCGAAATCCAACCTCGCCGATACCACCACACGCATCGCCTTCGGAATGTGCCGATTCGAATGTCCGACGGCGCGATCCTGTCGGCGGATATCACGCGCCCGGGCGACCGCGCGGCCCCCGATGACTCGCCCCTGCCGGTGGTCGTCTGTTTCACGCCGTACAACAAGATGATCCTCCGGCTGCTCGGATCGGCGGGGTATCGAAGAATCCTCGGAATCGCGGCACGGCTGCTGAGTCGGTGGCGCGAGACATCCGGTCACGACGACTTCGACTTCATCGAATCTGCTCGAGGTGTTGCGGCACGACCGGGTGGACGTTCCCACAGCCGATGAACTGCTGGTCTCGCGTGGATATGTGCACGTCGTGGTGGATGTTCGGGGTACGGGCTCGTCCACGGGTGTGTGGGATGTCTTCGATCCGCGCGAGCAACAGGACTATTCCGAAGTACTCCAGTGGGTGCGCGAGCAGCCGTGGTCGAATGGGGATACGGCGTTGACCGGGGTCTCCTATCATGCCCTCGCCGCATTGCTGGCGGCCTTCCGCGAACCCGCGGGATTGAAGGCGGTTTTCGTCATGGAAGCGGCCGACAACTTCGCCACCGAGATCGGGATCACGGGCGGAGTTCCGTCGCTTTTCCTCATGCCCTGGTTCGTTGTCGTGAACGGCCTCAAGTGGTTTCCCTCGAGACCGCCGGTCCGTCGCTACCTCCGCGACCGGTTCACGGTCCCGTTCTCCTGGTTCAACCGATTAATCGGCATGTATATCGCCGCCGATCATCCCGACCACTATTTCAACGACTATTGGGCCGCGAAAATCGCCGAAATCGAGAACATCCGGGTCCCGACATTTCTGTACGGCGCGTGGCACGATCTGTTCAACCGATCCCCGCTGTGTATCTACAATCGCTTGAATCTGCCACCGGGGGAGAAGCAGGTGCTGGTCGACGAGGGCTATCACCTCTCACCCGGCGCCGGTTTCGGAGATCCGCACGCGCCGCAGGACATCGGCGAACTCCGCTGCGCCTGGTTCGACCACTGGGTGAACGGAATCCCCAATCGCATCGAGGAATACGGACCCATCACCGTGTACCGCCGCTGGGCGGGCTGGGTCTCCTATCGGACAATGCCTCATCCCGAGGCCGTGGTGCATCGGCATTACCTCAGCGCGGAGCGCAGTGGTTCGGCGGGGCACGCGGGATACGACGGATCACTCCGGAGTGACCCACCGGAGAGAACGCGGCGGCTGCGCGTGCCCGAACGTCCCGTCCGCATCGCGTCGGACAGTACGGCGATCGTGTCCATGGGACTCGCGCTGGCTCTCGGACGCGGCTTCGGTCGCGACGAACGGAATGCCGAGAGCTCCGCGCTGACCTTCACCACGGCGCCCTTCGCCTCGGATACGGTCCTCAGCGGCGGACTCAACCTGCACCTCTACGTGGACACCGCCGGAACCGACGCCTTCTGGTCGGCGACGGTGTCGAACGTGGCGGGCGACGGGCGGTCGAGCGTCGTCGCTCGCGGCGCCCTTCGCTCCTCCCGCCGCGGCGTGGACGAAACCAGGAGCCGCTACCGCGACGGCGAGTTGGTGGATGCCGTCCACCCCCTCACTGAGGCGACGGTCCTTCCCGTCCGGCCCGGCGCACCCCACGAGATCGATATCAGCATGAACATCACCGATGCGGTATTCCGAACGGGGCACCGGTTGCGAGTCGCCATCCGCCGCAACGACTTTCCCCGATACGTGCTCACCCCGTCCATCCGGCGAAGAATGCGGCGACAAGCCGTTCTCCTGTCACCGGACCACCCGAGTTATCTGACGATGGAAGTCGGTGGATCGGAGCTCGACACGTGACGATAGGAATCGCGGACGTTCGCGTCGGACATTGGACCGATCCGGTCGCACGGACCGGATGCACCGTGATCCGCCTACCCGAGCGGACCGCGGCGTCCTACGAGATCCGCGGCGGTGCGCCCGCCAGCCGAGAACTGGACACCCTCGCCGCCGACAAACCGCCGGTATGGGTGGACGCCATCGTGCTGACCGGCGGCTCGGCCTACGGACTCGCCGCCGCCGACGGGGTCATGGCCTACCTCGAGGAGCGCGGCCGCGGCGCGCCCACCCTCGCCGGACGAGTACCGGTCGTGCCCGCCCTCGCGCTGTTCGACCTCACCACCGGCGACCCCGACGCCCGCCCGACCGCCGCGCACGGCTACCTCGCCGCGACCGCGAGCGCCGGCCCCCAGATCGTCACCGGCCGCGTCGGCGCGGGCACCGGCGCCCACGTCTCCCGCTGGCGTGGCCCGCAGGCGCACCTGCGCGGCGGAATCGGTTACGCGCGAAGGCAATTGGGCGATCTGGTCGTGGCGACGCTGTGCGTTGTGAATGCCTTCGGCGATATCGACGACGGCACGACGGACATCGTGCTGGACGCCGTGGCCGAGTTGCCCACGCCCCGCGAGCTCACCGGCTCCCGAACCCACACGACGATAGGCGCGGTGCTGACCAACGCCCGCCTGGACGGAGCGGGCTGCCGGGTGGTGGCCCAGGGCGCGCACGACGGCCTCGCCCGTGCCCTGACGCCACCCCACACCCGGTTCGACGGGGACGGATTCATCGCGGCCGCCACCGGCACCGTCGCCGCCGACGCCGAGACCGTGCGCCTGATGGGCCTGGCCACCGTCGCCGAGGCCATCAGATCCCTCGCCGCCAGCGGTCTGTCGACGCCCGACGCGACACGACACGCGCGGTGGGGGAACGCACGGCTGGGCGCCACGAGGCCAATACATTGACGTGGTGACCGATACCGGAACGCGGGAACAGCGGGTGTGGGCGACGCTGGACTTCCTGACCGGGTTGGCGGCGGCGATGATCGAATCCGGATACGCCACCGATGCGACGCATCAGACCGTCACCGCGTGCGCGGCCGCGATGGGGGTGGAGCCGGTGACCTTCGCGGGGGCGGGTCGCATGGTCACCGTGGAGTACGTCTTCGCGGATCGGCGGGCGGCCACCCGGACGCGGGTCGCGGCGACGTTGGACAGTTTCGACTGCGATCGGATGAAGCGGTTGAAGAACGTGGCGCGCGCGGTGGTGACCGAAGGGCTGGATCCCGGTGCGGCACAGGCGCGTTTGGCCGCGGCCGAACTCGGGCCGCCGCCGTGGCCGTGGTGGTTCCTGCCGTTCGGGGGCGCGTTGTTGTCGCTGTGCATCGCCTTGCAGGTCGGCGGGTCCGTCGCTGCCGCGTGCGCCGCCGCCGTGGCATTGCCGCCGGTGTGGGCGCTGGGGCGCGGGTTGGGTGTGATCGCGGTGCCGCGGCTGTACGCGACCGCCCTGCAAACGGTGCTCGCCGGTGCGCTCGGCGTCGGTGCGCACCTGATCGGGGTGATCGCCGTCAGTGAGGCCGCGGTGGTGATCGCCACCGTGTGGGTGTTGCTGGTGCCCATGCCGCAATTGGTGGCCACGGCCGCGGACGCGGTCAACGCCGACACCGTCACCGCGACCGCGCGGGCGGCGTCGAGCCTGCTCGCCGTGGGCGGGATGGTGCTGGGCGGGGCGCTCGTGGTCACCATGGTGGAGCGTGCCGCGCTGCGCCCGGTGGACCCGCACCTGCCGGTCCTCCCGGTCTGGCTCGCGGTGCTCTTCTCGGTTCTGGGCGCGGTGGGGAACGCCGTATTCAACAGCGGCGCAAAGGATCTGCTGATCCCGGCCGCCGTCGCGGGCCTGTTCACCGCGACCACGAACCAGTGCCTGATCCACCTCGCGCACGTCTCGCCGGACTGGTCGGGCTCGGTCGCGGCGGTCGTCCTCGGATTCGCCGCGGCGGCCACCGCCGAACGGCTGCGGGTGCCGATCTCGGCGCTGATCCTCGTCGGGATCACCGGCGCGCTGCTCCCCGGCCTGGTGCTCTACCAGGGCCTGGTGATCGAACTGTTCCACGACTCGGGACTCGGATACTTCGTGCGCGGCTTCGCGATCTGCGTGGGACTCGGCGTCGGGGCGGCTCTGGGCGTGCTCGCTTTCGTGCTGGTCCGTCGCCGCCCGTGAAGACGCCGACATCGAATCGGGTGGCCCGCACGACAGTCAGTCGTCTTCTTGCCGTTTCGCGTGCGCGAGCGACAGCGCGAGGCTCTCCTGACCGTTGTCGAGCAGATATCCCAGGATGAGGGCGCGGAACGCCTGGTAGGACGCCTTGTCGTCGATCGTGCCGACCGCCAGCTGGTCGAGGGCCAGGCCGTGGGCCAGGGCCGTCAGGGCCGGTGCCGCGGCTTCGGCCTCGGGGGCGCCGACGGCGCGCACCACGGCTCGGGCGACCGCCCAGGACGATTCGAGCGCGTCGTGGACCGGATCGCGGAACTCGGGATGACGGGCGGCGTGCAGCAGCGACTCGACGTGGGCGAGCCAGTTCGGCAGCCGTGGCCGGTTGGCGGCCGCGAGCGTGCGGCCCATCTCGTCGGCCGACATCGTGCCGGTGGCCACCTCGTCGGCCAGGGCGGTCTGGGCGTCCCGCTCCCGGGCCATGAACGTGCGCAGCGCCTCGCGCGGGAGGTCGTCGATCGAGGAGAAGAAGTAGCTGACCGTCGCCAGCGGCAGTCCGGCGCGCTCCGTCACCGAACGATGCGTGACCGCGGCCATGCCCTGCTCGGCGACGATCTCGACGGTCGCCTGTAGCAGGGCATCTCGGCGGGCCTGGGCGCTGGGGCCGTGCCGTCGAGCGTTCATGGGCCGATCCTAACCGGAGGTCCGGGCACGCCTCTTGACAGACTCTGGAAGGATTTCTAGATTCTCTGGAAAATATTCCAGACTTTTTGAGGTGCTCATGCCGCGGGTCAACGCCTTCCTCGACGACGCCCTCGCCGACCACGACGCCGTCGAACTCGCCCGCCGGGTCGCCGCGCGCGAGGCCGACCCCGCCGAGCTGGCGGCCGCGGCCCGCGAACGGACCCGCCGGGTGGACGACACGCTGTGCGCGGTGGCGGCGAGCTACGAACTCCCGCGGTTCGCGCCCGACGGCCCGCTCACCGGTGTGCCTATCTACCTCAAGGACAATGTCGATCTGGCCGGACTGCCGACCGGGAACGGCAGCGCCGCCTTCACCGCGCGGGCGGCCCGGCGCGACGGGCGGGTCGCGCGTCAGGTCCTGGCGACGGGCGTGACGGTGCTCGGCAAAACCCGCATGTGCGAATTCGGGCTCACCCCGAGCACCGAGTTCGGGGCGGCGGAACCGGTCCGAAACCCTTGGGACACAGCGTATTCGGCGGGCGGATCCTCCGGTGGCGCGGCGGCCCTGGTCGCGTCGGGGGCGGTCCCGCTCGCCCACGGCAACGACGGCGGTGGTTCCATCCGCATCCCCGCCGCGTGCGCGGGCCTGGTCGGACTCAAGACGAGCCGGGGTCGGCTGGTCGACGACGAATCGACCCGCTTGCTGCCCATCAATATCGTGTCCGAGGGGGTTCTGACGCGCACCGTCCGGGACAGCGCCCCTTCCTCGCCGCCGCCGAGCGCTACCGCCGCAACCCCGCATTGGCGCCGATCGGCGACGTCGAGGGACCGTCGAAGCGGCGCCTGCGGATCGGACTGCTGACCGACAGCCCCACCGGGGCGATCATCGATGCGTCCACTCGGGCCGCCGTCGAGGCCACCGCGCGGATCCTGGCCGCCCACGGGCACCTCGTCGAGCCCACCACCGCCCCGGCGACCAGCACGTTCGTCGACGATTTCGCCTTGTACTGGGCGCTTTTGGCCGATGTCCTCCTCTCGACGGGCAGGCTCGGTTTCGGAAGCTCGTGGCGCGTCGACGACACCGAGGCCGCGACGCGCGGCCTCCGCGCCCACCACCGGCGATCCCTGCGCCGAACCCCCGCGGCGCTGCGTCGACTCCGCCGATTCCGGCACACCTACGACGAGTGGCTGACCCGGCACGACATCATCCTGAGCCCGGTCGTCGCCCACCCGGCCCCCGAACTCGGATTCCTCTCTCCCGCGGTCTCTTTCGACGAACTGTTCCGACGAATGACCACCTTCGTCTCCTTCACCCCGGTCAACAACGTCGCGGGCTCACCCGCCATCTCCCTCCCCGCCGGACTCTCCCCGCAGGGCCTTCCGCTCGCGATCCACCTGTCCGCCGCCCACGGTGACGAACGCACCCTCCTCGAACTCGCTTACCTGCTCGAAGCCGAACAGCCGTTTCCGCGGCTCGATGGCAAGTGACCGGCCGGGGCCCGGCTCTGGGTATTCGCGGAAATCGGCCGCTGTCTTGATTGTTGTCGTAGCAACAGAATATTGTTGCTACAGCAACAACCAGGGAGGCGTCATGATGTACTCGTTCACCGAATCCGCCGTCATTCGAGGCGATCTCGACGCGATCTGGGCGGTGGCCACCGATGTGGCGCGGTGGCCGGAGTGGGATCCGCACGAGCAGAAGGCGCGGATCGATGGGCCCTTCGAGGCGGGCACCTCGGGGTGGGTGAAACCGAAAGGGGCTCCGGCGGGGGCGTTCACGGTGACGGCGGTGGAGCCGAAGCGGTCGTGGACGAGCGAGGCCGGGATTCCGTTCGGGAAGTTGCGTGGGCACCGGACCTACGAGGCGCTCGGCGACGGCACCGTCCGCGTCGCCGAACGAGTGGAGATCCACGGCCCATTCGGCCCGCTGTTCCACCTGATCTGGGAGAAGGCCATGCGGGCCGATATGCCCCGCACCTTCGCGGCCCTGGAGGCCGAGGCGGCTCGCCGTGCCTGACCAGCCGCGCGGCCCGCTGGAGAGCCCCGGCTTCTGGCTCCACCACGCCGCCCTGGAGTGGCGGGCCACCCTCGAACGCAATCTGCGGCCGCTCGCCCTGACCCCGACGCAGTTCAACCTGCTGGCCTCCATCGGCTGGCTCGCCCGCCACCACGGCCCGCCCACCCAGCAGCAGGCCGCCGATATGGCGGGCACCGATCGCACCATGGCCTCGCGCGTGATCCGCACCCTCGAGGACCGCAACCTCCTCCGTCGCAACCCCGATCCCGCCGACGCCCGCACCGTTCGCCTCGAAGTGACCTCGGAGGGAGCCGATCTGGCTCGGCGCGCGGTCCGGATCGCCGTGGCCACCGACACAGAACTCTTCGGCCCCCACGCCGCCGCCCTGCGAGACCGGCTGCGGCCCATAGCCATTCACCGAATCCAGGGCTATCCAGGCTGACGATGTGACACGCGGGGTCGATGAGGGCGACCCGCAACGCTTCCCGTCGGCGTGCCGGTGCCGGACAATGGCGTGTGCATCCCACGCCCGGAGGAATTCATGAATACCCGCCCCGCACTGATGGTTTCGATCGCGCTGCTGGTCCTGGTCGGCGGTTGCGGCCAGCAGTCGGCGCAACGGCTCGCCCGGCCGCCCGCGACCGCGCAGGCCGGACCAGCGCTGATCGATGCCGCCCCGGTTCCGGTCGGACCCGGCCCCTCGGGCACCTACACCGTTCAGCCGCAGCCCGCGCCCGGTAGCTGCCACTCCCGCACCGCGAGCAACGGGCAGCCGCTCCCCGACCCCGCCTGCACCCCCGGAGCCACCAATCCCGCGGTGACACAGGACAATATCGACAGCACCATCTGCCGCGGCGGTTACACCTCCTCCATCCGCCCGCCCGCCTCGATCACCGACCGGGAGAAGGACGCCAACGCCAAGTCCTACGGCTACACCGGCAACCTCCACGACGCCGAATACGACCACCTCATCTCCCTCGAACTCGGCGGCGACCCCAACGACCCCCGCAACCTCTGGGTCGAACCCCCCTCCCCGGGCCACAAACCCGGCAGCGGCCCGAACAATCCCAAGGACACCGTCGAGAACCAACTCCACGAACTGATCTGCAAACACACGGTCGCGCTCACCGACGCCCAGAGCGCCATCGCCGCGGACTGGACCACCGCCCTCGCCCGGCTCGGCCATCCGAACGGCAAATAGTCACCGAAAATCCCTGCGCCGCCGACGTATTCAGCGCGTCCGCAGCGGGATCAGCGTCGAGAGCGTGAGCACGATCAGCAGGACGGCGTAGCAGGTCGCGGTCGTCGTCAGGCTGACGTGGGTCGCGACGACGCCCGCGGTGACGGCCGGGATGCAGAAGGCGAGGTAGCTGAGGACGTAGAAGGCGGCGACGAGTTTGCCGCGTTCGGTCGGCGGCGCGAGCGGGAAGACGGTGCGGGTGATGCCCTGGAAGCTGGCCCCGAACCCGATCCCCGCGATCACCGTCCCGGTGAAAAGCAGTGTCGGCGAACCGCTTTGGATGGCCGCGACGGTGACGGCGATCCCGATCGCCAGCGCGGCCGCCGCCGCGCGCATCACCCGGTCGGCCGCGACCCCGCGCAGCAGCCAGATCGCGGCCGCGCCCACCCCGGCCAGCGTGAACACCAGGAGCCCGCCGAGCAGGATCGAGGCGGAGCCGGTGACCGCGCGGACCAGGCTCGGGCCGAGGGACAGGTAGAAGCCGCTCAACGCCCACGCCGCGATGTCCAGCAGGGCGGTGGCGGCGAACGCGGTGCGCGCGGGGGCCGGGACGCCGACCCTCGGGCGCAGCGCCTGCCGGGCCCCGGGCATCCGCGGCGAGGTCTCGGGGACCAGGATCGTGCCGATGGCCTCGATCGCGAACAGCACGATCAGCACCAGGTACACCGTGTGCCGCGGCCACGGCAGGAACTGGACGAGCGCCGCGGAACCGAGCGCGCCGACGGCCAGTCCCGCCACCGGGGCGACGCTGTTCACCAGCGGCCCGTGCGGTCGTTCCGCGTCCAGGATGGCGGCGGCGAGCGCGCCGGTCGCCGCGCCGGTCGCCAGGCCCTGCACCATTCGCGCCGCGATCAGCAACGGCACCCCGTCCGCGGTGCTGAACACCACCATGGCCACCACATCGAGTCCGATGGCGGCGAGGATCACCGGGCGGCGTCCCACATGGTCGGACAACGATCCGACCGTGAGCAGCGCCAGCAACAGGCACACCGCGTAGACGCCGAAGATCACGGTCAGCATGCCGGAGGAGAACGCCCATCGCGCCTGGTAGACGCGGTAGAGGGGCGTCGGGGCGCTGGACGCGGCGAGGAACGTCAGCATGGTCGCCGCGGGCACGACGGTGGCCAGTCCGGACGATATGCGCCGGGTGGCCGGAGCGATCAGCATGGAGAACTCCCACATCGACTAAAGCAAAGAGCGTTGCTTTAGTAGACGGTACACGGAGCGAGAGTTAAAGCAAAGACCTCTGCAATAATGGTCGCATGTCGGCCACCACACCAGCCCGCCGGCCGGGCGGGCGCAGCGCGAAGGTCCGCGACGCCGTCTACACCGCCGTCGGCCAGCTCATGGGCGAGGGCAAGGCGGACCGCATCACCATCCCGCTGCTGGCCAGCCGCGCCGGGGTCAACCCGACCAGCATCTATCGCCGCTGGGGCGACCTGGACGCGTTGCTGGAGGAGGTCGCCGTCGCCGCCCTCACCAAGGACGGCGACGAACCGCCGGACACCGGCTCCCTGCGCGGCGACCTGTCCGCCTGGGCCGGAATCGTCATCGACGACATCACCCAACCCCGCCGCACCCGCTACCTGCGCGCCATGATCTCCGCCCGCGACGAGATAGCCACCTGCCCGTGCTGGGAACAGCGCCGCACCCAGGCCGCGACAATGCTGGACCGAGCCCGCGCCCGCGGCGAACGCACCCCGACCGAGCAACAGGTCCTCGATCATGTGATCGCCCCCATGTATCACCATGTGGTCTTCGGCCTAGCCGCCGATCGGGAGTACGCGGAACGCCTGGTGTCGGACGTGCTCATGATGGCGTAGGGCCGCAATCCGGTTGCGGCCCAGGACAGTACGCGCGACGGGTTCGTCGGCTACCGGTACACTCGGCAGTCGATCACAACGAGCCCGGGCGGGGAGGTCGTGAGTACACCAGAGATCGATCCGGACGACCGGCGTAAACACCTCGACTACCTGCAAGCGGCCATCACCCGGATGGCGGCGGCGTCGGCGACGACCAAGGGCTGGCTGCTTCCGGTGGTCACCGCGACCTACGGGTACGCGCTCACCAAGCGGGCGGATTCGATCGCTCTGCTCGGGGTCGGCGCGGTCGTGTTGTTCGCCGTGATCGACACCAACTATCTCGACCAGGAACGCGCCTTCCGGCGGCTGTACAACGCGGTGGTCCGGGGGACGCCCGCGATTCCGGTGTTCGAGATGGATCCGACGCTCGCCGCGCCCCCGGCGCCCCCGGTCGGCGCGGGCCGATGGCGGCGCGTACCGACCAGGCTCCGACAGTGGTTGCCCGCGTGGCGGATCTGGACGTCGTGGGCGATCGCCCCGCTCTACGGTGCGCTGCTCGTCATGGGGCTGGCGATCTTCGTCGGCGTGCACTGATGGTCGCGAGCGGGGCCGACGTCTTCGTCAGCTATCGCACCCTGGATTCTCGATACGGCACCGCGGACGCGCACGAATACCTGGTTCAGCGATTCGGCGCGTCCCGCGTGTTCCTCGATTTCGCCTCGATGGACCCCGGCGCGCCCTACCCCGACGAGATCCGGGCCGCCCTGGAGCGGGCGCGCGTGCTGGTGGTGATGATCGGCCCGAACTGGGCCGGTCGCGCCGAGGGCGCGGCCAGGGGTGCGATCGACGATGACCGCGATTGGATCCGGCGCGAGGTCCGGCGCGCGCTGGAACGCGAAATCCCCGTTCTGCCGGTGCTTTTCGATGGCGCGGCGATTCCCCTCGAGCTGCCGCCGGACATCGCCGAACTCCGGCTGCGCCAGGCCCTGACGATCGGACACAAAACCCTCGCCGCCGATCGGGCACGACTCGCGGACACCGTCGTCGGCCACGTACCCGAATTGGCCTTGCCCGACCTGTTCGAATCACCGGTCGAACTCCCGGCGACGCCATTGCCGAGCGAACTGCTCCGGCCCGAACATCGCGTCGTCGACTTCGATCCCTTGGACGAGCTGTACGACACCCTGCGCGCGTGGCTGTCGTCGGCGGCCCCGCTCGAGGTGCGTCTGGTCGTGGGACCGGGCGGGCGCGGGAAGTCGCGGCTCGCCGCCGAACTGATCCGCTCCGGCGAAAGTGCCGGAATGCACGCGGGATTCGTCCGCGCGGAGTTCGCCCCCGTCGTCCTCGAGCGCATGCGCGTGGTGCGCGGCGGTCTGCTCCTGGTCGTCGACTACGCCGACTCCCGCCCCGGCGATGTGGTGACGATCCTGAACGCCCTGCTCGATCGCCCCGCCGATCTCGGCCCCGCGCGGGTTCTCCTGCTGGCCCGTTCGGCGGGGGAGTGGACCCGGGTGCTCGAGCGGCACGAGGACCCGGCCCTCGCCGGTCTGGCGGCCGACCTGATCTCCGCGCGCGCCGGACGGGTCGAACCGGGCGAACGACGACGGGAGCGGTTCCTGGCGGCGGTCGAGCGGTTCGGCGAGCACCTCGGTGTGGCGCCGGATCGGGCGGGCGTACCAAGCGATCTGGACGACGACCGCTACGACCAGATCCTCGATCTGCACGCCGCGGCGTTGGCGGCGGTGCTCGACGTGCGGTATCCCGATGCGCGGCACGGGGATTCGCGCGCCCGCACCGACCCTGTGCTGCGCGTGCTGCATCACGAGGAGCGGTACTGGATCCGCTCGGCCCCCGGACACGGCCTGCCCCCGCGTCCGGAAGAACTCCGGGTCGCCGTCGCCGCCGCGACCCTCGCGGGCGCCGAGGACCGCGGCGCCGCTCGCGCGCTGCTGTCGGCGCTGCGGCCGATCGGACCGGACGAACCGCGCCTTACCCGGCATCTCGCGTGGCTGACGCAGCTGTATCCCGGTGCGGCCGCGCTCAATCCGCTGCGCCCGGACCGACTCGGCGAAGACCTGGTCGCGCTCGTCCTCACCGACGGCGAATACGTTTATCCCACCCTCGCCGCCGACCTGTCCCCGATCCTGGACGCCCGGCAGGTCTTCCGCGCCTTCACCGTGCTCGCCCGCATGGCCGACCGGCACCGGGACGTGAGCGCCCGGGCGATGGCGGATCTGCTCGGCGCCGAGACCGCGAGCCGGGTGGGGATCGCCATGGCGGTGGCGGCGCTGACGGGCGAACCGACGCTGGCCGCCGTGATCGGCGAGCTACGCGGCGGCATCGATCTGTCGGAGACGATCGTGGCGAACCTGCCCGACACCAGTCTCGCCCTGGCGGAACTCGGTGTGGCACATACCGAGAGGCTGCTGACACACGAACTCCGGCGGCCGGATTCCGATCCCGAGTTCGTCGCGGAGCTGCGGCACAATCTGGCGCAGCGGTTGTCCGAGGTCGGTGAGCGGGACGCCGCGCTGGTCATGGCGGCGGAGGCCGTGCGCGACTATCGGGCCCTGACGCGCGGGCCGCTGGTGACGTTCGAATTGGCCGGGGCCCTCACTCTCCTGGCCGGTATGCACGGCGATCTGGGTCACCACGAGCAAGCGCTCGACTGCGCCGAGGAGGCCGTGCGGCTTCTCGACGACGCGACCGTGGCCGCCGCCGTCGCGCCCGCCGAATTCACCAAGGCGCACAGCGCCGCCCTGCTGGCCTTGGCCGACATCGGTCACGAACTGGGTGACGTCGACAAGGCCGTCGACGCCGTCGACAGGGCCGTCGCGATCCTGCGGGCGGCGCCGGAGACCGCCGACCCGGATCCGGATCGGCGGGAGCGGCTGGCGTTCGCCTCGGACCTGGCGGGCTCGGTGCACCGCGACCCGGCAACGGCATTGCGAGCGACGCGCGACGCGGCGGACATCTATCGCGAACTCGACGCCGAGAACCCCGACCGGTATCGGGAATCGCTGGTCCGGGTTCTCGGGAACCTCGCGGAAGCATACGGCCGCCGGGGCGAGTGGTGGGCCGCCCTCGACGCGGGCGACGAGGCCACCGGGCTCGCCCGCGCCATGATCCGCCGCTACGGCGAGAAACACCTTGTGGCACTGGCGGATTCGCTCACCAACGCGGCCGTGGCGCTGCGTCGGCTCGGGCGCCCGGATCTCGCGCTCGCGCGGTGCGAGGAGGCGGTGCCGATCTATCGGCGGCTGTCCGACCGGGTTCCGGGGGTCCATCTCCGGTCCTTGGCGGACGCGCGCACCAACCACGGCGACGCGCTGTACGACATCGGTCGGCACGCCGAGGCGATCGACGCCTACGAGGAGGCGAGCGAGATCTATCGCAAGCTGTCGGGCCCGGGCCGCGACGAGGTGAACGACTCGTTCGGCGACGCCCTGGTGCGGACGGCGCAGGCTCGCATCGCCCTGAGCGACGACGACGAAAGCCTGTACGCCGCATGGAGTTTGGCGAACGAGGCGGTCGACCTGCTCGAGACCGACCGCGACAGTCCGTCGCCGCGCCCGTTGGCGGCCGCACTGCACCTCGCGGCGACCATCGCCCGCGATCTGGGGATGACCGAATCGGCCGAGCGCGACGCGGCACGCGCGGCCGTACTGCTCGAAGGCGTGGTGTCCGGCTCCGACCCGACCGATATGCGTTCGGAATACGGTGCGGCACTGCATCTCTGGGCATGCGCCCTCGACGAACGCGGTGAACACGACCACGCGGCCGCTGTATTCGGCCGTGCGATCGATGTCTATCGGGGCCTCGGCGACAGCGCCGACCTCGCCGACACCCTGGTCGACGCGGCGACGTGCGAGAGCGAACGTCCGGGCGGAACCGATACCGCGCTCGCGTTCGTCGTCGAGGCCGTCGGCCGATATCGCGCCCTCGTCGCCGAGGGCGGCGACCCCCTCGCGCTGGCCCGCGCCCTCAACAACCTGGCCGACCTCTACCGCGACAGCGGGGAACCGGACCGGGCGCGCGCGTGCGCGGCGGAGGCGGTGTCCCTGTGCGAAAAGCATTGTGCGGACCCCGAACTCGGCGTCTACGTCCGCATCACCCACGCCTACGCCGTCCATCCGGTCGATGCCGCGGCCGCCGCGCGCGGTCTCGCGGCGGCGTCGGATATCGCCCGGGGGGACAAGGCGCTGCGGGCAGTGGTCCGGGCGGCGGCTGATGAACTCGGTATCGAGCCGGGCTGACATCCCCTCGGGTCGGCCGTGCGTCACTCGAACAGCGTCGGGTTCCCCCAGGCGAGGGCGGGCAGCTTGCTCGAACGGCCCACGGCCGCAATCGCTCCCGCGAGCATCGGATTGGCGACCGTGTCGGGGCGGTAGGCGACGAGTTTCAGGCGGAGGACCCCGCTGATGTCGTAGCGGATCTTGGCGGGTCGGCCGTAACCGACTTCGACCTGTTGTGTGGCTTCGCCGTCCAGGAAGACCTGGAAGTAGCCGAGCTGTCCGGCGTCGGTGGCGTCGTCCAGAATGCCGACGACCGATTCGAATTCGCGGAAGGTGCGGCGCAGGTTGAATTCGATGGGGCTGCGGGGGTCTGCGCAGAAGGCCGCGCAGCGGTGCACGATGCTGTTCCCGTAGTGGATGCCGTTGAGATCGGCTCCGGTGAGGCGCAGGTCCGCCCCGCGCACCACCGGTTCCAATGCGACGGTGAGCAATCGGGCCTTGCCGCGGCCCGAGTCCGCGTCGCGGGACTGCTGGTGGGCGAACGTCGGGCCGACATACGTTCCGCGGGGCGGGGTCGGGTATTCGGCGACGCCGCTGAACGCCGCGAGCAGATCATTGACGCCCTCGGTGGTGAATTCGCTGATCGTGTAGCGCGTGGTGGAGTGGGCGAGCAGGAAGGTCGGGATCTCGTCGATCGAGCGTCCGGGAAGCACGATCGGGAGGATGCGGCGCGTTTCCGCGCGCAGATCCCGGGTGAGGCCGTCCCGAATGATCGCGGCCTCGAACTGCGCGCCGCGGCCCTCGTCGGCGGCCGCGGTGCCGTCCGCGCGGCGCTTGTACTCGGGGGAGGCGATCACCAGAACGAAATCGGCCGATTCGAGTTGGTCCATCGCCCACAACGACCAGTCCCGGCGTTCGTAGTCGTCCCATACGTCGAGGCGGACGTCGACCCCGGACTCGGTGCGGAGGAAGGTGCAGAATTCACGCACCAGCCGTTTGTGTTCCTCGGTGTCGTGGGAGTAGGAAACGAAGACCCGAGGGGCGCTCGTCTCCGAGGCGAGCGGTTCCCGATCCGCGCCCACGTTATCGGGTCGCCCGCAGATCGCCGAACACCGCGTCCGAATCGCCGCCGCCACTGAGGTCGGTCACCTGGAGACGCAGGCGCAATGGCTTGTCGAATTCGAGATGGATCGGAACGGTGGCGCCGAGTTTCACCGTCTGGTCGGCGACGACCACCCCGTCGGCGTAGATCTGGAACTGCATGGCGATGTCACTGGGCGTGGAATCGTCCCGGACACCGAGCACACCGTCGAGTTTGGTGAACTTGCGCCCGAGGTCGTATTCGACGAAGGCCAGTTCCTTCCGGTAGGGCTGGATCATGACCGATCGCGTGTAGGGCGTGCCCGACACCGTGCCGGGGCCGGTATTGAAACTCCAGTATTTGCTACTGGACAGAATTTTGAAGTCCATCAAGTATTGCACCGCGTCGGTGCTGACACCCGCCGCGAGCGCGGTGGTACTCGACCCGGACGTGGCCGATCGGGTGGTCGTGGCGGTCTCCGCGGTCGAGGACGCCGTGGTAGTCAACGCGGCCGCGAGTGTGGTGGCGGCCGCGGGAAGGCTTGTCTGCGAGGGCGATTCGCGTTGCGCCAACACCACCACCGCGCCGATCAGCACGACGCAGGCGACACCGAGCGTGCCCGCCACCAAGGGCCACCGGCCGCGCCGCGCCTCGGCCGGTGCCCGAAGATCGGCGAACACCGCGTCGAGATCCGCCTGGGTGGTGGCATTCGCGATCTTCTGGGAGCGCAGATCGAACTCCTGGAAATCGATTCGCCCGGCGGCGTGATGGTCGTTCAGAAGTCTCAGTGCGCGTTGTCTTTCGGCCGTCCCTATGCGAGGCGGCGGGTTCTCCTGCATTCGGGGCAGTGTAGTGCAGCGGCGCGCGAATGCGAGTCCATTGCAACAATGCCAGCTGGTCGGTTCGCGAATTGCTCGCATTCTCATGCCTTTTGGGGGGATGAGTCACCCACTTGACTCGATACCCGGACAGGTCGCGAAACCTTGGCTAGGCTCACCGAAACGGGGACGATCTCCGGCGCGTCTGCGGCGTCGGAACCCGCCAGCAGTACCGGGAGCCGAAATGGCCGATATCGCCTTGCGACTCGACGGGTCCGGAATGGAACCCGGCGCCGAGGGCGAGCAGTTCTCCGTCGGCACGATCCGCGTGACTCGGCCGCGGGTCCGGCCGATCCGCGACGCGCGGGACGAATCCGGTCGCGCCGCATATCTTCTCGAATTCGACTTCGAGCTGGAAATCGACCGTGCGGTGCGATTGTCGTGGTTCGAAATCGGTCTCGCCCTCGACGCACCCGGTGAGGCGGCGGTGGTCGACGCGATTCCGCGCACCACGCTCGAGCCCGCGAACGCGCGGGCCTACGGGGTCGATCGCCGGCTGCGGTTCGGTCCGGGCGAGACGGTGTCGCTGCCCGCCGAGGCGGCGACCGTCGATGTGTTCGGGCTGGGCGGTCGCCAAGTGCGGTGGCGCCACGGCGATCTCGCGGCGACGGGGAGCCCGGTGGGACGGCATGCCGCGGCGGCGACGGTCGTCGTGCCGGTCGGTTGCGCGGAGCTGGCGGTGGTGGTCTCGGCGCGCTTCGACCTGTCCGCGGCGGACCGAGCCGAGCGCACGCCGATCGCCGAGCAGACCGTCGTGCGGCTCGCCCTGCCGCGCGGGGACGACGCGACGGCCGTGGTCGCGGCGGGCGATCGGCCGAATCCGGCGACGCCGCGACCGGTGCGGGTGTTCGTCTCCTACGCCCACGACAGCGACGAGCACATCGAGGCGGTCCGCCGCTTCGGCGAATTCCTCGCCGGGACATGCGGATTCGATGTCCACATGGATCGCTGGGATCTCGATCGGCGGCGGGACTGGTACCTGTGGGCCACCGAGCAGCTCGGCAAGGCGGACTTCGTGCTGATCGTCGCGTCACCGCGATGCAGGCTCGTCGGCGAGGGCCGCGCGGACAACCTGGCGAACCGGGGTATGCAGTCGGAAATGGCGTTGCTGCGCGAATGGCTGCACGCCGACCGCGCGACCTGGACGCGGAAACTGCTGCCCGTCGTCCTGCCCGGCGGATCGCCGTCCGACCTCCCGGCGTTCCTGCAACCGCAGACCGCGGACCACTATTTGGTCACCGAGTTCACGATCGCGGGCGCGGAGGATTTGCTGCGCGCGTTGACCGGTCAGCCCAAGGATCGGCAACCGACCCCGAATTCCCGGCCGCTGGTCCTGCCGGGCAGACCGCGGATCGCACCGGGACCCTCGGCGAAACACCCTACGCCGCAACCGGATTCGCCCCCCGAGACGCCCGCCCCGGCCGCCACGACCGTCGCGCACCAGGGCATCGCCACGGGAGCGATCACGGCCGGGGGCTCGGTCAGGATCAGCAACAAGGTGGTCGAGGCGGCCCGGAACCACCCGGTGCTGACCCTCGTCGTCCTCGTCGCCGTCGTGGGCGCCATCCTGTTCGCGTTGCGGGCCGCCACCGGGGCGAACCCGTCGACGACCGCGGGAACCGTCGGCGCGGAATCGGTTCTGCCGATACCGCCGGGCACGGTCGCGCCCGCCAGCGACACGAGCGGCGGGCGGGGCATCGAGGTCGGCCCGTCGGCCATGGTCGGGACGTGGACCTCCTCGGACGGCACGGAGGCCAAGTCGTTCACCGAGAACGGCGGCCTGTGCGACGGCTTCTTCTACTCCGGCGGTCGGCCGCTCGACATCGGCGGCCCCGCGTACTGCACGCTGTCCACCAAACCCGACGCCGCGAATCGGTACACGCTGCTCGTCCGGCAGAGCGTCAACAGCGGGCGGTACCAGGTCGTGTTCTCCTCGAAAGACCATGCGGCGGTGTACGATTCGAACGGAACTCCGCTCTACGAGCTGAGCCGATTCTGACCCTGGGTATCACTCCGCGGTGAGCGGGCCCAGTCGTTCGAGTTCGGCGAGTACCCGCTGCCGCCCCGGCATGTCGTGCAGTGTCGAATACCCCGCCAGAGCGCACAGCAGATGTCGGTGCGCCGCGGCGGGGTCGTCGCGGGCGACGGCGACGAGACCCAGGCCCTCGTGTCCCCGGGACTCCTCGAGCACGCTGCCCGCCGCGCGGCCGACGTCGACGGCGCGTTCGAAGGCCGCGTGCGCCTGGGGGAATGCGGCCAGGCGCCGATACGCCTCACCCAGTTCGGTGCATGTCATCGCCTCGTCGATCCGCAGGTCGTGGGTCGCGAACAACTCCAGCGCATCGATCAGCCGGGGAACCGCCTCGGCATGCCGGTCGAGGGCGATCTCGATCGAGGCGGTGTCGCGCATCAGGATCGCGTGGTTGCGCACACTGCCCCGCTCCGCGATGTAGGCCAGCGCGCGCAGACTCTTGCGCAGCGCCTCGTCGAGTTCGCCGCGGTACACGTGCACCCAGGCGTGGTGGGCGAGCGCGATGTGCTCCCCGTGACCGTCCCCGACCTCGGCGAACAATTCGCGGGCCCGGACGTACATCTCCTCGGCCCCGGCGTGCTCGCCGCGGCGGAGCAGCGCCAGCCCGAGATTGTTGCGCATCACCGCCTCCGCGTACCGATTTCCGGCCCGCCGCGCGGCGCTCATCCCGTACCGGTGCACGGTTGCCCACAGTTCGATGTCGTTGGTGATGAACGCGTGGCCGCGCAGCGCGAACGCGAGCTGCCAGCACTGCTCGTCGCGGCCGAGGTCGTGCGCCGCCCGGGCCGCGGCGATCATATTGTCGCGCTCGGCGCTCATCCACCGCTTGGCGGTGTCGTAGTCGGGTCGCTCGGCGGGCTCAGGGGCGGGCGTCATGCCGACCCGATGCCGATGCGGGGTGAGGACCCGATCCGCGGCGTCGGCGCGCGCCAGATAGTGCTCGATCACGCGGGCCGTCGCCGTGTCCAGGTCGCGGCGCGCGAGCCGCGCGGTCGCCCGTCGCCGGACGAAGGCGCGCACCAGATCGTGGAACCCGTACCGGGCCGCGCTGCTGGATTCGAGCAGATTGACCTCCACCAAGTGGCGCAGGATCTTTCGGATTGCCGCGGGTTCGACCCCGGCCGTCGCCGCCGCGGCGGCGGGATCGAAATCGAATCCGACGTGCGCGCCGAGCAGCGTGAATACCTGTGCCTGTTCGGGGTCCAGCCGCCGCACCGAATGTTCGAACAGGTCCTCGAGGTCGCGGTCCCCGTCGTAGAACACCTCGATGCCGACCGTGCCGTCCGTGGGCTCGGTGGTCGGCCACGGCTCGGAGCGCACCAGGGCCGCGGCGATCCGAATCGCCATGGGCAGGCCGTGGCACTGCCGCGCGATCTCGGCCAGTTGCCGGTCGCTCGGTCGGTGCTCGGGCGAAAGATCCTGGGTCAGTTCGCGAATCAGGCCCGCGGATTGCCGCGCCGAGAGCGCGTCGAGCCGGACGTGCACCGCGTCGTCGAGGCCGTTGAGGTTGCTCCGGCTGGTGATCAGCACCCGGCTCGGCCCCTCCGCGGGCAGCAGCGGCCGAATCTGATCGGTGTCCACCACATTGTCGAGGATCAGCAGGATCCGCCTGCCGCGCAGCTGCTCGCGCAACAGCGCCGCGGCCTCGTCCGCGTCGGCGGGGATCGACCGCGCCGCGATACCGCTCTGCCGCAACAACTTTCGCGCGGCGTCCGCCGCCGTCACGGGCACGTCCGTGGCGTAACCCCGCATATCGACGAACAGGCGGCCGTCGGGGAAGCGATCCTGGAGCCGCCGCGCGGCGCGGACCGCGAGCGCGGTCTTGCCGATCCCGCCGAGACCCGACACGACACACGCGACGCCCTCGCCGGGATCTCCGCCGAGCGCGGTGAGGATCCGGGTCAGCGGCAGTTCGCGGCCGACGAGGGTGACGATGTCGCGCGGCAGGTCCGGGGCGTTCGCGCCCGGCGAACCGGCGGCCGCGCCCTTGTCCCGGACCGAGCGTTTGGCGATCTCGACGCGGTCGCGCAGGGCCACCAACCGCGCCGCGTCGCGATCCTCGACCTTCAGCTCCGCGAGGAGTTTGTCGAAGATGTCGGCCTTGGGCAGGGTGGTGCCCTTGAGATAGGCGTAGACGCTCCCGGCGGAGACGCTGAGCCGCTTCGCCACCTTTCCCCGATTCACCGAACCGTGCACCTTCTCCGCGCGCAGCACCGAATAGCTCAGTGCCGCAATGTATTCGCGGAACAGGGCATCGGCGTCCTCGGCGCCGAGCTCCTTCTCGGCCACTTCCACACCTCCCGCGCCGTCGGCCGACCGAGTGCAGCGTATTCAAGCGCTTTCCAGTCGTCCAGGGGCTTGAAGCCGCCGGCGTGGTCCAGTGGTCACACCGTATTCGGTACCCGAGAGGAGTCGATCATGAACCGGCACAGCGGATTTCCCGCACCGATCGTCGCGGCGTTCGTCGCGGCGGGGGTGCTCGCATTGACCGGATGTGGTGGTTCGTCCCACCCGGCCGCGAGCGCGGGCGGGGAGACCACCTGCAAGGACTTCACCGCCGCGAAGTCGGCGACGAAGGACGAGATCATCCAGAACTATCTGCGCGGCATCGGCAAGGACACCAGCCGCGGCAACGTCGCCACCACCAGGCTCTCCGCCGAGGCGTTCTGCCGAACGAGCGGGAAGAACAAGTTGGTCCGGGACATCACGACCGGCTGAGCACGGGAATCGGATAGGGATCATGGAGTTTCTGTTCATCGTCATCGTCGTCGCCTTCGTGGTGAGCCTCGTCTCCGGCGTGGTCCTGAGCGCCGCGGCGCGCAAGCAGCTCGAGACGTACTCGAAGGCCCCGCGAAACAGGGTGCGCGACACCGTCGTCGACCATTTCGGATCCGTCTGGTGGCGCGATGTGGAGGGCCCCGGCGATTTCAACTACCAGGCGCGGGGATTCGGGTTGGCGTCCGCCGGACTGCGGCGACCGGTCGTCTCGATCGATGTCGTCACCTTGGACAACGGCAACACCAGCGTGGCCGCGTGGATGTCGGCGTGGTCGCAGCGGATGGGCATCGTCGGCTGTTGCGACCGCGTCTATTTCAAGCGCCGCGGGCTGATCAGGAAGATCGAAGCGCTCTAGCTTCGGGGCGGAAGGAGAACCGAGATGGAACCACGCTCCGGCACCGGCGGCCGCGACTGGGCGGAGATCGCGCAGGAGTATCTCGCCGGCGGCGACGACACCCAGGCGCACCGGGCGGCCCAGGAGGCGACGAACCAGCGGCCCGACGACCCCGTCGCGTGGCACCTCCGCGCGCAGGCGTCGTTGAGTCTGGGCCGGCAGGCCGACGCCTTGTTCGAGGTCAACGAGGCGGTCCGGCTCAGCCCGTACGTGGCCGAGTTCCACGCCACGCTGGGCGATGTGCGCTGCGCGGAACAGGATTGGCCGCGCGCCCGCGAGGCGTACTCGCGGGCGCGGGAACTCGATCCGGCGAATCCGGCCTATGCCGTCGGGGTCGCGACGACCCTCGTCGACGACCTCGACACGGCCGTCGCGCTCTGCGAGGAGGCCGTGCGCGAGCATCCCTCGAACACCTACTTCCGGGAGTGTCTGGTGGTGGCGCTCGCCGATTCGATCACCGAGGGGTGGAGCGAACTGGCGGACGGCGACCGCGCGATCACCAACGCGGCGCAACTGCGGCACGCGCGGGAGCGGCTCGCGCGGATAGCGACGGTGGACCTGTCGGAACCCGAATTCGAGGAGGTCCGCGCGCACCTCGACGAGATCCGCCGGATCACCGACCGGGCCGAGCGGGTGCGGTGGTACGGCTCCGACCACATGGCCGCGTACCTGGGCGGCATGGCGGTCGCGGTGGTGGCGTTCCTCATCGGAACCGGTTCCGGCAGTGGCGGACTCGCGTTCCTCGCCGTTCTCGTCGGGGTCGGGATCGCCGCCGTCTACGTGGGGCGGCATCGGATGGCGGGGTGGCGGTGGACGCGGCGGCACGTCACCGACAGCGTGCGCAGAACGGGTCTTCAGGACGGCTCGGGCTGAGGCCGCTCACCGCACGTCGACGACGACCGCGCCCTGTTCGGTGATCACGACGATCGAGCCGTGATCACCGCAGGCGAGGTCGTTGATCGGCGCGCCGAGGCGGATGGGGCGGGGGTCGTGCGGGTCGAACGGCCGCACTTCGAGGATGTCGCCGCGGGCCAGTACCAGCCCGTGCCCGGGATGCGTTGTCAGGGCGGTGATCTCGCCGGGCCTGTCGACGCGCCGGGGGTCCCGGCGCCCGCGCAGCCGTCCGAACCAGGGCCGGGGCAGCAGCTCCCCGAGCGGCCACTCGAGCAGGAGGCCGCCGGTGTGGGCGACGTAGAGCACCTCGTTCCCGCCCGCGGTCGCGGCGAACAGGCGGGTGATCGGCAGTTCGCCCGTCGACTCCCAGACCTTGCGTCCCGTCGGCAGATCCCACGCGACGATCGTCGGGGAGAGCGCACCCGCGACGAACGCCGTCGGCCGCCCGCGCAGCAGCACGGCGGCGACCACGATCCGATCGGTGGTCCCCGCCGGGACGGGGTTCTCGATGTCGGCGCCGAACGGCTCGCCGGATTCGAGGTCCACCGACCGCAGCGCCCGCTTGTCGCCGCGCACCACGACGAGCCGATCGCCCAGGGGCAGCACGTCGAGTTCCGCGGCCTTGTCGTTGACGGTCTCCCACGCCGGAAGCGGCGACATCGTGCGCGCGTACCACGCCTGCACGCCGAGATAGCCCGCGGCGAGGACGATTTCGCGGTCCGCGGCGGTGACGGTGCGCATGGCGGTCAGCCGGGATCGGGAGGGGACCGGGACGTCCACCCGCGCGCCGGTGAGGCTGTCGCGGCAGACCACCTTCGCGGCGCTGGAGGCGACGACCACGACCCGGCGACCCCGGTAGGTGGCGACCGTCCCGGCGGAGGGGTTGGCCGGGTCGGTGTCGATCAACGCGTGTCCGGTCAGGCCGTCGACGCATTCGAGGGCCCCGTCCGCGCCGCCGATCACCACGGCGAGCCGCCCGCCGGAGGCGGTGACCGCCAGGGGAATCCGGTTGACGAATCCGAGTCCCACCACGCCGATCGGTCCGGCGGGCGGGAGGTGGGTGTCGAGTTCGCGCACCCACACCTCGCCCTTGTCGCCGACCACCAACAGCGCCGGGCGACTCCCGTTCGCGGCGATGCGGCGCGCCGCCCGTATCGTCGCCGGAAAGTGCTGTGCCGCATGGGTTTCCCGGCGCGTGCGGGCGTCGATCACCCGCACGGCGGCGACCGCGCCGGGCCGATCGGAGGTCGTGGCGACGATCAGGCCGGGACGGTCGCCGAACACGGCGACGCCGAGGACGCTGTCGTGGTCGACCGTGCCACCCACGGCCTCGGGGACGAGGCCGCCGACGGTGAGGTCGACCGCGGTGCACCGTGTCCGATCGGCCACGACCGCGACGGGTCGGCCGTGCCGGGTCGTGATCACCAGTCCGCGAATGTTGTTCATTCCGGTCGCGGTCGCCGGTCCCACGGGCGAACCCGTCAGCGGATCCCACGCCCGCACCGCGCCCTCGTTGTCGGCCGCGACCGCGATCGGGCCGGGGCCGACGACGGTGACATCGAGCGCGACGATCCGATGCTCCAGCCACATCCACGCGCTCCGGTCGGCGAGCCGTGGCACCGTGTCCACGCCGCCGTCGACGTCGCCGGTGACGATGAGCGGTCGTCCCAGATGACTCGTGACGGCCAGCGCGGTCACGGTCGTGCGGGTCGGATAGCTGTCGTCGAGCAGCGGCGGCCACCCGGCCCGGCCGCCGCGATCCAGATCCCAGATCCGCACACTGTGGTCCTCGCTGCTGGTGACGATCAGCGACGCGAATTCGCCGGTGCCCGCGGCGATGTCGACGATCCGGTCGGTGTGGCCGACCAGCGCCGCCTCGGGGGCCGCCGCCGCGGAGACGTCCCACTGGCGCAGCGTGAAATCCATTGCGGCCGTGAAGGTCCGGAGCCGGGAGCCGACCTCGCCGAGCGCCAGCGCGGTGATGCGACCGGTGTGCCCGAGATAGGGTTCGCCGAAGCGCGTGCCGCTGCGGATGTCGGTCACGAGGGTGCGATGGTCCGCGCCGGTCGTCACCGCGAGGGCCTGTCCGTCGAGGCGGCCGACGGCGACGGCGGTGACGTTCTTGGTGTGCCGCGCCAACTCGCCGAGGAAGGCGCCCGTGCTCAGATCGTGCAGGCCCACCGAGCCGTCGAGATGGCCCACGACCGCCCAGAGGATGTCCTGGTTCACGACCCCTCGCGCGTCCCGGAAGGGGTGGAGGACGTCGATCGCGGTGGGCGAGCCGACCTCGAGCTCGAGGGTGGTGAGGACGGTCCCGTCGAACAGCGCGACCACCCGCACCCGATGGTCGTCGTCGGCCGTGACCAGGACCGGTCGTCCGGCCAGGGAGGCGGTGACCATGGCGGTGGTCTTACCCCCGGTCTCGATCGTCCGGATCCGCGTGCCGGTCGGGGGATGCCACACCCGCAGGCGGGGTTCGTAGGTGGCGGTGACGAGTTCGAGCCCGTGCGGTTCGCGGACCAGGTGTATCGCGACCACGCGTCGTGGGCCGTCGGGCGGCCCGGGCAGGGCCGTCGGGCGGCCCGCCCACTCCCCGGCTTCCCCGCCGCGGTAACGCAGCACCCCGATCTCGCCCGTCCAGGTGCCCAGGGCCACGTACAACGCGCCCTCGTGGATCACGGCGTGCGTCGCGGAGATGCGGTTGTCCCTGTCGTCCGAGGCGAACAGCAGCGCCCGTTCGCGACCGGTGGCCGGATCGTGGATCGCGATGGTGAACTCGCCGGCGGCGACGAGGATCGGCGTGCCGTCGAGGGTGAGCAGTTCGAGGTAGTGCTCGGCGGTTCCCGGCACCACGTGCGCCGGCCGCTGGGTGTTCCACCAGGCCCAGCGTGCCCGCCACGGCGCGGTGGCGGGGCCCCCGCCGATGAGCCGATCGATGTGGGCGGCGTCGACCCGGAACTTGTGCAGTGCCAGCCGGAGATACTCCCGATGCTCGGCGATCGGGTAATCGGTTGCGCGGCGGTCGAATTCGAGCACGGCGCGGACCGCTCCGGCGATGCTCTCCAGATGTTTCCCGGGTCGCCGGATGCGGTCGAGGACGACGAGCATGCGGTGGATCTGGCTCTCGCCCAACATGATCGTGCGTCCCGAGCCGGGCGCGCTCGCGTCGATGCGGTCGGCGAGGACGGCGAGCAGCCCGTCGTCGTCGCCCCACACCGCGCTCACCAGGTACTCGCCCAGCCGATCGGGTTCGAGCGGGGCCCAGACGGTGTGCGGATCGGGATACAGCTGGGCGAGCCAGTCGACGATCCGGCGCACGTCGGCGTCCGCGGAGCCGCTCGACGCGGGCAGCGCGCGCACCAGCCCGGCGGCCTGGTCGCGGGTGGCGGCGCCGAAGAGGGTGAGCCCGGCGACGGCCTCCCGCAAGCCCTCCGGGGGCAGCGGCACCGAATGGGCCGCGGCGGTCCGTTCCCAGTACCGGGTCTCGTGGTCGAGCAGGATCCGCTCGACCGAGGCGCCCGCGGCGCTGGCGACCGAGTCCGGGCTCGCCTGCAACAGGTCCGCGAGGGCCTGTTCGTGGAGGGTCAGCGCGTGCCGGTACCTCGGCTGGCGCAGGAAGTCCGGCGGCCGCAGCCCGGACGCGAGGGCGGTCCAGTCCACCGTGTGGTAGCCGCTGAGATGCGGCATCCGGGAGGCGAAGGCGCGCACCGCGTTTCGATACATGTCCGGGACCTCGCGCGCGCTCGGGGACAGCGGTTCGAGCGCGAGCGGTTCGGCGGTGAGGCGCAGGGTTCTCGCGAGCGTGTCGAGTTGCTTCCACAGGGCGTCCGGGAATCGGGCGACCAGCAGCAGGCGGACGGGCGCGGTATGGGTCCGGTCGCGCTCGGCGCACAGTTGCAGGATGCGCACGACGGGATCGGCGGTGCGGGCGTCACCGCCGCGCCACGCCTCGGCGTAGTCGATCACGAGCAGTACCGGGACCCGGCCCGCGGCCAGACCGCGCCGGACCTCGTCGCGGCCCAGCGCGTCGCGCATCTCGTCCAGGTCCGTGACCGTGACGCCGCACGCCCAGCCCCGGCGCTGCCGGTCGCGCAGCAGTTCCAACGCCAGGCGGGTCTTGCCCTGGCCGCCGGGCCCGTGGATCAGCATCGCGCCGACTCCGGTGCCCGCGCACCAGCGTCGCAGCCGATCGAGTTCGCGCTCCCGCCCGTGGAACGCGACGACCTCGTTCTGGGCGCGCAGGAGATGCACCGGGGAGACCGGGACCGGTGGCGGCGGGAAGGGGGCGAGCCGGATCAGTTCGACGGCCTCGATCGACAGGCGGTGCCGCCCCTCGGCGGTCAACGCGCGGCGAAAGTCCTCGCGCGCAAGGATTTCGGTGATCGGCTCGACGACCAGCCTGGCCTCGCTCCACCCCCGGGCGGCGCCGACGACCACGCCGACGAGCAGCCCGGAGGCGAACACCGCCGCGCCCGCCATACCCCGCCACGGGCCGCGGTCGCCGGTCTCGGCGGTCGGCGAGGTCGGCACGGAGCGCGGCGCGGCGCTCACCTCGAACTCCAGTCGGCCCAGCACGGCCCCGGAGCCGCAGGCGATCGTCCCGACGGCGGATTCGATCTCGCGGAAGTGGTTGCGCCGCTGGGCCTCCGGGAAGCCGTGGGCCTCGGCGGCGACGGTGCCGCTGCCGGTGATGACGCGTCCGGGGCGCAGCGGTTCGGCGTGCGCGAGTTCCTCGGGCAGGTCGCCGTCCAGACGCAGCACGGCGGCGTCGAGGCCGTCCGTACCGGCGGTGGTGCACACCACGCGGGCGGGCCGCGGCCGGGCGTCGCCGAGGAATCGGATCATCGCGTGACCGTGCGCTCGCGGGAGCAGGCTCCCGGCCGTGAGGACGGTGCGCGGTCCGACGAGACAGCCGGAGCCGTAGGACAATTCGTCGTGCCCCGGGGCGATCACCTCCACCACGCGCGAGGCGTGCGGTGCCGTCGTCGCCCGGGTTCCCGCGCTCGTCATCCGCCGGTCGTCGTTCGTTGCGTGGGGGCGGTGGCCGAGGCGTTCAGGCGCGGCCGGGGTTGACGTGCCGGAACTTTCGCAGCGCGTCGGACTCGCTCTCGTGGTCGGTGTACCACGACACCGTGCGACAGCTGTCGCTACAGGCGATGCAGAAGATGCCGCTGCCGGGCTGTTGTTGCCGACGGCAGTGCCCGCAGTAGTAGACCTCGTTCATGATTGTCGCTCCTCGGATAGCGGTGTGTGCGTCCGGAACCGACGATAAGGGCGCCGATCGCCCCGGCGGCGTGCTCGAACGTTCAGCAGATTTCAGAGGTTTCCAGTCCCGCCCGCGAGCGCGGTCGCGGGCTGCTGTCCTGGATGTGCCCCCAGTCCGGCGATGAAGGAGTGCGCCCGTGCCGACCGACGACCGAGTCCCGCCGTCCGCGAAGTCGAATTCCGTCGCGCTCCTGCTCGACGAGAGCGGGGGCGGAACGGATCTCGCCGAGCCGCGCCGAATCGCTTTGGGCGCGTTGCGGATGCGGAGCTGGCAGGTGTTCCCGGTGCCGCCGCGGCCGGACGGGTTCGGCGCGCACGATCCGTACCTGCTCGAGATCGATTACGAGCTGACGCTGGAACCGGGCGGGCCGCCGCTGCCGTGGTTCGAGGTGTCGTTCGGGCTGCGGGTGGCCGGGGACGGCGAGCCCGAGGTCGTCGACGCGATTCCCGGCTGTGTGCTGGAAACGCAACGGCCGCGGACGTACGCGCTCGACAGCTACCTGACCTTCGTCCCCGGCGACGACATCGCGCTGTCGCCGACCCAGCCGATCGTGGACGTGTTCGGCACCGGCGGCCCCGAGGTCCGGTGGCGCTACACCGCGGCCACCGACGCCGGGGTGCGGCCGGGCTCGTACACGGCGTGGGCGAGTCTCGTGGTGCCCGAAGGGTGTTCGCGGCTGACCGTCGACGTCCACGCCCGCTTCGACCTCGACGCCGGCTCCGCGTTCGCGCGGCGCTACGCACCGGCCTCCGAGCCGACCCGGCTGGATCTGGACCTGAGCGGGTCCGGCCGGTTCGGCGGAACGCTCGCGCCCGCCTCGGGGTCCGCGCCCGCCGCGCCGGCGTCCGTGCCGAGGGTCTTCGTCTGCTACGCGCACGACGATCCCGAACACGCGACCGCGGTGCTGCGGTTCAGCGAATTCCTCGCGGGGGCCTGCGGTCTCGACGTGCACATGGACCGGTGGGATCTCGACCACCGCCGGGACTGGTACCTGTGGGCGATCGATCAGATCGGCCGGGCCGATTTCGTCCTGGTCATCGCCTCACCCGACTGCAAGGCCGTCGCCGACGGCCGGACGGAGAACCTCGCCCATCGCGGCCTGCAATCGGAGCTGTCGGTGATCATGGATCGCCTGCACACCGATCGCGCGGCGTGGCGGCGCAAGTTGCTGCCCGTCGTTCTCCCGCATCGGACGATCGACGACATCCCGCTGTTCCTGCAGCCGGGCATCGCCGACCACTTCCTCGTCTCCGAGCTGACCGTCGAGGGCGCGGAGGACCTGCTCCGCGTGATCACCGAGCAGCCGCCCTACGCGCGCCCGCGGCGCAATTCGGCCGTCGTGCGCCTGCCCACGAGACCGGCGGCGTTCTGATTCCGCACCGGAATCGAATACCGCTGGGAGACAGGCGAATTCACCTTTCCCGGCTGTTCGGGCGGGTGCGGAGCGCGGTGTCCACGGTGTCGAGGTCGCGGCCGTCGATCCAGCTGCTGTGGAAGCCGGAGGGGATGCGGCAGGGGAGGGTGACGGTGGCGACCGCGTCGCCGGTGGGGTCGGTGGCGTCGAGGACCATCAGGCGGCTGGTGTCGTGGTCGGTGTCGTAGATCAGGTGCAGGAGCCAGCCGTCGTCCTCGGCGTCGCCGCGCGGGACGAACAGGGCCTCGGTGGGGACGGCGCCGGATCCGTAGTCGCGCACCAGGGTTCGGCCGGTGGTGAGGTCGTGTTTCATGACGCCGGTGGGTTGGCGGTCGGCGATGTCCTCGGGGGAGCCGGTGACGGCGTAGTAGTAGCGGCATCCGGTGGTGGTCGTGCGGGGGTGCGAGCGGGGGAGTTCGTTCATGCGGTCGTCGAGTTGCCGTTCGGAGATCCGGCCGGCCGCGAGGTCGATCTCCCATTCCCACAGACAGCCGCCGCCCCCGGCCAAGGGGTCGTCGGAGTGGTCGAACATGCGCTCGTACCGGATGGCGCGCAACGTGATTCGCTCCTCCCGCTCGGTGGCGGTGACAGTGTGCAGCACGAAGCCGGGATCGATCGGGAACCAGCGCAGCGTCGCGTTGCGGCGCGAGAGGACGCCCAGCCGGGGCTGGTGTTCGTGATCCCAGCGGTAGGGCAGCTGACCGCGAATGGCCACCGAGGGCCGGAAGCGCACGGGCGAGTCGAAGAACAGGGCGTGATTCTCGGTGAAGGCGACGTCGTGCACGAGCGGGCGGCCGCCGAAATCGACGCGGTCGCGGCGCTGGACGACGCCGTTCCCGTCGACCTCCACGTATTCGCCCCAGGTGAGCAGCGGGGTGTGCGCGATCATCACCAGCCGCCCGGTGCGCGGGTCGATCTTCGGGTGCGCCGATACGCCGTGGCGCAGCCCGTGCCGCAGATCGGTGTACTCCACCGTCTCCAGCGTCGGCGTCAATCGCGCCGGGAGGCAACCCGTTTCGACCAGCGCCAGCAGCAGATCGCCGTGGCAGACGACATTGGTGTGGACGACGTCGCTGAGGAAGTGCCGCGGGCCCGGCGGCCGCGGTTCGGCCATCTCCCGGCACACCCGGCGCGAGCGGATCCAGCGATTGCGGAACCATTCCGCGCCGCCGCCGCGCAGGCGGACGCCCGCGACGTGCCCGTCCTGCCGGAACCACGCGTAGTGGCGTTCGCGGTAGCCGACGGGCGGCACCACCGGATTGGGGCCGATGTAGGTGAACAGCCCGTCGAGTTCCGCGGGGACCGAGCCCGTGACGGGCAGTTCGAACTCGGTGTGTTCGGTGTAGATCGGCGCGTACGCGTCGAGAAGGTAAGGGCTGGTGGACATGTCACGCCGCTTCCTGGGAAAGCCGTGGGGTGAGCGGACCTTCGGGGCTCGGCCCGGTGCGCAGCGGCCCGGGCAGACCGGACAGCCGATGCTCGACCGCCGGATGACACGCGAGCACCAGTCCGTCGACGGTCAGCAGACTGGTGGCGAGGAAGAACACGATCTCCTCGATCGGTAGCCCCGCGAGCAGCAGGCCCGTGGTGTGCGCGGGGGAGACCTGCCAGGCCGCGTGCCCGATGGCCACGCGATCCGCGACCCACAGATACACCACCGGCAGCAGCGCGATCAGCCGCAACGTCCGGAACCGGTGCAGCACATCGGCTCCCGCCGCCCGTTGCAGCGCGATCGGCACGCCCAGCCACAGCAGCGTCGATCCGAGGTACAGCAGCCGGGGGGAGGCGGCGGCGAGGACGAGCCCGGCGACCGCGATCGCGAGCCAGAGTCCCGCCGCGGCCAGCCGGGTGAGACCCGCCGGGGCCCAGGGCCAGGGGGCGCGCGGATCGTATCCGTCCACGCGCCCGGCCAGCAGGACCAGTGTCCAGGCGCCGACCACGAGCACCTGCGCCGCGATGAACGCGTACTCCTCGAGCGGCACCCCGAACAGCGTCGCGGTGACCGAGCCCGGCGGGTAGGACCAGACGCCGCGGTGGATGATCCAGCTGTCCCACGGCGTGGTCCAGCCGAGGGCGACCACGAGCAGGACGCCGAGCCAGATCCCGCCGCTCCGCCAGATCGGCGTCCGGCCGCGGATCCGGATCGAGAGCGCGGCGGCCGCGACGGCGAGCACGAGCGCGGGCAGGATGAACAGGGCGAGGAAGTGCGCGTAGCTCATGCGGGGACTCCCTTCCGGGCGGGCGGCGCGCCGAAGGCGGAGCGGGCGCGCAGGTAGGCGGGGGCGGCGATCGCGGCCCGGCGCGCGAGTCCGACGCGCGCGCGGCGGTGCAGGATCTGGTGGTCGAGTCGTTCGATCGCGTCGAGGATGCCGGAGTACAACGCGTAGGCGGTCTCGACGCAGGGGCGGCTCGAGGGTTCGAGCATGCCGATTCCGGGACGCGCGGACGCGTAAACGGTTCGGGTGCGGTCGATTTCGTAGGCGATCAGTGCCCGCACCCGGTCGTCGGCGCGGGGAGCGGCGAGATCGTCTGCGGTGACGCCGAATCGGTCGAGGTCCTCCTGGGGGAGGTAGACGCGCCCGCGCTCGAGGTCCTCGCCGATGTCGCGGATGAAGTTGGTGAGCTGGAAGGCGTAGCCGAGTTCCTGGGCGCGGTCGAACGCCTCGTCGTCCAGGGGACCGAGGATCGGCGTCATCTGCAGGCCGATCACCGCCGCGGACCCGTACATGTAGGCGCCGAGGTCGGCGTGGGTCGCGTAGCGGGTCACGGTCAGATCCGCCGCCATCGACGCCAGGAACGCCTCGACGTGCGCCCGGGGGATCGCCCAGGTGCGCAGGGTGTGCCGCAGCGCGCGGGTCACCGCGTCGGCCTCGGCGTCGCCGTCGAGCCGGGCCGCGACCGTGGCCCGCCAGCGGTCGAATTCCGTTGCGCGCGAATCGGGTTCGCCGTTGTCGACGATCTCGTCCGCGTGCCGCGCGAAACCGTACAGGGCGTGCACGTAGGGCCGTTTCCACGGCGGCAGCAGTTTGGTCGCCAGGTAGTAGGACCGCCCGTACCGGGCGTGCAAGCGACGGCAGTGGGCGTAGCTCGCGCGCAGTGCCGGGTCGGTGATTCCGGCCGCGTCGAGGATCCTGCTGTCGGTCGAGGCCATCAGCGGGTCCTCCCGGTGCGCCGCAGGGGTCCGGTGATGCGCTCGGCGGCGAGCCTGCCGCTGATCAACGCCATCGGCACGCCCACGCCGGGGTGCGTGCCCGCGCCCGCCAGCACCATGTTCCCGCCGATCAGGCTCTTGGTGCGGAAGGGGCCGGTCTGCCGGAACAGATGGGCGGCGCTGAACGGCGTCCCCGCCGGGCAGCCGTCGGCCCGCCAGTCCAGCGGGGTCACCACGCGCAGCGCGTCGTGGTCGTCGAGCGCGTCGGCGTAGCCCCGCTCGCGCATCAGCCGGCACAGCCGGTCGCGGAACGCGTCGCCGTCGCGCTTCCAATCCACCGTTCCCACAGCCAGATTGGGGACGGGCAGCAGGGCGTAGTAGCAGTGCCGCCCGGGTGGGGCGAGGCCGGGATCGGAGACGGTCGGCGCGCTGACCAGGAAGGAGGCGTCGCTCATGGGGTCGCCCCGGGTGAGTTCGGTGAAGGAGGTCTTCCAGTTGCGCCCGAAGTGGATGTTGTGATGGGCGCCCGGTGTCCCGCCCGCGCCCAACAGCAGCAGCAGACACGACGGCGCGTACTCGAGCCGCCGCCCGAGCGTCGCGGGTTCGCGGCCGAGCAGTTCCGGCAGCGCCACCGACGGGTCCGCGGTGAGCACCGCGGCGTCGCCCGCGACGCGTTCGCCCGCCGCGGTGATCGCCGCCCGGAACCGGCCCGCCCCCGTGGTCTCCAGGCGCACCACCGGATCCCCGTAGCGGAACCGCACCCCGTGGGCCTCGGCGGCCGCGGCCATCGCCCGGGGCAGCGCGTGCATCCCGCCGCGCGGCAGCCACACGCCGCCGACGGTGTCCATATAGGTCACCATGGCGTACATCGCGCGCGCCTTTTGCGGGGCGACGCCCACGTACATGGCCTGGAAGGAGAACAGCCGGCGCAGCCGCGGATCCTCGAAGTAGCGGTTCACCCCGGCCTGTAGGCCGCCGAACGCGCCGAGCATCGCCAGGCGCAGCAGCGGCCAGGGTGGCAGGCTGCCGATCCCGTCCAGATTCCGGTCGACGAAGCGCGGGTACGCGTACCGGTAGATCCGCTCGATGTGGTCGCGGTACCGCAGGAACGAATCCGCCTCGGCGGCACCGCATTTCGCGGTGATCTCCGCGACCGTCCGGTCCCGGTCGGCGGACAGGTCGAGGTGGCCGCCGTCGGGGAAGTGCGCGCGGTAGGCCGGTTCGACCGCCAGCAGCTCGAGGTGGTCGCCGGACTTCTCGCCGACGGCGGCGAAGGCGTCCTCGATCAGTTCCGGCATGGTGAGCACGGTGGGGCCGTAGTCGAGTTGATAGCCCTCGGTGTGCATCGCCGCGGCCTTGCCGCCGGGCTCGGAATGCTTCTCGCACACGGTCACCTCCCGGCCCGCGCCCGCCAGATACAGCGCCGCGGACAGACCCGCGAGCCCCGCGCCGACGATCACCACCTTGTCGGTCGGATATCCCATGACTCGATCGACGCGCATGCGACTCCTCGGAACAGGTTGGGGGACAGGGATTTCAGCGATCGCGGTGCGCCACGAACAGCGCGAGCGCCCGGAATCCGGCGAACGCGGGGGTGTCGGGAAGCGTGGCGAGGGCGGCGTCGATGCGCGCGTCGGCGGTGGCCTCGGTGCGCTCCCGGCCCCCGGCGCGTTCCACCAGCGCGGTCGCCGCGGCGATCTCGGCGGCCGTCCACGGCTCCGGCGACGCGTACCGCTGGGCCAGCCGCGCGCCCGCGGGGTCGCCGGATTCGATCGCCGCGACGACGGGGAAGGAGCGTTTGCGGCGGGCCAGGTCGTGGCCCACGGGTTTACCGGTCACCGCCGGATCGCCCCACAACCCCATGAGATCGTCGATGAGCTGGAAGGCGATGCCGAGTTCGCGGCCGCGGGTGTCCATGGCGGTGACCTCGGACCGACCGGTTCCGGCGCACAGGGCGCCCAGCGCGCAGGCGCAGCCGAGCAGCGCGCCGGTCTTGGCCTCGGCCATGCGCAGGTATTCCGGGCCGCCGACCGCGGGGCGGCTCTCGAACGCGCAGTCGAGATACTGGCCCACGCACAGATCGATGGCCGCCCGGTCGAGCAGGGCCAGCGCGGCCGTCACCGATTCCGGCGCGCAGCGGCACAAGGTGCGGGTGGCGAGCGCGTGCAGCGCGTCGCCGAGCAGGATCGCGTTGGTGGAACCCCATCGGCGCCAAATGGTTTCGCGGCCGCGCCGCAGCGCGTCGCCGTCCATGACGTCGTCGTGGATCAGCGAGAAGTTGTGCAGCAACTCCACCGCCGCCGCGGCGGGCAGGGCGCGCGCGGTGTCGTCGTGATAGGCCGAGAAGGCGGCCAGCAGCAGGGCGGGGCGCAGCATCTTGCCGGTCGGGGCCGCGTCGGCCCGGCCGCTCGCGTCGCACCAGCCCAACTGGTAGCCCGCCATGAGCCGGAACGGTTCGGGCAGCGCGCGCACCGCTCGGCGCAGCTCGGGTTCGACCAGTTCCCTTGTGGCGGTGAGCATTCGGTCGATCTCGTCGGCCGCGGTCCGGCGAGTCGGCGGCGGTCGGAGCATGGGGCCTCCCGTTCGGTCGGTCAGACGGTCGGACAGGGCGCGAGCAGCGAGGCCAGGAGGGGGTCGACGAGGAGTCCCGCGTGGCGACCCGGCCGGACCAGGTTCGGCAGATCGCGGTCGGATTCGACGTCGACCCGCACCACCGCCGCCCGCGCGCGCCCGGACAGCCGGGCCGGGATCCGGCGCAGCTCGCCGTCCGGGAAGGGCTGCCAGATCGTGAACCTCTTGCTCATCGGCACGGCCGGTCCGAAGGCCCGGATGCGCGCCGACACCCGCCACCGCACCCCGGAGGTCGAGGTGGCGGTCACGGTCTCGGCATCGGCGAGGTCGCCGCGAAACTCCGCGAGCACCTTGGGAAGTGCCCAGTTCTCGCGGCCCGCGACCAGGCTGGGCTTCGAATCCACGGAGATGAACGGGCAGTTGAAGCGCATCCGCGCGCCGACGCGCACCATGGGGGCGGCGAGGATCTCGTGATAACCCCCTACCGGGGTCTCGCGGTAGTCGATCATCGCGTTGAGGACGGTGAGCGGCCGGCCGGTCCCCGGGGGCAGGGTGGTCGGGGTGTCCGGGGACGGGCGGGACAGCCAGACCAGGCCGACGCACCGATTCCGCCAGGGCGCCGGGGGCACCCGCTCGGGGAATTCGTCGTCGGGCCGGTCGCCGAGATCTGTTTCGGGGATTCCCCGCACCGCGTGTAGCCGCATATCGCGAAGTTAGCCGCGCGGTGCGGCTCCCGATCCAAACGAATTCGGTTCGTTCCGACGGAATAATTGGCCGCGGCGATTTGGCGCGAGGGTCACGCGTGTGGCGGGGAGCAGCGCGGGCGCGCGCGGGTCGCGGGGCGGGCGGCGGCGGTGAGGCGGGACAGTTCGGCGCGCAGGACGGGGTTCTCGCGGCGGAGCAGGAGTTGGAGGGTGCGCTGCGCGTCGGCGTCGTAGCGGAGTTCGTCCTCGCCGCAGGCGGCGGCCTTGGTGAGTTCGTAGGTGGCGGCGACGTCCTGGTGGGTGACGGCGAAGCTGTGCGCGAGGACCACGTGGTAGCGGGAACGGCTGGCGATCGGGCAGTCGGCGGGCAGGTCGGTGTCGGCCGCCGCCGCGATCGCGTCGTGCGGATTGCGTTGCGCGAGAGCGGTTTCCATGCGCGCGAGCCCGAGTTCGCCGGGTCCGAAGACCACGCCCTGGACGGATCGTTGGCCGCCGAGGCGGTCGGCCAGCGTCGCGGCGGTGGTCAGCAGTTCGTCGCAGGACTCGGTGTCGGCGATCGTGGCGGCGGCCCGCGCGGCGAGAGCGCGGACGGCTCCCGCCACGGCCGCGAGGTCCGTCGTCGCGCCGGATTCGGCGAGCGCCGGCTCGGGCAGGGCGGCGCTCGCGACGCGGAGGGCGGTGTCCGCGGCGGGGGTGTGCAGGAGCGCGGCGGTGAGGTGCCAGGACGCAACGAGGTGCGCCAGCGAGCCGGGGTGGGTCAGGGTGTCCTCCAGCGCCCGGTCGGCGGCCAGCAGCGCCTCGTGCCGGTGGTGCGTGGCCAGCAATGCCTGGCTGGTCAGGTTGTAGATCTGGGGGAGGACGCGGCGGACGGTCGCGTCGTCGCGGACCAGGCGCAGGTGCCGGGCGGAGGTGAGCAGGTCGGGTAATCGTGCCATCGTCTGGCGGTGGCGGCGCGGCGAGGCGAACCACAGGTCGCGGCAGCGGAGGAGTTCCCGCTCGAGCGTCGTCGTGTCGGTGATCGTGCCGGGCGTCGTCGGCGGGGCGTGCAGCGCGCGGATCGTCGCCCGCGCGCCGGGGTCACCCGCCGGGGCAGGGTGGAGCATATCGTGGGCGCGCTGGCCGGGCACGGAGATCAGTGTCGAGATGTCGTCGATCCGGAGGACGTCGGCGAGGGCCATGATCACCTTGACGCTGTCGAGTGGTTGTCTACCGGTCTCGACGAGACGCAGCCATTCCTCGCTGCGGCCCACGAGATTCGCGAGTATCCTCCGGGAAAGTCGCCGTTCTTTTCGGCACATTTCGATGTGTTCGCCCACCGAAATTCTCCGGTCCACACGAATATCGTGGGTTCCCTGTATTTGGGCATGCTGATCCGCTCGCATCGACACAACTCGCTTTCGCGCACAATCCGCGCCCGGGGCGCGGGAGTTCGAATCGAATCAGCGACGCCCGGCAGCGTGAAGTTCGGCGAAGACGGTACGGGCTGCCCGGTTGAACCCGTACACGGAAGGGGATCAGGCGTCGCTGAACCTCATGGTACCGAACGAAAGCGCGCCGATCGGGCCGATCAGCGCGCCGAAATCAATGGCGCGAACGATCGGGTCGGTCGGTCCGATTTCCGTGATTGTGAGAATGTGCTTTCAGGCGAAATCCTCGACCCGTCCGGGCGTGGATATCGAATGCGGGAATTCGGAACGGGGAATCGTGAACAAATCCCCGACTCGGAACACCGAGGACGGGCGACACCGCGAATCAGCTTGGCCGCGTACGGGTTTCCGGTGCCGCGCGCTCCGGGAGGGCGGGGTGCGCGGGCGCGGTCCACGAGGAGAGGATGCGGAGCTTCTCGTGGGCGGGCGTGCCGGGCTGGGCCGACCACAGGACGAGCTGTTGTTCGGGGTCGCCGGTGTAACGGAAGGTGTCCCAGTCCAGGGTCAGCTCGCCCACCTCCGGGTGGTCGAGGGTCTTGGTCCCGAATTCCTGGCGGGCGACGTGCCGGGCGGCCCACCACTGCCGGAACTGGGGGTCGGCGATCGACAGCTCGCCCACGAGGGCCGTGAGCCGGGGGTCGGTGGGGTTGGCCGCCGCGTCCATGCGCAGGATCGCGACACAGGTCTTCGCCACCGACTCCCAGTCCGTGTAGCGGGTCCGCATGGCCGGATCGGTGAACACCAGGCGCACGTAATTGCGTTGCGCGACAGGCAGTTTCGAGAAGTCCGTCAGGAGCGTCGCGGCCAGGTGGTTCCACGCGAGGATGTCGAGGTAGCGGCCGAAGACCAGGGCGGGGGTTTCGGTGAGCTGATCGAGCAGGCGCTGGATCTGCGGGCGGGCGACCGGCTGGCGGCGTGGGGGAGCGACGTGGTGCACGAGGCTCTCGACGTAGGCGCGCTGGTCGTCGTTCAGGCGCAACGCGCGCACGAGCGCCTCCAGGACCGGTTCGGAGGGCGCGAGGCGGCCCTGCTCGATGCGGGTGTAGTAGTCCTGGCTGATCGCGACCAGCTCCGCGACCTCCTCCCGGCGCAGCCCGCTCACCCGGCGGGTGGAGCTGCCGCGCATCGGCAGTCCGACGTCGGCGGGAGTGAGCTCACCGCGCCGGGCCTTCAGGAAGTTTCCCAGTTCGCGCAGATGGGGGGCTCTCTCGGTCATGGTTCCACGCTATGCCTCTGGTCGGGGTCGTGCGGGGGACAATACTTTCCCACCCTGTGCCGCGGGCGGGACCACGCGTCCGCCGCGACCGGCGGACGCGTCGTGACAGTGGTTGTGCCTACTTCCCGACCGCGCTCAGATCCTGCTTCTCGATCCGGTCGAACGGGACGTGGGTGGCCGGGTCGAGGATCTCGTCGAGGTGTTCCTGCACCAGCTCGGGGGTGAGGTCCTTGCTGGTGAAGCCCTTGTTGAAGCCGAGCACCAGCCGCTGCGCCTCGCCGCCCTGGGCCTGGATCACCTCGCCGTTGATCGCGCACGCCTCGTGGGCCAGATACGCCACCACCGGGCTGACCAGCGAGGTCGGCAGGTTGTCGCGCATGAACTGCTTGAACTCCTCCGGCAGGTCCGCCTCGTCGGACATCCGGGTCGCCGCGGTGGGCGCGATCGCGTTGACCTTGATGCCCACCGGCGCGGCCTCGAACGCGAGGGTCCGGGTGAACGCGAAGATCGCGCCCTTGGCGGCCACGTAGGGCGTCTGCTCCGGGAAGCCGATCAGCGTGGGGGAGGTGGTGTTCACGATGCGACCCGAACCGCTCTCGATCAGATGCGGCCACGCGGCGGCGGTGACCCCGGCGGTACCGAAGAAGTGCACCTCCATATGCCGCTTGATCGACGGCAGGATATCCGGGCCGAAGGCGTGCACCTGGTTGATCCCCGCATTGTTGACCAGGATGTCGAGGCGGCCGAACGCGTCGATCGCCGTCCGCACGATGCCCTCGGGGTTGTCGGAGACGGAGTCGAAGTTCGCCACCGCGCGGCCGCCGTTCGCCACGATCTCGGCCACCACCTCCTCCGCCGGAGCCGCACTGGACCCCGTGCCCTGGGCGGAACCGCCCAGATCGTTGACGACCACCGCCGCGCCGCGCGCGGCGAGGAACTTGGCGTGCGACGCGCCCAGGCCGCGCCCCGAGCCGGTGACGATGGCGACGCGTCCGTCGAATGACAGCATGAAAACTCCTCGATCCTTCGATTGGTGCACGCATAATATAAAATATTGCTGGCGCTGTCATGGGTATGGATTCTCCCCTTCACAGCATGAGCGATGAGGGGCAGGCTGAAGGACGCACGGTTTCGATCCACCTGGGAAAGGAGTGCGACGATCATGCCCACCGAGAACATCGAGCGCGTCAGTATCAAGGCCCTGGCCTGGGATATCGCGGCCGACATCCACTATCCGCCGGGATTCGACCCGGGGCACAAGTACACCACGATCATCACCGCCCACCCGACCGGCAGCTGCAAGGAGCAGACCTCCGGCGAGATCTACGCCCCGGCGCTGGCCCGGGAGGGTTTCGTCGCGGTCGCGTTCGACGCCAGCTTCCAGGGCGACAGCGGCGGCGAACCGCGGCTGATCGAGGATCCGGCCTTCCGGGTGCAGGACTTCAGCTGGGTGATCGACTACCTGGTGACCCAGCCGTGGGTCGACGAGAACCGGATCGGGGTCCTCGCCATCTGCGGCAGCGGCGGCTACGCGGTCAGCGCCACGATGACCGAACGCCGCATCAAGGCGCTCGGCACCGTCACCGGCGCGAATGTCGGCCGCCGGATGCGCGAGGGCTTCACCGAATACGATCCCCTGGGCGCGCTCGAGGCCATGGCGACCCAGCGCACCGCCGAGGCGCGCGGCGCGGAGGGACAGGTCAACGATCTGCTGCCGCCGTCGCCGGAGGCCGCGCGGCAGGCCGGGCTGACCGACGTCGACCTGGTCGAGGCGACCGAGTACTACAAGACCGATCGCGGCCGTAAACCGCACGGCCTCACCAGTTTCCTGTTCTCCCGGCAGGCGACGCTGGTCGGCTGGGACGCGTTCGATCGCGCCGAGGTGCTGCTGACCCAGCCGCTGTGCATCGTGGTCGGGGATCGGCCGGGGGCCTTCGGCGCGTATCGCGACGCGTACGAGCTGTACGGCCGCGCCGCCTCGTCCGACAAGGAACTGGTGGTGCTCGAGGGCGTGTCGCACTACGAGCTCTACGACAAGCCCGAGCCGGTGCGTCAGGCGCTGGACCATCTGGTCCCGTTCTTCAAGAAGCACCTCTGATCCGGTCGCCCGGTCGACTGTCCAAATATCTGGACACTCGGGGGTGCGGCGCCCGGACAGGATGGGTGACGCAGGCCACCTGCGACATCCGATAGGAAGGCACCGACCACCGATGAGCACCACCCCCGACCAGGCGACCATCGCACTCGCGGAGAACTGGGTCAAAGCGCTGAAGAACATCGACCTGTTCCTGGAGATCAGCTCCGAGGACTGCCAGGTGTGGCACAGCGCGGACGACAAATGGGTTTCGGTGGCCGACGCGGTCGCCGCCGTCTACGAGCGGTCCGGTGACAACGGCGTCCCCGACTTCCAGGCCCGGGGCATCACCTACACCGAGCACGGTTTCTTCAACCAGTGCTACACCGAGGTGCAGATGAACGGCCAGCAGGTCAAACTGCACCTGATCCAGGTCGTGGAGGCCCGCGACGGCAAGGCCGTGCGGGTGCGGGAGTACATCGGGCCCGAGATGGGGATCCAGCCCTAGCCCTGGTGAACCGCGAAAAGCGCGTCGGCCGAAACCCGGTCGACGCGCTTTTCGTCTCCGCGGCAATGGTCAGAGCGGCCACTGCATGTGCTTGAGCTCGAAGAACTCGCGCAGTCCCTCCTCGCCGCCCTCCCGGCCGATCCCGCTGTACCCCGGTCCGCCCCACGGCGCGTCGGCGCGCATTCCGCCGCCGCCGTTGATGGTGACCGTGCCCGAGCGCAGCCGCCGCCCGAAGGCGATCGCCTCGGGGGTGGGTCCCCAGACATTGGCGTTCAGCGCGTATTTCGCGTCGTTGGCCATGCGCACCGCGTCGTCGAGGTCGGTGTAGGGCAGCACCACGCCCACCGGCGCGAAGAGTTCCTCCTGGGCGATCTCCGCGTCGTGCGGCACATCGGTCACCAGCGTGGCCGCCAGGAAGAATCCGTCGTCGAGGCCGGGCGGGCGGCCGCCGCCGATGGGCATCCGCGCCCCGGCGTCGCGGGCGCGGTCGAGGAAGCCCTCGACCTTCGCCCGGTGCTCACCGGTGATCAACGGCCCGAGGACCGTGTCCGGGGCCAGCGGGTCGCCGATCGTGAGACCGCTCAGGAACTCCGCCGACCGCTCGACGTATTCGTCGAAATCGTTGCGCGGCACCAGGGTTCGCGTGGTGGCGCCGCACGCCTGCCCGCTGTTGCGGGTGAAGCGGAGCACCGAGGCGGGCACCGCGCGTTCCAGATCGGTGCCGGGCAGCACGATATTGGGGGATTTGCCGCCGAGTTCGAGCACGACCTTCTTCAGCGTCGGCGCCGCCAGCGCGAGGATCTTGCTGCCCACCGCCGCCGATCCGGTGAAGCTCACCAGATCGACCCCGGGCGCCTCGACCACCCGGCTGGTGGTTCCGGGCGGCCCGAACACGAGATTCACCGCGCCGGAAGGGAATCCGGCCTCCTCGAACAGCCGCACGACCGCGGCGGTCAGCAGGATCGCCCGCGGCGAGGTGACCAGCACCGTCGAGCAGCCCGCCGCCAGCGCCGCGCCCAACTTGTACGCGCACATCATGACCGGCACGTTGTAGGCGACGATGGCGGCCACCACCCCGGCGGGTTCGCGCAGCAGCATGCTGCTGGAGGTGACCGGATCGTGGTCCAGGGGCAGCGGCTGTTCGTATCCGTCGCGCGGCCCGCGCGCCGCGGCGTCGGCGAACCACCGGAAGAACTTCGCCGGAAGATCCACGTGCAGGGTGGGCGCGCTGCTGATCGGGGTGCCGACCTCGGTGGCGGCCAGCCGCGCGATGTCGTCGCGGCGTTCCACGAGCAGATCCGCGAAACGGTGCAGCAGCGCGCCGCGCTCGCGCGGGCCCAGACGACTCCACTCGCCGCCGTCGAAGGCGCGCCGGGCCGCGGCGACCGCCGCGTCCACCTGCGCCGGACTCGTCGACGGCGTCGACGCGAGCTGGCGGCCGGTGCTGGGGTTGATCGAGGCGATCGGCTCGCCCTCGCCGGTGACCCAGCGACCGTCGATATAGCTCGCGGCCTCGCCGATCAAGGTGGTCATGATCTCAATCCTTCGTGAAAAGTGTTCGGGTGCACGATGATTCGCTCACCCGGCCAGATATCCGCCGTCGACGACGAACGTGCCGCCGGTGGCGTAGGCGGACCGGTCGGACAGCAGCCAGCAGGCCATCTCGGCGATGTCCTCCGGCTGGGCCAGCCGCGCGGCGGGGATGCGCGCCATGATCGCGTCGCCACCGCGGCGCATGGCGTCCTTCATCAGGTCGGTGTCGGTGTAGCCGGGGCACACCGCGTTGATCCGGATGGTCGGGGCGTAGTCGAGCGCGGCGGTCTTGGTCAGCCCGACGACGCCGTGTTTGGCCGCCGAGTACCCGGCGGTGGTCTTGAATCCGGCCAGCCCGGCCAGCGACGCGGTGTTCACGATCGCGCCGCCGCCCTGGGACCCCATCTGCCGCAGTTCGGCGCGCAGGCACAGCCACACGCCCTTGAGGTTCACCGCGAGGGCCCGATCGAACGCGGTCTCCTCCCACTCGCCGGCGCGCCGCCCGCCCTGACCGATCTGACCGCCGCTGACACCGGCGTTGTTGAACGCGCCGTCGAGCCGTCCGTAGTGCTCGACCACGGCGGTGACCATCGCGTCCACCGACTCGCCGCTCGTCAGATCGGCCGGAACCTCCAGGGCCGCACCGCCGTTCGCGCGCACCTCGGCGGCCACCGCCGCCAGGCGGTCCGCGGCGACGTCGGTCAGCGCAAGGCGCGCCCCCTCGCTCGCGGCGAGCAGGGCGGTGGCCCGCCCGATCCCCCCGGCCGCACCGGTGATGAGGACGACCTTGTCCTCGAGCAACAGCTTCGCCATATCGGAGGTCCTTTTCTCAGCCGACCCGGGAGGCGGGCCAGTCCCGGGCGGGCGATCGCCACGCGGGCCAGTGGTCGTCGGGCTCGGGCCGGGTCACCGCCACCGGGTACAGGCACCGCTGGCACTTCACGACCATGCGGGGGCCGAGATGATTGGCCACGGGGTACCGGGCCAGGCTCGTCGCGCCGCATTCGGGGCACGTCCCGTCGACGGGAACCCGCTCGACGGATACGCGCGGCGTCTCGGGCCGGGGGAACAGGAGTCGATCGACTGCCATGAACTTGCCTCTCTCTCAGACGATCCAGGTGGTGGGATTCGCGACGGGCACCTGCCAGCGCCCCCGCTCACGTTCGGCGGCCAGATGCGCGCGCCGGTCGGCGGTGGCGGCCTCGTCGACCGCGCCGTCGGCGAACACGACTCCGTATGCGGCATAAGCGAATTCGGCGCTGACGAGCCCGGCCCGCAGATCGGCCGCGACCCGCTCCACCGCACGGGTGAGCGGATCGCCCCAGCCACCGCCGCCGCCGATGACGAACCGGATCGCGTCCCCGGCCCGCAACAGCAGGTTGGAGAACTTGCCGGAGGTGTAGCGGGCGCCGCGGCCGAATTCGCCGGTGTTCGGATCGGGGCGGCCGTGCTCGTCGAACATGCCGAACAACGGTTCGGCGCCGCGCAGATCCAGCGGGTCGCCGTGCACGGCGAGGTCGAAGTTCTCGATGTACCAGCCGTAGGCCGACGTTCCCGCGCCGCCGCCCTTCGAGCCGGGCGCGCCGCGGCGCAGCCGGTCGGCGACGACGGTGACGATGGTGTCGGATTCGGCGAAGATCGAGTACACCGAGCCCAGGCCGCCGCGGAATTGCCCCGCCCCGGCGGTGTCGATCACGATCTCGTGCTGCGCGACGACCAGCGGGCTCTCGATCTCGACGTGCTCCTGCACCGACGTGCGGCAGTTGCCGATCGGCACCACGCAGAACGACACGCCGTCGTCCTTCCAGGTTCCGCCCCAGCCGCCGCCCGCGAGACCGTAAGCGCCCCAGGGGATTCCCTCATGACCGGGGCGGGTGTCGATACCGCTGAAACCGACGTAGAGCGCGGTGCCGGTGTCGGGCGCGAACGATTCCTCGACCGCCTGACTCAGCGCCTGGCTCACCACATTGATCGCGCGCGGGCCGATGTCGGCGTGGCTCGAGCAACTCGACGGCGGCAGCACCTGCACCACGCTGCCCGCGGGGAGCAGCACGTCGATCGGCCGCAGGGTGCCGCTGTTGACCGGCGTGGACGGATCGACCATCAGCTTCACCGCCTCGATGCAGCGGCCCGCCTCGCACCAGGCGGTGCCGCAGTTGCCCAGCGGCTGGCGGCCCGATCCGGAGAAGTCGATCTCCATGCGGTCGCCGCGCACCCTCACGGTGACGCGCACCGGGATCGGCTCGTCGGTGACGCCGTCCTCGTCGAGGAAGTCCTCGGCGGTGTAGTCGCCGTCGGGAATGCTCGCGATGCCGCGCCGCATACTGGCCTCGGTGGCCTCGATCGCGTACCGGCCCGCCGCGCGCACCCGGTCCAGCCCGCCGCGGGCGATCAGATCGTGCAGCTGGCGTTCGCCCACGACCAGGCAGCCGTGCAGGGCGCGCAGGTCGCCGAGGACCAGCTGCGGCACCCGGTTGTTCTCCAGCAGGAAGTTGAACGTCGGGCGCACCGGCACATCGCCCGCGTAGAGCAGGGTCGGCGGCAGTTTGAGCTGTTCCTCGAAGTGGGTCTGCGCGCCGTTGGAGAACCCGCCCGGGATCGGGCCGCCGAGGTCCACCAGATGCGAGGTCGACTGCAACAGGAATTCGACCCGGCCGTCGACGAAGACGGGCCGGAACAGGTTCACGTCGGCCTGGTGCAGCGAGCCGCGCCAGGGATCGTTGGTGAACAGGACGTCGCCGGGCCGCAGCGTGTCGATGTCCCAGTCGTCCATCACGAAGTTCGCGATGTGCGGGGCGACGAAGGCGTGCTGCATGCAGCCCTCCCACAGGGCGGCGGCCTCCCAGCCCTCGTCGGTGCGCATGTGGATGACGACCGTGCAGTCCAGGATGTCGCGGCAGACGGGGGAGAACGCGCTCCGCATCAGCGAGTCCAGCATCTCGCGGGCGACCTCGGTGAGCCCGTAGCGCAGGATGTCGAGCTCGACATCGACCGCGGGGCCGGTGTTTTCGATCGGGGTGGAAAGGGTCATGGCTCGTTCCTCAGCTCTGCGGCTCGATGATCAGGTTCAGGTCGTCGTCCAGCGACGCGGTCCGCCCGGGCAGCACGAGCGTGGTCGCGTACTTCTCGACGACGAGCGCGGGTCCGTCCACCCGCTCGGCGCGGCCCAGCCGTTCGCGGACGTGGATGGGGACCTCGACGGGCTCGGTGCTGCCCGGCACGATGAGACGCGTTGTGCGCAGGAAGGATTCACCGTCCTCGGGCGTCACCTCGGGCTTGCGCTGGGCGCGGGCGATGATCGCGGTGACCTCGACGGTGGACACCACCACCGGGATCTCGGTGGCCGCGAATCCGTAGGACTCCCGGTAGAACTCGTGGAATCGGGGGATCAGGGCGGCGACGGAGTCCGCGGTGAGCGGGGCGGCGGGAATGGGCATCCGGTTGTCCCACGTCTGCCCGCGGTACATGGCGAACACGGCGCGCTCGAAGCGGAGCCGGTCGACGTCGGCGCCCTGGGCCTTCAGTTCGTCGCGAATCCGGTCCTGGAGAGCGACGAAGGCGGTCTCGATGGCGTCGGCGTTCGCCGGATCCAGCCCGGTCATGATCGACTGCGCCCGCGTCACCGTCAGATCGCTGCGCAGCAACCCCAGCGCGGAGAACTGGCCGGGGCTCGGCGGCACGATCACCGTGTCGAGGCCGAGGATCTGCGCGACCCGGTCGGCCAGCATCGGCCCGGCCGACCCCGACGGCTGCAACGCGAACTCCCGCATGTCCAGCCCGCGGTAGACCGAGATCGTGCGCACCTTGGCCGCGATGTCCTGGCACGCGACTTCGTATGCGGCGCAAGCGAGTTCGATGGCCGACATGCCCCACTGGGCGCCGGTCCGGGCGAGCGCGGCGGTCGCGGCGTCGACGTCGAGGCGGATCGCCCCGTTCGCGAACAGGTCCGGTTGCAGGATGCCGAGCGCGGCGCAGGCGTCGGTGAGCGCGGGTTCGGTGCCGCCGCGCCGATAGCACACCGCCCCGGGGTCGGAGCCCGCCGACGCCGGGCCGACCGCGACCGTGCCCAGGGCGCTGGGCCGGATGAGGCTGCCCGCGCCGGAACCGATGCTCTCCACGTCCACCAGCGGCATGGTCAGCGTGAGACCGGTTTCCAGGGTCCAGGTGTCGGTGAGCGGGGTCCGGCCGCCGCGGATCGCGGCCACATCGGTACTGGTGCCGCCCACGTCGACGGTGAGCAGGTTCGGCCAGCGCCCCTCGTCCGCCAGCTTCACGCTGCCGCTCACCCCGCCCACCGGTCCCGAAACCAGTTGGAACACAGGGGCTTTCCCGGCGTCGGCGAAGGTGGCGACGCCGCCGTTCATCATCATGATCCACAACGTGCCGCGGTAGTGGCGCTCGGCGAGGCGGTCCATCAGGCGGTTCAGGTAGCCGACCACCGCGGGCCCGACGTACGCGTCCAAGGCGACCGTCGTGGTGCGCTCGTGCTCCTTGGTGACCGGATACAGCGCGGAGGTCTGGATGTAGGCGTGCGGGAGCTCCTCGGCGACGATCTCCGCCGCGCGCCGCTCGTGCTCGGGGTTGGTGTAGGAGTTCAGCAGACAGACCGCGACCGACTCGGTGCCTCGTCCGGCGAGCTCGCGGGCGGCGGCGCGGACGGCGTCCTCGTCGAGCGCCAGCAGCACCGATCCGTCGTAGCGCAGCCGCTCGGCGACGCCGTAGCGCGATTCGCGCGCCACGATCGGGCGCTCCTGATGCGGGCGCACCCAGGTCGGGTCGTAGAAGCGGTCGCCGAACTCGCGGTGCATCCGGCCGATGTCGAGCAGGTCCTTGTGGCCGCGGGTCGAGATCAGGCCGGTCGGCGCCCCGGTGCGGCTGAGCAGCGCGTTGATGCCGACGGTGTGCCCGTGCACGATCTCGGCGATGTCGGGGATCGCCACGTCGATGGCCGCGATGCTGTCGAGCACCCCGACCTCCTGTTCGCGGGTGGACAGGACCTTGCCGTCGCGGATCTCCCCGGTGCTCTGATTCAGGCCGATGATGTCGGTGAAGGTGCCACCCACATCGATGCCGACGATCCAGTCGGCCGTCCGTTCACTCTCCGTCATACCTCTGCGCCTCCAGTCGCCCTTGCTGCCCGCGGCGTGCTGCCGCTTTGTGGTGCAGCTCACTGTCTCGCGGCGCGTCGCGCGCGACATCCCACGCGGGTCAGGGATTCGTACGACCTTCGGCCGAACGGCTCCCGGGTGGTCAGAGCCGCGCGAGCGGGGTCGTCGCGGAGGTGCGCAGCCAGATCGACACGGCCTCGGCGCGATTGGCCGCGCCCAGTTTGCGCAGGATGCGGGTGATGTGGGTCTTCACCGTGCCCTCGGAGATGGTGAGCCGGCGCGCGATGCGGGCGTTGGAGTCACCGGCCGCCATCAGGCGCACGATCTGCGCCTCCCGGCGGGTGAGGACCGCGTCGTCGGCACGGGCGGCCGCGATGGATTCGACGATCGCCGGTGCCGGGGGCCGCCATCCGGTCAGCCCGTCGATCTGCGTTCGTATCGACGAGATCGCTTCCAGCACAGTGACTCTCGCCAAATGCTGGCTCAGGCCGTCGGCGAAGGCGGACAGCACCATCCGATCGGCCTCGCCGACCACGCGGCGCTGGTGATAACAGTCGCCGTGCACCAGGCCGACCACCTCGCCGTCGACCAGCAGCGGGGCGATCCCGTAGGAAGAGGACCGGGTGATCTCGGCGAGCGGGCGATTCACCCGCGGGTTCTCCTGGACCTCGGGGACGAGCACCGCGCGCGCGTCGACCACGGTGTCGTTCTCGACCAGGCCGCGATCCAGCACGGGCGGATTCTCCCGGCCCACCGCGACGATCTCCTCGGCCCAGCGCGGATCGCGCACGACGCACATCGTGTGCAGCCGCCACGTCCGGTCGACGGTGGACACCAGCGCGCGGTCGAAGCCGAGACCGCACGCCGCCTCCGGGGCACGGGTCAGCAGCGCGTCCACCGAGCGAGCGTCGGCGATCGCCGCGAGCGCGGTGCGGACCCCGGCCAGGAGGCGCGTGCGATCGGCGAGCCGCAGCCGCGCCTGCATCGCCTCCGCCTCGCGAATCCGGCCGAGCAGACCGATCATTCGGGTCAGCCGATCGGGTGTGTCGCCGCCCGCCTCGCGCAACGCCTGGGAACTCACCAGATCCCAGAGGTCGCCCAGCGGCGCCTCGTCCGGTTCGCGATCGAGCAGGTGGCCCGCTTCGTCGGCGATCTCCCGCACCGCGGCCGCCAGTTCGGCGGACTCCGATCGGATCGATGGTCTGCTCATCTCCACGCTCCCGTGATCTAGCTCACTTAAAACATAATATATCCAGCTTCGTATAGGGAGAGCCGTGGAAATTTCCCTCAGTTCGGCGCGGGAGTCCTACCGCTGATGTGCACCGCCAGGGCCAGCAGGATCGCGACCAGGACCACGACCACGAGATAGGTCGGCAACCAGTAGGCCACCGCCGCACCGACTCCCAGCGCGGCCGCGCCGATCAGCCGGATCCGCCAGCCGATACCCATCTCCCACCGGAAGTAGATCGCCTGGGACAGCAGATACAGCGCGGGGCCCGCGAGGACGAGCACCCCCGGCACGCCCGCCGACCGGGTGGTGGTGTGGGCGAGCAGCAACTCGCTGCCCGTGGCGAACAGCACCAGACCCGCGACGACGCCGTAGATCGCGTTGATGCCGACGTGGACCGCGCGAATGGGGTTCTCGATCTCGACGGCGTGGGTGACGACCAGTTGTTCCGAGCGGCCGAAGTAGACGGCCCACAGGCAGACGAGGGCGGCGGCACACCCCAACGCCAGCACGAGGGTGACGGGATCGCGGCGGTGATCGGCGATGACGCGGCCCAGCGTCAGCACCGTCTCACCCAGCAGGATGATGAGGAACAGCCGCATCCGTTCCAGCATGTGCTCGGCGTCGAACGGCAGACGCGCGGTACGGACGCTGCCCCGCACCGGGTGCGCGGTCCAGGTGCCCAGCAGATCGATCAGCGCGGCGGCGAACCAGAGGTAGAGCCGGATCTCGGAGTCGACCGCGGCGCCGATGATCCACAGCGGCGCCGAGATCGCGAACCAGACCAGCACGTGCCGGAAGTGGGTGCGCAACTCGGGCGTGGGCGCGGAGACCGCCGCGTACCCGGCGGGCCCGCCCAGCGCCACCAGCATCGGCACGACGAAAAGCCAAGAGCCGTCGTCGAACGCGTGCGCGATCCCGGCGTTCATGAACAGCGCAAGGCCCATCACGGCGAGGGTGACCGCCCGGGTGGCCCGGCGCTCGATATCGAGCAGCGTCACCTCGAAACTGGTGAACGCCCACACCCCGCAGACCGCGATCAGCGCCACCAGCGTCTCGGCGGCCCCGCGCCAGCTCAGCTGCGCGGTGAGGTGGTGGGTGAGCTGGCCGACGGCCAGCACGAACACCAGATCGAAGAACAGCTCCAGCGGCGAGACCTCGCGCCGGGTCGCCCGCGCCATCGTTCCTCCTCGGCCGCATCGACGTCGTCGCGCCGACGCGGCTCCGGCGGGCCGAGGGCTACCCGGCCGCGCTCACCCGGAGCGTCGTCGCCGCGGCGGCCGGGGCCACCGTCGGCTCGAGGGCGCTGGGCTGCTCACGATACGTCGCCTCGCCCGCGTCACACGCGCAACAACGCGGCGAATTCCGCCGCGGGCTGGTCGAGATCACCGGCGGTGATCGCCCGCAGCAACTCCGCGCTGCGTTCCGCGCCCAGTTCCGCGACCGTCACGTCGCGGAACTTGGCGTCCAGATCCTCCTGGGACATCGGGTTCTCGGCGGTGCCCGAGGGGTTGTCGACGAAGATCGCCTCGGTCGTCCCGTCGGTGTAGGTGACGGTGATGTCGCCGACCCACTTGCCGGGGTAGGCGGTGTCGAGTTCGGGTTTCACCCCGATCTTCACCCGGCGGGCCAGCTCCGCGACGGCGCTGCCCTCGCCGATGTCCAGCCGGCCCGCGAGGTAGTCGTGGTGGGTGCGGAAGCCGTTGCCCAGGCCCAGCACGGACAGCGCGAACTGGAACGGCAGGCTGTATTGCAGATGCTCGATCGTCTGGGGCGCATAGGCATTGGCGTTCTTGTTGCCGATGATGAGGTCGCCGCCGGTCTGGATGCCCAGTTCGACGCTGTCGATATCGGCCGCGCGGCCGGACAGTCGCCGGCCGCCGTCGATGTAGGCGTGGTTGATACCGCAGCAGCAGTACGGCTTCACCCACACCTTGGTGATCTCGAACGGCGCGTCGAGGGCGAAGGCGGCGTCCGCGCCGTCGGCGACGTCGCGGCCGACGAAGGTGCGGTAGAAGCCCTTCCCGCCCGTCAAAAACGTTGTGGGACCGGTGATTCCGGCCCCCGCCAGCTCGGCCGCGCGGATCCCGTTGCGGGTGCCGATACCTGAGTGCAGGCGCTTCACCGAGCCGCCGGTCGAGGTGTACTCGGTGGTGCCCGAGCAGTGGCTGAACGCGATCGACAGCGCGTGCAACGTGCGTTCGGCGTCGAAGCCGCGCATCTTCGCCACGACCGCGGCGGCCCCGAAGTTCGACAGCACGCAGTGCGGGTGGAAGCCGCGCTCGAGCAGCTGCGGCGCGGCGAGCACGCCGATGCGGGTGTAGACCTCGTACCCGGCGACGATCCCGGTGATCACCTCCCGCATGGACGCGCCCAGTTCCTCGCCGACCGCGAGCGCGGTCGAGACCACGCAGCTGCCGGGGTGCGAGGAGCTGGCCCGGTGCGCGTCGTCGTATTCGAAGCCGTGCCCGAAGGTGGCGTTGACGAAGGCGGCGTCGGCCGCGCTCATCGCGTCCCCGCTCGCGGTGACGTGCGCGGCGCCGGGAGCGTGCGCGGCGCGGGTCAGCTCCAGCACGGCCCGGCTCCACGGCAGCGAGGCGCTCGCGATCTGCAAGGCCAACTGGTCCTGCATCAGCCCGCGCGCACCGGCGACGACTTCCGTTGGGAGAGAGTCGAATTCGAGCTCGGTGACCAGCCGGACCACGGACTGTTCGAGCGCTGGAACGTTCTGCATCGATGAACCTTTCGAAAGTGACGTCGTTCAGGCGAGGATGTCGACGAGCTCGTCGGGCAGGCCGTAGGACTTGATCTCGACGTAGGCGTCGAAGCCCTCCGGCCCGGCCTCCCGGCCGATCCCGCTGTTCTTGAATCCGCCGATCGGGGCGTGGAACCCCACCCCCTTGCCGTTGACCTCGACCGTGCCGGTGCGGATCCGGCGGGCGACGGCCAGCGCGCGTTCGGGGTCGGCGGAGAACACCGAACCGTTGAGGCCGTACTCGGAGTTGTTCGCGATGGCGACGGCCTCGGCCTCGGTGTCGTAGGTGTGCACGGTCAGCACCGGTCCGAAGACCTCCTCCTGCGCGATCGGCGCCGCCGGATCGACGTCGGCGAAGACGGTCGGTTCCACGTACCAGCCGCGGTCCGCCCCGGAAGGACGCCCGCCGCCGACGACGAGGTTCGCCCCGGAAGCCTTGGCGCCGTTGATATATCCCTCCACCCGGGCGCGATGGGTGGCGCTGACCATCGGGCCGATCTCGGTGGCCGGATCGAACGGATCACCGACGGGCATGGATTCGATCATCGCCACGATCCGGCCGATCACCTCGTCACGACGCGCGCGCGGCACCACGATGCGGGTCTTGTTGCTGCACACCTGTCCGCTGTTGCGCAGCGACAGCGCGCGGATCGCCGGGATGACGACGTCGAAGTCCGCGTCGTCGAGCAGCACGGCCGCCGACTTCCCGCCCAGCTCCAACGTCACCCGCCGCAGGTCGTGGCCGCACAGCGAGGCGATCCGGCGCCCCGCCCCCGTGGACCCGGTGAACGAGACCTTGTCCACGCCGGGATGGCGAACCAGATGTTCGCTGACCGCGCGCCCGGCGGGCACGATATTGAGCACCCCGTCGGGCAGACCCGCGTCCTGCAACATCTCCGCCAGCAGATAGGACGACAGCGGAGTCTCCGGCGCCGGTTTGTGCACCACGGTGCACCCGGCCAGCAGCGCCGGCGCGATCTTGATCATGGTGGTGAGCAGCGGCGCGTTCCACGGCACGATCGCCGCCACGACCCCGACCGCCTCCCGGGTGACCAGCGCGTTGCCGGTCCCGGAGCGCCGGGTGTCGGCCCACGGATACGCCGGGGCCATGTCCAGGAACGCGTCCAGCAGCAGCCGCGGACCGGCCGCCTGCATGGTGTTCGACAGCGAGATGGGACAACCCATCTCGGCGGTGACCACCCGGGCGATCTCCTCGGCCCGCGCGGCGAACTGCGCGCTGAGCTTGGTCAGCACCGCCATGCGCTCGGCGAGATCGCTGCGCCCCCAGGGCCCGGAGTCGAAGGCCCGGCGCGCCGCCGCGACCGCGGCGTCGATATCGGCCTCCACGCCCTCGGGCACCCGGGCGATGATCTCCTCGGTGGCGGGGGAGACCACGTCGATCGTGCGTTCCGACGCGGGTGGCATCCAGGCGCCGTCGATGAACAACTTGTCGTACGGTCCCTGCCGCACGGCTTCGTGTCGGCTCATTGCTGACTCCTCGTGGTGGCCGCGCGCGTCGTGGCGGGCGCGGGCGGATCGGCGTCGCACGCGGTGACGTGGGGCACGTCAGATGGCCCCGTGTGATCCGGATAATACAAAGTATATGATATTGCCGAGACGGGCCAAGGTCCGGCGTGGGGGTGGTCCGCGAGGCCGTGGCAGGGGGTGTCCAGGGGGATCGGGTGTGAGTTCGCCGTTTCACTTCCGGCACGGCAAACAATATATTATATTAAAAGAAGACAGTCTGGAGGCATGACATGCAGCACAAGCCGCTCGACGGGATCCGCGTCCTGGAGATCGGGGGTTACATCTCCCTGCCCTTCGCCACGTCGATCCTGTGCGCCCTGGGAGCGGAAGTGGTGAAGGTCGAGAAGCCGGTGGTCGGTGAGGACTTCCGGCGCCTGCAGAACGACGAGAGCCCGTACTTCCGCCAGTACAACACCGGCAAGCGCAGCCTGTCCGTCGATTTGAAGAAGCCGGAGGGAATCGCGCTGGTCAAGGCGCTGGTGCCGCACTTCGACGTGGTGCTCGAGAATCTGCGCCCCGGCAAGCTGGCCGCGATGGGCCTCGGTCCGGAGGAGTGCCGCGCGCTGCGCCCCGATCTGGTCTACGGCTCGGTCACCGGCTTCGGCGGCGGGGGACCGCTGGCCAACCGGCCCGCCTACGACACCATCGGACACGCCTTCGGCGGCCTGTACTCCCTGTTCGGCGACGCCGGGCACCCGCAACTGGCGGGCGGTCTGAGCGCCGACCTCGTCACCGGTCTGAGCACGGCCACCGGCGTGCTGGCCGCGCTCGTGGGACGGCTGAAGACCGGCGCGCCGCAGCGCGTGGAGACCTCGATCATGGAGGCGGTGAGCTGTCTGACCATCGACGGCATCACCCAGGCCTTCGAACTCGGAGCGGACCCGAGTCGCCAGAGCCGCCATCCGCAGGCGCAGAACTTCTGCGTCAAGACCTCGACGGGGGAGTTCCTCGCGATCCACCTGTCGTCCTCGCAGAAGTTCTGGCACGCCCTGTGCACGGCCATGGACCGCCTGGACCTCACCGAGGATCCGCGCTTCGCCGAGTACCGCCCGCGCGAGTCGAACTACTTCGAACTCGCCGCGATCGTCGAGGCCGAATTCGAACGCAAGTCCGCGCAGCACTGGGAGCAGGCGCTCACCGCCGCCGATGTGCCGTTCGCGCCGGTGCTGTCGATGACGGGCTACCTGCGACACCCGCAGGTCGACTGGCTGCAGATGGTCGAACCCCAGCCCGACGGCCTGGCGCTGATGCGGCCGCCGTGGAAGTTCGACGGCGAGCGCCCGGACCGGCCGGGAACCGCCCCCCGGGTCGGCGCGCACAGCCGCGCCGTCGCCGCGGAGGTGTACTCACCCGAGCAGATCGAGGACCTGGTCCAGAACAAGGTGATCTACGCCGAGGAGTGATCCGGGCGGGAGCAGCGGCCCGGCGAACGATCGGAACGGCCCCTGTTCAATGGGCGACAATATAATATATAATGTTGTAAGCTTGGTTCGACCGCGGGAAACCGGGGACGCACCGCATCGATCGGAAAGGACTCTCATGCCCGGCCTCTACTTCGAGGAGTTCGAACCCGGAACCGTCATCGAGCACGCGACGCGGCGCACGGTGACCGAGACCGACAACGTCCTGTTCAGCACGCTGACCCTCAATGTCGCGCCGCTGCATCTGGACGCGGAGTACTCCAAGAACTCCATTCACGGCCAGCGACTGGTCAACAGCCTGTTCATCCTCGGGCTGGTGTCGGGCATCACGGTGCCCGACACCACCTTGGGCACCACCCTGGGCAACCTCGGCTTCCAGGAGGTGAAGTTCCCCGCGCCGGTGTTCCACGGCGACACCATCCGGGTCCGCACCGAGATCGTCGCGAAGCGAGAATCCAAGAGCCGCACCGATTCCGGCATCGTCACCTTCCGTCACCAGGGCATCAACCAGCGCGACGAGGTGGTCTGCGACTGCCTGCGCGCCGGGCTGATGCTCAAGCGCTCCGCCGCGCCGGAGCCCGCGACCGCGTCCTGATCCCGAAAACCGGTCGCAGAGAAAGGAAGTGCCCGATGCGAGGACCAGCTCCCGCCGATCCGGACCAGCAATCGGTCTGGATGCCGCCCGACCCCGTGCGGTCCCGTAGTCGACTGCTGGCCGCCATGACGAAATGGGGGTACGGCAGCCTCGCGGAGTTGCACCGGGCGTCGGTCGACGAGCCGGAATGGTTCTGGCGCGCGGCGATCGAGGATCTCGGCGTCGAATTCGCCGAACCCTTCGAGCGGGTCCGCGACGACAGCGCGGGCATCCCGTTCCCGCGCTGGTTCCCCGGCGGGCAGCTGAATCTGGCCACGCTGTGCGCCCATCGGCACGCCGACGGCCCGATCGCGGACAAGACCGCGGTCGTCTACGAGGGTGACGGCGGGACCCGCCGCACCCTCACCTACGCCGAACTCGACGCCCAGGTGCGCCGATTCGCGGCCAACCTCGCCGCCCTCGGCGTCTCCCGCGGCGACCGGGTGGTGCTGTTCGTGCCCGTGGTCCCCGAGGCCGTGGTCGCCTTCCTGGCCTGCGCGATGATCGGGGCCATCTCCGTTCCGGCCTTCACCGGTTACGGACCCGAGGCCCTGGCCGCGCGCCTGCGGGACTCCGCGGCCGTCGCGCTCGTCACCGCCGACGCGACCACCCGTCGCGGAAAGGTGGTGCCGCTCAAGCAGACCGCCGACGAGGCCCTGCGGTCCGCCCCGTCCGTCCGCCACAGCGTGGTGGTCCGTCATCTCGACAACGACGTCGAGATGCGCGACGGACGGGATGTGTACTGGGACGAACTGCCGGAGAACCCGGAACCGGTGCCGACGGTCCAGCTCGAATCCAACGAGCCGCTGACCATCGTCTACACCTCCGGAACCACCGGACGCCCCAAGGGAATCGTGCACTCCCACGCCGGATTCGCGGTCAAGACCGCCGTCGACTTCGGCTACGCCTTCGATGTGCACGACGACGACGTCATCGCCTGGATCTCCGATATGGGCTGGCTCGTCGGGCCGATGCTCGTCGCGGGCGGTCTGCAACTCGGCGCCACGGTGGTGTTCACCGAGGGCGTGCCCGATCACCCCACGCCCACGAGGATGTGGGAGATCATCGACCGCAACGGCGTCACCGTACAAGGTGTGGCGCCCACCGCGATGCGGCTGGTCATGGCCCGCGCCGAGGGCACGCCGGCAGGGCTGGGCAGCCTGCGGTCGTTCGTCTCCACCGGGGAGGCGTGGGACGAGCCGACCTGGCGCTGGCTGTACGAGACCGTCGGCGGCGGGCAGCGGCCGATCATCAACTTCAGCGGCGGCACCGAGGTCGGCGGCGGCCTGCTGGTGGCCTACCCGTTCCTGCCGATCGACCCGGCTTCGTTCAACGCGCCGCTGATCGGCGTCGACGCGGCCGTGCTCGACGGCGACGGCAAACCGGTGACCGGTGAGGTCGGCGAACTGGCCGTGCTCAACACCTTCCCCGGGATGACGCACGCGTTCTGGCAGGACCGCGAGCGCTACCTCGAAACCTATTGGAGCCATTGGGAAGACGTGTGGGTGCACGGCGACCTGGCCTCGGTGGACGAGCGCGGCGTCTGGCAGATCCACGGCCGCTCCGACGACACCATCAAGGTCTCCGGGCGCCGCGTCGGGCCCGCCGAGATCGAGGCGGCGTTGCTGACCGACCGCCGCATCGTGGAGGCCGCGGTGATCGGCGCGCCCGATCCGCAACGGGGACAACGGGTCGTCGCCTTCGTCGTGGTCCGTGACGACGCCGACCACGACGATCTGGAATCCGCCGCGGTCGGTCGCATCGGCCGTTCCTTCGCGCCGAGTCTGCATGTGGTGCAGGCACTTCCGAAGACCAAGAACGGCAAGATCATGCGCCGCGCCATCCGCTCGCGCTATCTGGGCCTGGCCCAAGGGGATCTGTCGTCCCTGGATCCCGCCACCCCCATCGACGGCATCCCGACCAGTGAAACAGCAGGAGATCACCGATGACACTGACCGATCAGGATCTGGACCTGGTTCGCCAGAACACCCGCGAACTGGCCCGCAAATTCGGCTACGACTACTGGCGGGAGAAGGACCGCAAGGGCGAGTACCCGTGGGAATTCGTCAAGGCGTTCGCGGCGGCCGGGTGGCTGGGCGTGATGATCCCCGAGGAGTACGGCGGCCTGGGGCTGGGCCTGACCGAGGCGGGCATCATGTTGCAGGAGGTCGCGGCCTCCGGCGCGGGCATGAGCGGCGGGTCGGCCATCCACTTCTACGTCTTCCCGCCCGCGCCGATCCTGCGCTACGGCTCGGAGGAGATGAAGCGCGAGTGGCTGCCGAAACTGGCCTCCGGCGAGATCCTGATGGCCTTCGCCGTCACCGAACCCACTGCGGGCGTGGACACCTCGCGCATCCGCACCAAGGCCACCAAGATCGACGGCGGCTGGGTGATCAACGGGCAGAAGGTCTTCATCACCAACGCCCAGAACGCGCACAAGATCCTGATCGTGGCGCGCACCTCGCCGCGCGACGAGAACAAGCCGCTCGACGGCATGACCCTGTTCTTCACCGATCTGAACCGCGACAAGATCACCGTGCGCGAGATCGAGAAGCTGGGCCGGTCGGCCATCGACTCCAACGAGCTGTTCATCGATAACCTCGAGGTCCGCGACGACGAGGTCATCGGCGAGGTGGGCAAGGGCTTCAAGTACCTGATCGACGGCCTGAACCCGGAGCGCATCGTGGTCGGCCTCGAGGGCGTCGGCCTGGGCCGGGCCGCGCTGGAGCTCGCGACCCAGTACGCCAAGGACCGCGTGGTGTTCGACCGGCCGATCGGCAAGAACCAGGCCGTCGCCCACCCGCTGGCCGACTCCTGGATCCGGCTCGAGGCCGCCGAACGCGTCTGCATGCACGCCGCCGAGCTGTTCGAGGCGCACAAGCCGTGCGGCAAGGAGGCCGCGGCCGCGAAATACCTTGGCGCGGAAGCGGGTTACGAGGCGTGCGACCGCGCGCTGTCGACCTTCGGCGGCTACGCGTACTCGAAGGAGTATCACGTCGAGCGGTTGTGGCGGGAGGTTCGCCTGCTGCGCAACGCGCCGTTCTCGCAGGAGATGGTGCGCAACTACATCGCGCAGCAGGTGCTGGGGCTACCGAGGTCCTACTGATGAGCGGACCGTTGACGGGGGTGCGGGTACTCGTCCTGGCCGGGATGGGTCCGGTGCCCTTCGTCGGAATGATGTTGGCGGACATGGGCGCTCACGTGGTCCGGATCGTGCGTCCGCCGCATCGGTCCGCGCGGGCGCTCGGCCAGACCGACGGGCTGCGCGAGGAATACGACGTGGTCAACCGCGGCGTGGACGCGGTCGCGGTGGACCTCAAGGACCCCGAGGGCATCGCGACCGTGCTGCGACTGATCTCGGGCGCGGACGTGTTCGTCGAGGGCTATCGCCCCGGCGTGGCCGAACGACTCGGCCTGGGACCGGACGTGGTGCTCGCCCGCAATCCGGAGATCGTCTACACCCGGCTCACCGGATACGGCCGCACCGGCCCGCTGGCGACCGAGGCCGGGCACGACATCAACTACGTGGCGCAAACCGGTGCGCTGCACGCGATGGCCCGCGCGGGGGAGGCGCCCCGCCCGCCGATCAATCTGCTCGGCGATTACGCCGGGGGCGCGGCGATCGGCGCGTTCGGGATCGTCTGCGCGCTGCTGGAGGCGTGGAAATCCGGGCGCGGACAGGTCGTGGACGCGGCCATGGTCGACGGCGTCGCCCTGCTCACCGCGAAATTGCAGGGCCTGCGGGCGGCCGGCCGCTACAGCGACGTCCCCGGCACGAACTACCTGGACTCCGGCGCGCCGTTCTACGACACCTACCGCTGCGCGGACGGCAACTACCTCGCGGTCGGCGCGCTCGAACCCGACTTCTACGCCGAGTTCGTGGCCCGGCTCGGCGTCGACACCAGCGACTGGCCCGACCAGGACGACCGGGCGAACTGGCCGCGCCTGCGCGAACTCATCGGCGCCGCGCTCGCGACCCGGACCCGGGCGGAGTGGGCGGGCGTCTACGAGGGCACCGACGCCTGCGTGACCCCGGTCCTGACCTTCGACGAGGCCGCCGAGGATCCGCACAATGTCCACCGCGGCCTGTTCCAGCGCGTCGACGGGGTGCTGCACCCGGCGCCCGCGCCCCGGCTGAGCCGCACCCCCGCCCGGTCGCCCGAGACGCCGCGCACCGACCGGCTGGACGTGGCCGATCTGCTGGCCGACTGGACCGGAGCAGAGCCGGTTTCCGACGCCGATTATGTTGCGGCCCAACCATTTCCGAAGGAGGGGCCGGCATGACCGCGCCGCTGTCGGGCATCACCGTGGTGGGGCTCGAGCAGGCCATCTCGGCGCCGCTGTGCACCCGTCATCTGGCCGACCTCGGCGCCCGGGTCATCAAGATCGAACAGCCCGGTTTCGGCGACTCGACCCGCCACTACGACCGGGTGGTGCGGGGCATGGCGGCGCACTTCGTGTGGCTCAACCACGGCAAGGAGTCCGCCGCGCTCGATCTGACCGATCCCGCCGACCGGGAGGTGTTCACCGGACTGCTCGCGCGCGCCGACGTGGTGGTGTCCAACCTCGGCCCGGGCGCCCTGAGCCGGCTGGGGTTCGCGCCCGAGGACCTGCTGGAGCGCTATCCGCGGCTGATCGTGGTCGACATCTCCGGCTACGGCCGCGGCGGCCCGCTGGATCACAAACGCGCCTACGACCTGCTCGTGCAGGCCGAGGGGGGATCGTGCGCGATCACCGGAACACCCGGCGCGCCCGCCAAACCCGGCATCCCCGTCGCCGATGTCGGCACCGCCCTCTACGCCTACTCCAGCGTGCTCGCCGCGCTCTACGACCGGGAGCGCACCGGCCGCGGGGCCGTGATCCCCATCGCCATGCTCGACGTGGTCGCCGAGATGATGGGGTTCGCGCTGAATCAGGTGCTGCACACCGGAACCGAACCCGAACCGGTCGGCATGGGTTCGCCCATGATCGCGCCGTACGGCGCCTACCCTACCGCCGACGGGCTCACCGCCGTGCTGGGCACCACCAGCGATCGCGAATGGCGAAGGCTCACCGAGGATCTGCTCGACCGGCCCGATCTGGCGGCCGATCCGCGCTACCGGCACAACCATGATCGCGTCGCCCATCGCGCGGAACTGGACGCGATCGTCGGCGCGTGGTGCGCGCAGCGCGATCTCGCCGAGATCCAGCGCCTGGCCGACGCCGCCGGAATCGGCAACGCCCGGCTCAACGGCGTGCGGGAGCTGGCCGACCATCCGCAACTGCGCGAGCGTGGTCGCTGGCGGGAGGTCGACTCGCCGGTGGGTTCGGTGCCCGCGTTGCTACCGCCCGCGCTGGCGCGCGACTGGCCGCCGATCTCCGGTCGCGTCCCCGAACTCGGGGCCGATACCGATACTGTGCGTAGGGAATTCGCTCCCGTGCCGGAGGACGCGGGACACGGTTCGCGCGACGGCTGACCGGTTCGGGCGCCGCGCCGGACTCTCGGTTTCGAAAGTATGAGGCATAATGCATAGCAGTGCCGACTGGAAAGGATCGAGCCGAGATGGAATCGACGGCCCGGAGTCTGCCGCGCAGCTCGAACTCCCAGCGCCAGCAGCTCTCGGAGGATGTCGCGACCTACGTGCGCGAACTCATCATCACCGGCCGGGTGCGGCCCGGTGACTTCCTGCGCACCGAACCGATCGCGGAAGCCGTGGGCGTGAGCAACACCCCGGTGCGCGAGGGATTGTTGCTGCTCAGCGGTGAGGGGTTCGTCGAACTCGTGCCGCGCCGCGGCTTCATGGTCTCGGCCTTCAGCCGTCAGGACGTGCGCGACATCTTCTGGGCGCAGGCGACGCTGGCCGGTGAATTGGCCGGGCGCGCAGCCAAATTGATCACCCCCGCGCAACTCGACCACCTCACCGAGGTCAACGACCGCCACGCCGAGGCGGTCGCGCGGGGGACCGATCCGGCGCTGGTGGTCCAGCTGGGGCACGAGTTCCATCGCACGATCAATCTGGCCGCGGATTCCCGCCGGCTCGCCATGCTGCTGCGGTCGATCGTGCGGCAGTTGCCGAACCGCTTCTACAACGACATCGAGGGCCACAGCAAGGACACGATGCAACAGCATCCCGCGATCCTCGAGGCGTTGCGCAAGCGGCGCGCGAAGGCCGCGGTCACCCTCATGCGCGACCACATCATGGAGGGCGCCGACGAACTGGTCGCCATGCTGGAGGCGCAGGGCCTGTGGGCGGAGGACGAGAAGTCCACCGCATAATGCGTAATATTTGAATTTCGCGCCGGGCCGCCGCCCGCACTCGATACGATGCCGCACGCCGGTCCCCGAGGGCGGAGCATCGCCCGTGACCGGTCGTCTCAGCTCGGTCTCGTTCGATGTTCGGAGGGTCACCGTTGACCATGCCACCACCCGAAACCCTGTCGTGCCCGGTCCCGTCCGGAGGCCCGGCCTCCGGCGACGGGCCCCGGACACCGCTCTACACAGCGGAATTCGCCGCCGATCCCTACCGGGTGTATCGCGAACTCCGGGCGCGGCACGGGGCGCTGGCCCCGGTCGAACTCGCCCCCGGCGTGCCCGCCACCCTGGTGATCGGCTACGCGACCGCGCGGCGAATCCTCAACGACCCGGACCACTTTCCCGCCGATCCCCGGATATGGCAGCGCGACATTCCCGCCGACTGCCCGGTCCTGCCGCTGATGGAGTGGCGCCCCAACGCCTTTCGCAGTGCCGGTCCCGAGCACGCGCGCTACCGCGTGCCCACGGTCGACGCCCTCGCCGGGCACGACCTGTTCTCCCTGCACAGCACCGTCGAACGGATCGCGGTGCCGTTGATCGCCGAGTTCTCCGCGACGGGCTCGGCGGAACTGATCAGCCAGTACGCCTATCCGCTGACCTTCGAGGTGGTCAACACCATCCTCGGCTGCCCGGCCGATATCGGGCGCCGGGCGGCGACGGCGATGGCCGCGATGTTCGACGGCTCGGACACCGACGCGGCCGACGCGGCCATGGTCGCCGCGCTGGGCGATCTGCTCGAGCGCAAGCGCGCGGAGCCCGGCGACGACATCACCTCGCGGCTGCTGCGGCATCCGGTCGGGCTCGACGACGCCGAGCTGATCAGTCAGCTGTTCAGCTTCTACGGCGCGGGCATCGAACCGTTGCAGAACCTCATCGTCAACACCCTGCGCATGCTGCTGACCGACGAGCGATTCGCCGGTGGCCTGCTCGGCGGGAGCATGACCACCCGCGCGGCCTTGGACGAGGTGTTGTTCACCGATCCGCCGCTGTCGAACATGTGCACCACCTTCCCCCGCCAGCCGATCCTCATCGACGACGTCTGGCTGCCCGCGCATCAGCCGGTGGTGATCAGCATGGCCGCCTGCAACAACGATCCCGCGAACGGCACCCGCGAATACTTCGACAACAATTCGCACCTGTCCTGGAGCATCGGACCGCACGCCTGCCCCGCCCGGTCGGTGGCCTACCTGGTCGCGCAGGACGCGATCGACCAGCTCGTCGACGCCCTGCCCGAAATGACGCTCGGCACAACCGAATTGACGTGGCGACCGGGTCCGTTCCACCGCTCGCTGACGGCCCTGCCCGTGACGTTCCCGCCGTCGCGGCCGCTGGGCGTCGTGGATCTAACTTAAGATATAATATATAATCACTGAGTTCGGGTCGACGCCGCCGCACACTGCCGCTCGCCGGTCCGGCGACATTCGTACAGGGGCTGACAGGTAGGAGACTCGAATGGCGGTCGCACCGTTCTCGGCGCGGTACTGGAGCGAGGTGGAGACGATCTCCGCCGCGCGGGCGCGGGCGATCCAGGACGAACGGTTGCGCGAACAGCTCGCGCACCTCGCCGCGAACAGCGCCTTCTATCGCGCGAAGTTCGCCGCGCACGGTGTCGACCCGGCGGCCGTGCGCGGCGTGGACGACCTTGCCGCCCTGCCCTTCACCGAGAAGCAGGAGTTGCGCGACAGCCTGGCGCAGTCGCCGCCACTGGGCGCGCACGTCGCGGTTCCCGACGCCGAGATCGTTCAGATCCAAGCCTCGTCGGGAACCACCGGCAGCCCGTCGTACGTGGCGCTGACCGCCTCCGACATCGTCACCTGGTGCGAGTTGGGGGCACGGGCGTTGTACGCCAACGGTTTCCGGCCCGGCGACCGGCTGCTGCACGGCTTCGGGATGAGCAAGGGTTTCGTCGGCGGCCTGCCGATCGTGCAGATCCTGCAATACATGGGCATCGTCGACATCCCCATCGGCGCGGAGGCGGGGGCGGAACGGCTGCTGCGCGTGCAGGCCGATCAGCGGCCGAACGCGCTGATCGGGACGCCGAACTTCCTCGTGCACCTCGCCGAGCAGGCGCCGCGCATCGTCGGCCGCCCCGCCCGCGACCTGGGTGTGCGCACGATCAGCGTCGGCGGCGAACCCGGCGGCGGTTCCCCCGCGATCCGCGGCAAGCTCGAGGCGCTGTGGGGCGCGACCGCGCGGGAGATGTTGGGCGGCACCGACATCGCGTGCACCTACTGGGGGGAGTGCGAGGTCGGCGACGGAATGCATTTCCTGTCACCGGATCTCATGATCGCCGAACTCATCGATCCCGACACCGGCGACCGCGTCGATCCGGTCGCGGGCGCGCACGGTGAACTGGTCTACACCGCGCTGCGCCGCCGGGCCTCCCCGTTGCTGCGCTTCCGCACCCGCGACCACGTCGTCGTCACCGGCACCGACTGTGCCTGTGGCCGAACGGGTTACAAGGTGCGCTGCGTCGGCCGCACCGACGATATGCTGATCGTGCGCGGCATCAACGTCTTCCCCTCGGCGATCAAGGATCTGGTCCTGGAACTCGCCCCGCGCACGACGGGGGAGATGCGCGTGCGCCCCGACTTCGAGGGCCACTCGACCCAGCACCCGCTGCCGCTGGTCGTCGAGTACGCCGACGGCTTGGACGAGGCGGCGCGTTCGCAATTGCGCGCGGACATCGAACAGCGCGTCCGCTCGGCACTCAATGTGAAGACGGTCGTGGAGCTGGTGCCGGACGGGACGTTGAAGCGCCCCGACCACGTGAAGGTCGCCCTGATCGAGCGCTGACCGCGGCGGCCCGGCCCTCAGCGGGCCGGGCCGCGCCGCCGGTCGAGGTAGCGGGCCCAGCGGTACTCGACGCGTTCGGCCGGGGTGAGCCCGCCCCAGATGCCGTGCGCCTCATGGGCGTTCAGCGCGTAGTCGCGGCACCGAACGAGGCTGGGGCAGCGGGCGCACAGGCGTTTGGCCGCGGCGGTATCGGATTCGTCGCCGGTGTAGAAGACGTTCACGTCGTGGGTCCGGCAGGCGGCGCGGAGTTGCCAGTCCCAGGCGTCGGCGCGGGGCGCCGGGAGGCGGAGGGGCTTCTCGCGGGGCAACGGAGGATCCTTCAGTGCTGGCGCAGGGAGTAGGGGCCGACGGCGCGCTGCGCGTTGGCCAGGGCGGAGGCCGTCACCGTGCCGATGACGCCGTGGCGGTCGAACGCGACCGCGGTGCCTACGGCGATGCCGTCGTGTTCGACGCGTTCGGTCAGCGCCAGGCCGAGTTCGTCGCCGCGGGGGAGACGCGCGAGGGCCAGGCTGACATCCGGATTGATGAACTCGAGTCCCGCGCCGCCCAGGTTCGAGATCAGGTTCGTCACGTCGGCGACGGAGGCGGCCAGCTGGAACGGCGTCGGGTCCTCACCGTGGACGACGGGAATCGGGAAGTGCCAGATCTGTTTTCGCTCGGCGGCGACGAAGCCGTCGGTCCATCCGCCCCACCCGTGCGCCGGGTCGAGGTAGAGCCGTTCGCGATCGCCCGGCGGGGTGAGCCCGGCGGCCGGTGGGGTGGGGGAGGTGCCGCCGGACCAGACCTTCCCGCCCGGGGTCTCGCTCGGCCGCAGATACAGCGCGCTCGCCCGGGCGACCGGTTCGCCCTCCTGGAGCAGGGTGGTGTCGACCAGACACAGCCGCGGCCCCTCGCGCCGGACCGTCGCCGTGGTGGTGGACGGGCGCATTCGCGCCGCGCGGAACAGGTCGAGGGTCCAGCGCACAGGTCGCAGATCGGCGCGCCCGAGGGTGGCGACCGTGCGCTCGGCCTCGCGGGCGAGCGCGCCGCTCACGGCCGGCCCGCGCAGATGCTCCGCGCCCCAGCCGCTTTCGGCTCCCGGCTCGGGATGCAGTTCCTCGGTATCCCCGTACTTCACGCGGAAGAAGGCGCGATCCATGCTGACTCCCATCTTGTAGTACTTAATATATAATGTTTTCATTGAATTCGGTATTCCCGACCGGTATGGAAGGACGGACATGAGCCGCTATGCGCGCTTCGAACATCTGCGGGTGGACGGCCCCGACGAGGCGGGGGTCGCCGAGCTGGTGTTCGACGCCCCCAATCTGAACGCGGTCGGCGAGGGGGCGCACGCCGATCTGGCGGAGGTCTGGCGGGAGTTCGACGCCGACCCGCAGGTCAAGGCCGTGGTCCTGCGGGGCGAGGGCAAGGGCCTGTCGGCGGGCGGCTCGTTCGCGATGGTCGAGGCGATGCGCGACGACTACGAGGTCCGCACCCGCGTGATGCGCGAGGCCCGCGACCTGGTCTACAACGTGCTCGACTGCACCAAGCCGATCGTCTCCGCCATCCACGGCCCGGCCGTCGGCGCCGGGCTCGTCGCCGCGATCCTCGCCGACGTCTCGGTGACGACCAAAACCGCCAAGATCATCGACGGCCACACCCGCCTCGGCGTCGCCGCCGGGGACCACGCCGCGATCTGCTGGCCGCTGCTGTGCGGCATGGCCAAGGCCAAGTACTACCTGATGACCTGCCGCCCGCTCAACGGCGAGGAGGCCGAGCGGATCGGGCTCGTCTCGCTGTGCGTCGACGCCGACGCGGACCTGCTGCCCACCGCGCGGGAGGTGGCCCGCGAACTCGCCGCGGGCGCGCCCACCGCCATCCGCTGGACCAAGCAGTCGCTGAACAACTGGTATCGGCACGTCGCGGGCTCCATCTTCGACGCCTCGCTGGCGCTCGAGTTCTACGGGTTCGGCGGTCCCGAGGTCCGTGAGGGCCTGGCCGCCCACCTCGAACACCGCAGCCCGCGGTTCTGACCCACCGTATCTCGCAGAAGGAGAAGATCTTTGAAGCCGTACCGTTCGATGTTGTTCGTGCCCGGGCACAAATCCAGCTGGGCGGAGAAGGCGGTCGCCGCCGGAGCCGACGCGCTGATCCTGGACCTCGAGGACTCCGTCCCGGCCGCGGACAAGGCCGCCGCCCGGGGCATCGTGCGGGAGACCCTCGGGCGGCTGCGCGAGCAGAACGTCCGCCCCGACGTGTGGGTGCGCCCCAACAGCTATGACAGCGGACATTTCGGCGCCGACGTCGAGGCCGTCATTGTGCCGGGCGTGGCCGGTCTGTTCCTGCCCAAGGTCTACAACGCCGAGGAGGTCCGCCGCATCGACGCGGTGGTCGCGCACATCGAGGAGCGCGAGGGCCTCGAACCCGGCTCGGTGGGCCTGATCATCAGCTTCGAGACCGCGGTCTCGGTGGCGCACTGCGAGGAGATCGCCGAGGCGTGCCCGCGGGTGTGGAGTCTGCTCGGCGCCACCGGCCCGAACGCCGACGTGGGGCGCGAACTGGGCTTCGAATTCACCCTCGAGGGTCTCGAGACCCTGTATCAGCGCAGCCGTATCGTGGTCGCCGCGCGCGGCGCGGGTCAGACCCACCCGGTCACGGGGGTGTGGCAGGACATCAAGGATCTCGACGGGTTCCGCCGGTTCGCGGAGGATTCGCGGCGGCTGGGCTTCCGGGGGATGGTCTGCATCCATCCGTCGCACATCGCCATCTCCAACGAGGTCTTCACCCCCTCGGCGGAGACGGTGGAGTACTACCGCCGGATGATCGCGGCGTTCCGCGCGGCCGAGGCCGCCGGGAGCGGGGCGGTCGACTTCGAGGGCGTGCACATCGATCTGGCCCACGTGAAGACCGCCGAGGCGGTGCTCGAACTGGCCGACGCGATCGGCGTGTAACCCACGGCCACAACGGAATTCGACGAAACCGGCTCCGGACACGCTGTCCCGGAGCCGGTTTCGCTTGTTCAGGCCTCCTCGGGCACCGACCACGGGCCGGTGCGCTCCAGCATTCCCAACACGCCCTGGGCGCCGTCGAGGATGTGCTTCTCGGTCAGTTCCCGCAGCCGGTCGGCGTCGCGGTCGCGCAGCGCCTCGATCATTCGCGGATGGTCGTTGCCGATGGCGGCCAGGCGGCCCTCCAGCGAGGCGTAGAAGCGGTTCGGCAGATGCCGGACGACCGAGCCCAGCAGCAGGGTCAGGCGGTGGGAGTCCGCGGCCAGATTGATGTGCCGATGGAATTCGTGGCCGTGCACGGCGATGGCGTCGCGATCGTCCGCCGCGATCGCGGCGTCGAGGCGGGTGTTGATCGCCTCGAGTTCGGCGATCCGCTCGTCGGTGATCGTGGTCGCGGCGCGCGCGGCCAGCTCCGCCGCGAATTGCGCCTGCGCCCAGAACAAGTCGTACACGTCCTGCGGGGTGACCGGCGCCACGACGAATCCGCGCCGCGGCACCAGCTCCACGAAGCCCTCGCTGCGCAGCGCCAGCAGTCCCTCGCGCACCGGGGTATTGCTCACGCCGACGGCCGCGGCGATCGGTTCCATCCGCAGGAACTCCCCGGCGCGCACCTGTCCGGACATGATCAACTCGCGGACATAGGACGCCACCTCGTCGGGTAGCTGCTGCCGTCCGCCGATGCCGCGGATCCGGGTCAGGTTGTCGGCCACGCCCTCGCCTCCCTGTCGGGTGTGCGCCCGGAAACGGCGCGTCAAAACATAATATAAGATGCGACGGCGCCGGGCCCGATTACGTGAGCAGCACCAAAGTGTCGGCGACACAGGCCGGTTTGGCCGCGTCGGTGGCCTGCACCACATAGCGTGTGGTGAGGATGGTGCCGCCCGCCGCCTCGCGCAGATCGGTGAAGGTCGCGGTGCAGCGCAGGGTCGAATCCACCGGGACCGGCGCGGGGAACCGCACCTTGTCCACCCCGTAATTGACTCGGGCCGAGCCGAATTCGAGCGCGAACAGCCGCGCGCCGAACCAGGGCAGCAGCGACAGGGTCAGATACCCGTGCGCGATGGTGCGGCCGAACGGACCGGCGGCGGCGCGGTCCGGGTCGACGTGGATCCACTGGTGATCGCCGGTCACCTCGGCGAACGCGTCGATCCGGGCCTGGTCGACGAGCAGTGGCTCGCTCGGGCCCAGCGGTTCGCCGAGCGCGGCGCGGACCTCGTCGGGTCCGGTGAAGGTGCGAATCATGGTGGGGGCCTTCCTCATCCGAGATCGATCTCGACGGTCGCGTGCGCGTCCCCGCCGGGGCCGAGCAGGTCGATCCGCGGGCCCGGAGCGTCGCCCGGCTCGATCCGGAACCGGGCGGATTGGGCACAGAACAGGGGAGCGCGGTTGCGGTGCCGCAGCCCGGCCGGGCGTCCGGTCCGCCCGGCGAGGCGGTGGACCTCGGCGGCGGCGAGGGTGATCAGCGGTCCGTGCACGACCAGGCCCGGGTACCCCTCCACGCGGGTGGCGTAGGGCCAGTCGTAGTGGATGCGATGCGCGTTGGCGGTGGCCGCGGAGAACCGCATCAGCAGCGTCGGATCGGTGGCGAAGTCCCACTCCGTGTCCCCCGCGCGCCGCAGCGGGGCGCCCGCCGGGGTCAGGGCCGCCGCGTCGGCGGGGTCGGCGGTGGCAGGAGCGGCCGGGCCCGCCTCGCGGTAGATGAGGTCCTGGCGTTCGTCGAGCGCGAGTTCGCCGCCGTCGCGGTAGAGCCGCGTCGAGACCACCACGACGACGAGTTTGCCGGAGCGCCCGGACTTCTCGGTCACCGATTCCACCCGCGACACCCGCCGCACGGTCTCGCCCACGTGGATCTCGCTGTGCCAGCGCACCTCTCCGCCGGCGAACATGCGCCGGGGCAGTTCGACCGGCGGCAGGAAGCCGCCGCGCACCGGATGCCCGTCCGCGCCGATCAGCGAGGAGACCGGCCAGCGCGGCAGCGCCACCCAATGCCACATCGGCGGGAGTTCGTCGCCGGGGCCGGGGACCGGCAGCCCGTCGTCGAACAGCGCGGCCAGCGCGGCGACCGGGGCGGGATCGATGAGTTCGGAGCTGGTGACGGTGTGCGGTTCCCAGCCGGGCACTACATGAACCTCCCGCCGGTGACCTCCAGGACGGCGCCGGTCATGTACGACGACAGGTCCGAGGCGAGAAACAGTGCCACCGAGGCGATCTCGCTGACCTCGCCCGCGCGGCGCATGGGGATCTCGGCCATCTTCTCCGCCCAGACCTTCTCCGGCATGGCCTCGGTCATGGGCGTGCGGATGAGGCCGGGCTGAATGGCGTTGATCCGGATGCCGTGGTGGGCGACCTCCTTGGCGGCCGCCTTGGACAGCCCGACGATGCCGGCCTTGGCGGCCGAGTAGTTGGTCTGCCCGACCAGCCCGACCTTGCCCGACAACGACGACAGGTTGACGATCGCGCCGCGTTTGCGCTCGCGCATGATCGCCGCGGCCTTGCGGGTGCCGTTCCAGGTGCCCTTCAGGTGGACGGCGACGACCTGGTCGAACTGCTCCTCGGTCATGGTGCGCATGGTCGCGTCGCGGGTGATGCCCGCGTTGTTGACCATGACATCGAGGCCGCCGAAGGTGTCCAGCGCGGCCTGCAACAGGGCGTCGACATCGGCGGAATCGGTGACGTCGCAGCGCACCCCGATCGCCTTGTCCGGGCCGCCGAGACGTTCGGCGGCCTGCTTCACGGTGTCGGCGTCGAGGTCGCCGAGGACGACCCGGGCGCCCTCGGCGAGGAACGCCTCCGCGATGGCGTAGCCGATGCCCTGGGCGGCGCCGGTGATGACCGCGGTCCGGTCGAGCAGCAGTGGTTGGGACATGTCGGACTCCGTTTCGTCGGGATGTCAGGGACGGGGAGACGCCTGGAGCAGGATGCGCTGGGCGCGGTCGACGACCGGCTTGTCGATCATCTGCCCGTTCAGCACGGCCACGCCCTCGGTCGTGGTCGCCTCGACCACCGTTGTGGCCCAGCGGATCTCGTCGGCGCTCGGCCGGAGCGCGGCCGCCGCGGTGGGGACCTGCCGGGGATGGACGCAGAGCTTGCCCGCGAATCCGAGGCGGCGGGCGTAGTTCACGTCGGCGGTCAGCAGCTCCGGTTCGTCGACCGCGCCGGTGACCCCGTCGATCGGCCCCGCCAGCCCGGCCGCCGCCGAGGCGAGCACGAGCGCGCCGCGGGCGGGCGCCAGCGCCTCCCGGTCACCCGGGGCGATGCCGAGCTGCGCGGCCAGGTCGAAGGTCCCGATCGCCAGGCGGCGCACCGCGGGGACATCGGCGATCGCCGCCGCGTCGAGCACCCCGCGCGCGGTCTCGATCAGCGCGACGAGGGCGGGCTCGGTCAGTTGCGCCGCGATCGCGCCCAAGGCGGCGGGGTCCTCGGCCTTGGGGACCATGACGACGGCGCGGTGCCGCGCCAGCATCGCGAGATCGTCCGCGTACCAACGGGTTCCGTCGGCGTTGATGCGCACCGCGTTGCGGTTTCCCGCCGCGAGCCACTGGTGGACGTAGTCGCGCGCCTCGTCCTTGCGCTCGGGCGCGACCGCGTCCTCGAGGTCCAGCACGACCATGTCCGCCCCGGCGGCCCGCGCCTTGGCGAACCGGTCCGGCCGGTCGCCGGGCACGAACAACCACGTCGCCGCGTCGAGCGAATCCTGGTGTGCCGCCGTCATTTCCGCGTCCCGGCCGCGCGCACGAGCCCGCCGCCGATGATCAGGCGCTGGATCTCGCTGGTGCCCTCGTACAGGCGCAGCAGCCGCACATCGCGGTAGATGCGCTCGACCGGAACCTCGCGCATGTAGCCGGTGCCGCCGTGGATCTGCACGGCGAGATCGGCCACCCGGCCGACCATCTCGGTGCAGAACAGCTTCGCCGCGGACGGCCCGATGCGCCGGTCCTCGCCGCTCACGTAGCGGGCGGCGGTCTCGCGGACCAGGGCGCGCCCGGCCAGCACCCCGGTCTGCTGATCGGCGATCATGGCCTGCACCAACTGGAACTCGCCGATCGGGCGGCCGCCCTGGGTGGCCGCGGCGGCGTAGCTCACCGACTCGTCGAGCGCGCGCTGGGCCGATCCGACGGCGAGCGCGGCGATGTGCACCCGGCCGCGGGCCAGCGATGTCATCGCCGCCCGGTACCCCACCTCCTCCGAACCGCCCACCAGCGCCGAGTCCGGAATCCGCACGCCGGAGAACGTGACGTCCGCGGTCCAGGCGCCCTCCTGGCCCATCTTCGCGTCCTTGGCGCCGACCTCGAGGCCGGGGGTGTCGGCGGGGACCAGGAACACCGCGATACCGGGGCCCGAGTCGTCGGCGGGACGGGTGCGGGCGAAGACCACGAACAGATCCGCGATCGGGGCGTTGGTGATGAAGCGCTTCTGGCCGTCGATGACCCAGTCGTCGCCGTCGCGCACGGCCTTGGTGCGCAGGCCCGCCGGATTCGAGCCCGCGCCCGGTTCGGTGAGGGCGAAGGAGGCGACGACCTCGCCCGTGGCGATCCGCTCGAGCCAGCGGGCCTTCTGCTCGTCGGTGCCGAAGTTCACCAGCACCTGACCGGCGATGCCGTTGTTGGTGCCGAACATCGAGCGCAGCGACAGCGAGGTGTAGCCGAATTCCATCGCCAGCTCGACGTCCTGGGTGAGGTCCAGCCCCAGACCGCCCCACTGCTGGGGGATCGCGTACCCGAACAGGCCCAGCTCGGCGACCTGCTTGCGCAGATCGGCGGGGATGGCGTCGGCCGCCATGATCTCCTGTTCGCGGGGCACGACCTTGGTGCGGACGAATTCGCGCACATGTGCCAGGATCGCGCTGAAGTCTTCGGGGCCCACCTCGGGCATGTCGATCACCGTCCTCTGTTCGTCTTGAAGAATATTATATAAAATGTATAAACTGCAAGTAGTGTCGGCGGCACGGACGGGTGGCTGTCCTGAGCCAATTCGATCGGAATGGGTGTGACTACGGTGTCGAATCAGCAATATGTCCGGCGGGTGGCGATCGTGCAACCCCTGCGAACCCCCGTCGGCACCTTCGGGGGCGCGCTGCGCGACGTCCCGGTGGAGGATCTCGCCGCCACGGTGGTCCGCGAGGTCGTGGACCGTTCCGGCGTCGATCCCGAGCGGATCGAGGACGTGGTGTTCGCGCAGTCCTACGCCAACTCCGAGGTGCCGTGCGTGGGCCGCTGGGTGGCACTGCACGCCGGACTGCCGATCGAGGTGCCGGGAATGCAGCTGGACCGCCGGTGCGGCGGCGGCCTCCAGGCGCTGGTGACCGGGGCGATGATGGTGCAGACCGGGGCCGCCGATGTGGTGCTGGCCGGGGGCGTGGAATCCATGAGCCGCATCGAGTACTACTCGACGGCCACCCGCTGGGGCGCGCGGGCGGGCACGGTCTCGCTCTACGACCGGCTCGACCGGGGCCGCGAGCGCTCCCAGCCCGAGGAACGGTTCGGCAAGATCTCCGGAATGATCGAGACGGCCGAGAATCTGGCCGCCGATTACGGGATCGACCGCGACAGCGCCGACGCCTACGCCGCCCGCAGCCATCAGCGCGCCGCGGCGGCGTGGCAGAACGGCCGCTTCGACGCCGAGGTGGTGCCGGTGACGGTGCCGCAGCGCCGCGGCGAGCCGCGGGTGGTCGCCACCGACGAGGGCGTGCGGCCCGACAGCACCCCCGAGACCCTCGCGAAGCTGCGCCCGATCACCCCGGGCGGCACGGTGACCGCGGGCAACGCCAGCCAGCAGAACGACGCCGCCTCGGCCTGTCTGCTGGTGGCCGAGGACCGGCTCGACGATCTCGGCCTGACGCCGATCGGCTATCTCAACGGCTGGGCGGCGGCCGGCTGCGATCCGTCGCGCATGGGGATCGGGCCGGTACCCGCGGTCGCGAAACTCGCGGCGCGCCAAGGGCTCGACACCCGGCAGCTGCTGAACGGGCTGGACCTGGTCGAGCTGAACGAGGCGTTCGCCGTGCAGGTGCTCGCGGTGCTCGAGGGCTGGGGCTGGCGCGATCACGACCGGCTCAACGTCAACGGCTCGGGCATCTCGCTCGGGCATCCGATCGGGGCCACCGGGATGCGGATGGTGACCACGCTGCTGCACGAACTGCGTCGCCGCGGCGGCGGAAAAGGCTTGGCCACCATGTGTATCGGCGGCGGCCAGGGACTCGCGGCGACCGTGGAGACGGCCTGACGCGCGGCCGCCGGGCAAACCAAGGAAAGAAGGAGAACGATGACCACCCTCACTCCTGACGAGCAGGAGATCGTCGCCCTCGTCGGCCGATTCGTCGACGAGAAGGTCCGGCCCCGGGTGCGGGAGTTCGAGGCCGACGACATCTACCCCGGCGAACTGATCGACGAGATGAAGCGGCTCGGCTGCTTCGGCCTGCTGGTCCCCTCGGACCTCGGCGGCGTCGAGGTCAGCACCGCGTGCTTCGCGCGCGTCACCGAGGAACTGGCCCGCGGCTGGATGAGCATGGCCGGGGCGATCGGCGGTCACTCGGTGATCTCCTATCTGATCCGCACCTTCGGTACCGACGAGCAGAAGAAGACCTACCTGCCGAAGATGGCGACCGGCGAGATCCGGGCGACCATGGCGCTCACCGAACCCGGCGGCGGCAGCGATCTCCAGGCCATGCGCACCACCGCGCGGGCCGAGGGCGACGACCTGGTGATCAACGGCAGCAAGACCTGGATCTCCAACGCCGCGCACTCCGGGCTCATCGGCCTGCTGTGCGTCACCGACCGCGAGGCGAGGCCCGCGCACAAGGGGATGAGCGTGGTGCTCGTCGAACCCGGTGCGGGCATGGTCATCTCGAAGAAGCTGCCCAAGCTGGGTTACCGCGGCGTCGAGGCGTGTGAGCTGGTCTTCGACGAGATGCGCGTCCCGAGCACGGCCGTGCTGGGCGGCACGCCCGGCATCGGCTGGAACCACATGATGCGCGGCCTCGAGGTCGGGCGCGTGCAGGTCGCCGCCCGCGCGGTCGGCGTGGCCCAGGCCGCGCTCGCCGACGCCACCGTCTACGCCCAGCAGCGCGAATCCTTCGGCAAGCCGATCTGGCAGCATCAGGCGGTCGGCATCCACCTGGCCAATATGGTCACCAAGGTGCAGGCCGCGCGGTTGCTGACCGCCGACGCCGCCGACCGCATCGACCAGGGCCTGCGCGCGGATATGGAGGCCGGGATGGCGAAGCTGTACGCCTCCGAGGCCGCCATGGAGGTGGCCCTGGACGCCATGCGCGTGCACGGCGGCTACGGTTTCTCCAAGGAGTACGAGGTCGAGCGCTACTTCCGCGACGCCCCGCTGATGATCCTCGGCGAGGGCACCAACGAGATCCAGCGCAATGTGATTGCCGCGCAACTGATTTCGCGTAACAAGGTCGACGACCGGAGCTGAGACGGGAGGATCGCCATGCCCCGGACGATGCGCGCGCTCGTGGGTGGGTTCGGCCCGGATTGGGCGGTGCGGGAGGTCGCGCGGCCCGAGCCGGGCCCGGGGCAGGTGCTGATCCGCACCCGGGCCGCGGCGACGAACAACGGCGACATTCCGATGCTCGATCGGGCCGACCCCACCCGCGGCGGCACCGGGGAGGCGTTCGTCGCCGGATTCGAGTACGCCGGAACCGTGGCCGCGCTCGGCGACGGGACCGGTGACTGGCGGGTCGGCGACGCGGTGATGGGCTCGACGCCGCACTCGTTCGCCGAATACGTCCTCGCCGACCACCGCCACGTCCTGCCTCTTCCCGACGGCCTCGATCCGGCGGTGGCGTGCGCGCTGCCGACGGGGTTGCTGACCGAGCACGGCGCGCTCACCGCGGCGGGGTTCACCGCCGGGCAGAGTGTGCTCATCACCGGGGCGTCCGCGGGGATCGGGTTGATCGGCGCGCAACTGGCCAAGGCCCTCGGGGCGGCGCACGTCATCGGCACGACCCGCGCGCCCGGCAAACGCGCCCTGCTCACCGAGGCGGGCGTGGACACCGTCGTCGTCACCCCGGGCACCGACCTCTCCGCGGCCGTCCTGGCCGCCACCGGCGGCCGGGGCGTCGACGTCGTGCTCGACCACGTGGGCGGGCCGACGTTCGCCCGCTGCCTGCCCGCCACGCGGCACGACGGGCACGTGGTCAATATCGGCCGTCTCGACGGGCCCGCGTCGACCATCGATCTCGACGATCTGTCCTACCGTCACCTCACCGTGCACGGTGTCTCCTTCGGCTTCACCCGCCCCGACGAGCTCGCCGCGGTGATCGCCGGGCTGCGGCCGGAGGTCCTCGCGGCCGTGGCCCGCGGCGCGATCCGCCCGGTGATCGACCGGACCGTGCCGCTGACCGAGCCCGGCGACGCGGCCGGCCGCCTCCGCTCGGGGGCGGCCGTCGGCAAGATCGTATTCACCCTGCCCGACGCGTAGGGCCGCTACGCCGAGCCGATGACGCCCGCGTCGTGCAGGCGGCCCAGTTCGGCGTCGCTCACGCCCAGCACCTCCGACAGCACCTGCCCGGTGTGCTCACCGAGGTCGGGGGCGACCGCGCAGTCGCCGTACTCGGAGTCGATGCGCAGGGGGGACCGGCTGGTCAGCACCGGGCCGATGCCGGGCTGATCGACCTCGCCGAAGATCGCGGGGGACCCCTCGGCGCGGAAGGCGGTCGCCACGTCGTGCACGGTGCGGAACTTGCTCCACAGCACGCCGGATTCGGTGAGGGCGCGGTCGATCTCGGCCAGCGGGCGGGCCGCGAACCACGGCCGCAGGACGGCGGTGATCAGGTCGCGGTGGCGGTAGCGGTCGTCCTCGGTGCGGAGGTCGGCGTCGAGGGCCTTCTCCAGGGCGTCGAAGACCGCGCCGGTGCCGGTCAGGAGGCGCAGCCCGTCCCAGTGCCGACGGGTGAGGGCGACGACCATGACGCGCTCGCCGTCGGCGGTCTCGAAATCGGCGCCGTAACTGCCGTAGACCTGGTTGCCGTGCTTGTCCCGCGCCCGGCCCCGTTCGTCGGCCTCGGCCAGCCAGCCCAGATTCACCAGCGACGAGAACGCCACATCGGCCAGGGCGAGCCGCAGGAACGATCCGGCCCCGGTGCGGGTGCGGCGGTGCAGGGCGGCCAGCAGTCCGGTGGTCGCGGTCATCCCGGCCAGCAGGTCCCAGGCGGGCAGGACGTGGTTCACCGGTGCGGCCGCGTCCAGCGGTCCGGTCATATCGGCAACGCCCGCATCGGGATTCACCGTGTAGTCGACCGCCGCCCGGCCGTCGGCGTACCCGTCGATGTGCACCTGGATGAGATCGGCGCGCCGCGCGCTGAGCGCCTCGTAGGACAGCCACGGCCGGCCGACGGTGTTGTCGACCACGATGCCCGCGTCGGGTCCCGGCGCGGTGGCCAGTCCGATGATCAGCTCGCGGCCCTCGGGGGAGCGCGCATCGATCGCGACCGAGCGCTTGCCGCGGTTGAGCGCGGTCCAGTAGAGGCTGCGCCCGGTCCGCGCCGACAGCGGCCAGCGCGTGTAGTCGGCGGCCCCGCCGATCGGGTCGATCCGGATGACGTCGGCGCCGAGCTGACCCAGCGTCATGCCCCCCGAGGGACCGGCCACGAAGCTGGCGAATTCGATGATCCGCAAGCCCGCCAGCGGGGTCCGGGCCGAAGGGTCTGTGCTCACGTATTCCTCCACGGTGAAAAGGGTTGTGCGGCTGGTGGTTTCACGCCGCGAGCGCGAAGCGGCGCACGGTGGCGCCGTCGTCGTGACCGACCCGGCCCTGCATCGACAGGACGTCGAGGTGGGCGTCGATCTCCATGATCGCCGACAGCTGATGCTCGGGCGGCAGGTCGTCGAGCCGCAGCCCGCGCCGGGTCCATGGCAGGGCGGCGGCGATGTCGTAGGCGGTCGTGGCGCCCGCCGCGACCCGTTCGCACACCTCGTCGAGGCGGTGCCGATGGTGGTCGAGCAGGGCGTCCACCCGCGCGCGGGTGCTGCTGGTGACCGGGCCGTGCGAGGGCAGCAGGGCGGTGTCGGGCAGGCCGCCGACCAGGTGCAGGGATTCCAGATACGAGCGCAGCGGATGCGGTTCGGGCGCCTTCTCGAAGCCGATCGAGGGGGTGATGTGCGGGAGGATGTGGTCGCCGGAGAACAGGATTCGCGTCTCGGGATGATGGAACACGACATGGCCGCGGGTGTGCCCGGGCGTCGCGATCACCTCCAGCGCGCCGCGCCTAAGCGGGATCACCGCGCCGTTGTCGAGCCAGCCGTCCGGCGGTCCGAAGGGGATGCCGTCCCATTCCGCCGGTCCCGGGTCGCGGGCGATCCGGGACGCCAGATCCGAGGCCCCGCACCGGGCGAGCAGCGGCGAATGATGCGGGAAACCGCCGGGCAGCGGGAAGGCGTCGATGCTGTGGCGTTCCTCGCGTCCGGTGAACAGCTTGCAGCCCAACGTCTTTCGCCACGCGCACGCCTGGGTGTAGTGATCGGCGTGATGATGGGTGGCCAGGCAGACGGCGATATCGCCGAGCGCGTAGCCCAGCCGTTCCAGCGCCGCGGCGACGGCGCGTTCGGTCTGCGGGCAGGCCCAGCCCGGGTCGATGAGGATCAGCCCGTCGGCGCCCTCGAGCAGGTAGGCGTTGACCGCGGCGAGCCCGTCGATCGGCAGGGGTAACGGGATCCGGTGGACGCCGCGCACGATCTGATGCGGACCCGGTTCGGTCCAGTCGTCGGGCTGGGTCCTGATCCTCGTCATGGGCACACCTCTGTCGCGGACGGCTTCATGCACAATATATTATACGCAGAAGCGTGCGGACCCGTCGCGCAGCCAGTAGGACACCGCCTCGGCGCGATTGGCGGCGCCGAGTTTGCGCAGGATGTGGGTGACGTGGGTCTTGACCGTGCCCTCGGAGATCGACAGCTTGCGGGCGATGAGGCGGTTCGGTTCGCCCGCGGCGAGCAGTTCGATCACCTCCACCTCCCGGCTCGACAGCAGCGGATGCGGCTGGGCGGGGACCGCGACCGCGGGCCCGGCGCCGATCCGCATCCCGCCGGTGAGGTTCAGCAGTCCGCGCTGGAGGTCGGCGACGCCCTGGAGGATGCGCACCCGGTCCAGATCGTGGCTCAGGCCCTCGGCGAACAGGCTCAGCACCGCGCGGTCGGAGTCGTCCACCTCGCGGTGGGGCAGGGTGCAGTCGCCGTGCACCATGCCCACGACCTGGCCGCGCACCGTGAGCGGGGCGATGGCGTAGGAGGTGCAGCGCGACATCTTCACCAGCGTCCGCTCGACCCGCGGATTGCGCTGGGCGTCCAGGGCCAGACCGGCCCGGCCGTGCGCGACGACGTCGGATTCGATCAGGGTGCCGTCCAGGCGCGGGGGATTGTCGCGGCCGATCGCCACCATGTCCTCGGCGAGTTTCGGGTCGCCGACCACGCACATCGTGCTCAGCTTCCACACCGAGTTCTCCACGGTGGACAGCAGCACGCGGTCGAATCCGATGGTGCAGGCCGCCTCGGAGGCCCGGGTGAACAACTCGTCGACCGTCGTCGTGTCGCGCAGGGTCGCCAGCGCGCGGCGCACCCGGCGCAGCAGTTCGACGCCGTCGCGCAGCCGGGCCTCCTCGACCGCGCTCTCGGCGTCGCGGATCCGGGTGAGCAGGGCGGCGAGGTCGGTCGGCGGGTCGGGGTGCGTCCCGCTCGCGCGGGTCAGATCCGCCACGGTCGCGTCCCACAGGTAGCGCAGCATGCGTTTGGCGGCCAGCGCCCGGGAACAGTCGTAGGCCGGGAACTCCCGGCCGAGGGCACCCCCGGCCTCGACGACGAGTTCGCGGATGCGGGCGTGCAGGTCCCGGTCGAGCGCCACGTCGCGGTGGGGTGAATCCGTGGTTGCGGTTGCCACTGTCGCTCCAAAAACTCAAGGACAATATATTATGTCTGATTCTAGCGCTAGGATGGAAGTCGTCCGGCACCTTCCCGCGATCCGACGCCAGTCGGCCGAAGGTCGCAGGCGAATCGGACCGGCGGCGGATGTCGTCGCGCCCGATCGACGCCATGGTGATACCGGCAGCACAGCAGCGCGCAGCGAGGAAGGGACGCCGTCGTGTCCGAGACCATCGTCGAACAACTGGCCCGATTCACCACCGGGGTCGACTACCACCGCCTGCCCGAGGAGGTCGTGGTCGAAGCCAAGCGCATCCTGCTCGATTCGCTGGGCTGCGCCCTGGGCGCGGTCGACCAGCACAAGGGCCGGATCGGCATCGAATACGCCCGCCTGGTCGGCGGCTCGAACGGGGACGCCACCGTCATCGGCACCCCCGACCGGGTGACGACGCTCGCCGCCGCCTTCGCCAACGGGGAATTGATCAACGCCCTCGACTTCGACGCCGTGCTGCCGCCGGGCCACGTGACGCCCTACGTCCTGCCGCCGACCATGGCCGTGGCCGAGGCCCGGCAGCGCTCGGGCCGCGATGTGCTCGCCGCGATCGCGCTGTCGCACGAGATGTCGTTCCGGTTCTACAAGTCGGTCGACTACCTGCGCGACCGCACCGACACCGAGATGAACCTGTCGCCCGTGCTGGGCTACAGCAACACGGTCTTCGGCGCGACCGCGGCGGTCGGCAAGCTCGAGGGCTGTTCGGCCGAGGTGCTCGCCCACGCGCTGGCCATCGCGGCCAGCACCTCGCCGGTGAATTCCATGCGGTCGTGGCTGGCGCACGCGCCGACCGCGACGATCAAGTACTCCCTCGCGGGCGCGCTCACCAACGCCTCCCTGACCGCGGCGTACATGGCGAAGCTCGGGCACCGGGGCGACCTGCCGGTCCTCGACGACGCCGAGCTGGGTTACCGCCGTTTCATCGGCACCCGCCGCTGGGAACCGCAGAATCTCACCGCCGGTCTCGGCGAGGAGTGGTGGTTCCCGGCCGAACAGACCTTCAAGCCGTATCCGCACTGCCGGATCCTGCACGCGCCGCTGCACGCGCTCACCGAGATCGTCGAGGAGAACGATCTGAAGCCCGAGGAGATCGAGGCGATCCGATGCTGGGGTGAGGCCGCGGTCCTGCATCCGTTGTGGTTGAGCAATGTCATCGAGCACACCCACGACGCGCAGTTCAGCATCGCGCACGGGCTGGCCGTCGGCGCGCACAACATCACCCCGAGCAAGGCGTGGCACGATCCCGACCTCGTGTTCAGTCCGTCGGTGCTCGAGCTGATGGAACGAGTCACCTTCCAACCGCACCCGGACTACTTCAAGGCGCTGTCCGCGCATCCGTCGGCGCGGCCCGCCCGCATCGAGGTCGACGCTCGCGGAACGACTTTCGTCGCCGACCGGGTGTACCCGAAGGGCAGCCCGACCCCGGACCCGGAGACCCGGATGACCGACGCGGAGCTGATCGGGAAGTTCCGGACCAACGCCGAGGGCGTGCTCGCGCAGGACCGGATGGACGCCGTCGTCGAGGCGGTGTTCGGCCTCGAGGACGTCGACGACTTCGCCACGGTCATGCGCCTGGTCGGCACGCGCTGACCCGCATCGACCGAAGGTCGCGGTCGAATACGACCGGCGAGGGATACCGGGCGGATGTGCGCTGCGCCACACTCGGACCACCGGGCCGCCTCCGTTCCAGGAGGCGGCGCACGACAGGACCGGTGCGAGGAGAGAAGAACATGGTCCCTCAGGGCAACTATTCGAAGCTGTTCATCGGCGGGCGGTGGGCCGACCCCACCGCCACCGAGAAGATCGCGGTGATCTCGCCCTACACCGAGCAGACGGTGGCCCACGTGCCCAACTCCGCGGCCAGCGACGTCGATCGGGCCGTGGCCGCCGCCCGGCACGCGTTCGATCACGGTCCGTGGCCGCGGCTGTCGCTGGCCGATCGGATCGAGGTGCTGACCCGGGTCAGCGCGGGGCTGGGGGAGCGGCAGGAGGAGATCGCGCAGCTGATCACCACCGAGATGGGCAGCCCGATCACGTTGTCGCGCAGCACCCAGTCGCTGGGCGCGAAACTGCTGCTGGACGCGTTCCTCGAACTCGCCCCGAGCTACGAGTGGAGCAGCATCCGCCGCTCGGCCACCGGCACCGGCCTGGTGACGCGGGAGCCGATCGGCGTCGTCGCCGCGGTGATCCCGTGGAACATGCCGTTGCAGATCGCCGCGCTGAAGCTGGGTCCGGCGCTGCTGGCCGGCTGCACGGTGGTGCTGAAGACCGCCCCCGAGGCGCCGCTGAACGGCTACCTGCTCGGCGAGATCCTCCAGGCCGCGGGCCTGCCGGACGGCGTGGTCAACATCCTGCCCGCCGATCGCGGCGTCAGCGAGCACCTGGTCACCCATCCGGGCGTGGACAAGGTGTCGTTCACCGGCTCGACGGCCGCGGGCCGCCGCGTCGCGGAGCTGTGCGGGCGCGATCTGCGCCGGGTCACCCTCGAACTGGGCGGCAAATCCGCGGCGGTCATCCTCGACGACGCCGATCTGGACATCGCGCTCGGCCAGATCCGCAAGCTGTCGATGCGCAACAACGGCCAGGCGTGCAGCAACAAGACCCGCATCGTGGTGGCCCGCTCCCGCGAGGCCGAACTGGTCGAGCGGCTCGTGGCGATGGTCGAGTCGATGCCGGTCGGCGATCCGGCCGATCCGGCGACCGAGATCGGTCCGGTGGTCACCGCCCGCCAGCGCGCGATGATCGAGAGCTACCTCGAGATCGGCCGCACCGAGGGGGCGAAGGTCGCCGTCGGCGGCGGGCGGCCCGCCGGACTGGACCGCGGCTGGTTCGTGGAGCCGACCGTGTTCACCGGCGTCGCGCCCGATATGCGCATCGCGCAGGAGGAGATCTTCGGCCCGGTGCTGTCGGTGCTGAGCTTCGCCGACGAGGACGAGGCCGTGGCGATCGCCAACAACTCGACGTTCGGTCTCAACGGCTCGGTCTTCGCCGCCGACGACGAGCACGCCCTCGCCGTGGCCCGCCGAATCCGCACGGGGACGGTCGAATTGAACGGCAACGTGGTCGGATTCCATTCGCCCATCGGCGGATTCAAGAACAGCGGCATCGGCCGGGAGGCCGGGCTGGAGGGCTTCGACGGCTACGTCGAGCTGAAATCCTACGGACTGTCGCCCGCGCTGGCGGAATCGCTGTCCTGACACCCACAGTGGATCGACCCGGCGCTGGCCGGAGGTGGAGGAGTGCCGATGCGCGGCGTTGTGTTCAACGGTGACCGCAACCTCGAGATCGTCTCGTTCGACGACCCCGAACCGGGGCCCGCGGACGTGATCGTGCAGATCAAGGCGTCCGGAATGTGCGGCAGCGATCTGCGGTTCTACCGCGCGCCCGCCGGAGAGGCGTTGGCGGCGTTCGGTTTGCGCGGCGACGACGCGGGCGTCATCGCCGGGCACGAGCCGTGCGGCGTGGTGGTCGCCCTCGGGTCGGCGGTGGATCCGCGCGCGGTACGGGTCGGCGATCGGGTCATGGTGCACCACTACGACGGATGCGGCTTCTGCGACCGCTGCCGCGAGGGCTGGACCCAGATGTGCGAGCGCGGCGCGCGGATCTTCGGCGCCACCGCCCACGGCGGCCACGCCGACTACCTGAAAGTGCCCGCGCGCACACTGGTTCCGCTGCCCGACGAGCTCAGCTTCGCCGCCGGGGCCGCGATCGCCTGCGGCACCGGCACGGCCTTCGGCGGCCTGGTGCGCCTGGGTCTCACCGCCCGCGACACCCTCGCCGTGTTCGGGCAGGGCCCGGTCGGGCAGTCCGCGGTGCAGCTGGCCGCGGCGATGGGCGCGGAGGTGATCGCGGTCGATGTCGCGAGCGAAAGGGTCTCCCGCGCAAAGGAATTCGGCGCCGCGCACGGCGTCGACTCCAGCGCCACCGATCCGGTGGCGGCGATCCGGGAACTGACCGGGGGCAAGGGCGTGAGCTGCGCGCTGGACTGTTCGGGGGCGGCCGCCGCCCGCTCCGCCGCCGTGCAGGCCACCGCCCCGTGGGGTCGGGTGGGCTTCGTCGGCGAGGGCGGGGAGGTGACGCTGAACGTCAGCCCCGACGTCATCCGCAAGCAGCTCACGATCGTCGGCTCCTACACGTTCTCCCTTGTCGGACAGGGGGATTGCGCCCGCTTCATCGCCAGCCACGGGGTCGATGTGGACAAGATCTTCACCGATCGCTGGTCCCTCGACGACGCCGAGGCGGCCTACCGCGAATTCGACAAGCAGACCGGCGGCAAGGCGGTCATCGAGTTCTGAGCGCGACGGTTCGACGACAAACGCTCGCCCCGGCCACGGCCGGGGCGAGCGTTTTCGGTGTGGGTGTCGCTAGTGCACGGCGGCGAACATCAGCCGGGTCTCGTCGGCCTCCTCGGGGGCGAATTCGGCGGCGATGGTCCCGTTCTTGGCGACCAGCACGCGATCGGACAGCGCCCGGATCTCCGGCAGGTAGGACGAGATGACGACCACCGCGACGCCGTCGTCGGCCAGCCCCCGGATCATGGCGTGGATCTCGGGGATGGTGCCCAGATCCACGCCGCGGGTGGGTTCGTCGATGATGGCGACCAACGGTTTCCGGGTCAGTCCCTTGGCGAGCACGACCTTCTGCTGATTGCCGCCGCTGAGCTCCTCCAGCGTGGCCCGGTTCGGCTCCAGGGTGCGGACCTGGAAGCGTTCGACGAAGCGTCCCGCGACGGACTTGCGGGCGCTCGGGCGCACCAGGAACGGCAGCCGCCGCGCCCCGCACAGATGCCCGAGATAGATGTTGTCGGCGATCGTCAGATGGCTGAAGAAGCCCGACGCCTTGCGGTCCTCGGTGATGTAGACGATGCCCGCCCGGCGCGCCTGGCGCGGGGTGCCGAAGCGGACCCGGCGGCCGTTCAAACGGATTGTGCCGCCGCGCAATCGGCGTCGCTTGAGGATGCCGCTGATGATCATCGCCACCTCGCTGCGCCCCGCGCCGACCAGGCCGTAGATGCCGACGATCTCCCCGGCGTAGGCGGAGAACGACATATTGCGCACGACCGGGAGCAGGGTGACGTCCTCGACCTCGAGCACGGGCGTGGGATCGGGTTCGCGTCCGGGCAGCACCCGGCCCATCTCCACATTGCGCCCCACCATCATGCGCACCACCTCGTCGCGGGCGAACTCCGGCCGCGACACCGTGCCCTGCACCTCCCCGTCGCGCAGCACGGTGATGCGGTCGGCCTGCTCGAACGCCTCGTCGAGCATGTGGGTGATGAAGATGACGCCGATGCCCCGGCGCTTGAGCGACTGCATGGACAGGAACAGCTGGAGCCGCTCCTCGGGGGTGACCGAGGAGGTCGGTTCGTCGAGGATGACCAGCTTCGCGTTGCGGTGCACCGCCCGCGCGATCTCGACCATCTGCTTCTGGCCGACGCCCAGCGCACCGGCCGGGACGTCCGGGCGGATGTGGAAGTTGTGTGATTCCAACAGCTCTCGCGCCACGATGTTCAGGTGGCCGAGATTGTTGAACACCTTCTCCTCGCCCAGGAACAGGTTCTGCGCCACCGTCATGGTCTCGACGAGCGAACCCTCCTGGTACACCATCGAGATTCCGGCCGCCACCGAATCCTTGGGGGCCGTGAAAGTGCGTGCGCGGCCGTCGAGTTCGAGGGTGCCGCCGTCGTGGGCGACGGCACCGGAGATGATCTTCACCATCGTCGACTTCCCGGCGCCGTTCTCGCCGAGCAGCGCGTGGATCTCCCCGGGGCGCACGTCGAAGTCGACGCCGCGCAGCGCGTAGGTGCCGCCGTAGCGTTTGCTCACCTTCGACAGCCGGATCACCGGTTCGGCGGTGTCGTGGTCCGTAGTGGGCATCCGTATCACCTCGTTCCTTCCTCGGCGGGCAGTTGCAGGAGATTGCCGAATCCCTTGGCGGCGGCCAGGATTCGGCCGTCGGCCGCGGCCACGCCGGTCACGCCGTGCCGGGGGCTGTCGACCCGGGCGTGCGCGCTCTCCGCGACGCGCCCGGCCCCGTCGAGGCGCAGCACCAGCCCGCACGAGCGGGCCGGGGCCCACGGTTTGACCTCGCCGAGCACGCGCAGCTGCCCCATCTGCATGGTGTCGGTGTAGGGGTTGGTGCAGCGCAGCCGGGGGACGAACCAGTCCTCGGGGTCGACGCGCGCCACCATCTCCGCGATCACCGCGGGCTCGTCGAGCAGCATCTCGGTGACGCGGTTGCGGATATAGGGCGCCGCGACCCACCAGCCGTCCCCGGCGGCCGCGAGGCGGCCCGGATAGACGGGCAGGTTGCGCGCGATCGCGCGGCCCGGGCGGGCGAGGGCGGCGAGCGCCCGGGTCTCGATGCGGTGATCGAAACTCAGCGACACCAGAACCTCGGTGGCCGAGGCGGTTTCGATGCCCGACGGCCACCCCAGGCCCTCGGCCTCGACCCGCGCCCGCGTCCCCTCGACGCGGACGATCGCCCCCGACCGGTCGCCGAGCACCAGGGCCCGCGACCACTCCGGGACGCCGTGCTCGCGCGAGCCCACCGTGGCGAGCACGGACCCGTCGGCGAGGACGGCGAGGTCGGTGACGCAGGAGGCGACGGCCGCGTCGGCGCACACCTCGGTGACCCGGCCCGCGTCGTTCACCGCGAGCAGTCCGGCGCCGTCGACGGCGACGAGCACCGTGCCGTCCCGGAGCGCGAGCGCCCCTGCGGGACCGGGCAATTCGGCCACGGCGCGCACCGCGCCGTCGCGCCAGGACCACACCGCGTTCCCGCTGCCGAACAACACCGTGCCGGAGTCGGTGACGACCACGTCGTCGGGTTCGTGGGCGCCGGTCGGCAGTAACTCCGCCGCCTCGTCCAGGCGGAGATTCGGCCGCAGCCCGGCGTCCATCGGCGGGACGGTGCGGTGCCGTCCCCAGGCCGGATTGATCCACTCGGCCAGCGTGGCGAGCGCGCGGTTCATCGGACCGCCCCCGCCGGTGTGTGGACCGTATCCCGCAGTCCCGGAACGCGATTCGGGTCGATCGTGCCGATCTCGCTCGGGTCGAGGGGGAGTCGGCCGATGCGGTTGTTGCTGACGCCGCACAGATACAGGTGCCCGGCCTGTTCCTTGACCGAGGTGACCATCGGATAGTTCTCCATCGTCTCGTCCCACAGCACCGACAGGATCCGGCCCCGATCGTCGAACTTGAGCACGCACGACATGTTCAGCTGCGGAACGACCCAATTGTCCAGCGACACTTCGCGAGTCATCCGCCGCCGCACGGCCGGGTGTTCGCGCAGCAGATCCGACATCGAGGTCCGCATCGCGCACAGCGGCAGCCAGTAGTTTCCGTCGGAGGACCGGTTGAGGTTGTCCGGGTAGCCGGGCAGATTCTCCAGCACCGGTTCCAGCTGCCCCTGTTTCGGTCCCGCGATCCACAGCCGGTCCACCCGGCACAGGCCGGTGCTGACGATCAGGATCGACTGCCCGTCGTGGGCGGTGCAGATCCCGTTGGGGAACACGTGATTGGAGACCACCACCTCGGTGCTGCCGTCGGGATCCACGCGCACCACCCGGCCGTTCGGGCGGAATTCCACCAGTTCGACGAGGAAGTCGGCGGTATTGTTGCGGGTGGAGAAGTCCGAGGCGTAGATCGAGCCGTCGGGGGCGACGTCGAGATCGTCCACGGCCCGCAACCCGGAATCGTCGAGCAGGGAGAACGGGCTGCGCGCGACCTTGTTGGCCACCAGCTCCGGTCGGCCGTCCGGTTCGATCCGGTAGATGCCCATACCGCCCACCGCGACCACCAGCCGCCCCTCCCGGTCGAAGGCGTGGCCGCACGGGAAACCGCCGGTGCGCGAGAAGATCTCGCCCTCGGTGCGGCCGGGGGTGAACTTCCACACCCAGCCGCGCTGGTCACCGCAGAAGACGTTGCCGTCGCCGTCGACCGCGCAGTCCTCCGCCCCGCGGATCTGGCCCAGCCCGATCGGCGGCGCGTCGGTGAGGCGGCTGTTGAGATTCCACACGCTGCCCGGCTCGGTGATGTCCGGGAGCGGCGGCAGCACCAGGCGCGCCGGATCGATCCGCAGCTTCTCCACCGTGCGCTGCCGGTACTTGCCCCATTTCAGGTCGAGGACCGTGAACAGCAGCAGCACCGCCGCCAGGATCACCGTGTACCAGGACCCCTGCGCGCCCTCGGCGATGGTGGCCTGCTGGATGATCGCCACCACGAGCACGCCGACGGTCGCCCGCAGGACCGACCCGCGGCCGCCCTTCAGGCTCACCCCGCCGAGCACGACCGCCGTCAGAGCGACGATCTCCCAACCCTTTCCGACGTTCGGATCGGTGCGGCCGAGCCGGGCGGCGGTGAGCAGGCCCGCGAGCCCGGCCAGCGCCCCCGACAGCACATAGGTCCAGAACGTGACCGCGACGACGGGAATCCCGTTGCGGCGCGCGGACCGTCGATCCGATCCGACCGCGGTCACCCACCAGCCCCAGCGCGACCGGGTCAGGGCCAGGTGCGCGACGATCAGCACCACCACGAACAGGAACCACTCCGTGGGAATCCCGGCGACCTTGCCGAAACTCAGGAAATCCCAGACGATGTCGGGCCGGGCCACGCCGATCTTGGTGCTGTAGGCGCTCTGCAACGCGGTCGCCGCGCCGCCGAACGCGATCAGCGTCACCAGCGTGGTGATGAACGGCCGCATCCGCAGCCGGGCGACGAGTACGCCGTTGATCGCGCCGAGCAGGGCCCCGGTCAGCACCGCCGCGGGCACCACCAGGGCCATCGGCCAGTGCCACACCCGGTTGGCGACCATCGCACCGAGCGCGGCGACCCCGACGACGGATCCGACCGACAGGTCGATGCCGCCGCCGACCAGCACCACCGTCAAACCGATGGCGAGCAGCCCGTATTCGGCCGCCTGATCCAGCACGAGCGGGGTGTTGTCCGCGCCGACCGGGGTGGTGGACAGCACGACGACACACAGGATCAACGCCAGCCCCAGCGGGACCGCGCCCTCCATCCAGCGCTTCTCGAACAGTTCCGACAGGGTCCGGTAGGGCGCGACGCGGTCGCGCCACCGCCCGCCGGTGAGCCCGATGGCGTTCACGCCCCGGGACCGTAGTGCGATGCCCATGGTCACCGGCCCGTGTAGCAGGCGATGGAGATGTCGTCGACGTTGGTCTTGTCGACCATCGCGTCGGCGACGAAGGACACGGTGTGCCCGCTGCCGGGCTTGGCGCCGGACTGGATCAGCTGCTGGGTGGCCACCGCCGCCGCCTCGCCGATGCCCTGCACGTCGTAGGCGACCGAGGCGGTGACCAGGCCCTGCTTCAGCGCGTCGCACCAGCTCCGGTCGGCGTCGAAGGTGTAGGTGCCCACCGAATCCGGCGCCACCTGGCCGCGGCCGACGGCGTCGGCGACGGTCCGGCCGACGGTCACCGCGTTGACGTCGTAGGTCACCAGGAACCCGCACAGCTTGCCCTGCGACTGTTGCAGCATCGACTCGGCCGCCTGCTGGGCGATGGCGTTCTGGAACTGCGAATGGGCAACGGACAGCGTGTATCCCAGCGGTTCGAGCACATCGCGGATGCCCTGGTTCCACTGGATCGAGGCCGGGTCGTTGCCGGGTCCGTCGATCACCGCGACCTGTTTGGGCGCGTTGCGGCGGCCGCAGTCGTCGGCGGCGCGCTGGGCGATGGTGCGGGCGGCGTGCGCGACGTCGACGCCGATGAACGCGTCGCCGAGCCGGGTCGACATCATGTTGAGCACCACGGTGTAGATCCCGGCGCGCTCGGCCTGTTCGATCACGCTGTCGAGCAGGCCCAGGTCCTGGTTCTGGAGCACGAGCACGTCGGCGGCCTTGCGGGCGATCAGGTCGTTGATCGTGCTGATCATCCGGTCGCTGGAGAAGTTGGAGTCGTAGACCTGGAAGTCGGCGCCGAGGTTGCCGAACGAGCGCTGCATCGTCGAGCCCCAGTTCTCGGTCAGCGCATAGCCTTTGTAGAGGATCGGGACGAAGGCGACCCGCTTGCCCTTCATCACGTCGTGGGCCTTGCGCACGGCGTCGTTCATGTCCACGTTCGCGCCGAAGGCGGCGTCGCCCGAGGCGGCCCCGGACGAGCCGGAGCGGCTGTCCACCGAACATCCGGCGATCGCGAACGCCGTGAGCGCGGTGGTCACCAGGGCGAGTGTCTTCTTTCGGTTCATCGTCGAACCCTCCTGTCGTGGGCGGTGTCGTGCTTGGAAGTGGTTGTGGGAGAGGGCATTACAGTTCGCCGGACTTCTCGGTCTCGACATTGCGGGGATGCAGCCAGGCGTCGAAGGCGATGGCGCCGATGAGCACCGCGCCGCGGATGAGGTCCTGGACCGCGGTGGTGAGGCCGTGCAGCACCAGCAGGTTGTTCAGCACGCCGACGAACAGCGAGCCCGCGAGCACGCCGAGGATCGTGCCCCGCCCGCCCGACAGCGACACCCCGCCGATCACGGCGACGGTCAAGGCGGTGAACAGGATCGGATCGAAGGAGGTGACGGTCGTCTGCACGCTGCCCTGGATCGAGACCGCCACGTACCCGGCCAGCACCGCCAGCGCCGCGGCGATCACATAGGTCAGCACCTGCAACGGGCGCACCGGCGCGCCGGTGGCGCGGGCGGTGTCGAAGTTGTCGCCCATCGCCCGGATCAACCGGCCGGGCGCGGTGTAGGAGATGAACAGCCACGCCAGCGCGAACACCGCGGCGGCCACCAGCACCGGGCGCGGAATCCCCAGCAGCGAACCGTGATTCAGCGCGGCGATCCACGATCCGGCGGGCACGTTGTAGACGTTGCGGCTCAGGAACAGGATGTCGACGCCGCCGATGGCGAGCATCCCGGTGGCCAGCGTCGCGAACAGCGCGGGCACCTCGAGGTAGGCGATCAGCACGCCGTTGAGCACCCCGACCAGCAGGGCGAGCCCGGCCATGAGCAGGATCGCCCGGCCCTCGGGCATCCCGCGGTTCATGAACGCCAGGGTCGCCTGCGCCGAGCCGAGCCCGATCCCCGCCACCGACAGGTCGATCCCCTTGCCGAGGATGACCACCGCCTCACCCACGGCGAGGATGCCGAAGGCCGCCGAGAGCGCGGCGATGCTGGCGAAGTTGTTCAGCGACAGGAAGTTCGGCGTCGTGAGTCCGCCCACCAGGCCGATCAGCACGGTGCCGCCGAGCACCAGATAACCCTGTTCGATCCGCGCCAGCCGGGCCCGGGGCGCGAGCTGCGGGCGCGTGTCCAGCGTGGCCGCGGTCATCGCCGACCACGCTCGTCGTTGTCGTATGGCTGCATCGCCGCTCCTCGTCGTCATGTGATGTGGCTGACAACTGTGTCGGAGAGCACAGCCGCGCGACATCCGGCGCGAGTCGGATTCGGCTACGACGTTCGGCTGATCGATCGTCGGTAACTGCGGGCGATCAGCGCCGAGCGCAGATACCACAGTCCCGAGGCGCGCGAGGCGTCCAGGCCGGTGAGCTGCGCGATGCGTTTGAGCCGGTAGTCGACCGAATTGGGGTGCAGGTGCAGGCGGCTGGCGGTGCGTTTGCGGCTCTGGTCGTTGACGACGAAGACCCACAGCGTGCTCAGCAGGTCGGGGTGGTCGTCGAGCGGATCCAGCAGCGCGCTCAGCTGATCGAGTCCGGGGCCGGGCCGGGTGAGCTGGTATTCGAGCGCCAGGTCGTCGAAGCGGTGCAGTCCGGTCATGCCGAGCCGCGACGCGAGGTCGAGCAGTTCGTGGGCGCGGTCGGCGGCCGCGGGGATGGCGGAGATCTCGGCCCGGGCGACGGTGGCGGTGATCGGCACGCCCGCGATCCGCGTGAGGTCGGCGACGAGGTCGTCGAGTCCGGCATCCTCCGCGAGCGTGGTGGGCACGAGCACGGTGCCGCCGTCGAGGGACAACACGTCCAGCGCGGTGCCGCGGAACCGGTGCGCGAGTTCGCTGCGCAGGCGGCGGATGGGTCCGGCGGTCGGGACGCCGGGATCCACCGCGGGCGCCACGGCCAGCACCCAGTACTCGTCGGCGATGTCGATGCCGCCGTTGCGGGTCAGCGCCGAGGTGGGGCGGCCCTCGATCAGCGCCGCCGCCAGCGTGCGGGCCGAACGATATTTTCCCGCATGGGCTTTCGGCTGCCGCTCGTAGGCGCCGGTCACCGTGGAGGTGATCGTGGCCAGCAGATCGAGCACCGCGGCGCTGTCGATGGTCTGGCGGCGGCCGCCCGGCTCGTCGAGCTCGAGGGCGAGGCGGACGCCGTCGTGGACCAGCCGCAGGATGGTGTCGATCGGAATGCCGTCGCGCGCCCAGCGGGTCGCCTCCTGTCGGAGTCGACGCAGGTGCTCGGGTCGTTCCTGTCCTGCCAGGATGCAGATCGACAGTTCGAGGCATTCCTGCACGGCGTGCGTGAGGCTGTGACCGTCGCACCGCGACGGATCGCGATGCGGCCGGTCCAGTTGTCGTTGCGGCACTGCTCCTCCTCCCCGGAGTCGACGGATTGTCGCGTTCTGGCGAGGTTATGGGGGGTGCCGGGGGTACGGTGTTCAAGTATTTGGACACCCGCAATGTGACTTGCGCCATTTAATACATAAAATATAATACTGATCACAGGTTTTCCCTTCGCGAGACAAGGTGGTGTCGCGTGCCCTCGACATCGACGTATCCCGGCCTCGGCCCGGCCCGGCCGGAGATCGCCTCGGCCTGGTCCCGGTCGCGGCTCAACGGCCTCGACGAGAATGTCACTCCCCGCTTCGATCCGGACGCGATCGCCGTCGACTCGGCCCTGCTGCGCGCGGCCCGGCCGGTGCTCGAGCGGGCCTGCGCCGAACTCGAGGGCACCTCGGTCACCCTGTTGCTCGCCGACCAGCACGGCCGGGTGGTGGATGTCCGCTGCGCGGATCGCTCGACGCTGCGCGGGGTGGCCGATCTCGGTGTGGTGCCGGGCATTCGGCTCGCCGAGGACGAGGTGGGCGCGAACGCGGTCGGCACCCCGATCGAGACCCGGCAGGGGTTGCTCGTGGCCGGGCCCGAGCATTTCATGGCGGCGTTCCAGGGCTTCACCTGTTACGGGCATCCGATCGTCAATCCGGTCACCCGGCGGCTCGAGGGCGTCCTCGACATCAGCGGCCGGGCCGGGGACGACCACCGGCTGTTCCCGCCCTTCGCGCGGCGCGTGGTCCGCGATATCGAGGAACGCCTTCAGCTGGACGCGTCGCGGTCGCAGCGGCAGCTGCTGACCGCCTTCCAGGCCGCGGCCACGCACCGCAAGCGCGCGGTCGTCGCGGTCGGCCACGGCCTGGTCCTGGCCACCCCCGCCGCGCTGGACCTGCTCGAACCGGCCGACCACGCGGCGGTGCGCCTGTGCGCGACGAGCGGCCGCGTCGCCGACGCGGTGACCCACCGGCTGACGCTGGCCTGCGGGCGCGACGTCCGGTTGCGGTGCGTGCCGGTCGACGACGACGGGGTGCTGGTCGACATCCTTCCCGAGCAGGACACCGGGCGCGGCGGCCGCCGGGCCCCGCGCGCGGTGGGCTGGCCGCTGTTGGTGGTCGGCGAATTGGGTTGCGGCCGAACGACGGAGGCCCGCCGGGCCGCGGGTTCCGGCGCGGAGATCCTCGACGCCACCGAGACCGTGCGGATGGGCGAACGGGCCTGGGCCGCCAATGCCGCGCGCCTGCTCGACGGCGCCGGATCGGCCGTGGTGGTGGAGAACATCCAACTGCTGTCCGACCAGCTGACGACCCTGCTGGCCCGGTGCCTGCGCGCCACGAGCCGCAATGTCGTGCTGACCTCCACCCCCGGCGATCACCTCGACGCCGACCACGCGGCGCTGGCGGTGCTCTGCGCCGACCGGCGGGACCTGCTGCCGCTGCGCCGCCGTCGCCACGAGATCCCGCTGCTGGCCCAGCGCATGCTCGCCGAGGCGAGCCCGGGCGGCCGCACCCGGCTGACCGCCGAGACGCTGCGCGTCCTCGCCGAACAACCGTGGCCGGGCAATCTGGCGGAGCTGCGGCGGGTGATCACGGCCGTGGCCGAGCTGCGCTCGGCGGGCGACATCATCCCCACCGATCTCCCCGCCTCCCACCGCGGCCGCCACGCGCCCGGCTCCCCGCTGCGCCAGGCCGAGCGCGAGGTCATCGTCGCGGCCCTCGCCGCCGCGGGCGGGAATCGACTTCAGGCCGCGCGGGCGCTGGGAGTCAGTCGCTCCACGCTCTACAACCGGCTGCGCGCGCTGCACATCGACTGATCCGGCTCCCGCGTCACCGCCGGCTGCCCGCGAGGCTTTCCTTATATTCGGCGGATGTCCGCGAGGACCGCGCGCGGCTTCCTTCACAGGCGGCGGATGTCCGCGAGGACCGCGCGCGGATTTCCTCACAGGCGCCGGATACCGGCGAGGACCGCGCGCAGCAGGTCGAGGTCGGCCGCAGGGGCCGGGGCCGGGGCGTGCAGGGTCAGGCGTCCGGTGTCGACCAGATCGCCCACGAGCACCTTCACCGCCGACACGAAAAGCCTTGTGTGCGCGGACAATTCGGCGATCGAGAGCGGATGCTCGGCGCACAGCCGGAGGATCTCGCGGTATTCGGGATCGAGCGCGCCGAGATCGGCGGGGATGCCGACCGCCGACACGAGGGTCGTGATGTCCAGCTCGCGCAGGCCGCGGCGCGCGACCCGGCCGCGGGTCACGGCGTAGGGCCGGACCAGCGGGCCGGGGTCGTCGTCCGCGGTGCTCACCGCGGTGGCGGGGTGACGCCGCGGGAGAGTCCGGCGCGAATCCGGTCCGGCGGCAACGCGATCTGCGGTGCGTCGCGATCGATGATGTCCCACGGGAGCAGCGCGATCGCGGTGATGCCGCCGTACACCGATTCGGTCAGGCGCACCGAGATGTCGTGCCGGGCCGCGAGCCGGCTCACCACGAACATGCCCAGTTGCCGCCGCCCGGCCAGCGCCATCTCGTGGAATTCCGGTGGCTCGCGCAGCATCTCGTTGAGCCGACCGCGTTCCTCGGCCACGATGCCCAGCCCCTGATCCACGATCTCCACGACCAGCCCGCGCCCGGCCATGGTGCCGTGCACCGTGATCGGACACTCCGGTGGGGAGAACGTCGCCGCGTTGTCGATCAGTTCGGCGAGCAGATGCAGCAGGTCGGCGACCGCGGGACCGACGACACCGGCGACGGGCAGGCGCACGGTGTGCACGCGGGCGAAGCCCTCGGTCTCGGCGGCCGCGCCGCGCACGATCTCCTCCAGCCCCACCGGTTCGCGCCAGCGGCGGCCGGGCTGACGGCCGCCGAGGATCAGGAGGTTCTCGGCGTTGCGCCGGGCGCGGGTCGCCAGATGGTCGAGCCGGAACAGCATTTCGAGGTGTTCGGGATCGAGCTGTTCGGCCTCGGCCACGTCCAGCACGTCGAGCTGCCGCCGGACCAGGGCCTGACTGCGGAAGGCGATATCGAGGAAGACCTTGTTGAACCCCTCGCGCGTGCGCGCCTCGCCCACGGCGGCATCGATGGCGGTGCGTTGCGCGATCGCGAAAGCGTCCGCCAATTCCCCGATCTCGTCCGCGCCGCGATCGGCGGCCGTGCTCGCCTCGGACACGTCCACGGTCTCGCCGCGATGCAGGCGCGCGAGGATCGCGGGCAACCCGTCGCGCGCCATGGCCAGGCTCGCCGCCCGCAGCGCCCGCAACCGGCGCACCAGCCGGTTCGCCAGCAGCACCGCGAACGCGACGGCGACGAGGGTGGCGAGCACGATGGCCGTGCCCACCGCGAGCGTGCGGTTGAACGAGTGATCGGCGATGTCGCGGGAGGCGGCCACGGAGAGTCGATACTGGTGACGCAACAGTTCGACCAGGTGCGCGCGCACCGTGCGCTCGGCCGCCAGCCAGCGGTCGGCGGGCAGCGGCAGCGTGCCGTCCGCGGCCAGCGCGGCGTGCGCGCCGTCGAGCAGCGACCACTCCGGGGCGCGGGTCAGCTCCCGGTACTCGGCCTCGACCTCGGGCAGCAGATGGGGTGCGAGCATGTCGAGCTGCTGGCGATAGCCGCCCTCGAGCTGGGTGACCGTGCGGCGCGCGGCGGGGTCGAGCGGGCCGTCGACCAGTCCCGCCGCGATGTGCGCGACCATCCGCGCGTGGGTGTCGCTCGCCCGCAGCAGCGCGGTCCCGGTCACCTCGGCGGCCACGAGGGCGTTGTCGGGGGAGGTGTGCACGGTGCTCTCCTGGCCGCCGTCGGCGATGGCCGCCACGAGGCGGGTGTAGAAATCGTCCACCTCCGCCAGATTGGTCGTGTGCCCGTCCACCGCCTGCCGCACCGCGGGCAATCGGCTTATCAGCGCGCCGAATTCGACGCTGAACCGCGAGATCCCCGCCCCGTCCAGGTGCTGGGCGCTCGCGGAGATGCGGACCGTCTCCGCGAGCGCGGCGTCCAGGGCCTCCCGCCGCGCCCGCAGATCGGCCGTCGCGGCGGGCGCCCGGGCCACGGTCAGCATGCTCGCGGTCCGCTCGTCCTGCACGGCGCCCACGAACCCGAGCAGCGGCTCGATCACCGTCGCCCGGTAGCCCGACCAGTCCCGCACCGTGGCCGCGTGCGCGGTGAGCGCGGCCACGGTGACGGTACAGACGAGGAACAGCGCGGCGCCCGGGACGAGCGCGATGGCCAGCACCCGCGCCCGGATGCCGGGCGGCCGGAAACGTATGCGCGGCAACGACATCGGTCCAGACTCCGGTATCGGCTCAGGCGCCCGCGGCCGCGGGATCGGGATCCGTGGACGTGGGATCGGCGACCGTAGACTTGGGATCGGCGACCGTAGACGTGGGATTGGCGACCGCGGCCGAGGGATTGGTGACCGCGGACGAGGGATCGGCGACCTCGGCCGCGGGATCGGGGTCCGTAGCCGCGGGATCGGCGTCCTCGAGCCGGGCCGCGCGCGTCTCGGGCAGCGCCAGCACGCACACCAGCGACAGCACGCACAGCGCGGCGAGGAACAGCCCGAAGGCCAGGCCGCCGTAGGCCCGGGTGAGCGCGGACGCGACGAGCGGCGGAACCGCGCCGCCCAGAATCCCCGCGATATTGTAGGTCGCCCCGCTGGCGGTGTAGCGGTACCGGGTGCGGAACAGCTCCGGCAGGAACGCGCCGACCGGACCGTAGCCCACCCCCGCGATCGCCGTGGTCACCGTCGCGCACACCGCGTACGCGACCACCCCGCCCGCGTCCACCAGCGGGAACAGCACCAGCGCCCACCCGACGGCAACGGCGTTGGCCCACACCAGGATTCGCTTGCGCCCGATCCGATCGGACAGCCACGCGCTGACGGTCATGGCCACGCCGAACATCGCCCCGGGCACGATGCTGATCGCGAGCACGGTGGTGCGGCTCAGCCCCAGATGCGAGGTGCCGTAGGTGAGGAAGTAGCTGACGGCGATGTAGTAGAACGCGAACACCATCACCAGCAGCCCCGAGGCGAACAGCACCTCGCGCGGCTGCCGCCGGATCGCCTCGGCCAGCGGCACCGCCGCGGTGCCGTGCCGCGCGGCCTCCGCGGCGAAGACCGGCGTCTCGTCGATCCGCAGCCGCACCAGCAGACCCACGCCGACCAGAATCAGGCTGGTGAGGAACGGGATTCGCCACCCGTAGTCCTCGAACGCGCGCCCGCTCATGGTCGCGCCGGTCACCAGGAAGGTGCAACTGGCCAGCACCAGCCCCACCGACCCGCCGAACGAGCCGAAGACCGACCAGAATCCGCGCCGATCCCGCGGCGCGTTCTCCGCGGCCATGAGCGTCGCGCCGGTCCACTCGCCGCCGACGGCCAGCCCTTGCAGGAACCGCAACACCACCACGATGATCGGCGCGAGCACCCCGATCCGGTCCGCGGTCGGCATGATCCCCACCGCGGCGGTGGCCAGCCCCATGATCACCAGGGTCGCGACGAGCGTGCGCTTGCGCCCGATCCGATCGCCGAAGTGCCCGAACAGGATCGACCCGACCGGACGGGCGACGAACGCCACGCCCAGGGTCGCGAACGAGGCCACGGTGCCCGCGGCCGCGCCCAGGGCGGGGAAGAACACCCGCGGGAAGACCAGCGCCGCGGCGGTGGCGAAGATGAAGAAGTCGTAGTACTCGATGACGGTGCCGATGCCGCCCGCGATCGCTATGCGACGCATGTGGGTGGAGTTCGTGTTCTGGGTGCCGATCACGTTGTGTGCCTTGCTTTTCGGGATTTCGAGGGGTGATGCGTGCGCGGATGCGCCTACGGGGTGAGGGCGACGACGGGGCCGTCGGACATGATCACCCCGGTGTCCGTGTCGGGAGCGCCGGTCGGGGCGAGGCTCCCATCGGGCCGGATCGAATAGGAATGCACCATGGTCGTGCCGTGCAGGGTGAGCACGTCGGCCAGATAGAGATGGCGGCCGTCGGGGTGCAGCGCGACCTGGCCCGGCATGGTGCCCGCGGGCGCGGGATACGGCGAACCCGGCAGCGGGGTCAGCGCGCCGTCGTCGTGGATGTCGAATCCGGCGATCGATCCGCCGACCGCGTTGGGCACGTAGAGGCGTCGCCCGTCGGTGGTGATCACCGCGCCGTGCGGCACGCCGCCGGTGGGGTAGGGCGAGCCCGGCGTGCGGGTGAGTTCGCCGTGCGCCCCGATCGCGAATCCGCTGAGATCCGTACCGAATTCGTTGCTGACGTACAGGTAGCGGCCGTCGGGGGTGAAGCGCGGCGCGACCGGGCCGAGCTCGACCGGCGTCGCGCCCAGCGGGGTGAGCTCGCCGTGGTCGCCGATCGCGAAGCGGGACATGGTGTTTCCGATGTAGGTGACCACGTTCAGGTAGCGCCCGCTGGGATCGACCGCGGCCATGCCGACGGCGCTCAGCCCGTCCACCGGAACCGGCGGCGCCCCGGTCGGGGTCAGCGCGCCCGACGGGTCCACCGCGAACGAGACCACGTGTCCGGGAACCCCGCCGACCACCACGAACAGGTGAGAGCCGTCCGGTGCGATGCTCGCGGCGGTCGGCGGGCCGTCCAGCGCGGCGACCGCGCCGGAGATCGGGTGCAGCGCGCCCGCGTCGTCGAGCCGGTAGCCGGTGACCGTGCCGTCCCCGGCGTGCGGGACGTACACCGTCCGGCCGTCGGGCGCCACGACCAGCGACAACACGCCGAAGCCGGTGGGGAAGGGGTTGCCGGGCACGGGTGAGAGCGTCGCGTCCGCGCCCACCCGCAACACGCCGATGTTCATCGATGCGGTCCCCGCCACCAGCAGGAACCGGGGTGCCTCCGCCGCCGTGGCCCGGGGAGCCGGGGCCGTGACCAGGCTCATGAGTCCGATCAGCAGGACGATGAATGCGCGTGCGGCGCGGCGTGTTCCGGGCGGTGCGGACATCGATGTCTCCTCGGGCGAAATGTCTGCCTGAAGATTGCCCGGGTCCGCCGCCCGTGACTGTCCAACTATCTGGACAGTCGGGGCGGGAGGCGTGAACTTGACTTGCCCGACATGACCTCTCAGACACCGAGACGCGCCCGTCGTCGTGGTCGGACCGCCGGGGTGTTCGCGATGGCCGCCGCCGTCGTCGCGTCGCCCGTCCTCGCGGCGGCCCCGGCAACGGCCGACGCGCCCGGCTACCACCTGTACGTGCACGGTTTCCTCAGCGACGGCCTGATCGGTTTCCACGCCACCGACACCGCGATGCCGGTGCCGATTCCGGGCGCCGCGCGGTCGGGCATCGCGGCCTGGCCGCAGGCCGCCTCGCCCGACGGGCGACTGCTGTACGTCGCGTCGGGCGCGCCCGCGCAACTGCTCGCCTACACCATCGAGCCGGACGGCCGGTTGACCCCGCTGCCCGGCGCGGCCCTGCCGCTGCCGGACATCCCGGTGGACATCGCCTTCGCCCCCGACGGACGGCACGCGTATCTGGTGCTCGGCGTGACCAACGCGACCGTCCTGCCGGTGACCGTCACCGCCGGTGGCGCTCCCGTCCCGGCGGGTCCGCCGGTGTCGTTCGGCGCGTCGGCCGACGGCGTCTCCTCGGCCGTGGTGAGCCCGGACGGCCGCCACCTCTACGCGGCCAGCTATCTGCTCGATCAGATCGTGCTGTTCGACGTCGACTCCGAGGGCCGCGTGTCCGGGGAGCGGCAGCGCATCGGCACCGGTTCGGGCCCGATCTATCCGACGATCACCCCGGACGGCCGCCACCTCTACATCGCCAACGAACGCGGCACGAGCCTGTCGGGGTACGCGATCGCCGCCGACGGCACGCTCGCCGAACTGCCCGCCTCGCCGTTCCCCGCCGGACAGCTGCCGCACGTGATGAGCGTGACCCCGGACGGCACGCACCTCTACGTCCCGAACATGGGCTCGAACAAGGTCAGCGCCTACACCGTCGCCGACGACGGCACGCTGCTGCCGCTGCCGGACGCGATGGTCGGCGACGGCCCGCTGGGCGCGCAGCCCGAGGCCACGGCCATGTCACCGAGCGGGGACGCGGTGTGGGTGTTCGCCACCGACCCCGCGCGGGCGGGCCAGAACACGTTGCGCCGCTACCGAATCGGCGCGGGCGGCGTCCTGACGCAGGAATCGGTCACCACGGTCGACACCGGCACCCGGGTGGCGGACGGCCGCACGCTGACCCTCGTCCCCGCCTGAGGATGACGAAAACCGGCCCCCGGGAAATCTTTCCCGCGGGCCGGTTTCCGGAGCGAGCGTCAGCCCTGCTCGCCCGGCGCGGGCAGCAGGCCCAGCTGGGTCAGGAACGCGGCGTTGTCCCAGTAGCCGCGATGTTCGACGACCTTGCCGTCGCGCATCGTGAAGGTGTCCACCAGCGGGAAGCGCACCGCGCGCCCGGTCGGCGGGACCTCTCCCGCGGGGGTGGCCAGCGGGCCGGTGTGGGTGCCGGAGAAGGTGATCTCCGCGATCGCGGTGTCGCCGTCCTGCCAGACGTTGCGACGCTCGATCCGCAGATCGGGAAAGGCGGTGATGAACGCCTGAATGAGCCCTCGCAGCGCGTCGATGCCCGCGAGCGGGCCGGAGGGGAATTCGGACGCGACGTCGGCCGAGAACGGGCTCGCGGCCAGGTCCACATCACCCGACTCCAGGCCGTTGTAGTGCGCGGTGACGAAGTCGAGCAGCTCGCTCATGGTTGATTGCCTTCCGGATCGATGGGTCGCCTCGGGATGAGGACATCGAACACAATATTTTCCGCATCAAGTACATATGTCCAGAAGTTTGGACAGTCGGCGGCGACATCGGGGCCGTAGGTTCACAGCGGATAACGAACGAGCAACAGGGAGGTTGCGATGAGAGTCCGAACGCTCACGGCCGCAACGGTTCTGGCCATCGGCCTGGCGGCGACCGGCGGCGGTCCGACGGCCGCGGCGCCCCCGCCCGGCGTGCGCTACATGCTGATCGGCGGCACCGGATCGGCGAATATCGCCGTCCTGCGCGAGACGAACGGCCACCTGAGCAATACCGGGCCCACGGTGCCCACCGGCGTGGGCACGCTGTCCATCGCGGTCGCCGCCGCGGAGCATTTCGCCTATGTGGCGCATACGGTTTCGGGAACGCTCCAGGGTTTCCGCGTCACCGACTCCGGCGGGCTGATTCCCCTGCCCGACGCCTATCTGGCCCCGGGCGAGCCGGTGGTCGGCGCGATCGCCAGCCCCGACGGCCGCTGGCTGTTCGTCACCGTCGGCGGCCTGACCAGCAGCGTGGAGACCTACGCCATCGGGCCCACCGGCGGGCTGAGCCGGGTCGCCGCGGTGCCCATCCCCGGCGCGACGAGCGGTCTGTCCATCCCGGTGGTCTCGCCGGACGGCCGATACCTGTTCGCGCCCAGCTTCATCGGCGGGACCATGGACTCCTTCGCGATCGGCGCCGACGGCCACCTCACTCCCGCCGGTCCCCAGGTCCGCACGGGCGACCGCCCGGCGCTGCCGATCGTGACCCCCGACGGCCGCTACGTCTACATCACCAACGAGGGCACCAACGACATCTCCGGTTTCCGCATCGAACCCGGCGGCGCCCTCACCGCGATCGGTCGTTTCCCGACCAAGGCGGTCCCGCACGGCATGGCCATCACCCCCGACGGCCGCCACATGTACCTGCCGCAGACCGGCGGCCCCGGCGTCAACGGCTTCGACATCCACGACGACGGCTCGCTGACCCCCCTTCCCGGCGCCGAGATCATCAGCGCGCCAGGCCATTTCCCCGGCCGCGTGGTGCTGAGCCCGGACGGCGCGCGCCTCTACGTCATCGACACCCTCACCCTCGAGGGCACCGCCCGGGTGTTCACCTACCTCGTCCAACCGGACGGCGCCCTCGCCCCCTCGGGCGACCCGGCCGTGGACACGGGCGTGTTCTTCTCCGACGGCGCCACCGGGGTCTTCACCCCGGAGTGACCGGGGTGACCGGGGTTTCGACGATCTCCCGGCCGTGTTCGGTCGTGGCGAAGGCCCGGTTCATCAGCGGCCGCATCGGCGCGGACTGGACCGCGCGCATCACCCACGCGTTGACGCGGATCCCCAGGGCCGACTTCGGGGCCACGGCCGCGATCCGGCCGGGCGGAAGGCGTTGCGCCGACACGGTTCTGGGGCGCATGACCCGTTCGAACTCGGCCAGCGCGGCGGGCAGGCGGCCGGGGTCGTGGCGGACTCCGGCGGCCCGCAGCGCGGCGGCCAGTTCCGCCGCGCCCCGCAGGGCCAGGGCCGTGCCCAGGCCGCTGAGCGGGCTCGCGCACCAGGCGCTGTCGCCGAGCAGCACCACCCGCCCGGCGTGCCAGCTCGGCAGGTGGATCCGATCGACGGTGTCCATGGCGAAGTCGGTGGCCGTCCGGGCGGCGGCCACGAATTCTGCTGTGCGCCAGCCCATTCCGGCGAAGACCCGCTCCAGCAGCGCGAACCGGGCCGGGTCGTCGTGCCGCGACGGCAGGTCCTCGGCGGCGAAGGTCAGGCCGATCTCCTGCTGGCCGGGATGGCCGGGCCGCGCCCCGACGCCGCGGCGGCCGGGAGCGTTGTGGATCAGGAACCAGCCGTCCAGGCTCGGCGTCGCGGGCGTCTCGGTGAGGGTGAACCAGGCGTGCGCCAGACCGAGCGGCTCCCGGTAGCGCCGCTCCGGCCCGAAACGCAGTTCGCGGACCCGGGAGTGCGCGCCGTCGGCGCCGACCACCAGATCGAATTCCCTTGTCGCACCGCCACGGAACCGCACCAGCACCCCGGTCTCGGTGTCGGTCAACGCGTCCACGGTCTCGCCGAACCGGTGCGTCACCCCGGGCCCGGCCGCGTCGTGGATGATGCGGGCGAGATCGCTGCGCAGCAGCTCCGCCGAGGACACCAGGCCGCGCCCGCCGAACGCCGTCACCGGCATCTCGGCGAGCCGCCGCCCGGAGGCGTCGATCCACGCGGCGCCGCGCTGCGGGACGAGGCTGTCCAGCGCCCGCCCGAGCAGCCCGGCCCGGTCCAGCACCTCCCGCGAATCGCCGCGCAGGTCGACGGTCTGACCGCCGGTGCGCGGGGCCGGGGCGATCTCGGCGACGGTGACCGACCAGCCGTCCCGCTCCAGCAGGAGCGCGAGCATGTCACCCGCGATCCCGCCGCCGACGACGAGTACCTCTGCCATGACATCCTCCAGCCACTGATGCGAACAACTCGCGTTAAGCGTACGGCCGCCCCGGCACTAAACGCAATAGATTCGCGCTAAGATGCGAGGGTGCAAGCGACAGGAACCAGCCGCCCCGGTGGCCGCACGGCCCGCACCCGCGCGGCCGTCCACGCGGCCACCCGTGCCCTGTTGGCCGAATCCGCCGACGGCACAGTCGATCTCGCCGAGGTCGCCGCCCGCTCCGGCGTGCACCTCGCCACCATCTACCGCCGCTGGCGCAGCGCCGACGGCCTGATCATCGACACGCTCGTGGACGAGCTGGCCGATCGCTCGCCGCTCCCCGCGACCGGCGACCTGCGCGCGGACCTGCTGTTCTGGATCACCAACCTGCTCACCGGCCTGACCCGCCCCGACAACCTGGCCTTCGCCCGCGCACTCCTGCGCGCCGGGGGGCAAGGGGCGAGCGGGCTGGAATTCGTCGAACCCCGGGTGCGCCAGATCCAGGCCACCCTCGACGCCAGCGACACCACCGTGCTGACCTGGATGGACGTCTTCGAACTGGTCCTCGCCCCGGCCTACCTGCGGGCCCTGCTGTCGATCCCGATGGACCCGGCCGCCGACGCGGCCCGCCTGGTCGACAACCTCATGGCCATCCGCTCCGCACGGGAGCGGGGGTGAGGGTCGCTCACACGTACTTCTTGTCCTCCGCCCAGCGGTTCGGATTGAGTCTGCCCAGGGCGTAACCCTTTTCGATCATCGTGTCCGCGATGAACAGCGCGATGAGCCGATAGACCGCCTCGGTCGGGTGGCCCGCGTCGGTGGTGGTGAAGAAATTCCGGGCCTTGGCCATCTCCTCCGTATCCTGGTCGGCGCCACCGTATTTCGGGGTCAATTCCTTTTCCTGTTTGATCGAACGCAGACCGAATTCCGCGGCGTGCAGGGCGATGTAGCGCAGCCGCTCGAAGATCGGGACGAAGGTGACATTGTTCGGCAGCACGCCCGACTCGGTCTCCTTCCAGCCGTCGAGGGCCACGCAGCGCAAAATCTTGTTGAAGCGATCGGTGAGATCGACGTATCGTTTCACCGTCTCGAGTTCGCCCTCGGACTTCATTTTCACGATGCGCGGCGCGGTATTCGGATCGGGCAGGCTCAGGAACATGAAATGTTGTTCGTGGTTGGCGTCCGGGAACGCGGCCACGATGCGATTGCACACCTTCACGATGTCGAGGACCATCGGCAGCACGCCCTCGCCCGCGGTCGTCCCCGCGAGGACCTGGCCGATGACGTATTCGGGATCGTGCTCGGCGAGCAGCGGCGTCTTCGGTCCCGCCGACACCTTCCGGCGCAGCGGTTCGAGCGTCGCGACGTCCGCGGGCGCCTTGTCGTAGACGAGCTCCGGACCGAGGAGGGTGTCCGGCCGGTTGCAGGTCACGATGTCGTTCAACCCGATCCAGATGATGTGCAGCGTGGCGCCGGTGAAGGCCGTGCCCAGCTTCGTGCGCTCCTCGATGTACCGGGTGCACTGGGCCTCCAGATGCGACAGCGCGCCGCCCTTGGCCGCCACGTCCGAGGCGGCCACGGCCCCGCCCTTGGCCAGATTGGCGTAGCGCACGAGCGGACCGTTCTGCACGGTGTTCGACAACGGGATCTGCGATTGCGCGGTCAGCGATCGGAATATCGTCGACTTCTCCCGCGTGGCATCGGCGTTCAAAACGACCAGTTTGTCCGAGCCCACCCACTCGTAGAGGAAATCGGTCCAATTCCTGCCGTCGCTGTAGCGACCGGTCTCATTCGTCGTCATCTTCCGGGCGGCCTTGGCGATCGTTCCGAGAACCGTGATATCCATGGTCCCGATATCGGAGAGGCTGTCGCCGAGAACGATCAGATTCTGCAACGGGATGGTCCGGGGTTGTGTCATGACATACTCCGTGAATGCGGCGGCCGAGGACCGCGCAAAGGAATGGGGAAAGATCGACGGCGAACCCGAACCACCGACCCCTGCGAATGCTACTCGTCTCGATACCCCGCTTTCTCCGATTCGCCCCGAGAGCGGAAATTTTCGTGTCCCGAGCCCCGGGGACGGCCGTTCGGCCCGCGTACGCTGACCCTCGTGGATTTGCTCGTTGGCATCGATCTCGGCACGGGGAGCAGCAAGGGCGTTCTGGTTCGGCCCGACGGGGTGGTGCTCGCCGAACATCAAGTGTCGCACGAGATCTCGCTGCCGCGGCCGGGATGGGCCGAGGTCGATCCCGTGGGCGTCTGGTGGGCCGAGGTGTGCGCGATCAGCCGAGCGCTGGTGGCCGACGCCCCGACCGGATCGCGCATCGCCGGGATGTGCGTCAGCGGCGTCGGGCCGTGCCTGGTGCTGTGCGACGACGAGCTGCGGCCGGTGCGCCCGGCCATCCTGTACGGCATCGACACCCGCGCCGCAGCGGAGATCGCGAAGTTGACCGACCTGTTCGGCGCGGCGGAGATCCTGCGGCACGCGGGCAAGTCGCTGTCCAGCCAGGCGGTCGGGCCGAAGATCGAGTGGGTGCGCAACGCCGAACCGGAGGTGTTCGCGCGGGCGCGGCGCTGGTACGGCTCGAACTCCTTCGTGGTGGCGAAGCTGACCGGCGAATACATCCAGGACCATCACACCGCCAGCCAGTGCGATCCGCTGTACTCGATCCGCGACTTCGACTGGCACCGCGCGTGGGCCGAACGCGTCCTCGGCGGCCTGCCGCTGCCGCGGCTGGTGTGGCCCGCCGAGGTGGTGGGCACGGTCACCGCGGCGGCCGCGGAGCAGACCGGCGTCCCGGCCGGAACGCCGGTGGTGGCGGGCACGGTCGACGCCTACGCGGAGGCGTTCAGCGTCGGCGTGCGCGAACCCGGCGATCTGATGCTCATGTACGGCTCCACCATGTTCCTGGTCCAGGTGCTCGAGACGTTCCACACCCATCCCGGACTGTGGACGACGACGGGCGTCGAGCGGGGCACGTTCGCGCTCGCGGCGGGCACGTCGACCGCGGGCAGCCTCACCCAGTGGCTCCAGAAGCTCACCGGCGGTGCGCCTTTCGACCAGCTGATGGCCGAGGCCGCCGCCGTGCCGCCCGGCTCCGAGGGACTCGTGGTGCTGCCGTATCTGGCCGGTGAGCGCACCCCGGTCTTCGATCCCGACGCGCGCGGCGTGGTCGCCGGGCTCACCCTGCGGCACGGGCGCGGCCACCTGTTCCGGGCGTCCTACGAGGGCATCGCGTTCGGCGTCCGGCAGATCCTGGAGCTGTTCGACGACGCCGACTCCCCGGTGACTCGCGCGGTCGCCGTGGGCGGCGGCCTGCGCAGCCCGGTGTGGACCCAGGCCCTCAGCGATATCACCGGCCTGACCCAGCTGCTCCCCGAACAGGCCGTCGGCGCGAGCTACGGCGACGCCCTGCTGGCCGCCATCGGCGTGGGACTCGTTGCGCCCGAAACCGATTGGGCCCGCATCGCCCGCGAGGTTCCGCCCGATCCCGCCCACCGCGAACGCTACGGCGACCTCTACCGGACGTGGCTCCAGCTCTACCCGGCCACCCGCGACCAGGTGCACCGCCTGGCCGAATTCGGCTGAGCGCGTGCTCGTCCGCCGCGGTCAACCCTCACAGTCTCCGGACGGCCCCGTTGTGGGGACCGATCAAAGTCCTCGCTCGGGCTGACGAATCGGCCGAACGCGAGGAGAATTCCGGTGATTCACGCGCTCGGCCGAACGACCCCGGGGGGACCTTGAAACCGCTACGCACCGCCGTCACCGTCACGCTGGCCGGTTGCCTGTTCCTCGGCCAGTCCCCGGCGGGCGCCGACGAGGACGCGCCCGGTCCCTCGTCTCTCCAGCAGTGGATCGACAGTGTCGTGCCGCCGCCGGCCCTCCCCGCCGCGCCGGCCCCGCCGACCGCCGCCGACCTCGCGCCGACCACGGCGGCGCTGTGGCGAGCCGTGCTGCCGCCCGCGACGGGCGATCCCGTCTTCGACGCGTGGCCGGAGGGGCTGGACCGCTTCGCGCCCGGCGACCTCCTCGAGGTGCGGGATGTGACGGCGACGGCCGCGCCGTTCGCGGTGGTGCCCATCCGGCGCGCGCTGTTGCTGAAGTTCCGCTCGACCGCCGGGTCGGGCGCGCCGTCGTACGGCACGGCGACGCTGGTGATCCCGGCGGCCGCCTGGACCGGTCCGGGCGATCGGCCGGTGCTGATCAATGCGCTGCCGATCAACGCGCTCGGCGCGCGGTGCACGCCGAGTTACTCACTGGCGCACGGGATCAACGACAAGTTCAACGCCGGTGACCTGTTCCCGCCGACGACGTGGTGGGGCCTGCAACGCGGCTACGCGGTGCTCGTCCCCGACCACGAGGGCCCGTGGATGTCCTACGCCGAACCCGCGGTGGCCGGGCACGTGATCCTCGACGCCATGCGCACGGTCCGCGCGCTGCCCGGAAACGAGTTCGGCGACAGCCGATTCGCCGTCACCGGCTACTCGGGCGGGGCGATCGCCTCCTACGCCACCGCCATGCTGCTCGGCGAGTATGCCCCCGAATTGCGCGGCGCCCTGGTCGGCGCGGCCGCCGGGGGACTGGTCACCGACTATCGGGGCCTGGCCCGAAAGTTCAACGGCAACATGGCCTCCGGCATCCTGCTCGCGGTCTCGCTGGCGATGTCGCGCGAGCACCCCGAACTGCTCACGGTGATGAACCATCTCGCGCAGTGGGTGGCGACCTCCCCGGTCAAGGACACCTGCGGCGACAGCAACGGACCGCTCGGCGTGGCTGGCATCCCGCTCGAGGTCGCGACCAACACCGCCGACCCGCTGAACGCCCCCGTCGCCGACCGGATCCTCCGCCAGGTCGACCTCACCGACCGCACCGCGGCCGCCCCCCTCTACATCTACCACGGCGCCAGCGACATCTGGATCCCCCTCGAACCCGCCCGCGCGCTCTACGAACAACAGTGCGCCCGCGGCGTTCCCGCCGCCTTCCACGTCTACCCCGGCGAACACCTCATCGGCGCCCTCGCCGGTTTCCCCGACGTCCTCGACTGGCTCGACGCCCGCCTCCGCGGCCAACCCACCACCGGCGAATGCCCTACTCCGCCACCGTCTTCCGGCCGCTAGCCGAACGCCACCGGTACCCGAACCTCAGGCCGGGTACGCGTGGATCTCGCTGGCCTTGACCGCGGCCCACATGCGCGTGCCGACGCGCAGCCGCAGCTCCGCCACCGCGGCCGGGGTGATGTCGGCGAGAACCGGTGGGCTGCCGTCCAATCGGACGCGGGTGAGGTGGGCGTGTTGTTCCAGGTCGACGACGGTGACCGGCCAGGTGTTGCGCGGGCTGCCGGTGGGCCGCTCCGGATGCAGACCCACGGCCGCGGGCGGGAACGCGACGAAGACCTCGCCGGTGGCCGGGGCGGCGGTGGTGAGCCTGCCGCCGGTGGTGAGGTCGACGCCGGTCGGGGTGGCGGTGCCGCGAAACAGGTTGAGCCCCACCAGGTTCGCGACATAGTCGGAGCGGGGACGGCGGGCGACGTCGGTGGGCGAGCCCTGCTGCACCACCACGCCCTCCTCCAGGATGACGAGCCGATCGGCGAGCACCATGGCGTCGAGCGGATCGTGGGTGACCAGGACGGTGTGTCCGGTGTAGTCGCGCAGGTGCCGGGCGAGGTCCGCGCGCACTTGAAGACGGGTGCTCGCGTCGAGGGCCGCCAGGGGTTCGTCGAGCAGCAGCAGCTGGGGTTCGGTGGCGAGCGCACGGGCCAGGGCGACGCGCTGCGCCTGACCGCCGGACAGCTCGCGGGGCGTGGCGCGCGCGTGCTCGCCCAGACCGACCCGCTCCAGCCAGCTCGCGGCGCGGGCGCGGGCCGGGGCGCAGCGCATCCCCCGGGCCCGCAGCCCGAACGCCACATTGTCGAGCGCCGAAAGATGCTGGAACAGCAGGTAATCCTGGAACACCACCCCGGCCCGGCGGCGATCGGCCGGGACGAACACCGACGGCGGCGCGTCCCAGACTCGATCCCCGACCGCGATCCGCCCGCCGTCGAGCGGCAACAGCCCCGCCAACGCGCGCAACGCGGTGGTCTTGCCCGCCCCGTTCGGCCCGAGCAGCGCGACCACCTCGCCCGGTTCGGCGGTGACGGCGATGTCGAGCCGGAAGCGCCCGCGGTCGACGCGCAGGTCCGCGCGCAGGGTCATACCGCGCCCCGAATCCAGCGCTCCCGCAATGTGATCAGGACCGCGACGGACACCACCAGCAACACCAGGCTGAGCACGATCGCGGCGTCCGGATCGGTCTCCAACGCCAGATACACCGCCAGCGGCATGGTGGTCGTGCGGCCGGGGAAGTTCCCGGCGAAGGTGATCGTCGCCCCGAACTCGCCGAGCGCGCGCGCCCAGCACAGCACACCCCCGGCGACCACGCCGGGCAGCACCGACGGCAGGGTGACGCGACGGAAGGTGTACCAGGGCGACGCGCCGAGCGTCGCGGCGGCCTCCTCGTAGCGGGTGTCGCTGGCGCGCAAGGCCCCTTCGACCGAGATCACCAGGAAGGGCAGGGCGACGAACGCCTCCGCGACGATCACGCCCGGCGTGGTGAACGGCAGCGAGAGCCCGAACCAGTCGTGCAGATACCGCCCGAGCAGCCCGCGGCGCCCGAACACCAGCAGCAGCGCGACGCCCCCCACGACCGGCGGCAGCACCAGCGGCACGGTCACCAGCGCCCGGATCACCCCGCTGCCCGGTATCCGCCCACGGGCCAGCAGCCACGCCAGCGGAATGCCCAGCAGCAGGCACACCACGGTCGCCGCGCTCGCGCACACCAGCGAAAGCCGCAGCGCCGCACCGACTTCGGCGCTGAACAGCCGATCGGTGAGCGAGGTCCAGGGCGCGCGGACCAGCAGCCCGATCAACGGGACGATCAGGAACGCCAGCGCGCAGACCGCGGGCAGCACGAGCACGAGCGGTCGCCGCCCGCGCACCGCCCGCCGCCGCGCCGCGCCGCCCGTCACGGGGTGTCGAATCCCGCGTCGGCGAACACCTTCTTCGCCTGATCCGAACGGACGAACGCGACGTACGCGGCGGCGCCGGCGGCATTGGGCGCCTTGGCCAGCGGCGCGATCGGATAGGCGTTGATCGCCTTGTCCGCCTCCGGGAACGCGATGCCCTCCACCTTGTCGCCCGCGGCCCGCACGTCGGTGCGGTACACCAGCGCGGCGTCGACCTCGCCGAGGGTGACCTTGGTGAGCGCGGCCTTCACATCCTGTTCGCGGGTGTCGGGCTGCGGGGTGATCCCCGCGACCTCGAACACCTTCTTCGCCGCCGCCCCGCAGGGCACCTGCTCGGCGCACAGCGCGAGGCGCGGTTCGGTCCGGCCGAAGTCGGCGAGCCCGGTGATGTGCCCGGGATTGCCCTTGGGAACGGCGATCTGGAGTCGATTGCTGACGAAGGTCGCGGGCGCGGCGGTGACGTCGCCGGAGTCGACGACCTGCTGCATGTTCGCGGGCGCGGCGGAGGCGAAGACGTCGGCCGGGGCGCCCTGCCGGATCTGCTCGGCCAGGGCGGAACTGCCGCCGAAGCTGTACACCACCTTCACCCCCGGATGCGCGGCCTCGAACTGCTTGCCCAGCGTGGTGAAGGTCTCGGTCAGCGAGGCCGCCGCGAAGACGGTGACGGTCCCCGAGATCCGGTCCGACGCGGGGGAGGGGGCGGTCGAATCGTCGGAGCCGCAGCCCACCAGCCCCGCGGCGACGGTGAGCGCGGCGGCGGCCGCGGCGAGTGCGCGCAGTGTCCTCATCCTCGTCAACTTTCTGGTACCTCGACCACGACATTGGTCGACTTCACCGACGCGACAGCGACGCTGCCGACTTCCAGACCGAGTTCGTCGGCCGATTCCCGGCTGATCAGGGAGGTGAGCCGGAACGGCCCGGCCTGCATCTCGACCTGCGCCATGACCGTGTCCTTGACGACGCGGGTCACGATGCCGCGCAAGCGGTTCCGCGCCGACACCGCGACCGTGACACCCGCGGTCGGGCCCTCGGCGTACTGCTCGCGCAGCACCGCCGCCAGATCCGCGCCGCGAACGCCCTTGCGCCCGTTGTCGAGCCGGATCTCCGGCAGCCTGCCCTGCTCGATCCAGCGCCGCACGGTGTCGTCGCTGACGCCCAGCAGGTCCGCGGCCTCACTGATCCGCAAATTCGTCACGATCGCAACTATAACGACTCGTTCGCGGAGAAACCCGCCGGACAGCCATGCCCATTGACGCAACCAATCGGTTGCCATAGTATCGCAATCAGTTGGTTGCTACTCACGGAGGTTGTCATGGGATTTCCCGATCGCATCGAGCGGACGATCGAACTCGCGCACCCGCCCGCCAAGGTGTGGACGGCGCTGACCACGCCCGAGGGGTTGGGCACGTGGTTCGGCGACGAGGCCGGTATCGAGCTGCGGCCCGGCGGCAAGGCGTGGATGCGCTGGAAGGAGGGCGGATACGCCGCGGACATGCGGGTGGAGCGGGTGGAGGAGCCGCACGTCTTCGGCTTCACCTGGCACATCTTCGGGCTGCCCGAGGAGGATCCGCGGCGCACGTATGTGGAGTTCACCCTCGAGCCGACGGCCGGGGGCACGCGGCTCACCGTGGTCGAGACCGGGTTCGCCCAGCTCGCGGACGACGCCCACAAGACGGCGTTCGACGGCAATGTCCGCGGCTGGCGCAGCGAACTCGACGAGCTGGTCCAGTACCTCGATGCCGCCTGATCAGGAGGCGATCGCCGAGCAGGTCTTCGTGGCGCTGGCCGACCCCAGCCGCCGCGCGATCCTCGCCGCGCTGGCGTCGGGGGGACCGGCCACGGCGACCGATCTGGCCGCTCGCCTGCCCATCACCCGGCAGGCGGTAGCCAAACACCTCGCGTTGCTGTCCGAGGCCGGTCTGGTGACCGCGGAGCCGGGGGAGCGACGCCGGGTGCGTTACCGATTGCGGTCCGCGCCGATGCGCGTGGCCCAGCAATTCCTCGCCGCGCTCGCCCGGGACTGGGACGGCCCGCTCGACGCGTTGAAGAACGTTCTCGATCGAGACTGATCGATCCGACACCGAACAAGGAACACGTCATGAAGACACCACCCATCGTTTCCCGAACCGACTGGGAGACAGCGCGTCTGGAGCTGCTGGCACAGGAGAAGGAGGTGATGCGCGCCCACGACGCCCTCGCCGCCCGGCGTCGCCGCATGCCGTGGCTGCCCGTCGACGAGCGCTACGTGTTCGACGGACCCGACGGCCCGGCGACCCTGCTCGACCTGTTCCACGGCCGCCGCCAGCTGATCGTCTACCGCGCGTTCTTCGAACCCGGCGTCGTCGGCTGGCCCGAGCACGCCTGCCGCGGCTGTTCCATGATCGCCGACCACGTCGGCGGTCTCGCGCACCTCAACGCCCGCGACACCACCCTCGTGTTCGCCTCGCGCGCACCGCAATCCGATATCGCGCGGGTGCGGGCCCGGATGGGCTGGACGCACATCCCCTGGTACACCATCACCGACACCTTCGACGTGGACTTCGGCGTCGACGAATGGCACGGCACCAACGCCTTCATCCGCGAGGGCGACCGCGTGTACCGCACCTATTTCGTGAACCGGCGCGGCGACGAGTACTTCGGCAACACCTGGAGCTACCTCGACCTGACCGCCCTGGGACGGCAGGAGAGCTGGGAGGATTCTCCCGAGGGCTACCCGCAGACCGCGCCCTACGAGTGGTGGAACTGGAACGACGAGTACACCGCCGCGGTCGATGCCACCGGCGCGGACTGGCTCGACCGCGTCGCCAACGCCATCGACCGGGGCGAGGCCGGGGGCCGGGAGAAGCGGCAGGCGCCCCACGACTGCTGCGCGCATCCCGCGTCGTGACGATTCCGCCGACCCCGGCCCGGTCCCGAGCGGGCCGGGCCGGAGCGGCCCTGTCGCTGCTCTCGGCGGCGTTGCACGCGGTGCACGAAAACCATTGCGCCACGGTGTGGTTGGTCGTCGCGTCGACGCTGATGGCGCTGGGCTGCCTGTGGTGTGCCTGGCATCTGTGGACGCGGCCCGCGCCGCGCGCGTGGGCCACGACCGCGGTGATGAGCGCCGCGATGCTGGTGCTGCACACGGCCGTTCCGATGTCCGGCGCGCTGCCGCGGGCGGCCACCGCGGCCGCCCTCGCCGATCTGCTGCTCGCGACCGGGACGCTGCTGGGTGCCACCGGTGCGACGGCGCGCGCCGTACGATGGGGATCGTGATCGCGCCCAGCGAAACCTTCGACGGCACATGGCCTTTCCCGCCCGGTTTCACCGAGGCGGCGGGGTTCCGGCAGCACTACGTCGACGTCGGCCCCCGCGACGCCGCGCCGGTGGTGCTCCTGCACGGGGAACCGACCTGGGGCTACCTCTGGCGACACCTCATCGGCCCGCTGTCGCGGACCCGGCGCGTCGTGGTGCCCGACCACATGGGGTTCGGCAAGAGCGCCACCCCCGCCGACCGCGACTATCTGGCCGTCGAACACATCGACAATCTCGACACGCTGCTCGCCGGGGAACTCGACCTCACCGACATCACCCTGGTCATGCACGACTGGGGCGGCCCCATCGGCACCGGTTTCGCGCTGCGCCACCCCGACCGGATCGCCCGCCTGTTCGCCACCAATACCGTTGTGCCGCTGGGACTTCCGGGCTACGACGAGCTGATGATCGCGAACTTCCTGGAGAGCGCCTGGTTCCGCTGGGCCGCCGCCGCGCAGGCCGACGGCACCCTGGAGCAGATCCTCGGCAACGCCGGTCACACCGTCTGCCATCTCATGCTCGCCCTGCAAACCATCGCCCGGCCCGAGATCGTCACCCCCACCTGGATCCGCGCCTACGCCGCCCACTTCGACGGCCCGGCGGCCTGTCGTGGTGTCATCCGCTTCCCGCAACAGGTGGTCGCCCCCGGCGGACCGGCCCCGCCCGCACCGGATCCCGCCGCCGTCGCCGCCCTGCGCGCCAAACCCGCGGTCCTGGTGGAGGGTATGCGGGACACCGCGCTCCTCCCCGCCCACATCATCCCGGCCTTCCGGCTCGCCTTCCCGGACGCGCCCGTGCTCGAGCTCCCGCACGCCGGGCACTTCACCGCCGAGGACACACCGGGTGAACTGCTGGCCGCCCTTGAGCTGTTCCTGCACACCTGAGAAGTAATCGATCGTTCTGTCTCGAATTCGGCTACGCGGGCGCTCGTGGACAAGTATGTTAATGAGCATTCTCGCTATGCAGGACACGCGTGGCGATCCGCGATACGAAGGGATCGACGATGAACCCGTTCTTTGTCTGGCTCCAGAACCTGCTGTACCGCATCGATCTGGGCTCCGCGAATTTCACACAAGGGTGATCCGATCGCCCCGTGCTCGTAAGGTCGAGGCATGAGCGATGTTTCGGCGCGGGACATGTGGCGGGTGCTCGAGCCGCTGCACGGGGTCACCTACTTCGCGCCCGCGTGCCTGACCGCCCTCAAAGCCGTTGGGCTGCGGGGCTTCTGGATGGGATACTTCGCGGGACGCGCCGCGCCGCTCGGCGCGGTCGGGCCGGGCGTGGTGGAGGCCGTCTTCTACAACTTCCGGTCGGACATGGTCCGGCGGGCGATACCCGACGCCTGGACGTTCGCCGCGCCCGAGGCGGTTCTCGAAGCCCGCCGCACCTCCGCCGCGCGGGTGCTCGAGGAACTCGTGCCCGACCTCGCCGATCTCGCGACCGCGGCGCTGCCGCCCCTGCGCGCGGCGATCGAGGCCGCGCCCGCGTGCGGCCGTGCCCTGTTCGCGGCCAACCGGGACCTGCCCCTGCCCGATGCACCGGGCGAGGCGCTCTGGCAGGCCGTCACCGCGCTGCGCGAGCACCGCGGCGACGGCCACTTCGCCACGCTCCTGGCCGAGGGCCTCGACGGCTGCGAGGCCGTCGTGCTGTTCGCCGCCGCCACCGGCACCGCGTCGGACATGTGGCGCGACATCCGCGGCTGGAGCGAAACCGATTGGGCCGCGGCGTCTTCCCGGCTGACGGCCCGCGGCCTGCTGACGGAGTCCGGTGCGATCACCGACGCGGGGCGCGCGCTCGGCGAGCACATCGAAGCCCGGACCGACGCCCTGGCCGCCACGGCCTACCGCGACATCCCCGGACTCGAGCAGGCCCGGCGCGCCCTGCTGCCCGCCGCCCGAGCGGTCCAGGAGACCGGGCTGGTGCGGTCCGCGGACTTCCTGCGCGCCGGGCCGGTGTAGGTCGGCGACGGGTCAGGGGAGGGGCCTACGGCCCGTCACCGTGAGCAGAATGTCCTTGGCGGACAAGGGGATCGGTGTCCCGGTGCCGACGGCGATGTCCGCGTCGGTGGCCTCGAGGCGGCGTCCGGTGAGATCGACGCCGAAGTACGCGAACTGATTCGGCGCGGCATTGCCCAGCACGAGGGCGATGCGCCGCGGGGGCGCGGGCGGCAGGCCGAGGGGTTCGGTGATGTCGAGGCCGTGGATGACGTCGTGGCTCAACGCCCCCGCGGCGCCGCCGCGCGGCGGTCGCCACGGATGCTCGATATTGTCGCGCAGCGCGGTCAGCAGGTCGGCGTCGCTCAGCCGCGCGGTGTCGGCGCGGGCGGCCTTGTCGGCGTAGCGGTCGAACGAGAAGCGGGCCGCCGCGAAGCCGAGCAGGAACCGCGGCAGCGAATACCGGTAGGGCATCGTGATGTGGGCGACCACCTCGCGGACCCGCCAGCCCGCGCACAGCGAGGGGGCGGCCCACCCGTCGGCATCGAGGCCGCCGAGCAGGTCGGCGAGGCGTTCCCGCTCCGCGATGGTGTGTTCGCGCAGCGTGTCGGTGGTGTTCGAATCGGTCATGTGCTCGTCGTTTCGTCGAGGGAACAGGTCACCACTGATACGACGGGCGGGGACCGGACTCATCGGTCCCGGCGCGATCACAGCGTCGCGGGCAATCCGAACCGCGCGAACCGATCCCGCGCGGTCAGGAATGTCGTCAGGCTCGCGACGCGCCCGTCGCGGGCCTCGACGGCGAGCAGGGCGAACGGGCGCGGCACCCCGGTGTCGTCGGGACGGTACTGACCGAATCCCGCCGAGCCGTTCACCCGCGTCGGCACCAGCCGGTCGCGGGCGCAGTCCTCGGCGACGGCGAAGATCCGCAGCCACGCCGCGCTCCCGGTGACCCGCCACAGGAACGGCGGCATGCTGGTCTCGGCGTCCTCGCACAGCACCGCGGCGAGCCCGTCCACGTCGTGCGCCTCGAAGGCGGTCACGAAGCGCCGCAACAGGTCCCGATCCCGCGGATCGTCGAGATCCAGGGCGTCGGTGGGCGCCGGGCGGGCCGCGGCGACGGTCGCCCGGGCGCGTTGCAGGGCGCTGTTCACCGCGGCCACGCTCACCGCGAGCATGGCCGCGGTCTCCGCGGCGGTGAAGGCGAGGACGTCGCGCAGCACCAGTACCGCGCGCTGGCGCGGTGGCAGTCGCTGCAATGTCGCCACGAATGCCAAACGCACCGATTCCCGATGCACGACGGTCTGCGCGGGATCGCTCGCCTCGATCAGTTCCGCGTCGGCGGCCGGTTCGATCCAGCGATCGGCGGGCAGCACCGCCTCCGGATCGAACCCCTCGCGAGTCGGGCCGTCCCACACCAGCATTCGGCGGCGCGCGGACCGCAACATGTCCAGGCAGATATTGGTCGCGATGGCGTGCACCCACGTCGACAGCCGCCCGCGCTCCGGATCGAAGGTGTCGCGGCGCAGGTAGGCGCGCAGCAACGTCTCCTGCACGGCGTCGTCGGCGTCCGCGGCGGACCCGAGCAGCCGATAGCAGTAGCCGGTCAGCGGAATCCGCAACGCCTCCAACGCCTCCGGGTCCGGCGGTGCCACGTCATCACCCCTTTCCCCGCTCACGCTACCGCCCGGCGCCCGGCCCGCCGCCGGGCGGTGGGTAGGTTGGAACTCGCCAGCGCTCTCGATGCCGCCGAGGAGGAGACGACACCGCCATGCCCCGCAAGATCGCCACCAACACCCGCGTCGACCTCGACGGACTCCTCGACTTCGTCCGCCCCCGCCACCGCGCCCTGCTGCTCACCCGCCGCCGCGACGGGTCGCCCCAGCTCTCGCCGCTCACCCTCGGCGTGGACGACGCCGGCCGCCTGGTCGCCTCCACCTACCCGGACCGCGCCAAGACGGTGAACGCGCGCCGCGATCCCGCGGTGAGCGTCGTCGTGCTCTCCGACGACTGGAACGGCCCGTGGGTCCAGATCGACGGCGACGCCGAGGTACTCGACATCCCCGACTCCGTCGAACCGCTCGTCGAGTACTACCGCAACATCTCCGGCGAGCACCCCGATTGGGCCGAATACCGCGCCGCCATGCTCGCCCAGGGCAAATCCATCATCCGCGTCACCCCCCGCCGCTGGGGTCCGATCGCCGTCGGCGGCTTCCCCGCCCGCCTCGCGGACTGACCTGGTGTGCGGTCTGCCAGGGAAGACGGACCGCAGTGGTGATAATCCCGGAGACCCGCGTCCCTCCTTCCCGCGCACTCGGAATCGGCCTTACCGTCGCAGCGGTAATCGAGTGCGAACAAGGGAGTATCGACAATGAATCGGTTCCGCCGGACATCGGTGGGTACGGTCCTCGGCCGCTCGGCGGCGGCGACCGCCGTGCTGACCACCGTCGCCGCCGCGGGTGTGCTCACCGCGACCGCGACCCCCGCCCGGGCCGCGGGATGCGCCGACGTCGAGGTCGTCGCCGCGCGCGGCACCAACGAACCGCTCGGGGCCGAGCCCGGTCTGGGCAGCGTCGTCGGCAATCCGGTCTATCACGCCCTGGCGAAACGGTTGCGGATCTCGCACAGCGCCTACCGGGTCCACTACCCGGCCGACTTCACCGAACCGGCGTCGGTGCAGCAGGGCAACCGGGACCTGGTCGAGCACGTCACCGCCGCCGCCGCGGCCTGCCCGAACCAGCGCTTCGTGCTGGTGGGCTACTCCCAGGGCGCGAACGTGGTCGACAACTCGATCGGCATCAGCAGCGTGGGCGCGAAGGTCGGCGGCCCCATCGTCGCGACCCTGCCGTCGGAACTGCAACCCCGGATCGCCGCGATCCTGTTGTTCGGCAACCCGATTCGCGGTATCGGCCGCAGCGTCACCGGCCCGTACGCGGACCGCACCTACGACACCTGCTCCGCCGACGACCCGGTCTGCGACCCGCACGGCACGAACTGGAACGTGCACATCACCAGCTACGGTCCCAAGGCGGGCGAGGCGGCCGATTTCGCGGCCGCCCGCCTCTGAGCCGCTGACGAGTAGCCCACTACTCGTGTGGTTCACGTCACACCTGGCATAGCGTTCGACCCGCGAGGTCGGCATTGCTAGGAGGTAACCGTGGACCCGAAGGAGTTGGCGTCTCGGGTAGCGGGACTGCTGTGGGGGCTGGCGGATCGATCCGCCGCCTCCCTGGGGGACGTGCTCGGCGGCCTGAAGGCGGTGGCGGGGGAGACCGAACCCGCGTTGAACGGGCGGTTGCTGGAACCGCTGACCGAACTCCCGCCCCGCGACAGCCTGCTGAAACTGATCCTCGATCTGCTGGGCGACCCGACCGACGCGGGCGCGCCGGTACGGGCCCACGGCTGGCGACGGGCGGACGACGTGCCGCCCGGCATCGCCTTCGTCCTGACCAAGAACGGCTCCCGGGCCGTGCTCGCCGTGTCACCGGGACCGGTGATCGATCTGGTCGTCACCCCGAACGCCACCCTCGACCACACCGCGCTCGGGCCGGAATGCGATCTGCGCGTGGAGGTTTCGACACCCACCGCGTGGACGGCGACCTTCACCCCGGGCGGGGCGGCGGTCACCCCGACCGGTACCGCCACCGTGACCATCGGCCGCAAGCGGCTCGCCCTCGAAGCGGGCGGACCCGGCGTCACCACCGGCCGGGTGGAGGCGAGCCTGCGGGTCTCGCCCGCCGCGCCCGCGCACGTCGACATGACGATCCAGGACTTCCGGGCGCGGCTGCTGCCGGACGCGCTGGCGGGTTTCCTCGGCGGCACCTCCGCCGCGACCACCACCCCGACCGATCTGACGCTCGCGCTGAGCCGGGCCGACGGCCTGCGCTTCGTGGAGGGCGGCGTGCGCGTCGAGAAGCAGGTGACCCTGTCCCTGCCCGGAATCACCGTGCGCCGCTTCGCGATCGAACTCGGCGTACACGGCGACGGCGTGACCCTGACCCCGACCCTGTCCCTGTTCGCCCAGCCCCCGGGCCTGCCCCTCACCGCCGCGCTCGACGGCCTCGGCCTCGGCGTTCCGGTGCTGCTGCCGGATCGGTTCGGGCTCGGCGCCGACCTGACGCCCGCGCTGCCGACCGGCATGGGGATCGATCTGGCGCTGGGTCCGGCGTCCGGAGGCGGCTTCTTCCAGCAGCGTCCCGGCGACGCCTACGCGGGCGGGCTCGAGGTGAACCTCGGCGTCGTCCAGGTCCAGGCGTTCGGGCTGCTGCAACTGCCCAGCGGGACCGAGCCGCTGTCGCTGCTGGTCCTGCTCGGCGCCGAATTCCCGTATCCCGGAATCCAATTGGGCTTCGGCTTCGCGATCGACGCGGTGGGCGGCCTGGTCGGGGTGAACCGGCGCGCGGACACCGACCGGCTGCGGGAGCTGGTGAGCGGCGGCAATCTGGACCGAATCCTGTTCCCGGGCAACGCGATCGCGCGGGCGGACGAGATCGTCGGGGCGCTGGAGGGCGGCTTCCCGGTGGCGCGCGGGCGTTCCCTCGTCGGGCCGATGCTGCGCATCACCTGGGGCGGCCGCATCGTGAGCCTCGCCGTCGCGGTGATCATGCAGCTGCCCGATCCGGGACGGGTGCTCATCCTCGGCCGCGCGCTGATCGCGCTGCCCGATCCGGCGGCGCCGCTGATCCGCTTGCAGGCCAGTGTGTTCGGCAGAATCGACGCGGGCGTCCCGGAGGTCGAGTTCCTGGTGTCGCTGGCCGGATCGTGGATCGTCGGCATCCCGGTCACGGGGGAGATCTACGCGCTGTTCCGCGGCGGGGACTCCGCGGCGTTCGTCCTGTCCGCGGGCGGCTTCCATCCGAAGTACGTCCGGCCGCCCGGGGTGCCGGGACTGCGGCGGCTGACCATGGATCTCGGCGGCGGCGTGCTGGGGTTGCGCGCGGAATCGTATCTGGCGCTCACCTCCAACTCCCTCCAGTTCGGGGCCGAGTTGCATCTGGACGCGACCGTCGCCGAATGCGGCCTGGAGGGCTGGCTCGGGCTGGATGCGCTGTTCGTGTGGGAACCGACGCTGGCGTTCAGCGCGCACGTGCGCGCCGGGGTCGCGGTGCTCGCGTTCGGCGAACGGCTCGCGGGCATTGGCCTCGACTTCACGCTGGAGGGCCCGGCCCCGTGGCACGCGTTCGGCCGGGGGAGTATCGACGTGCTGTTCTGGGAGGTCTCCCTCGACTTCGACGTCCGCTGGGGCGATCCCGCGCCACCCGCGCACGCCGCCGACGACATCCCGGGACTGCTGACCGCCGCCGTGCGCCGCCGCGACTGCTGGGCCCTCGCCCGCCCCGCGAGCGAACGCGCCGGAATCCGGTACACCCCGACCGCGCATCGCGAGCTCGCGGCGGGCACTGTGGCACAAGCGGATTCGGCGCTGCGCCTCACCCAATCGGTGGTGCCGCTGGATCGCCCGTTCGACCGCTTCCACCGCCTGACCGTCCCGCAACAGACCTGGCGGATCGGGACGGTCCGCTTCGGCGGAACCGTTGCCGCCCAGGGCGATCCGGTGACCGAACGATTCGTGCCCGGTGAGTACTTCGCGCTGCGCGACGAGGAACAACTCACCCGGCCCGCGTTCGAGGACATGACGAGCGGCGTCGAACTGTCCGACCCCGAACCCGCACTCGGCCCCGCGCACCTGGTGGACGACAGCTACGAAACCGGCTACGAGGTCGAACCCGGCTGGTTCCCGGCCCCGCCCGGAAACCGCCGCGTCTTCCTGATCCTGCGCGCCGCCCACCACACCGAACTGTTCGCCCGGCCCTCGCGCCCCGCCGAACGCGTCGACCGCTGGCGGCTCGCGCAGCGCGCGATGGACGCCGTCGCGCCGAAGGTGGTGCTGAACCGATGACCCGCCGCTGGTTCCTGCCCTCGGTCACGCTCGGCGCGGCCGCCTCCGCGCACACGGTGACCGCCGCCCGCCCGACCTTCGCGCCGAGCGTCGAGTTCACCTCCACCCTCACCGACCGGCCGCTCACGATCCCCGGCCCCGATCTGCAACTGCTCGGCCCCGGCGACACGCTGGGCTTCGACCCCTCGATGGTCGTGCGCCGCGAACCGCCGCCCGGCCGCGCCGAGGGCATCGGGGACTACCTCGCCCAGATCGAGTTCTCCGACGCCGCCCTGCCGTGGCTGTTCAGCACGCCCGCGCCGGTACGGCTGCCGTGGCTGACCCTGCTGGCGCTGCGCACCACCGAAGGCGAAGTGCGCCAAGGCGATCCGCTGCCCACCGTAGACGTGCCCGCCGCCGCGCGCCCGGACCTCGCGCACGCCGCGTCCTGGGTGCACGTGGAGGCCCGGGTGGAGGGCGACGACCCGCCGGACGCCACCGTGAAACAGGACGTGCGCACCGGCCTCGACACCGTCGTCGCCCGCCTGATCTGCCCCCGCAAACTGAGCGCCGGGGACTGGATCGCCTGCGTCGTGCCGACCACGACCGCGGGCGTGGCGGCCGGACTGAACCAGGCGGTCCCCGCCGACGGCGAGCGGCCCGCGTGGCATCCCGGACAGCACGAGACGCTGACCCTGCCGGTCTACGACTGGTGGGCCTTCACCGTCGGCGACGGCGCGCAATTCGAGACGCTGGCCCGGCGGATCACCCCGATCGTCGCCGCCGAACAGCCCGGCCTGGGCCGCCGCCTGGTGAACGTGCGCACCCCGTGGCCGCACGAGCAGCCGCCCGCGGACACCCCGGTCGAGGTCACCGTCGAGATCCAGGGCGCACTTCGCTTGCCGGACAGCGCGATTCCCGCCGAGGTGTGGACCCACCCGCCGAGCCAGCAGACCTTCGACCGGCTGATCCGCCAACGCGTCGACGCGCCCGCCGACCGCCGCGACCGCGTCGGACAGCCGCCCACTCAGGGCCCCGCGGCGGTCGCCCCGCCGCTGTACGGCGGCAATCACACCGGCGCGCAACGCATTCGGGCGGGCGGCTGGGAGGAGACGCTCAACACCCAGGTCCGCTACCGGGTCGCCGCCGCGATCGGCGCCCGCTACGTGCAACTGGAACAGGAATTCCTCATGGCCCGCGCCTGGGAGCAGGTCGGCGCGGTCGACGAGGCCAACCGGCTGCTCGCCGTCGCCGAACTCGCCGAACAGGGCGGCGAGAGCGCCCAGGGCAAACACCTCGCCACCATGCGGTCCGCCGCCCTGACCGGTCTGGCCGCCGTACTGAGCGCGAAAGTGCCGGTGCCCCAAGCGGATTCGCTGCGCGCCGCGTTCGTCGCCGCGGCCACCCCGGACGGCGCGGAGTCCACCGGCTTCCTGCGCCTCACCCGCCCCACCGGCGGCCTGGCCCGCCGCTGCGCGCGCGCCGCGGGCACCGTCCCCGCGCGCATGGCGACCGGATCGGTGCTCACCGAGACCGTCGGCGGCGCCGAGGTGGTGCTCGCCAAACCCGCGCTGTATCTGGCCGCGATCGACGCGGCGCCGAGCGGCCCGATGGCTCCCGCCGGTGTCGCCCGCGACCGCGCGGCACTGTTCGCCGCCCAGACCATGGTCGGACTGTTGGGCGCGCAGCGCGAAAGTTTCGCCGTGCGAGCCGGTTTCGTCGGCGGCGCCGGACTGGCCGGGCTGGCCGAGGTCACCGCGACCCTGTCGGCGTCGATGGCGGGCGGCGACGAGGCGGTGCCGCGGCCCATGCTGCTGCGCGGCCTGCGCCGCGCGGTCGTCGCCGAGGCGGTCACCGAGCCCACGGCCGTCCAATTCGGCGTCACCATGGGCATCGACACGCTCGCCGACAGCGTGCGCACCGCGATGACGCCGATGCCGCAACACCTCGCCCGCGTCGGGGCGCTCATCGGCACCACCGCGCTGCCCGGCCGCGCCGGGACCGAGGCACGGCCGCTGCGGCCCATCATGGCCCACCCCGAATTCGGTTTCCCGATCGGCGCGGAGATCCTGCACCGCTGGCCGGAGTGGGCGATCCCCGGCATCACCACCTTCCCGGACAACAGCGCCACCCTGTTGCAGATCAACTCCCCGTTCGTCGAGGCGCTGCTGGTCGGGCTGAACCAGGAGTTCAACCGGGAACTGCGCTGGCGGGAATACCCGACCGACGAAGCGGGAACACCGTTTTCGCGGTTCTGGCCGCCGGGCGGGGCGCAACCGCAGTACGGCGAGATCGCGCGCTGGCCCTCCGAGATCCCGCTCGGCGAGCACGCCGCCGAACTGAGCGATCTGCTGGTGCTGCTGGTGCGCGGCGACGTCCTGCGCCGTTACCCGGGCACGGTGGTGCTCGCCGCGAAATCGGTCGACAGCCGGGTGGAGAGCCCCGAGGTGCAGTGGGAGTACCCGCGTTTCGTCCTGCCCGTGGACGAGCACACCAGCCTGTTCTGCTTCGACCTGACCCCCGCGCGGGCGCGGGCGGAGAGGTGGATGTTCGTCGTGCGGGAACCCCTGCGCGGCACCCAGTTCGGATTCGACCCGACCACGCGGCCCGAATACGAGACCTGGTCGGATCTCGGCTGGGATCGAGTCCCGTTGGACGCCAACGGTTTCGTCGACGTGAGCGGCGCCGTCGCCGCGCCGCAGCGGCCGGATCCGGCGGCCTGGCCGGGCGCCGACGCGGGCGATGTCGCGCGCATCGCCTTCCAGCGCGCGTTCCAGGTGGCGTTCTCGCCCAACCGGATGCTTCCGCCCCAGTAGGAGACCCGTCATGTCCAGGACCCACACCGTCGTCGCCGGGGACACGCTGTCCGCGCTGGCGCAGCGCTTCTACGGCGACGCGGCCCTGTTCCCGGCGCTCGCCGCCGCCAACGCGATCACCGATCCCGACCGCATCGAGATCGGGCGGATCCTCGTCGTCCCGGACCTGACCCGCACCCACACCGTGGTCGCGGGGGACACGCTGTCGGCGCTGGCGCAGCGCTTCTACGGCGACGCCGCCCTGTTCCCGATCCTGGCCGGGGCCAACGGAATCGCGGACCCGAACCGGATCGCGGTCGGGCAGGTGCTGGTGGTGCCCGACCTCGCGGCCGGGCAGTCGCCGGCCCCGGCCCTGAGCCGCTCGTACACCGTGGTGGCGGGCGACACCCTGTCGGGGGTGGCCGAACGGTTCTACGGCAACGCCGGGCTGTTCGGCATCATCGCCGCCGCCAACCACCTCGCCGACCCGGATGTGCTCGCCGTCGGGCAGGTGCTGGTCATCCCGCCGCTCACCCGCACCTACGTCGTGGTCGCGGGCGATACCCTGTCCGGGCTGGCGCAGCGGTTCTACGGCAATGCCGCGCTGTTCCCGATCCTGGCCGCCGCCAACGGGATTCCCGACCCCGACCGCATCTTCGTCGGCCAGGTGCTGCTCGTCCCGGATCTGGGCGGCGACCCGCCCCCGCGCGGCGACAGCCCGTTCATGTTGCGCCGCACCGTCGATCTGATCCGGCTCGAGCACGACAACAAGCTCGCGCTGGCCGACGACAAGGAATTCGAACTCGGCCGGGTCCGGGACTGGGTGGCCGGCGATCCGGCCGAGGCCCCGCACGGCAACACCCCGCAATCCATCCTCGCCTCGGTCGAACTCGCGCAATCGGCGCGCCGCGAGGAACTCGACCAGCTGCGCGCCCGGCTGGCCGACGCCACCGCCGCCCTCGCCGCCGCCCTGGACGCGGAGCAACCGCTGTTCGGCACGCACTGCGCCGACCCGATCGCGCTGCTGCCGGTGCGCCTGGAAACCCGGTGGACCGCCGACGGGCGCGCCGTGAAGGTCCGCGTCTATCCCGACGATCTGCACGTCGACAGCTTCGACCCCGCCCTCACCGACGCGGAACTGGCCGCCGCGCAACGCTATTGGGCCGATCCCGGCGAACCCGCGTGGCAGCGGCTGCTCGACGACGTGCGACCGGCCCGCGCGGCCTGGATCACCCGCGCGACCCGGCCCGGCGGCCCGCCGCCCGCGCTGCGGGACCCCGGGCGGCGGCGCATGCCCGAGGTCACCACCCTGCCCACCCGATGGCGTTTCCTCGGCCTGGTCGGCGGCCTGGTCGTGGTCGACCGGACCGGCGCCGACATCCCGAATCCGCTGTCGCTCGGCCTGCTCGCCGCCGACGAGGCGGCCCCCGACCGCGAACACGCCGCCTGGGCCATCGATTTCGACGAGGCGGTGCGCCAGGGCATGGCCGCGGTCCTCGACCTGCCCGACGACGTCGACCACCTCGACGAACTGTTCGTCGTCGGCGTCGCCCAGGACCCGCCCGATCACGCGGCCGCCCGGCTGCGCGACACCCTGCACGGCCACGCCTGGACCGACGGGCTCGCGTTCCTGCCCACCGGCACACCCACCAACAACACCCCGCAGAGCCGCTCCGCCTGGTCCTCGCGCCCCACCGGCACACCGCCCGGACCGACCCCGCCGCGCGCACCCGACATCGCGCCGCGCACCCACACCGTGCGCTCCGGCGACACCCTCTCCGCGCTCGCGCAGGAGTGCTACGGCGACGCTGCCCTGTTCCCGATCATCGCCGCCGCCAACCACATTCCCGACCCCGACGTCATCGACGTGGGCCAGGTCCTGGTCATCCCCGCGAAACCCGGTGCGCCCGAACCGAATCCACCCGCCGCCGACCGGCTGGCCCGCGCCCTCGGCCTGCCCGACGCGGGTTTCCTCACCGAATGCGCCGGGGCCGACGACATCGGCGACGCGGAGGCCGGGGCCTTGGCGCTGTTCGCCTGGTGGGGGCTGACCCAGGAGCTGATCCGCGACCAGAATCTCCTCGACGGCCAGGACCCGACGCCCGGCCTGCGGGCGTGGCTCGCCGTGCGCGAGCAGCTGATCGGATTCGTGCGCGGCCGCGGACCGCTGCCGACCCTGCGCGTCGGCCGCCAGCCCTACGGCGTCTTGCCGGTGTCCACCCTGGACGAATGGGTGCCCGACGACCCCGACGACGCCGCCACCGCGCTGCTGCCGTGGCTGTTGCGGTTGCGGCACCACTGGCGCGGCGCGCTCATCTCCGGCTGGATCCCGCGGGTCACCGACGCGCGGCCCGCCGACCAGGTGGCGGCCGAAATCCTCTCGCGCGTCCCGGTTTCCGTCGATCTGCTGATCCGGCGGGTGCTGTCCACCGGCGGCGGCCGCGAGAAGTTCGACAAACTCGATCTGCGCGCCCCCGGGCCCAGCGTCGCGATCGGCGGCATCCTGTCCGGGCTGCGCTGGGCCACCCCGAGCGAGGACGTCAGCAATCTGGGCTGGATCTCCGACACCGCCCCAACCGATTACGCGGCGGTCACCGAACGGCTCGCGCCGAACCGGGCGCACTATCGAGAACTGTTCGCGCACAGCCGGGATCGGTTCCGTGACGCCGTGGGTGTGCTCACCGGCGAGCTGACCCACGAGCAGTTCACCGCCCGCTGGCCCCTCAGCATCGACGGCGTCTCCCCGGACCGTCCGCACACCCTGTTCGGCGATGTCGGATTCACCGACGACACCGGATCGCCGACCGACCTCCTGCCGTGGCTGGTCACGGTCGGCCAGGAGATCGCCGGGGGTTCCGATCCGGCGGCGCTCGATCTGGCCCTGGCGATACCGAACACCGTCGACCGGCTGCTGAGCCAGCTGATCATGGCGCCGGAGACCCCGCCCGCCGAACTCGACGCCATCGTCGAATTCGGCAGGCGCGGACTGCCCGCCGCGGGCGCCGTCCTCGCCGGGCTCGACGCGCTGAGCACGGTCGCCGACGACGCCTTCGTCCCGCTGCTGTTCGAACTTCTCGACCTCGGCTCGCACCGGCTCGACGCCTGGATCACCTCGCTGGCCACCCGGCGGCTCGCCCGCACCCGAGCGTCCGGCGGGGCGGGGATCCGCGTCGGCGGCTACGGCTGGGCAGAGAATCTGCGGCCCGGCACGGTCCGCGCGTCCGAGGGCTACATCCACGCCCCCTCCCAGCACCACGCCGCCACCGCGGCCGTGCTGCGGTCGGGATTCCTGGCGCACGAGGACGATTCGACCCTGGCGGTCGATCTCACCTCGCGCCGCGCCCGCACCGCCCGCTGGCTGCTCGGCGGGGTGCGGCGCGGGCAGAACCTCGGCGTGCTGCTGGGCTACCGGTTCGAACGCGCGCTGCACGAGGCCGGTCTGGACGTGGTGAAGGAGGCGTTCCGCCGCGTGTTCCCCACGCCGGTGGTGGCCGAACCCGCCGACGGCCACGAGCGCCCCGACCTGTGGGAGCGCAGCTCCGAGGCGATCGCCGCCGCCAATGTCGTCGACGGGGTGGCGTTGGTGAGAAGCCGTGACCTGCAACAGGTTTCGGCGCTGCTGGCCGAGCGCGGCTACCCGTTCGGCAACCCGGCGCTGCCGTCCGCGGCGGAGCTGCCCGGGGTGCTGACGCCGCTGATCGACGATCTGGCCGACGCCCTCGACGCCGTCGGTGATCTGCTGCTGGCCGAGAGCGTGCATCAGCTGGTCGGCGGCAACCCCATGCGCGCGGGCCTCGCCGCGGACACCCTGGGCAGCGGCGGGGACGTCCCCGACCGCTTCGACGTGCTGCGCACCCCGCACCGCGGGCGCGCGATCACCCACCGGCTCGCGAGCGTGCTGCCGCCGAATCCGCCGCGCCCGCCCGGCTGGGGCGTGGACGCGTTCGCCCGGCTCGAGCCGAGGGTGGAGGCGTGGGCGGCCGACCTGCTCGGCGCCGCCACCGACTGGCGGCTGACCGGAACCCTCACGAAAGACGCACGCACGGAGGAGTTTTCGATCACCGTCGACGCGCTGGGCCTCGGCGCGCTCGGGCTGGTCGTCGACCTCGCCGTCGGCGGGCGCCGCCGCGCCACCGCGGTGCTGGCCGAACAACACGCAATGCCCGGCGCCACAGCGGAATTCGACGGCGACTTCGCCGAACTGCACGCCGTCGCCGAGCGCATCGTCCGCCTGCTGGGCGGCGCGTCGGCGCTGCTGCCGCGGCACCTGCTCGGCGACGCGGCCCGCGCGCCCGAACCCGAGGTGACCCAGACGCACGACAGGCTCGCCGCCTTCCTCACCGAACTCGACGATCCGGCGCGGCGCGCGGCCCTCGGCATCGACGGCGACATCCCGAAACCCTTGCGCGAGTTGATATCCGACGCACCCGGACCGGGCTGGCTCGGCGCGGCGTCGCGGCTGCTGGCCGACTTCCTCGGCGTGGCGATCCCGCTCACCGCCGACCTGCCCGGGATGCCGCTGCCCGATCCCGCCGCGACCGGCGCCGCGGTCGCCGACTGGGTGCGCCGCTTCGCCACCATCCGGCCCGGCGTGCGCACCTGGCACGAGACGCTGCTGCTCGCCGGGGTGCGCGCCGGTCACCCGGCCGCGCTGTCGGCATCGCAGACACCCGCCGACGGGCACTGGATCGGAGCGCCCTTCCCGCCCCTCGAACGCCCACCCGCCCGGACGCACCTGGTCCGGCACATCCCGTTCCCGCTGCCCGCGGACCAGCCGCTCGCCGGACTGGTCTTCGACGAATGGGTCGAGGTGCTGCCCGGCTCGGACGCGCTGGCGGCGACCAAGACCGGCCCCGACGCGGTGCCCGTCGAATCCGAACTCACCGGGCTCGCCTTCCACTTCGACCGGCCCGATGCCAAAGCGCCGCAGGCGATTCTGCTCGCCGTCCCGCCCGACCCGCGGCGCGGCTGGACGGCCGACGGCCTGGCCCTGGTGGTGCGCGACACCCTCGAACTGGCCAAGCTGCGCGCCGTCGACCTCGGTGACCTGCCGCTGCTCGACGACGTCGCACCGGTCGTGCGGCTCGACGGACAGGGCGGCGAATCCGGCGTGCTGATCGGCGAATTCTGGCGCGAACTGGCGGAGGACTGACCCATGCCGCGACGTATGACCGATATCCTCGGCAACCCCCGATTCCGGCTCGACGACCGGTTCCGGCTGGAGCCGGTGACCCGCAGCCGGGAGGTCGCCACCGGGCTCAGCGCCCGCGTGCACGATCCCGCCTGGGCGCTGACCCGGCAGTGGCAGTTCGGCGAATTCGCCGGACAGGACGCGGGATCGCCTGTGCTGGTGGAACTCTCGGGCCACAGCACCCTCGTCTCGGCATGGCGGCCCGCGCCCCGGGCGGGGGAGGAGGACGCCGCCGTCCCGGACTGGCACCCTTACGACCCGCGATCGGGCCCGCTGGACGAACTGGTGGAGGCCGAGGACCCGGCCGCGCCCGACGAACTGCGCCGCGTCGAGGGCGGGGCACAGTTCCTGCGGCTGCTCGACGAGCACGGGGCGGGCGACCGTACGGGCGAGGTGCTGGCCGCCTACGGATTCACCGAAACAATCACCGGCACAACGGATCTCGTGACGTTGCTGGCCGCGCGCGTGCCCGACGCGTCGCGCATCGCCACCGAACCCGGCCCGGCCGGGCTGGAGGCCGTGCGCGACGAATGGCTGAAGTGGTGGCAGGGACTGTTCCCACCGGACCTTCCCGACGCCTTCGACCCGCATCGCTTCGAACACCGCGTCGATCTGTCCATCGGCGACAAGGTCTTCCACGCCGAGGAGTACCTCGGTGACGGACTCGACTGGTACACCGTCGATCTCGACCCCGACGCCGCGCCCGCGCCGACGCCGCCCGAGGCACACCCCTTCCACCGCGAGGCCATCCCCGCGACGGTGCGCTACGGGGGCGTTCCCGCCGACCGGTTCTGGGAGATGGAGGACGCGCAGATCGACCTGGGCGCCACCGACGTCGCGACCCTCGACACCGGGCGGCTGCTGCTGATCGCCTTCGCCGAGGTCTACGGCAACGACTGGTTCCAGCTGCCCCTCGAGGTGCCCGCGGGCTCGCTCACCGTCCTGGACCGCCTCGTCGTCGCCGACTCCTTCGGCGAGAAACACGAGATCCCCAGGGCCGGAACCGAAGACGCGGGCTGGAATCTGTTCACCGTCTCCGGCGCCGACGACGGACTGCTGGTCATGCCGTCCGAACGCGGCGCGGTCGGGGAGCCGTTGGAGACGGTGGCGCTGGTGCGCGACGAACTGGCCAATCTCGCGTGGGCCGTCGAGCGCGACTACACCGACGGTCACGGGGTCCGGGTGGATCGGCGCGCGGACTGGCTGCGCCACGCCCCGGCGGGCCCGCCGCCCACCGACCTCGGCGCCTACGCGGTGCAGACCATCGTCCCCGACTTCTGGCTGCCGCTCGTCCCGCACGCGGTGCGCGCGGCCGAGATCCGCTTCGCGCTGGTGCCGCTGTTCCAACCGGGACTGGACTCCGCGCCGCGCGGACGGCTGCTGCGCCCCGACGCCTGGGTGCACGAGGAGGAGATCCCCCGCGACGCGGCCGTGGTCTCGCGGCGAAACGTGGTGTCGCGCTGGTTCGACGGCTCCTGGCATGCCTGGGTGCGGCGCGAGAAGAACCCGGGCGGCGGCGAGGGCTCGAGCGGCCTGGCCTTCGACATCGTCCGCCCCTCCGAACCCTGGCCGTGAACACGAGGAAAGCAGGTATCACCCATGGGCACCATCACCGCCCCACGCTTCGAGGGACTCCGGCAGTTCGGGCTGTGCCTGGACGGCGCGCGGATGACCGAGGCGGGTTTCGACTCCGACGGCAACCTCGTCGTCGACGAACCCAACGACGCCGACACGGTGTTCGCCGTGCAGGAGGCCCTCACCGAACTCGGCTTCGCCGTCGCCGCCTCCGGCGTCTACGACGCCGACACCGCCGAACAGGTGCGGCTGTTCAAGAACGCCCAGAACCTCGCGCTCCCACCGGGTCTCGTCGCCCACGACGGCGTCCTCGGCCCCGGCACCAGCAAGCGGCTCAACGAGATCTTCACCCCGCCCGATCCGGTCGAGGACCCCGAACTGCGCTACACCGACCGCAAATCCTTCTACACCAACCGCGCCCTGGCCAACGCCCACGACGCCGACCACCTGCCCTGGGACCCCGACCAGGGCTTCGCGTTCAATCGCCCGCGCATCGTCGACCTCTACGCCTACTACCGCGACCTCTACCTCCGCGCCCCCACGCAGTTCCTGTGGGCCGGACTCGGCCGCATGGCGGGCGGTGCCGTCGTCGGCGGCCTCGACGCCGACCCCGGCTTCACCGACCAGGCCGTCATGGTCCGCATCGGCCGCGACATCTTCTTCGACCTCGCCTGGCAACACGAGGCGTTCCTCGACGACCCCGGAATCATCCTGGAACTGGCCGATTTACACGACCGCTTCAACCGCTACCCCCGCTACGACGCCAACGGCCCCGTCCCCGCCCAGCCCGGCAGCCCCCGCCGCTCCTACCGCGCCGCCTGGGAGAAGATCCTCACCGGCACCGACGACGCGATCGCCGCGGGCAATCGAGACCTCCTCGAGAACGAACAATTCTCCATCATCCAACCCCACTACGACTTCCTCCGCACCCACGCCTTCGCCGGCCTCCCCACCCCCTTCGTCAACGAAATCCACCCCTACCACCGCGCTTTCATCATCGAACGCCCCCAAGGCGACATCCTCGTCGCCGACGACCGCTGGTCCTGGATCAGCGACCGCATGTGGACCAACTGGGTCGCCGCGGGCGTCGACGAACGCTCCCGACTGGTGCGAATCCCGTTGGAGCGCACGAGCCAGGGGGACTTCGGGGTACCCGGAAGGCCGGACCTGCTGCCGCCCGGCGGGCCGTAGGGCGTCCGGATCGATCCCGCAAGGCCCGCGCCGACATTCGACCATCCAATTTTCGATATTCCATCCAGGAACTCCGCCGCGATTCGCCGAATTCTCGCCGAATCGAACGGCGGGGGCGGCTGCGATGGGCGACGCTCGGGACAAGGGACATCCATCCAACGAGGAGCGGGAGCCGCTGTGTCGGAATCAAGCATGAATCCTGTTGCGCCGCAAGAGAACAGCACGGAACCGGTGGACTATCGGTGGACGACGATCGTGACCGAGGCGAACGGGCGGGAACGGCCGCCGCGGCACGGCGAGGGCCGGTTGGACCAGACGGACGGCTACACCGGGGGCACGTACGACAGTCACGCCGAACTCGCCGCGTCCGTCTTCGCGGACATCTGCGCCGAAGCGGTCGAATACCACCGTGACGCGCTGCTCGACGCGCGGGTGGACGGGGAACCCGACCCCGCCGCGCCGGTCACGGTGACGACCACCGTCCATGACGCGGACGGCACGGTGATGGCCGTTCTCGCCGGACGACTGCGGCATACATCGATCACCGACGACGACATCGACACCGCCGCGGCCACGTTGGGCCGGATCGCCGTCGAGGACGCCCGCCTGGAGATGGGCCGGCTGCGCAAGGCCGTCCCGATCGTCGCCGACCCCGAGCCGACCACCGACCCCGACCTGTCGGAACGGCTGCGCGCCCTGCGCGCCGCCGCGACCGAATTGCGCGCCGAGGTCGACGACCCCGAATACTGCGACCACCGGCTCGCCACCCTCGAGGCCGCCCCCGACCGCACCCCCGACGTCCCGATCGATCGGCAAGCCCGCGTGGACCGTTGGCGCCGCCTGCGCGAAATCTCCACCGAGGCGTACCGAGACGCCTCCCGCCTCGACGACGCCGCCACCCGCCTGCGCCGCGAACTCCGGCCCGCGCGCTGACCAGGTGAAACCGAAAGTCCGTGTCCGAGGCCAAGATCGGCTGGGACACGGACTTCGGGCTCGGGCACCGGTTCGTTTCCCCCCTAAACCGGCCGGTCTGTAGTCACGGTCCGGTGACAACTCACCACAAATCGCCCCGGACACGATTAGCGTGCGAATAGCTGTTCATTGTCGAGCGGTGGTACGGAGATCGGAGATTCGCATGAGCAAGACCGATGTGGCGGCGCGACTGAATCTGGTGTTCGAGATGTGGGAGCGGGCGAACGGAACTCCGCTCGCGGATTCGACTGTGGCTCGGTGGGTGTGCGCCTGCGGCTGCCCGGTGTCCGGGGAGGAGATCGCGCGGGTGCGGCGCGGCGAGCAGGACGCGGTCTCCGGGGAATTGCGGCTGGTCCTGGCGGATGTCTTCGATGTGGATCCGGATTTCTTCGCCGCGCGGGCCGTGCTGGAGGATCCGCGCGACCTCGGGGTTGTGGCCGAATTCGACAACGGCGCGCTGCGGCGGCTCGGCCGGGCCGCGTCCGGACTTTCGGTGCGCACACTGCTGTATCTGGGTTCGGTGGCCGACGCCCTGCGCCGTGCCGAGAATTTGCCGGATGTCGCCAGCACGGCCCGTATTTGACGATCGCGGTCGCTACTTCGCGGTGACCTCGGTGTGCCGATCGCCGGCGTTCCAGGTGATGCTGCCGCCCGCGTAATGACCGACCTTGCCGTTCGGGGCGTTCTCCTCGTCGGTGGTCGGGTAGCCCAGCGCGCCGTTCACACCCCCGGCGCTCTCCCACCGCTGCCGGATGTCGCCCCAGGTGATGTGGGCGCCGGTGGCCGGACTCCAGCAGATCACGCCGCCGGTGAACTCCTGGCACGACCCGCCGTCGGGCCCGGGGACGGCCGCGCCGGTGGGATCGCCGAGAACGCCTGTGGGACCGCCCGATCCGGTGTACTTGCCGAGCACCTGTCCGGAGACGACGATCTCACCGCTCGGGGTGGCGATCCGCGTTTCCGGTGCCGCGGTCCCGGCGGCGGACGTCGTGGCGGGGCTCGCAGAGGTGCTCGTGGCCGATGTCGAGGCGTCGTTGCCGTCGCCGCAGGCGGAGATCACCGCGGCGGCGCCCGCCAATGTCAGTGCGGCGGTGGCGATTCGGGCTCGGCGCATTGTTTCCTCCCGGAAGGTCTTGTCCGCGAAGCGGTTCGAACGACGCGCCCTAGCATAGAACACAGAGCTATCTTTTGGCTAACTCTACGGAAAGGTCCCTGCCGGGAACCGGCGCGGCTCATAGAGCGCAGCGGAGAGGCGGCGCCACGACCACGGGACCGAGATCGCACCCCCCGGACCGCCTGCCTCCCCGCCACTTCGACGCCACCACAGGGCCGAGGTGCTCCACCCAAGCTCTCGCCGAACGCGGTGACCGCCCCACTGTAAAGCCAACCCCACCCCCGACAGCAAACTTCCGGCGTTTCGCGGTGTGTCCCGCTACCGGATCAAGCCAGCGCTCCTTCTCGCCCGCGCTCGCCTGGTGGACCGTCGGGCGCGAGCATAGGTCGTCGCCCGCGCTCCCCTCGGGGAGCATTGGGGGCGCGAGCGTAATCAGCGTGTGGGAGCCGCTTCGCGGTGGGCGGCCCAGAGCCCGGCGGGCGCGTGGGGGAGGCCCGCCTGGGCGAGGGTGAGGATCCCGGCGGGGGCCCGGGCCACGTCGAGGACGGAGCTGACGGCGGGCATGGCGGTCATGGTGTCCCACTCGTGGTTGCCCCAGGTGTCGGGTGGGACGAAGCGGATGCGGGTGTGGACGTCGGGCTCGCCCTCGATCGTGATGCGGTAGTGGTCGTCGTCGAAGACCCAGTTCTCGTTGAGTCGCTTGGTCAGGTACCAGGCGACGTTGGAGCGGATCACGGTGCGGCCGTGGAACTTTCCGTGCCAGGTGCTGCGCAGCGCCGCGATGGTGTCCTGCTCGATGCGCAGCCAGCCGAGGTCCACGGTCTCCGCGGCCGTCGCGTACTCCACGGAGAACTCCAGATCGTCGAGGTCGAAACCCAGCGCGACACCCATGCGCCGCACCGAATCCCGGAACGTGCTCATCCAGAGCTTCGCGATCTCGACGAGTTCCGGTGTCGCCGCGGCCCGCCCGATCCCCAGCGCCCCCCACGTCTCGGCCGACTCGTACACCGACACATCCGCCGACTCCGCGATCGACACCGACCGGACGTCCCGGCACACCGCCGTCAACGCCGTCACCACCGCGTTGACCCAGCCCGGATTGATCCCCGTGATGTGCAGCGAACTGTCCCCTTGCGCGCACGCCTCGGCCAGCCGCCGCTCCGTATCCCCTTGTATCCCACCGACATTGAGGAACAGATTCGTGCTGATGACATCGAGCCCACTCGCCAGCAGCCGCGTCACATGGTCGAGATCGGCCATGAACGGCGTGTAGACGACGGTATCGGCCCCCAGCGCCAGCAAGGCGTCGACATCGGTCGTCGCGACCACACCGGTCTCGGGCCGCCCGCACAGTGTCCCCGCGTCCACCCCGGCCTTGTCCGCCGAATAGGCGTACACCCCGGCCAGCTCCAACCGCGGATCGTCCAGAATCCCGCGCAGACTGAGCTTGCCGACCTTGCCGGTGGTCCATTGGATGACTCGCAACCCGCGACTCCTTCTCCCGGCGGCCGAGCGAGAACGTCATTCTCGTGAACGGAATATAGCCCTACCACCCCGCCCCTGGCAACGAATCCACCCGGCCCGCCACCGCGCAAACTGCTCGATTGTCGAATCCTGTTCTCGCCGACAACTTTCGGAGGGGTACCTGCCCGGCCTGCTCGCGCAGCGCCGCTCGCTGGCCGCCGGGAACGGCGGGCGGATCGCGCCGGTCTACCACGTGCTCTACAACGTGATGCACAGCTTCCTCACCCAGGGCGCCGTGGTCGGGCTGTGGGTGCTCATCGCCGGATGGGAGTGGGCGCTGCTGGTGGTGCCGATCCACTTGTGCGGGGACCGTTCGGTTTTCGGCAATTCGCTCAAACCGCTCACGGTGCCGTTCGACACCAAACGGCCGCTCCCGGCGTTCGTCGAATTCGAGCGCCGGCTCGTCGCCCGGCCCGCGCTCGCGCCCGAACCGGCCTCATCGCGGTGACTCCGCCGCCGCGGCGGGCACGAACAATCCGTCGACCATGCGATCGACGACCTGCCACGCCTGCGCGGTCGCGGTCGCCGGGTCGTCGTGCTGGGAGATCGCGCCCGCCGCGGACAGCAACAGCGAGTACACGATGCGCGCGGTCATCGGGATGGACAACTCGGTGCGCAGATGACCGTGCTCGGCGATCAGCTCGAGCTGCCCGCGGATGAGGGGGAGCACTTGCCGTTCATCGATCTCGCGCAGCCCGTCCAGCCCGAGCACCGCCGGGCCCTGCTGCATGAGCGACCGCTTCACCCAAAGCAGACCCGCTGGTATCGCATCGCCGGATTCGCGGTGGACCACGCCGTGGCGGTCGTGCTCGCGGTGGCCGTCGTCTTCGCGGTGCTCAGCCTGCCGTTCCTCGGTATCCGGCTGGGCAATCCGGACGATCGGGTGCTGCCGGAGACGGCCTCGGCGCGCCAGGTGGGGGATGTGCTGCGCGAACAGTTCGGTCAGGACATCGCGGGGACGGTGCGCATCGTGCTACCCGACGGGGTCGGCGGCGTGGGCGAACTCGGCCGCTACGCCGCCGACCTGTCGCGGGTCCCCGACGTCGGCGGGGTGGCCGCGCCGGACGGAATCTATGTGGGCGGCAACCGATTCGGCACCGCGAACCTCGGCTCCGAACAGCGCGGCGACGCGGCCTATCTCACGGTCACCACGACCCGCGACCCCTACTCCCCGGCGGGCAAGGATCAGCTCGCGGCGCTGAAAGCCGTTCCCGCCCCGGCGAAGACGACGTTCGGCGGGCTGGCCCAGCGCGATCTGGACAATGTCGCGGGCATCACCCGGCACATCCCGTTGGCGCTCACCCTCATCACCCTCGCGACCTTCGTGGTCATGTTCCTGTTCACCGGCAGTCTGGTGCTGCCGGTGAAGGCCCTGATCATGAACGTGCTGGCGCTGTCGGCGGCCTACGGGGTGATCGTGTGGATCTTCCAGGACGGCCACCTGGGCGCGCTGGGGACGCTGAGCACGGGCACGACCTTCGCCGCCATGCCGCCGCTGATCGCGTGCACGGCGTTCGGATTGTCCATGGACTACGAGCTTTTCGTGCTCTCGCGCATGCGGGAGGAATGGCAGCGCACCGGCGGCGACGTCCGCGAGTGGGTGTCGATGGGGCTGGGCCGCACCGGCGCGATCGTCACCGCCGCGGCCACCGTCATGGCCGTGGTGTTCTTCGCCATCATCGCCTCGCGGGTGTCGTTCATGCGCTCGTTCGGTCTGGCGCTCACGCTGACCGTCCTGCTGGACGCCTTCCTCATCCGCATCCTGCTGATTCCCGCGTTCATGCGCCTGCTCGGCCGGGCCAACTGGTGGGCGCCCGCGCCGCTGGCCCGCTGGTACGCGCGGATCGATCTGGGGGAGTCCGACGCGGAACCCGCGTTCCGCCGCTAACCATCTCGACAGGAGCTCCGATGTCCAGCTATCGCTCGATAGTCGTCGGCATCGACGGCGTGACGGGTTCCCCGCACGCCGTCGCCACCGCGGCCAGGCTCGCCTTCGACACCCAGGCCCTGCTCACGCTCGTGGGCGCGTATCCGCGGCTGGCCGGGCACGATCGGGCCGAGATCTCCGACCTGCTGGGACCCGACATCTACAGCGTCCTGCCCGGCGCGAGCCTGGACGAACTGCTGGAGTTCCTCGCCTGCGGCATCCGCGACCGCGGCGTGGACCGGGTCGTCCCGCACAGCGAACGCGGCGCGCCCGCGACCAATCTGCTGCACGTCGCCGATTTCGTGGACGCCGATCTGATCGTGGTGGGCCGCAAGGATTTCGACACCCCGTGGCGGCGCCTCGGCTCCTTCCAGAGCGAGGTCGCCCGCCGCGCCGACCGCGACCTGCTGATCGTCGCCCCGCGACACCGCACCGAACCGGCCCCGGAAGCGTAAGCGCCGCATATATTTCTCGCATGTCCCGCGGTCGTCGTTCCCGCCTCCGGAGCTGGCCCGCGGCCGCTCTGCTCGTGGCCGGTCTGCTCACCACCACGGCCGCGACCGCGGCCGCGCTTCCCGAATCACCGCCCCGGACCGACGTTCTGACGTTCGACGACCCGGCGATCGGTACCACCGCCCCAGGCGGCACCCTGCTCCATGGTCGCACCCGGCTCGAGGTCGACGTCCGCCTGCCCGCCGGATACGATCGGCACCCCGACGCGACCTACCCGGTGCTCTACCTGCTGCACGGCGCGCAGAACGAACCGCGGACGTGGACCGACCGCCCCGAACTGCGGGAGTCGATCGACGCGACCGCGGCGATCGTGGTCATGCCCGACGCCGGGAACGTCGGGATGTACACGAATTGGCGCGCGCCGGGCGGTCCGCGGTGGACCGATTTCCACCTCGGCACCGTCATCCCTCGCATCGAGCACGACTTCCGCGTCCGCCCCGGCCACGAATGGCACACCGTCGCAGGCGTTTCCATGGGCGGCCAGGGAGCGCTCCGCTACGCCGAACTCGCGAGCGACTACTTCGGTTCCGTCGCGGCGCTGTCCCCGGCCCTGCCCGATATCCGGTCACCCGAGATGTCCACGCTGTTCCCGCTCGCCATGGGCGCGGCCGCCGGGCGCGTCGTGCGCTACGAGGACGTGTGGGGTCCGGTCACCGGCCCGTACGCCACATCGATGAACCCCCTCGATCAGGTGGCGAGACTCCGCGATACCCGAATGTTCGTCTCCGCCGGGGGTTTTCCATGCCCGGACGAACGCGACACCAACGTCTTCGGCATCGCCGAACCGTTGATCAGGCTACAGGTCCCGCGCCTCGCGGACACGGCCCGCGCGGCCGGCGCCGACGTCACCGTCCGCTACGACTGTGGCCTGCACAGCTGGGCCGAGTTCGGCCGAGCCCTCCACCAGGCCGTCGCGGACTGGGGGATGTTCGGTTGATCGACTGTCCGGGGTCGCTCACGAGCGGATCTCCGGGCAGGTCCACTTGTCGTAGGTGGCGTAGTCGGCGTGCGCGAGGGCCGACAGCCGGGTGACGGTCATCCGGACCGAGGCGTCGTCGGCGCGCACGATGACGAGGTAGCCGAGTTCGGGGGTCCATTTCGCGGGGACGAGGACGATCCGGTCCGGCCGCACCTCCAGCACGCGCAGGCAGCGGTACCGGTAGCGGAAGGTCTGCCCCTCCGCGTCGGGCAGCCGGGTCTCGCTGACCAGTTGCGGTGGCGCGTACAGCCTTTCCTTGGTGTCGAGTTCGACGACGGTCTCCCGTCGCCACAGCCCGGCGGCGGTCCGCTCGCCCCCGTGCAGCCCCGACCAGGTGGCGTAGATATTGGTGAGCCAGAACAGCGCGAGGACGATCGCCGTCGCCGCGACCCCGAGGGTGACCCGGCGGTGCGTCGGCGAAAACGCCTCCGCCGCAACGGGCTTCAGCTGAGCGAGGATCCACAGCCCCGCCAGGACCAGCCCGGCGCCGACGGCGAGGGCGCCGGGCGTGAGACCGGTGAAGGTGATGATCTCCAACGCGGGAGCCGTCACCCCCAGCACGCCGCGGACGAGCAATACCGCGCCCACCCCCAGACACGCGATGCCGAACCAGCGAATCCCCCTGCGCCGCCGCCCCTTTCCGATCGCCCGCCGCAGCAGCGCGCCCACCGAGATCACCACCCACACCAGCACGAGCATCGCGATCGCGGGCGGATACAGCACACCGACGCTGCGGGTCACATAGTCCCCATTGGTCAGCCCGAGCGCGTTGGCGTCGAGACCGAAGTAGCCGTAGTACTTACGCGCCTCCACGAGCCCGAAGTAGTAGGCCAGACCGGTGATGAGCGTGGTCGGCGCGAGCACGGCCGCGACCACACCGATCCACTTCTCGATCCCCGCGGTGGATCGCTCGGCGTCGCGGCTCATCGCGTTCCGCTGGGCGGGGGCGGCGGCGTACCGCCGGTGACTCCCGGGTGGGACGTACTCGGGGGGACGGGTTCGGTGGTGGATCCGACCGTCGTCGGTGTGGGTGTGGTGGGCCGTTCCACGCCGGTGCCCGGATCGGTCGGGCGCGGTCCGGTGCTGTGGTTGGGAATCGAGAATGTCGACGGCTCGGGCACGAGGGGTCCGTGCGTGGTCGTCCGCTCGCCGCCGGTCGGCCCGCCGTCGGTCGAGGTCGGCAGGGGACCGTTGCCGGTGGTCCGGACCGAACCGCCGCCGGGCGTCGGGCCGTCGGACCGATCACCGCATCCCGTCAGCGGCGACAGCAGGACGACGGCGACCAGGAGGGCGCACGCGGTGGTTCGTCTCGCAGACATCTGTCGGTCCTCGGCTCGCTGCGTTCGGCGGAGCCCGATCATGCGCCCCGCGGCCACCCGAGCGCTCGGGTAATCGACTACCCGAATTCGTCCCGCCCCGGCCGTGACAGCGAAAGCGCGTGTCACTGGCCACATTTCGACGCTGTCACAGCGGGCGGGTGGTCGGCATCTTGTGTGCGTACGACAGCAACCCATCACAGCGAGGACGAAGTCATGGAACAACGATTCACCCTCACCGACAACGCGCTCGGCGCGAAGTTCGCCAAGCGGTTCGGCAATGCCAGCCTCGTGGTCGCCCAGTCGACGCTGCCCAAGGCCACCCAGGACCTGGTCATGCTGCGGGTGAGCCAGATCAACGGGTGCGCGTGGTGCACCGATGTGCACGGCAAGGATCTCGCCCACGACGGCGAGCCCGCGCACCGCGTCAACCTGGTCGCGGTGTGGCGCGAGGCCACGGTCTTCACCGAGGCCGAGCGGGCGGCGCTGGCCCTGGCCGAGGAGGGCACCCGCATCGCCGACGCGCACCGCGGCGTCTCCGACGAGACCTGGGCCGCGGTGCGCGCGCACTACGACGACGACCAGACCGCCGCCCTCGTCGCCCTGGTCGCCCAGATCAACGCCGCCAACCGGCTCGGTGTGATCGTGCGCCAGCAGGGCGGGTCCTATCGGCCGGGCATGTTCGCCGAGATCACCGCCTGAGCCGAGGGCCGCCCCGGCCGAGGACCGGGGCGGCCACCTACCGCGCGCTCACAGGGGAGCCCTATCGCGGGGGCAGGTATTCAGTTGTCCCACAGCGCCTTTCGGCTACACTGCGGCCCGCTCGCCTTTCAGGTGCCGGACGAAGAACCGCTGGGCGTTGTCCGCCGCGAACCACGGCACACCGGTGTGCCCGCCCATATTCGCCTGCAACGTCTTCTCCGTCGAGCCGAAGGCGTCGAACAGGTCCAGGGCGAGTTGGCGGTCGTTGCCCTCGTCGTCCCATTGCAGCAGGACGTGCAGCGGGATGGTGATCCGCCGGGCCTCCGCGAACATCGCACGGGGCACGTAACTTCCGGCGAACAGGAGGGCGGCGGTGATGCGGGGTTCGATCACCGCCAGGCGGATGCCGAGGGCGATCACGCCACCGGAGTACCCGACCGGTCCGGTGATGCCGGGCAGGTCGAGGACTGCGTCGATGGTGGCCTGCCATTCCGGGGCCGCCTTGTCGACCAGCGGGGTGATGAGCCGTTCGACGATCTCGTCGGCGACCGGCTCCCCGGCGGTGATCGCGGCGCGCAGGTCCGCGCGGGCCCGTTCCGCGTCGGGCGACGCGGGACGGTCACCGCTGCCGGGCAACTCGATGGTGACCGCGGCGAAGCCCTCCGCCACCGTGTGCCGGGCTCGGGCCGCGAGCCGGGGATACATCCTGCGCACCCCGCCCGGATGCCCGATCAGGACGAGCGGGACCGGCTCGGTGATCGTGTCGGGCGTCCACAGGATGCCGGGGATGTCGCCCAGGGTGAACTCGCGTTCGACGACGCCGTCGTCGAGACGCCGTTCGGAAATGAATTGCATGGTTGTGCCTTTCGGGAGTCGCACTCGAAAACGGCGCTCCCGGACGACCTATCGCCCGACCGTGACCCCGAAGGGGAGCACCCAAATCACTACTGTGTTCACGGGTACCACCTCCTCGTTCTCCGGCACGGCTTCCGGAAGGTTAGCAGTGGGCGGTCGTGATCCGCCAACCCATTTTCGACGTGCGCCGATGAGTTTCGATTCCCCGAGAGGTCTACGTGTCATGAGGAAACTGATCTACGACTTCAGCGTGTCCCTGGACGGCTACATCAACGACCGCGACGGCCGCATCGACTGGTCCGATCCCGACGAGGAACTGCACATGTTCCACAACGACCGCTACCGCAATCTCGAGATCTCCCTGCACGGCCGCCGCCTCTACGAACTCATGGCCGAGTACTGGCCGCACGTCCACGCCGACGCGCATCCCATCGAGCGCGACTTCGCCGAACTCTGGACGAACAAACCCAAGTACGTCTTCTCCCGCACCCTCACCGAGGTCCACTGGAACAGCACCCTGATCCGCGAGAACGCGGTCGAGAAGGTCCGCGAACTCAAGGCCGCGGGCGACGGGGTGATGGAGATCGGCGGCGCGAACCTCGCGGCCAGCATCCTGCCGCACGACCTCGTCGACGAGTACCAGGTGTTCGTCCTGCCCGTGATCCTCGGGGGAGGCACCCCGATGTTCCCGTCGCTGCCGAAACGCACCCGCCTCCGGCGTGTCGAGACGAGGGAGTTCAACACGGCGGTGATGTCGCGGTACGTGGTCGACCGATAGCCTTGGCGCGCAATGTATTCCGTGCCCGCGACGGGCCTGGCCGCAGTGAAAAATACCTAGATGGGCATATGCGCATCCAATGATGTGTGCTGCTCATGTCGCAGAGGTGGAGTCGCTCACTCTGAAACAAGCCGAGGAAGGGGAGGGGGCCGCCGAGTCCGGCGGTTTCGCCGACGAGCTCGGTGGTAGCGCGCACGGGAGCGGAGGGAACGCTGGAGCCACGGGAGGTGCCATGTGTCGTTTGTTCGGGATGACGGCGGGTCGGCGGCGGGTGCACGCGACGTTCTGGTTGCTCGACGCCTCCGACAGTCTGGCGCGGCAGAGTCGCCGTGAACCGGACGGCACCGGCCTGGGCGTCTTCGAACCCGACGGGACGCCGGTGGTGCGCAAGCAGCCGATCGCGGCCTACCGGGACAGCGCGTTCGCGCGCGAGGCGAAGGAGTGCGAGTCCGGTACGTTCCTCGCGCACGTGCGGTACGCCTCGACGGGGGCGACCACCACGATCAACACCCATCCGTTCGAGCAGCGGGGACGGATCTTCGCGCACAACGGGGTGGTCGGCGACCTCGGTTCGCTCGAGCGCGAACTGGGCGACTACCGGGACCTGGTCGCGGGGGACACCGACTCCGAGCGGGTCTTCGCCCTCATCACCAAGAGGATCGACGAACACGACGGCGACGTGCGCGCCGGTATCGCGGCGGCCGCGACCTGGATCGCCGACCACCTGCCGGTCTTCGCGCTCAATCTCCTCCTCACCACACCGGATGAGCTGTGGGCGTTGCGCTATCCGCGGACCCACGACCTGTTCGTGCTCGAACGCGCGGCGGGCGGCGCGCAGGGCAGGCGGCATCTGGAACACGCCAGCGCCGCCGGACGTATCCGCGCCCGCTCCGGCGATCTGGCCGCCCACCCCGCGGTCGTCGTCGCCAGCGAACGCATGGACGAGGATCCGGGCTGGCGCGAGCTGCCGGTGGGCCGGCTGCTGCACGTCGCACCCGACCTCACGACCACCATGCACCCGATCCTCGACCACGCCCCCCGCCACCCGCTCACCCTCGCCGATCTGGGCGAGCACGCCGCCGCGTCCCAATCGGGGACCTGATCCGTCGCTCGACCACGCCCCCCACCGATCACGAAAACCATTGCCGCCGGGCCGATTACGTTCGAGTCAGTGGCGGTAGGCGGTCTATCCGGCCGTGCCAACCGGCAGCAAACCCTTTACCCACGAGGCCACGTAGCCGACGGCTGACATGGAGCGCTTTCGGCCACCGGCTCCCCACCACGACCTCGAGTTGCCCGCACACCCGCTGGATCGGCAGCGGTGTGCGCGGCGCGAAAGGCCAATGGGCGCTGGGCGATTCCCCGTGGGATCAAACTCCTGCGGGCAGCGGATCCTGGCCCAGAAACCGCTCTCCGTCGGCCGCGCCCGCCCGGACCGCGGCGAAACCGTAGTCGATCATGCGGCGTTCGTAGTCGCGCACGGCGTCGAGAGGGCCGTTCGTCGTGAGGGCCTCGGTGAGGGTGGCGGCGTCGCGGAGGGCGGTGCAGGCGCCGGAGCCGGAGGCGGGGGTCATGGCGTGGATGGCGTCGCCGAGGAGGGTGGTTCGGGTGGTGGGCCAGGGTGGGATGGGGACGCTGGTGCGGAGAGGGAGGGCGAACAGGGAGTCCGGGGCGCAGGCGGCGACCAGGGCTCGGGCTCGGGGGTGCCAGTCGCGGACGGCGGTGGCGACGATCGTGTGCAGGTCGGGGCCGGGCAGGGTGAGCAGCCGGTCCCGGGTGGGGCCGAACCATTCGGCGCGGGCGCCGAAGGAGCAGGTCATGTAGTCGGTCGCCGCGGGGAGGGGGCGGCCGGAGGGGGTCAGGCGGGCGGCGGCGGCCGCGGGATTCTCGGGGAACTCGACGGGGGCGACGCCGAGGAAGGTCCCGTCCGGGCCGGCGATCATCGTGAAGACGCCGAACATGGTGTCGTCGAACAGGTTTCGGGTCTCTGCGGTGAGCGGGATCCTGCCGTAGATCTGCCACACACCCGTCTCGACGACGCGGGCGTGCGGCAGGTACCGCCGTCGCACCACGGAGTTGATGCCGTCCGCGCCCACCAGTACATCCCCGCGCGCGGTCGTGCCGTCGGCGAGGTCGACCGTCACCCCGTCGTCGTCCATCCGGAATCCGGTGACCGCCGTGGCGAACCGGACCCGGTCCTCGATCCCGCTGAGCAGAACGGAGCGCAGTGTCAGCCGATCCACCGCGTAGGCGGGCCCCTCCGACTCCTGCGCGAACAGCACCCGAAACGTGTTGTTCAACAGCGTGAATCGCGCTGCCGGTGTTCCGGCCGTGGCGTCGAACAGCGCGGCCGGACCGGCGGGCAGCACCCGGTGCAGGGCGTCGCGCGCGGCGGCGTCCAGATGCAGCCGGTAGCCCTGCCGCCGCGAAGCCAGTGCCGCGTCCCGCTCGTACACCACGGTCTCGATACCGTGGCGCAGCAAGCCTTGGGCGAGCGCCAGCCCGCCCACACCCGCACCGGCGATGATGATGACAGAAGACATGGTCGTCCCTTCGCATACAGCTGTCGTGGAAGGGACGCACAGGTCACGGAATCGTGGTGTTCACACGCTCGGCGTCGCCGGGACTAACCCATACCCGGCACTGTCTTCGCGCGTCCACCGCCCACCCTAACCGCGTTCGGCGGCGGCCGCGAGTTCGTTTCGCGCGTCGAGGAATCCGATCACCTTGGCGTGGAACGCCTCCGGCGTCTCGCCGGGAGCGCCGTGCCCCGCGTCGATCTCCGCGTACCGGGCATCCGAGATTCCCGCGAGGAGCCGCCGTTGCTGTTCGGCCGGGATGAGCCGGTCGTGGGCGCTGGCGAGGATCAGCGTCGGGGCGGTGATGCGGGGGAGCAGGGGCGTGAGGTCCACCCCGCGATCGACCTCGATCTGCCGCGCCGCGCCGGGCGCGATCGCCTCGGCCAGCGCCGCCACCAGTGCCGCGTTCTCCTCGGCGGTGACCCGCTCCCAGTACCCCGGACCGAACGCCAGCAACGGCAGCATCCCCGCGAACAGCCGCGCCCCACCCGTCGCCAAAAGGTCGAGCCAGTACCGGAATTCGGCGTCCATCCGCGCGTCGGTGCGCACCCAGCCCGCGTGCATCAACAGCGACCGCACCCGCTCGGGTTCGGTGGCGGCCACGTGCGCGGCGATCACCGCGCCGAGCGAATGCCCGACCAGGTCGAACCGATCCACCCCCGCGTCGTCGGCCACGGCCCGCACCTCCGCCGCGAGATCGGCGACCGTGAGCGGGCCGCCGTGATCGACGGTGTCGCCCGACCCCGAATAGTCCAGCGCGAGCACGGTGCGGCGATCGGCGAGCCGTTCGGTGAGCGGCCCCCACTGCTCCCGCCCCGCCGCCGTCCCGTGCACCAGCACCACCGCGGGACCGCTGCCGGTGCGGTCGTAGGCGACGGTGGCCTCGCCGCCGGTGAGTCGAACTGTCGTGGTACGCATCGAAATCTCCTGTCCAGCAATCGTTATCGAGTGGTGGCGTGAACCGCGGCGAACTCGCGCAGCGCGTCGCGCAGGGCGGCGTCGAATTCGGCGGGCCGCTCCTGATGCGGCATGTGACCCGCCCCGGCGATCACCGTCACGTCCGCCCCCGGTGTGCGCGCCGCGCACTCCCGCGCCACCTCCACCGGGATCTCCGCGTCCACCTCGCCGTGCACGTAGTGGATCGGGGTCCGCAACTCCGGCAGCCGAGGCCGCGGATCGTAGGCGGCGAACTCCGCGAACTGCCCGTCGATGTACACACCCGAGTCGAGGATCTGCCCGATCGTCCAGTCCACCAACGCCCTCGGCGTCCCCGGCGCGTACCAGTTCGGCACCCACCTGCCGACGAAATCGGCTCGCCGATACCGCATTTCGGTGATGATCTCCGCCAGCGGCATACCCTGCCCCGGCCAGTAGCCGGGTCCGTCCACCGCGACCACCCCGCCCAGCAGATCCGGGTGGGTGAGCGCGAGTTCGGTCGCGAAGGTCGCGCCGATCGAGGACCCCACCACCACCGGCCGATCCAGCCCCAGCAGCCGGACGACCTCCGCCAGATCCGCCACGACCCCGGCCACGGTATTGCCCGCCACCGGACGGTCCGACCGGCCGCACCCCCGCCAATCCAGCGTGACCACCCGGAACCCGGCCACGAACTCCGCCTGCTGCGCGCCCCAGACCCGCCCGCTCGTACCCCACCCGTGCACGAACAGCAGCGCCTGCCCGACGCCCTGGTCCTCGTAGTAGAGCCGCGTGTCCGCGACTGTCAGATAAGGCATTTCGCCACTCCTCGCTCTCGTGCTCCCCGTGCCCTCAGCGAACCCCGATCGGTGATCCCGAAAAACCACCGGATCGAGCTGGCAGTAATCACGGAAAGTGATTAATCTTCCGGCGTGGAGCTCCGGCAGTTGCAGTACTTCCTGACCGTGGCCGAGGAGTTGCACTTCGGCCGCGCGGCACAACGGCTGCACATCGTGCAGTCCGCGGTCAGCCAGCAGATCACCCGCCTCGAACGCGACCTGGGCATGCCGCTGTTCGACCGCACCACCCGCACCGTGCGCCTGACCGAGGCGGGCGCCCGCCTGCTCCCGCACGCCCGGCAGGTGCTGGCCACGGTCGCGCGGGCCCGCGAGTCCGTCGCCGAGTTGCGCACCGAACGCGCCGCGACGATCCGGCTGGGCACCAGCACCGGACTGGGCGCGCGACTGGAGATCATCCTGCGCGAATTCGCCTGCGCCGCACCGGATGCCCACCTCGAACTGGTCACCGCCGACGCCGACGAGCGAATCCGACGCGTCCGCACCGGCGAGCTGGACGCGGCGGTGCTGCGGGGCGCGCGCGACGTGCCGGACCTGGAACTGCTGCCGCTGTGGTCGGACCGCCTGCTCGCCGCGCTGCCCGCCACCCACGACCTGGCCGTCCGGCGCGAGATCGAGCTCGCCCGGTTCGCGGACCTGCCGCTGCGCATCGTCGGCCGCACCCGCAATCCCGCCCTGCACGACCTGATCACCGACTGCTGTCGGCAGGCGGGATTCGAACCGATCCTGGGCCCCGAGTTCACCACCGAACAGGACACGTTGGCCGCCATCGGATTCGGCGCGCCGAGCTGGACGGTGTACTACGCCGCGCAGACCGCGCGCCTGTCGTTCCCCGGTGTGGTCTGGCGTCCGCTGCGCGATCCCGAAGCGATCATGCCGAGTTTCCTCGCGGTCCGGCCGGATCCGCCGCGACCGGAATTGCGCGCGTTGATCGCGGCGTGCCACGCCGCCGCCGACTGAAATATCGCGTTCCGGAAATACCGACCGGCTGCGACCGTTTCCGTCGAAATCCGCTCGCGCACAACATCGTAACTCCACCCCGAATACCGACTCGACGGACCTATACTGTTGCTGTCTTTTCATCGGGCGGCCCGTGGGATATCGCTCGGGGCGCGGGAGCCCGAGTCCCACCACGCCAGGAGAAGGTCATGCTCGATCAAATGGAAATCGCCCGCGCGCTCGAGGACACGGATTACTTCCGATCGCTTCGGCCCGACGAGCGGGACGCGGTCGTCGCCGCCGGCGGGATCGGCGCCGCCGAACTCAGCGACGACAGCCTCGAATCCGTGAGCAGCGGACTCGAGGGCGGCGCCCAGATGCTCTACACCGGCACCGATTCCCAGGAGGAAGGGGAATCGCAGGCAATGGTGATTTGTACTTGCTGAGCGATTCTCGATAATGGCTGCGGATGAGCGGGGGCATCCGCGGCACGTCGCGATGTGGTGGAACGCCCTCACACTCGACGAACGCCGCATTGCTCCGGACGCCCCCGGGCGCGGATTCGACAATGCCGACCGGGCCGCCACGGCGCGACGCCGCCTGGAACAGTGGCGCGCCCAAGCCCCTTTTCGCGACGACGAATATTTCACTCGCCGACTGGAATTCGACGCTCTCGACGAGCCGACCTTTGTGGCGCTGCTCGGCGAATCCGCCGACGCGCTCCGAACCCGGATGCCGCGCACGCCGCCCTGGCTGTCCGATCTGCACCGCGCGTACGAGATTCCGCACGCTCGTCCGATCCCGGTCGTCGGACCCCTCATCGGCCGGGCACAGACCGTATTGACCGACACCGCCGCCGAACTAGCGCGCCGCCGCCCGGACGCGGACATCCACTGGGACACCGTGATCGAGCGGCTGCTCGACGCCCTGACCGCCCGGCTCGACGACCGCATCAATCGCGCGGTGATCCTCGACCTGCGCGTCGCCACCCTCCGGGGAACGCTGCCGGAGCGGGATTCGGCCGCGCGTTTCCGCGGCTATGTGGACCGCTTGCGCGCCCCCGCCGAGGCGCTGCGATTCCTGGCACGATATCCGGTCCTCGCCCGAGCGCTGACCGAATACCTCGACGACTGGACAGGGGCCGCCGTCGAACTACTGCGCCGCGTGTGCGCCGACTGGGACACCCTCACCGCCACGTTCGGGCCTGGTCCACTGACAGGCGTCGAGACGGGACTGGGCGATGCGCACCGCCGCGGCCGCGAGGTCTGCGCCCTGCGTTTCGCGGACGAGCGCCGCGTGCTCTACAAGCCGCGGCCGCTGGGCATCGACCGTCATTTCGGTGCGCTGCTGAGCTGGTTGCACGGGAAAGGCGCGCCCGCGCTACGGATTCCGCGAACCCTGGACCGTGGCGCGTACGGCTGGGCCGAGTTCATCGCGCACGCCCCCTGCCGCGACGAGGCGGCGGCCCACCGGTTCTACGAACGCCAAGGCGCCCTGCTCGCGGCCCTCTACCTGATGAATGCCAACGACTTCCACTACGCGAATCTCATTGCGGCGGGCGAGTTCCCGGTCCCCATCGACCTCGAAACGCTCGCCACTCCCGACTTCGGTCAGGCGTGCGCGCACTCCTACGACTCCGCTGCGGAATTCGAGCTGGCGACCTCGGTGATCGGCACGATGCTGCTGCCCTTCCGCCCGGACGACAACGGCGTCGACCGCAGCGGTCTCGGATCCCGCGAAGGACAGCTGTCGGCCGACCCCCTGCCGCGGTGGGAGCGCCTCGGCACCGACCGGGCCCACCTGTCGTTCCGGCGGCGCGCACTGTCCGGCGCGCGAAATCGCCCGGAGCTCAATGGATCCGCGCTGTACGCGGGCGATTTCGTCGCGGACATCGAGGCGGGTTTCACCTCGGTGTACCGGATCATCGCGGCGCATCGCGACCGGCTCGCGGCCCCCGGCGGCCCGCTGGCCGCGCTGCGCGGCGACGAGATCCGCGTGGTGTTCCGGGCCACCGGGTTCTACGACAAGATCATCCGCCAGAGCTTCCACCCCGAGCATCTGCGCGACGCCCTCGACCGCGAACGCCTGATCGATCGCCTCTGGTTCGGCCTCGACCGCACCCGATACCCCCACATCGCGCTGCGCCTGCTGCCCAGCGAACGCGACGACCTGCGGCGCGGCGAGATCCCGTACTTCCACACCCGCGTCGACGCCCACGATGTGTGGACCAGCGAAGGCGAGCGCGTCGAGGGCCTGTTCGTCCGCTCGGGCTGGGAGATGATCCGTTGTCGCCTGGCCGGTTTCGACGACACCGACCTGCGCAGACAACTCTGGTACATCCGCGCCTCGATGAGCACGCTGGACCTCAATCGCCAGACCACCTTCCGGCGATACCCGCCGCCGTCCGCGACGCCCCCGGCCGACCGGGACCGCCTGCTCGCCCAGGCGGCGGCGGTCGCGGACCGCGTCGTGCGGCTCGCCCGTCGGCGCGACGGCCGCGCCTCGTGGCTCGGACTGTGCTACGCGGAAGGCCGTGGCTGGCAACCGCGTTCGCTCGGGGTGGACCTCTACGGCGGCCTGCCCGGCGTCATCCTGTTCCTGTCCTACGCCGAGGCCCGCCTCGGCCGCGCGGAGTTCGGGATCGTGGCCCGGGAAGCCTGGGCGACCCTGCGCGCGATGCTGGCCCGGCGGTCCGGCCCGGACGGTATCGGCGCCTTCGACGGCTGGGGCGGACTGCTCCATCTGTGGATCCACCTCGCCCACCTGTGGAACGACCCGGCCGTGCTCGCCGAGACCGAGGCCATGGTCCGTCGCCTCGAGGCACGGGCGGACGCCGACGAACATCTGGACGTGATCCGGGGAACCGCCGGAGCGATCGTCCCGCTGCTGCTCCTGCACCGGACCACGGGCGACCCGCGCCCGCTCGACCTCGCCCGCCGACTCGGTGACCGGCTCGTCGCCCGCGCCCACCCGTCCGCGGGCGGCGCGGGATGGGTGGGCGCCTCGTCTCCCGTCCGTCCTCTGACCGGTTTCTCGCACGGCGCATCGGGATTCGCGTGGGCCCTGACCGAACTGTTCGCCCAGACCGGTGTGGACGCCTACGCCCGTACCGCGTTGGACGCGGTCGCCTTCGAACGCGCCCACCGATCGGACGGGAACTGGGCCGACCTGCGGCGCCCCGGGCGCGCGCCCATGACCGCCTGGTGTCACGGGGCGTGCGGGATCGGGCTGAGCCGCCTGCGCATGCGCGCCCATCTCGACGACGACCGCCTCACGGAGGACCTCGACATCGCCGTGCGGACGACGTACGACAACGGCTTCGGCGCGAATCACTCGCTCTGCCACGGCGACTCGGGCGCGCTCGATCTGCTCCTGGAGGTCAGCCGGGCCCTGCCGGAGGCCGATCGGAAAACCGCACTGGCCGAACGGGTTTCGCACAGTCTCGCCGGGATGACCGAGCACGGCTGGCGTTGCGGCGTGCCCTTGGACGTGGAGACCCCCGGCCTGCTGGACGGTCTCGCCGGGATCGGGTACGAGCTGCTGCGGCTCGCCGCACCGGACCGGGTTCCCTCGGTACTGCTCCTGGACGGACCGCCACCTGCGGAAGGAACTGGCCACCATGACGCGTCGAGAGAACCCCGGCCTGGAGACATTGATCGCTCCGGTCACCAAACACGAGTTCCTCGAAGATTATTGGGGTAAGGCGACCCTGGTTCGCCAGCGCGGCGACCGGAACCATCTCGGCGACCTGTTCTCCCTCGCGGACTTCGACGCCTGTCTGATGACGGCGGCCAACCGCACGTCGAAGATCCTCCAGATCATTCCCGCCGCGGGCAGTGGGCGGGCGCCGACGCTCACCGCGGTGTCGGCCATCGGCAAGGACCGGCTCTACGACGCCTTCCTCTCCGGGGACACCCTCCGGCTGATCGGCGTCGAAAAACTCTGGCCGCCACTGGGTTCGCTGGCGGCCGGATTGCAGGAGGCGCTCGATGTGGGGATCGGGTTCAATCTGTTCCTCACCCCGCCCGGCACGCAGGCGTTCCCGACCCACGCCGACACGCTGGACTCGTTCATCGTCCAGCTCGCGGGATCCAAACGCTGGTTCATCTGGGATCCGATCTACGAGCGGCCCCTCGGCTCGCAGCGGTCCCATCGGCACGTCCAGGGGCTCGACTGGGCGGAGGAGGAGCTGACGCTGCGGGAGAACCCGCTGCTCGAGGCGGGCGACGTCGTCTATCTGCCGCGCGGCTACTTCCACAGAGCCGTTGCGGCGGAGGAGCTTTCGCTGCACCTGACGATCTCGCTGCATCCGGTGGGCTGGGTGGACTTCTTCACCCGCGCGCTGGAGTTGGCGGCGCTCGAGGATGTCGATCTGCGCCAGGATCTGCCCCCGGGGTTCGTGGGCGACCCGCGGGTGCGCGAACGTATGGCGCCGGTCTTCGCGGAGCTGCTGGAGCGGCTCGGGAAGACGCTGTCGTTCGAGGCGACGCTGCGGTCGCTGGTGGAGGAGCAGGTGGGCGCGCGGACCTTTCCCGCGGACGGCCATTTCGCGGTGCTGGCCGGGCTGGGGGAGATCGGGCCGGATTCGGTGGTCGAGCGGCGGGCGGGGCTGGTCTGTCTGGTGGAGAACTCGGGGGATGCCGCCGTCATCACGTTCGGGCCGAAGCGGGTGCGGGGGCCGAGGGAGATCCTGTCCACGCTGGAGTTCATCCGGGACCATCGCGCGTTCCGCATCGATGAACTGCCCGACGCGATGAGTGTGCGCAGTCGAATCGTGTTGGTGCGGAGGCTGATTCGGGACGGTCTGTTGCGGCCCCGTTGAGCGGCGTTATGCCAGGGCCACCACGCAGGGGACGCGGTCGGGCGCGTGCAGGCGGGTCAGGGTGTAGCCGATTCCGGCGAGGCCCGGGAAGAGGCGGGGGTCGCCGGTGATCCGCAGCGCGTACCGCGCGTTCCGGCGGGCGCGGGCCAGCATCCGGTCGGTCAGGTCGGCCGCCTGGTCGAGATGGCGCGGTTCCCGAAGCGTGGTGGCGGCGTGGACGAGCACGTCGATCCGGCCGCAGGTGCCGCAGCAGAGGTCGTCGGTGTCGGAGAGGACCGGGGCGGCCGCGGCCTCGAGCAGCGGCGCGGCGAGCTCGGGCCGGTCGAGGTGGGCGAGGGCGATTCCGGCGGCTCCTTTGCACCAGGATCGGGGGAGGTCCTTGTACCGGGGTCGAGGGTCGCCGGTGCGTGCGCCCAGCCGCGCCAAGGCGGTGTCGATGCCCGCTCGGCCGTGGCAGAAACCCGCTGCCGCAAAGGTTTCGGCGATCCTCCAGCTGTCGGCCGCGTCGAGTCGCCGCCCGTAGTGCCGGGCGAGGTCGAGGGGCCGTTCTCCCCCGGGGAGGGGGTCGGGGTGTCGCGCGTCGAGGGCGAGCAATGCCAGGACAGCCCCGGCCGCGCCGATCATCACATCGTGTTCCTCGGGTGTGTCGGTGCGGCCGGGCAGCAGCAGGGCGGCCGCGCGCCGGGCGTCGTCGGCCAGGGTGTCCTCGCCCAGCAGATCACCGATCCGGACGAGGGCGTACACGAGGGACCCGATGCCGGTGAGGCCGCCGATCGGCTGTCGTAGGGGCCGGGGGTGATCGGCGTGGAGGTCCGCGCGCAGGGGTGCGATGGCTCGAAGCGCCGTGTCTCGAAACGTCTTGTCGCCGAGGACGTTCCACGCGGCCGCGAAGAACAGCGCGATTCCGGTGGTTCCGGCGTAGAGGTGGGGGCCGAGGAGGACGGGCCGGTCCCAGTACAGGTTCCCGTCGCGGGCGGTGCGGGCGCCCGCGTGCAGCGCGGCGGCGATCTCCCGCGTGGCCTGCGGCGAGGTCAGCGGAGGCCGCTCAGGCCGTGGACGCGTAGCTCGACGAGCTGGTCGGCGGGGACGTTCGCGTAGCCGAGGTCGCGCAGGTGGCGGATGAACTTCGGGGTGACGCCGTGCGCGCGCAGCTCGACGAGCTGGGGGAGGGGGATCCGTTCGTACCCGAGGTCGCGGAGCTGACGCACGAAGGACGGGGTGACCGCGTGCAGGCGCAACTCGACCAGATCGGCGACGGTGGCGTCGTCGTAGCCGAGATCGTCGAACGCGCCGACGAAGTCGCGGCCGATGTCGTGGATCGCCAAGGTGAACAGGTCTTCCGGCGTCGCGGGTTCCGCCGCCGCCGTGAACGCGAACTCGCCGCGTCCGCGGCCCTGACCGACCTGTCCGTCGAAGGCGAGCACCCCGGCGTCGCGGAGGATCCGGAATCGGGCGGGCGCGTCCGGGGCGAGCAGCTGATCGAGGGACAGACCCGCCAAGGCGGACAAGGAGATATCGGTTTCGCCGAGGAAACGACGGCCCGCCGGGAGCGCGCGGCGCAGGATCAGATGGACCAGCGCGTCCGCCGTCACGGACTCGATCGTCCATGTGCCCGTGATCGGGACGGCTGAACGTTCATCCATGCCCTACAAGGCTACGCTCGCGGCTCGGCGCGCGGAGTCGAACAAGCCATTGTGGCTCACGGTTTTCTACCGCTCACCACATACACGACCGCCCCGCCCGCGCAATGGTATTCGCCGCGCGCGATCGCGTCCCGCGCGCGGTCCGCGTCGGCGCGCAGGGCGGCGATCTGCGCGTCGAGCATCGCCTCGGACCCGCCCCCGGCCAGCAGATACCGTCGCAGCTGATCGCGATTCCACGGCCCCGTCTCCTCGTCCTCCCACGCGCGGACCGATTCCAGGGTCGCCCGCTGCTCGGCACTCGCGTACGGCGCGAGGACCGGAAACGCCGTGTCCCGCAACCACACCCGCACATCGGTCAGCCCCGCCCGCGCGAACATGCCCGGCAACGCCTCCCCGATGGAGATGTCCCCGAGGCCCAGCGCGGCCCGTCCCCGCTGATACCGCAGCCAGAACTCGAACCGCCGCACCAGCGTCTCGGTATCCTGTTCCGCCGCAACCGAATCGAACGCCGTCAGATTGAACAGATTGCTCGGCTCCACACACACCACCAGCCCACCCGGCTTGGTCACCCGAATCATCTCCGCCAACCCCCGCCCCGGCTCGGCCAGATGCATCAACAACGTCTGACACGTCACCACATCGAACGAATCCCCAGCGACATCGAGCCCCAACACATCCCCCGTCCGGAACTCCACCCGCCCCGCCGCCACCGCCCCCGGAAAAACCTCCCGAAACATCTCCCGAGCCCGCCCCACCCATTCCCCCTCCCGATCGATCCCCACCAACCGCCCCCCACCCCCCAAATGCGGAAACAACACCCGCCCCCAATGCCCCACCCCACACCCCACATCCGCCACCACCCCCACATCCCCCAACCCCCACCGCCGAGCCAACAACCCCACGAAGTCCTCGTTCCACCAGAACTCCCGCTGCTCCCGAAACCACGACGACGAGCAAGAATCCGATGTCCCCACGCCGCCAACATACGCGATCGGGGCGGCCGTTCGGCATGTATCGGCCGCGGGCCCGGGGATCGCACGAAGCTGACCGACGGCCTGCGATGATGGGCGTATGAGCGCTCCGGACGAACAAACCGTCTTGCGATTGACCGCGCAAGAGTTCGCGGATCGGGCAGCGGACGGTCTCGGTGACATCGAGATCGTGAACGGCCGGGTGATCCGAATGATGGCCCAGAGTCCGGTGCACAGTCGGGTGGTGCGTCGGCTCGCTGGGACATTGGAGGCCGCGCGACGTGACGGCGGCCCGTGCCTGATCGTGGACTCCGACATCGCGGTGCGGTTCGCCGACGCCGAGGCGACGGCCGAAGACCGCCGGTTGAACATCCGCTATCCCGACATCCTCATCCGGGACTGCGACCCCTACGACGTGAACACCGTGCGCGACCACATCCTGCTGGTCGCGGAGGTCACCTCCGAATCCACCATCGACGCGGACATCACCGACAAACGAATCCAGTACGCGACCGCGGGCATTCCGCGCTATCTGATCGTCCGACTGGACCAGAAGGAAGAACGCATCGAGGAGATCGAAGAGTACCGACTCGACTGGTCGGGCCGCCGGTACCGAGCCCACACCGTCCACCGCCGCGTCCTGCTGCTCGACGATCCGGTCGAGGCGACAATCCCGTTCGACGTCTTGGAACAGCCCTAGGTCCAGGTGTTGTCCGGCGCGGGTCGAGCTGCGCATGCGGTGACGATCCGCTATGCTGCTACTCGACCCACTCGGGTCGTTCTCCCGAAACCAAAGTAGATGTAACTCGCGGTTACACTTACTTTCCCGCCGCCACCGGTAGCTCGCGCAGGATCGTGTCCACCACTGCCCGGGCGGTTTTCGCCACCGACTCCATGCCGCCGTCGCCGAAATCCTTCACGCCGTCGCCGACGTTCCACAGGTTCGGGATGGGGGTGGCCGGGGGGAGGTCGGTGCCGGGGGCGGCGTGTTGGCCCGGCCAGTCGTCGCGGTTGACGTTCACCGAAAGTACTCGGGCCGAGTCGAATCCGGGTACCGCGGCGGTGAGGTCCTCGAGCAGGAGGCTGGTTTCGTGTTCGGCGTCGAAACCGGACCCGGTCGTCGCGGGCAGTCCCCAGCCGAGGTAGAGGTGCCAGCCGGGTGGGGCCATCTCCGGGCAGGTCGCGGTGAAGTTGATCAGCTCCAGCAGGCGGTTGTGTCGGGTCGGGCCGAATGTCATCGCCCCGAAGCGGCCCAGCGATTTCGGCATCGCGAAGTTGACCGCCAGCAGCGGCGCGGGGCGCGCGTTCTTCACCCCGCGCAGGTAGTCCTCCGGAAAGTGTTGCGCGCCAACCAGTTCCACCGTGCCGCGCGGCCCGGCGTCGCTGATCGCGGCGCGGCACTCGATGCTCACCTCGGTGCCCTCGGCGGCGAGCACCGCCCCGGTGACCCGGCCGTCCTCGATCCGCAGCGAGGTCACCTCGGTGGCGGTGCGCAGCCGGCCCCCGAATTCGGTGAACCGGTCCGCCAGCGCACGCGACACGCCGATGCTGCCCTCGGGATGGAAACCGAAGCGCCGCAAGCCCGTATTGCGCGCGAAGAACGTGAACACCGCCGCCGCGGGCAGCTCGTCGGCCTCGGTGCAGAAGAACGACGCCAGCGGATTGCGCAACATGGCGTAGATCGCGCGGTTCTTCGTGAACCGGTGCAGCCACTGCTGGAACGTCACCTCCTCCGGCCGCACCCCGCGCTTGGCCGCCAGCCGAGGTAAGCGGTCCAGGCTCACCCGGCAGATCCACCGGAACACCGGATTGGCCCACCCGCCGAGCACGGGAGTCAGATCGACCTTCATCCGGCCCAGCCGCAACACCACCATCGGCCGCGGCACCCGCACCCCGTACGGCACGCCGACCGTCTCGCACACCCGCTCGAGCGCCCCGCCGAATTCGAACGCCGCCGCACCGGTGTTGACCAGGAACCCGTCGATGTTCTCGGTCGAGGCCCGGCCGCCGAGACGATCGAGCCGCTCGGTCAACAGGACTCGATACCCCTGCTGCGCCAGCAGCGTGGCCGCGCACACGCCGCCGATGCCCGCGCCGACCACGAGCACGTCGTAGTGTTCATCGTTCGCTTGCATGACTGCCTCCCGGGGACGTCGGCCACCAGTTCCAGCGTCCCATCAGTTTCATCGCCGCGGGCACGATCACGATGCGCACCAGCGTCGCGTCCAACGCCACCGCGACCGCCAGGCCGATGCCCATCTGCTGCATGAGCATGTTCCCGGCGAGTCCGAACGCGCCGAACACCACGATCATCAGGACCGCGGCGCCGGTGATCAGCGGCGCGGTGCGGGCCATGCCGCGCGCCACCGCCAACCGGTTGTCGCCGCTCGCGCGGTACTCCTCGCGCACGCGGCTCAACAGGAACACCTCGTAGTCGGTGCTCAACCCCACGATCATCGCCAGGATCAGCGACGGCACGAACGACACCAGGAACCCGGAGTGGTCGAAAAGCCCACCGCTCCAACCGTATTGGAAGAACATCACCAGCACGCCGAAGCTCGCCCCCACCGAGAGCACGTTCATCGCGATGGCCTTCAACGGCAGGAACACCGACCGGAACGACACCAGCAACACCACGTACACCGCGATCAGCATCAGCCCGATCACCAGCGGCATGCTGTCGGAGATCACCCGGTTCACGTCCTGGGAGCGTTGCGCGATCCCGCCCACCTCGGCGGTCAGCGGCGCGGGCAGCTCGTGCGCGCGATCGGTGACCCGGTTCAGCAGCCGTTCGGTCGCCGGGTCGGCGGGCTGGGTGGACGGCACGACCTCCACCACGAACCGATGCGCGTCCGGGGTCACGAAATACCGCACACCCTGTTGCGCGTCGGCGGGCAGCCGGTCGTAGGCGGCCGGATCCAGGGCGCCGAACGGATTCGCGGGGGAGACCTGCCGCGCGGCGGTGAGCGCCGAATTCACCACCTGCACATCGGGTAACGTGCCCAGATCGGCCACGAACCGGGTCAGCGCGTCGGCCGCCGCCGGATCGGTGACCGGCCCGGGACTCTGCACCACCACCTGGATCGGCAGCGCCGCGCTGGGCCCGAACTGGTCGGCGATGTGCTCGGAGCCGATCCGCACCGGCGAGGACTCCGGCAGCATCCGCAGATCCGGCAGCGACAACGTCATGGAGAACGCCGGAATCGCCAGCAGGATCAGCACCGCGCCGCCCGCGGCCAGGAACGCCAGCGGGCGGCGCATGACCGCCAATGCCGCACGGTACCAACGATGTTCGGTGAGTTCCTCGTCGGTCGCGGTCTCCGCGCCGCCGCCGAGGCGGGCGGGCAGCCGGACCGCGCCCTTGTTGATCCGATGCCCGAGCAGATGCAGCAGCACCGGGGTGAGCAGGCTCGACACCAGCACCGCGATCGCCACCACGAGGGCCGCGCCCGCGGCCAGCGACACGATCGCGTTGAGCGGCACCACGAACAGCGCGGCCGCCGCGGCGATGATCGTCACGCCCGAGGCGACGACGGTGTGCCCGGCGGTGGACAGCGTGCCCGCGACCGCCGCGGGCACGTCCCGCCCGGCGGCGAGCTCCTCCTTGAACCGTTTGATCATGATCAGCGAATAGTCCACGCCCACACCGAGACCGAACATGAGCACGACGTTCTGCACGAACACCGACAGCTCGACGTGCCGCGCCACCACCCCCAGAATGCCCAGGGCGAACACCACATTGGTAAGCGTCGTCGCCATCGCCGCCACCACCGCGACCACGCTGCGGAACAACAGCAACAGCACCAGCGCGACCAGCGGCAGCGCGATCGCCTCGGCGCGCACCAGGCTCAGGATCGCGTCCTCGTTCACCGCGCCCTGGAAGATCTGCACGTTCACCAGCGCCACATCGAGCCCCTGCGGGTCGAAGCGGGCGTGCAGATCCTTCTCGATCCCGGGCAGCTCCTTGGTCGCCGCGTCGTCGTCGAGGCCCGACCCGATGGAGGTCACTGCCGTGGCCCGGTCCTTGCCGAGGAAGGTGCCGCGCGCGAGCGGGGACAGGGTGCTGTAGCCGAAGCCGCTCTCCGCGCGCAGCCGCGGATCCGCGCGCACCTGGTCGAACACCTCGCGGGTGCGCTGATCGAAGGCCGGATTCGAGGCGGTGTTGTCGCGGTCGTGGACCACGAGCACGGCGGTGGTGGCGCCGCGCCCGTGCAGTCCCTCCGACAACAGCTCCCGCACCGCGACCGTGCCGGATCCGGCGACGTCCCAGCCGCCGGAGCGCAGCGTGCCGGTGAGCGAGACCGCGCTCAGCGCGCCGAGGACGAGCAGCAGCACCCACACCCCGACCAGTCGCCACCGATTGCGTTCGGCGAAGCCCGAAACTGCTGCCGCCCAACCCGTTCCCGCGGCCGCGGGCGCGGCGCCCGGGTCCTCGGGCCGGTGCTCGGCGGGCGCGGTGTCGGACCGGCCCGTCATCGGTCGGTTCCGGGGGCGATCACGTCGCGGGCGGCGAGTTCGCTCACCATGTCGACGGTGTCGCCGATGGTGCGCACGCCGGCCAGTTGTTCGCGCTCGACGGTCCGGCCCAGTTCCGCCTCGAGCAGTTCGATGAGATCGACGAAATCGATGGAATCCATACCGAGATCGTCTCGCAGATCGATCTTTTCGTCGTCCAGTTCGTCCGCCGACATACTCAGCGTGTCGCTGAGCATTCGGATGACCCGCTGGCGAATGAGGTTGCGATCCAAGAGTTCCTCCTCGATGGTCGGGCGTGTCGGGTTCGTCCGAACCCGGCTAGGGGGTTCCGCGGCCGAGCCGGTGTTGCAGGGCGCCGCACACCTCCCCGGCGGCGGTGACGAAGCGGTCGATATCGGCCTCGTCCACCACCAGCGGCGGCTGAATGCGCATGACCTGATTGGTGTTGGCGGTGATGAAGGTCAGGATGCGATGGTCGGAGCCGAGCGCGGACACGAACCGCATGCACAGCAGATCGGTCAACGCCCCCTCGACGGCCGCGCCCGCCTGCCGCAGGCTCTCGCGCACCGCGTCGGGCAGGGTGTCGGCGAGGTCGAACAGCCCGCCCGGCAGCCGGGTCAGCGCCTCCGACACCGCGGCCCCGGTCGCGCCCGCGAAGTAGCCGGGATCGAAGGCGATCGCGTTCATCAGGCCCACCCCGCGCGTCTCGGCGATGAAGTCGAACGGCGCGCACACCCGTTCCAGTCCGGCCCGCAGCCGCTTGCCGAGCCGGTCGGCGCGCGCCGAGAGTTCCTCGCCCACAATCACATCCAGGGTGGCCAGCGCGACGGCGGCGGCGAAGTTGCCGCCGCCGAAGGTGGAGGTGTGGGCGATGGCGCGGGTGGGGGAGGCGTAGGCGGCGTCCCAGACCTCCGCGGAGCTGAGCGTCGCCCCGATCGGCACCAGCCCGCCGGACAGGGATTTGGCCAGGCACAGGATGTCGGGCTCGACGAGCTGGGACTCGCAGGCGAACAGCGTGCCGGTGCGGCCCAGCCCGGTCTGGATCTCGTCCACGATCAACAGCGCCCCCGCCTCGCGGCAGATCCGCGCGGCGGCGGCGAGGTAGCCCGGCGGCGCGACGATCACCCCGCCCTCGCCCTGCACGGGTTCGACGATGAACGCGGCCGCGCCCGTGATCGCCGCCCGCAGCGCCGCCTCGTCGCCGAACGGCACCCGCTCGCAGTCGGGCAGCAGCGGCCCGAACCGGGCGCGATGCGACTCCCGGCCGGTGACCGACAGCGCGCCCAGGGTCTTGCCGTGGAAACTGTTGTCGGCGTACACAATTCGCGTGCGCCCGGTGGCGGCGCGGGCCAGTTTGAGCGCGGCCTCCACCGCCTCGGTGCCGGAGTTGCTGAGGAAGACCCGTTCCATCGCGCCCGGCGCGAGGTGACAGAGCCGTTCGGCGAGTTCGCCGGTGCGGGCGGGCACCGAGGTGTACTGCACGAAGGTGGGCTGCCCGCCGGTGAGGAAGCCGCGCGCCGCGCGGGTGACCGCGGGATGGTTGTGGCCCACGTTGAGGCAGCCGTAGCCCGCCACGAAGTCGAGGTACTCGGTGCCGTCCGCGGTGGCCAGCACCGCGCCGTGGCCCGCGGTGAACACCCGATCGATGCCGTGCACCGAATACATCGCGCCCACTTGCGGATTCATGTGCCGGGCGAAGCGCTGCCGGGCCAGCGCGCCGTCGCCGCCGACGGTGCGGGCCCGACCGCGCACGGCCGCGAACTCGGCGAGCCGTCCCGACGGCAACGGCCTGCCGAGCGCGGCCGGGGCGGCGACCCGGAAGCCGTGCCGCGCGGCGAGCGCGCCGATCTCCGCGACCCGCGCGATATCGAGTTCCCTTCCGAGGGAATAGGATTCGGCACGGCCCTCGAGCGCGAGCACGATGGTCTCGGCGAGGCAGCCGTTGAGCTGTTCGCTCAGCCCGAAGCCCGCGCCCAGCGCGGTGCCCGCCGCCATGAGACCGCCGTCGAGCAGCAGCACATCCGCGCGCGGCCGCTCCGCGCGGACCACGTCGCGGGGCAGCGCCACATCGATGACGACCGTGCCGGGCCGCAGCGCCGACTCGGCGATGATGCCGCCGCTCGAGGACGCGGCCAGCACGATCGACGTGCGGGCCAGGCAGTCGGCCAGATCGTCGGTGATCGTGACCCGGGCCCGATCCGGTTCGGGGAAGTCGGCGAGCAGCTGCTCCGGGTTCACCCGTCCTTTGCGGCAGGCCAGCACCACCGAGGCCCCGTCGGCCAGCGCGAGGGCGGCCAGGGCGCTGGCGATCGCGCCGGGCGCGCCCACCACCCCGATCACCGCGTCCTCGATCGTCTCGCCGAAGGCGTCGAGCACCTGGTGCAGCATGCGGTGCGCGGCGTGCACGGTGAGGGAGTTGCCGCTGGTGACCGGGATGTCGACCTGTTCGGCGATGCGCACGCCGCGATTGCCGATGATCGAGGTGGCCCCGCCCAGCCCGACGAGTTCGGCCCCGTTGGCGCGCAGCGACCGCACCTGCTCGACCACGTAGGCGACCGAATCCGATACCCGGCCCAGCAGATCCGGCGCGGTGTAGGGGATGTAGCGCACCTCGCCCGAACAGGTCGCGCCCGTCGGGGACACGACCCGGCCGAAGGAGGGCACCGGCAGGAACGGGGCGGCCGGACCGCGCCCGGCGCGGCCGGCGATGGTCGCGGTCAGCAGGGTGGCCGCGCGGATCATGTGCTGTTGGTCGGCCGAGACCGGATGCACCAGAAAACCGAATTTCACGTTGGCCTCCCACCCGGCAGCACACCCGCCAGAGACAGTGCGCGCTCGGACAATTCGTCGCGTTGCCAGCTGAACGCCGACATCATGGACAGCCCGTCGCCCTCGTTGTTGTGCCCGAGCAGCACGCTGTACAGGTCGATGCTGTGCGGCCGGGTCAATCGGTCCGGGTCGAGGTCGTCGAAGGACAGCACCCGGCGGTGCCGCACGCTCAGCTCGCCGACCGTGCGGTCCCAGTCGTCGTCGAGGAAGCCGAGCACGCCGGTCTGGGTGCCGATCGCGGCGAGCCGATGGCTCTCGCGGTAGGTGCGGATCACCGAGTGACCGCCGTTGACGAACCGGAAGATGCTCAGGTTGTGCGCGAACGGCGACCCGTCGACCGCGATCTGCTGCACCAGCGTCGGCACGATGTCGGGGGTGAGGGCCGCGGCGCCGTCGCCGATGAAGGCCAGCACATTGGTGTCGCGGCGGGTGATCACCCCGGGCAGCGCCTGCAAACCGTCGCCCATGAGCGCGCGCCCGAACCACCCCGAGTAGCCGACTGCGGTGCGGGGCAGATTGCAGGTGGCCGACAGGCCCGCGCGGCCCACGTCGTACACGCCGACGTAGTCGTAGTTCTCGTCCTCGATGAGCCGCACCAGCTCCGCGCGCAGGCGGCGGATGAAGTAGTTGATCGTCATCGGCCGGATCGGCAGCAGCCCGATCACATCCGAGCGGGAGTCGGTGGTGGACTCGATCGCCGCGCGGCGATGCGCGAGCACCCCCGGGTCGACGTCGACCCGATCGAGCAACGCGCGCAACGTCTTCTCGATGTGCCCGGTGACCACCGGCCCCGCGAAGGGGGCGCGGTCGCGCTCGTCGGATACCAGCTGCGCCGGGGCGAGCCGCCGCAGCGCGGGTTCGGAGAACGGGGTGTCGATCTCCGCGATCGGGGTGTCGACGAACAACAGCGCCTGGTCGGCGGCGGGCCGCACCCGGCCGTCGGCGTGCAGGTACTCGTAGACGCGCGACGAGTAGCCGTACAGGCTCATCGTGCCCAGGAACTCCGGCACCGGGGCGCCGCGATGGTAGGCGCCCACCGCGCCGGGCCGGGTCAGCGAATCCGCCAGCGCCATACCGGCTTTCGCGGCCAGCGCGTAGATCAGGTCGCGTCCGGTATCGGTGAGTTCGGCGGGCTGGCACAGCAGCCGCTTCGGTGCGGAGCCGAGCAGGCCCACCAGATCCTCGAAGGCGCTCGGGCGCACCTCGATCGGATCGGCGCGGGGCGGGACGGGCGCGACCTCGACCGGTTCGAGTTCACCGGAGACCTGGAGCACGTCGCGGGAGGCGAGGACGAGCACCGGTCCGCGCCCGGCCCGGAAGTGGGCGAACGCCTCGGCCAGGCCGCGCGGGATGTCGGCCGCGACCGCGATGTGCACCAGCGCGAAACCCCTGGCGCGCAACGCCGTTCGCGAATCCTCGTGCCGGTGGATGGTGCCCTGGAACGGATACCATTGTCCCGGACGGGAATCGGCGCAGACGATGAACCCCGGCGCCGCCGCGCGGTGCAGATTGGCGAGGGTGCCGCGGAACTCGTCGTGCATCCCGCTGGTGGTGACGATGAGGAACGGCGCGCGGTCCAGCGACCAGCGCGCCAGCGCCGAGCAGGCCAGGCTGTGCTCGCTCGGGCCGCGCACGACCGGATTGCCCTGTGCGCGTGCGTGTTCGGCGAGATCGTCGATGAACGAGGCGACCACCGAACCGGTGTAGTAGTGCAGGCCCCACGCGTCGCCCGCGCGCTGGTCGAGGAACGCCGCGAGCGCGGCGGCGACGGTGCTGCGGCCGAGGTCGGGCCGGAACCGGTCGGTGCGGTGCGCGTGCACGGAATCGGTTATCGCGCAGGCGATGTCGGCGGTGACGACCCAGTCCTGCGCGGGCCGCCAGCGCGGAGTGAACCGCTCCAGCGCGACGAACGGGTCGACGTGCGGATCGGTGTAGATCTGCACGGTCGTCGGGGAGGGCTCGAACTCGATCGTCTCGGGCAGCGCGGCCGCCAGCTCGGCGAGCCGCCGCTCCGGCACCGCCGGATCGGTGACGCGGTAGCGGTGGTCGGCGTGATCGACGACCAGCAGCGTCAGCACGGCCGCGTCGACGCCCGCGGCGGCCAGCGCGTCGGGGATCCGCTCGAGCGTGGGCGCCTCGACCAGCCGGAACGTGTCGTCGGGGGTGGCCAGGGTGAGGAAGCGCCGCGCCCGCGCGAGCACCTGCCGGTACTCCTCGCGGTCGGGTTCGGGGGCCGGTCGGGGACCGAACCGCGCCGATCCGGTGAGGTCGGTCAATGCGCGCGCGGCGGCCGCGGCTACCTGATCGTGATCGCTCACGATGACGATCAATCTGCATTGGGGTCGATTCGACGCGGGCAATAGCGACCTCCCCGATATCTGGTGCGGTGCGATTACGCCACCCACCGGTACGAGTGAACCAGTCCGCTCGGTCCGCAGTCAACCGTACCCGGAGGAGCGATTTTTCGAGTGAAAACTGAACGTTTTCGAATTCGACGGGCCCGCGTCTGTCCAGCCCCATTGACCGGGGGCAGGCCGATCGGAAACCGCGGGACCGCGACCGCGTGCAAACTCGGTAACCCACCCGTAGCAACGGTGTTGATCATTTCGCCGTCGCGGCCCCGCCGACCAGGCTCTCGCTGGTTCTATAACGGTTTAACCCATCGATTTCGACCGAGGAGTAAGAAACGTCGGAATGGTGCCGCGGACCGGGCGGCAACGCATGGGGAACCATATATCAAGATCGCCGGACTACCGTAAACAGACCTCGCTGTCCAGCGTTGACACGTTCTTCGAGATGGCAGTACCGTGATCGAAGTCCGGCGTCCCATGGTCCGGGGGAGACTCGAATCCCGAGTCGGCCAATTCAATCCGTGTCCGGCAGACAACGCCGTCAGCAAATCCTCCGGCACATTCCGGCGCATTTCACTGTTGATCGAAAAGGGGCTGATCAGTGATTACTCTCGAAGAGGTCGAAACCAAGATCAAGCAGAAGCTCAAAGGGAATTTCCCGGCCGGTCTGGTGCTGACCGCGGAGACTCCTTTGCAGGACCTCGGCCTGTCCAGCCTGCAAACCGCCGAGATCGTCTTCGAAATCGAAGAGGACTACGAGATCGAATTCGATCCGGCCCGGGCGGCGGACGTCAAGACGCTGGGCGCGCTGGTCGATCTCGCCAATGAGATCCTGGCCGAGAAGTACCCCTCGGAAGAGGAGGTGCCTCGATGAACGGTCGCGAACACTACATCTATATCCTCGTCGCGTCCCTGTTACCGTTCGCGGGCGTGCTCGCGGCGATGGTGCTGCTGTGGAATTCCCTGGTCGGCCCGTCCGATATCGCGGTCTTCGTCATCATGAGCGTGATCGGCGGATTGGGCGTCTCCATCGGATATCACCGGCTGCTGTCGCACCGCTCGTTCAAGACCTACCGGCCGATCAAGATATTCTTCGCGACCGCCGGGGCCATGGCCGGGCAGGGTCCGCCGCTGATCTGGGTGGCCCACCACCGCCGCCACCACCGGGTGGCCGACAAACCGGGTGACCCGCATTCGCCGTATTTCGACGATCAGGTCGGGATTCGCGGAGTTCTCAAGGGACTGTGGCATTCCCATCTGGGGTGGCTGTTCGACAAGGATCTGAGTTCGGATCCGGTGCGCTACTGCCCCGATCTGTGCCGCGATGCCGATATCCGTTTCCTGTCCATCCGATTCGTGCCCGTGGTGCTGGCCGGACTGCTGCTGCCGGGCGTGCTCGGATTCGCGTTCACCGGCGGCACCCTCGCCGGATTCCTCACCGGAATCCTGTGGGGCGGTCTGGTGCGGATGTTCATCGGCAATCACGTGACCTACGCGGTGAATTCGATCGGCCACTACTTCGGGCACCGCCGCTTCGACACCGCGGACGAATCGCGCAACGTGTTCTGGCTGTCGCTGCCGTCGTTCGGCGAGTCCTGGCACAACAACCACCACGCGTTCCCGCGCTCGGCACGGCACGGATTCCGTTGGTGGGAAATCGATCTCAGCGCGATCACGATCTACACGCTGGAGAAGCTGCACCTGGCCTGGGACGTCGTGCGCATCGACCCGGAGAAGGTGCGGATGCGCGCCGACGGACTCACCCGCGTGGGCAGCGGCCGCGCCGCCCCGCATCAGCCCTCGCGCCCGCTGGCCGAGCGGGGGCAGGCGAGCACGAAGGATCTGGCCCCGGTCGACGTAGCGGATGTCGAATGAGTCTGTGGCAGCGACTGATCGCCGACGCGCGATCCTACGATTCGTGCGCCCGGTTCTGGGTGGACGGCGGCTACACCTCGGTGCGCTGGGGTGACCTGGTCGCCGAGGCCCAGCGCACCGTCCCGGCGCTGCGGCGGCTCGGCGTCGGGCCGGGCGCGCGCGTCGCGGTCGTGCTCGCCAACGGCCCGGGCGCGGCCCGGGCCCTGGCGGCGGGCTGGATGTGCGGGGCGGCGGTGGCCTCCCTCCCGGTCCGGGTGCCCGGCACCGACCCCGAGGGTTACGCCGAACACCTGCGCACCATTTGCGACCACCTGGAACCCGTTGCGCTGCTGGCGGATTCGGCCACCCTGGCCGGGCTGCCGCGGCCGCTGCACCCGACGGTCCCGGCGCACGCGTTCGAGGACCTGGCCGCCGACGGCGACGCGGTGGACCCGACCCCGCCCGGCGACGACGAGGTGGCGTTCATCCAGTACTCCTCCGGCAGCACCGGAACACCCAAGGGCTGCATGCTGACCCCGCGGGCGATCGCGGCGCAGCTGGACATGCTGGCGCGCCTGACCGCCGCAGAACCCGGCGAGACGGGCGCCACCTGGCTGCCGTGGTCGCACGACATGGGCCTGTTCGGCGGGCTGCTCAGCGGCTGGTGGAACGACGTCACCACGTATTACTCGACGCCGCAACGGTTTCTGATGTCCCCGCGCACCTGGTTCGAGGACATCGCCCGCTACGGCGCGCACTACACCGCGGGCAGCCCGACCGCCCTCCAGGTCGCCGCGCGGGTCACCGCGCTGCGCGCCAGGACGCTGCCCGGATCGCTCGCGCAGCTCAAGGCGGCCATCATCGGCGCCGAACGGGTGCACTGGGAGGTGCTCGAGGCCGCGGTGGCCGACCTCGGCCGCTTCGGGCTGCGGCGGCAGGCGCTCATGCCCGCCTACGGCCTGGCCGAGGGCACCCTCGCCGTCACCGCCACCCCGATGAGCGACGAACCCCGGTTCGTCGCCATGGATTCGGTGGCCCTGGCCGCCGGTCGGCTGCGCCGGGTCGATCCCGACGCCCCGGGCGCGACCAAGGTGGTGAGCGCGGGCACGGTCTGCGACGGCATGGAGCTCATCGAACCCCGCCCCGGCGGAGATCGCCTGGCGCCCATCAGGTTCCGTTCGACGTCGCTGGCCACCGGCTACTACGGCGACCCGGACCGGACGCGGCGGCAGTTCGTCGACGGCGTGTTCGACACCGGGGACCTCGGATTCGTCGTGGACGGGCACCTGTATCCGGTGGGCCGCAGCGACGACATGATCTCCATCGCGGGCCGCAACGTGTATCTGCGCGAGGTGGAGAAGGCCATCGAGGAGGCGGACGAACTGCGGTTCGGCTGCTCCACCCTGGTCGACGCCCAGCTCCCGGGCCGCTCGCGGCTGACCCTGCTGCTCGAAACGGGCGGCGCGCGCATCGATCACGACGCGGTGGCCCGCCGCGCCGCGACCGCCGCCATGTCCGCCGCGGCGCTGACCCTCGACGAGTGCGTCTTCCTGCGCCGCAACGCGCTGCCGCGCACCCCCAGCGGCAAGATCCAGCGGCACCGCTGTCGGCAGCTGCTCGCCGAGGGCGGCTTCGCGGCGGTCGCGACCGTGCAACTCCAACAGTCGGAGGCCGTATGAATTCCCCTGCCGCACAACGGAAACGACATATCCTGGTGACCGGCCCGTCCGGGGTGATCGGCCGCGCGCTGGTCGCCGAGCTGGCCCACCATCACGTCACCGGACTGGTGCACTCCGACACCGAACTGCCCGAGGTGGCCGAGGTCGTGCACGGCGATCTGTCCCGGCCGTGGCTGGGACTGACCGAACAGCGCTGGCACGAACTGGCCGAACGCACCGACGTCGTCGTGCACTCCGGCGCGCTCACCACCTGGGGGCAGGACCGCGCCCGCTACCAGGACATCAATATCGACGGCACCGCGCGGGTGATCGACTTCGCCCGCCGCGCCGGGGCGCCCATCCACTATCTGAGCACCTGTTTCGTCCACGGCATCGAACGCACCGGGCTGGCGGGCGTCGCCGCGGACAATGTGGTGCGCCCGTACGTGTGGTCCAAACTCGAGGCGGAGAAGTTGCTCGCCGCGAGCGGGGTGCCGTACTCGATCTTCCGGCCCACCAACCTGGTCGGGGACTCGCGCACCGGGGCGTCGAGCCGCCGCCAGATCGTGCAGGTGATGTCGGAGTTCATCTGCCGGGGCAAGGCGCCGTACCTGCCCGCGCATCCGACCAATCTGCTCGACTTCGTGCCGCTCGACGTGACCGTCGAGGCGGTGGTGCGGGCGGTGGACGCCGACGATCTGCGCGGCCAGATCTATTGGCTCACTTATGGTTCGGAGGCTATGACGGTGCCCGAGGGCCGGGAGATCCTGATCGAGCACGCCGCCTCGCAGGGCCGCGATCTCGGGGAGCTGACCATCGTCGATCCCCGGCGGCCGCTGCCGGTGCCGCTGGCGGAGCTGCATCCGCTGACCCGGTCGTTCATCAAGGTGCTCATCGACGTCAGCGAGATGACCTTCGAGGCGGGCGGCATCCTGCCCACCTCGAAAACCGAACTGGGACAACGCCTCGGCGTCGAGTTCCCGTGCGACCGCGACGCCTACCGCAACAGCCTGAAGTTCTGGGCGAACGAATCCGCCTCCGCGACCGCGACGAAGGGGAGCTGACCATGACGACGAGCGGAAGCTGGCAACCACCGGATCTGTCCGGGCGGGTGGCCCTGGTGACGGGCGCGAGCCGCGGCGTGGGCCTGGGAGTGGCGCTGGCGCTGGGCGATTGCGGCGCGACGGTGTACGTCACCGGGCGCAGCACCCGCGACGGCGGCAGCACCGAGGGCATCCCGGGCACCGTCGACGACACCGCCGAACAGGTCACCGCGCGCGGCGGCAAGGGCATCGCGGTGCGCTGCGACCACACCGACGACGCCGACAACGCCGCCCTGTTCGACACGATCGCCGCCGGCACCGGCGGGCGGCTGGATCTGCTGGTGAACAACGCGTGGGCGGGCTACGAGCGGTTCAGCGAGGAGGCGCCGTTCCACGCGGCGTTCTGGAAGCAGCCGATGTGGCGCTACGACCTGTTCGCCGGATCGCTGCGCGGACAGTTCGCGGTGAGCCGCCTCGCCGCGCCGCTGCTGATGGCCGCGCCCGCCGGGCTGATCGTGAACGTGTCGTTCACCGACGGCGAGGTCTACCTCGGCCAGACCCCGTACGACATCGCCAAATACGGCTCCGACCGAATGGTCGTGGGGATGGCCTACGACCTGCGCAAGACCGCGGTCACCGCGGTCGCGCTGCACCCGGGGTTCGTGCGCACCGAACGGGTCGCGGGCGCGTGGGATCTGGTCGGGGAGGGCCCGGCCCAGATCGCGCACTCCCCGGAGTACGTGGGCCGCGCCGTGGCGAGCCTGAGCGTGGACCCCGACCTCGCCGACTACAGCGGACAGCGGCTGGCCGTGGGCGATCTGGCGACGAAATACGGATTCGACGACGTCGACGGGCGGCGGCCGCCACCGTTCCGGCTGGAGGGCTCCATCACCCTCGCGGCCCGGATGGAACGGCTCGGTCGGATCGCGCGCACCGGTCCGGCCCCGGCTCGCGGAGGTGCGAAATGACCACCGGCACAGACTATCTCGGCGCCTCCACGGAGGCCATCCAGCATCACTACGACGCGGGCAACGAGTTCTACCGGCTCTGGCTCGACCCGAGCATGACCTACTCGTGCGCGCTGTGGGAGGACGGCGACACCCTCGAACGCGCCCAGCAGCGCAAGCACGACTACCTCGCCGTCGGCGCGCACGCGCCCGGCGCTGAGCGCGTGCTCGACGTCGGCTTCGGCTGGGGCGCGATGGTGCGGCGGCTGCGCGACACCCACGGCGTGCGGCACATCACCGGATTGACCCTCAGCGCGGCGCAATTGGCGACCACGGCCGCGTGGGCCGACGAGCGCTGCGATCTGCGGCTGGAGAACTGGAACGCCCATCGCCCCGACGCGCCCTACGACGCCATCGTGTCGATCGGCGCGATGGAGCACTTCGCCAACCTCGGCATGAGCCGCGAGCGCAAGATCGACGCCTACCGGCAGTTCTTCACCCGCTGCCGGGAGTGGCTGGTCGAGGGCGGGCGGCTCGGGCTGCAAACCATTGTGCGCGGCCACAATACGAACGCCGACTGGTCGATCCAGCGCGAGATGATCCGGGTCAACCGGTGGATCTTCCCGGAGTCGGAGGTGCCGTGGTTCGCGGAGGTGTTCGCGGCCAGCGAGGGCCTGCTGGACGTGGTGAGCGTCCGCAACGACGCCCCGCACTACGCCCGCACCTGCGAGGTGTGGCTGGACCAGCTGCGCGCCCGCCGCGCCGAGGCCGTGGCCCTGGTCGGCGAGGAGACCGTCGAACGCTACGAACGCTATCTGCTGGTGTCGATCGAGGTGTTCCGGCGCAGGCACGCGGGCCTGGCCCGAATCATCTTCCAGCGCTGCTGATTTCGAGAACGGACGAGATATGCCCACAGGGATCCGAGACGTCGGCAGCTATCTGCCCGGCCCGCCCGTCCCGGCGACGTTCTTCTTCACCGAGGAAGAACTGGCCAGCCCGATCGCCAGCAATCCGCTGTTCAAGGCGCCCGCGACCCGTCATCACGTGAACGGCGAACGGGCCGCGGAGATGATCGCCGCCGCGGCGCGCCCGATGTTCGAGCGGCTGGGGACCGAACCGGCGGGGTCGGTGGACCTGCTGATCACCAATGTCATGCTGCCCGACCATCCGATCACCGGATCGGGCGCGGAGACCGCCGACCTGCTCGGCTGCCGCCCGCGGTGGATCATCGACCTGCACAACGGCGGCTGCGCGTCGTTCGGGTACATGCTGAAACTGGCCGACACCATGATCGCGAGCGGGGCGGCGCGCACGGCGCTGCTGTGCAATGTGCAGAACGGCGCGGGGCAGTTCTTCGCCCAGCCCAAGGTGCGCAAGAGTCCGTACGCGGCGGTCGCCGGGGACGGCTGCGGGGTCGCCTACCTGAGCGCGGGCGGCGGCTCGGAACTGTTGGGCGCCAGCGTGATCCACGCCCCGGAGTACGCGCGGGACCTGGGCCTGACCGGCACCCGCAAGTACTGGGCGCCGGGCACCGAGGAGCTCATGGTGAGCTTCCCGCAGGACAAGCTCGGCGACATCATCGCGCGCGGCAACCGGCTGGTGCCCGAGGCGGTGACCGATGTGTGCAAGCAGATCGGGGTGGCCACCGAGGACATCGACGTGCTGATCACCAATCAGCCCAACAAGATGTTCCTGGCGAACTGGCGCCAGGCCCTCGGCGTGCCCGAGGAGCGGCACATCGACTCCTTCGAGGAGTTCGGCAACCTGTACACCGCCGGGGTTCCGGTGACCTTCGACCGCGCGCTGCGCGCGGGCGCGGTGTCCGACGGCGATCTGGTGGTGTTCGCCGGATTCGCGCACGCCGGGGACATGGCCTCCGCGGCCGCCGTCCGGTGGTGCGGATGACCCCGGCCGCGTCAGCCGATCGGGCGGTCGAGGGTGAGGTAGGTGTCGCGCAGCACCCGGCGGCCGTGCTGCCGCGCGGTGACGGCCACCAGCGCCGGATCCCCGGTGCGGTGCACCGTCACCGCCAGCGCCGCGCCGGGCAGCACCGGCAGCGCGAAACGCGTTCGGGAGCCGACGAATTCGCCGTCCACCCCGGCGTCGGCGAGGATCCGCCGCGCCGCCGCCCACACGATCGCGTAGGTGGCCATGCCGTGCAGCACCACGCCCGGCAGCCCGGCCGCGCGCGCGACGGCCGGATCGAGGTGGATCGGATTGCGGTCGCCGGTGGCGTCGGCGTAGCGGGCGGCCAGTTCGGCGGGCAACCCGATCTCGAAATCGCCCAGGGCCGCGCCGATCTCGGGTCGCGGCGGCCGGGTCACGGCCCGATGCACCCGGGGCAGGTCGGGCATGAGCACGGTGGCGTGGCCGACGGTGTCGGCGATCCACACCTCCAGCACGAGCGCGGGCGCCGGTCCGACATCGACGAGCGCGCCGATGCGCGCGCGGATCTCGACACTCTCGCCGATCCGCGGCGCGGCCCCGAGCCGCACGGTCTGCTCGGCGTGCACGAGCGTCGGACCCGGGCGGCCGAGGTGGCGAGCGCGCAGTTCCTCCAGGGCGGGACCGGCGAGCGCGCCGACCGCGAACAACGGCGGCACGCCGCCGCCGGTGCCGAATTCGGCTTGCAGGGTGGCCGCGGCGTAGGCGCGGACCTGCCCGGCGGTCACCGTGGCCGTGGTCGCGACGAACGGAGTCGGCGTATCGAATTCCATACCTGTTACCCCAGCGCATCTTTCGGACGTGTCCCGACCATGGTGAACGAGGAGACCCGGTGACATCAACAGCTCAAACCAATTCCACGACAACGGATTTCGATTCGGTCCGCAAGGCGGTGCGGGCCGCGGTCCCCGCCCTGCGCACCAACGGCGTGCAGGCCGAGGCCGAGCGGCGGCTGCCCGAGGCGACCCTGCGGCTGCTCGAGGAGGCCGGGGTGTTCCGGGCCGCGGTGCCCGAACGGTTCGGCGGGCTGAATCTGCCGGTCGCCCAGATCTCCCAGCTCCTCGCCGAGATCGGTCGCGGCTGCGGCTCCGCGGCGTGGGTCGCGAACTCCGCGACCGCGGGCGCCTACCTGGCCGGGCTGCTGCCCGACCGCGCGCAGGAGGAGGTGTTCGCCGACACCGACACCCGCTTCTCCATCAGCGTCGCGCCGACGAGCATGTTCACCGAGGCCGACGGCGGCGGCTACAAGCTCAACGGGGCGTGCCCGTTCGCGTCCGGATGCCGCGGCGCGGATTGGAGTTTCATCCCCGGCGCGCTGCAACGCGCCGACGGCAGCTGGGGGCAGCTGCTGGCCGCGGTGCCCACCGCGCAGCTCATGATCGTCGACGACTGGCAGGTCAGCGCCGCCGCGGGCACCGGCAGTGCGACGATCACCGCCGCCGACGTGTTCGTGCCCGACCATCGGGTGATCACCATCGAGCAGATGCTCTTCGGCGGCGACCCCAGCCGCGCCAACGCCGCCGCGCCCGGCCGCGTGTACTCGTTCATGAGCCTGGTGCTGATCGAGGCCGCCGCCGCCATCGTCGGCACCGCCCGCGGCGCCTACGATCTGCTGCTCGAGCGCGTGCCGGGCAAGGCCGTCACCTACACCACCTGGTTCGATCAGGCCCAGTATCCGATCACGCAGGTCCAGATCGGCACCGCCGCAAGCAGACTCGCCGCCGCCGAGGGGCTGGTGGAGCGGTGCGCGGCGCTGTTGCAGGAGCGCGCCGACGCGGGCGTGGAGCCGACCGTGGACGAGAAGCTGGCCATCCGCGGCCACACCGGGTTCGCGGTGCGGCTCGCGCGCGAGGTGGTCGACGAGTTGTACACCGCCGCGGGCGGTTCGGTGATCCGCACCAGCAACCACTTCCAGCGCTTCCACCGCGACGTGCTGGCGTTCGCCAATCACGGGCTGGTGCAGCCGGGCATCGGCGCGGAGGCGTACGGCCGCAGTCTGCTCGGGCTCGAGCCCACCACCCCGCTGCTCTGAGGAAGGGACATCCGATGACCGACATCGCACCGGCCCCCACCGGCACCGCGGTGAAACACGAGATCTATTGGCGCGAAACCGAATCCGTGACCCCCGGCGCGCCGCTGCGGGAGGACCTCCGCTGCGATGTCTGCATCGTCGGCGGCGGCTACACCGCGCTGTGGACCGCGCACTTCCTGAAGAAGGCCGATCCGCGGCTCGAGATCGTCATCGTGGAGGAGGACTACGCCGGGGCGGGCGCGTCGGGGCACAACGACGGATTCGTCACCCCCACCATCGGGCACAGCCTCGGCGCGCTCGTGCACCGGTTCGGCGCCGAACGCGCCAAACTCGCCTACGCGGCGGTGGGCAAGTCGATCCTCGAGCTGAACCGGTTCTGCGCCAAACAGGGCATCGACGCGGAATTCGAATCCGCGGGCTACTACCAGGTGGCGTCGAACCCCGATCAGATCCGGCTGCTGGAACGCGACCTCGAACTGGCCGCGCGGCTGGGCGCGCAGTCGGGCCTGGACCTGCTCGACCGCGCCCGGGCGCGGGACCGGATCGGCTCGCCCGCCATCGAGGCGGCGGTGAAAGTCGGTGGCGCGCTGATCAATCCGCACCGGCTGGCGCGCGGGCTGTTCCGCGTGGTGACCGCGCTGCCGGGGGTGTCGCTCTACGAGCAGACCCGGGCGCTGGCGGTGGAGCCGGTCGCGGGCGGGCATGTGGTGCGCACCCCGCAGGCGGATGTGACCGCGACCAAGGTGCTGTACGCGACCAACGCCTACCAGCATCAGTTCGCCGAGTTCCGCCGCAAGGTGGTGCCGGTGTGGAGCTACGCCGCGGTGACCCGCCCGCTGACCGACGACGAGTTGGGCGCGGTGCACTGGCCGGAGCGGGAGGGCTTCGTGGAGGCGGGCAACTTCATCGTCTTCGGCCGCCTCACCGCCGGGAACCGGCTGCTGTTCGGCGGCGGGCGCGCGCACTACCGGTTCCGGCGCGATATGGACGTGCCCCGTAATATCGACAACCCGGACGCGAGCGAGGCGCTGCACGCGGTGCTGCGCCGGTATTTCCCGATGTGGCAGCATGTGCCGTTCACCCACACCTACGGCGGCTGCGTGGCCATCACCCGCGAGGTCGTCCCGCACGTCGGCGCGCTGGGCGACGGCCGGTTCTACGCGCACGGCTTCTGCGGCAACGGGATCGCGCTCACCCACACCACCGGCAAGGTGCTGCGGGATCTGATCCTGGGCCGCGACACCTCCTACAGCGATCTGCTGTTCGTGCACGGCAAGGAGAAGCCGTTCCCGCCGGAACCGCTGGCGTTCCTGGGCGCGGGGGCGCTGTCGTCGGTGCTGGCCGCGCAGGACCGCCACCCGCGGCTGATCCGCAGGCAGATCGTCTGAGCGACCCCGCGGCCGCGACCTCTCATCGAAGGGCACGAGGATGAACGACTCGCCGGAAACCACCACGCCGACTTCGGATTTCGCGCGCCGCGTCGCCGCGGCGGCCCCGAACGACCGGTTCGGGGTGTGCCTGGATCTGGTGCTCACCGAGACGGCGGCGCTGCTGGGCTGCCCGCCGCACGAGGTGTCGCCGGACCGCGCCTACCGCGACTATGGCTACAACTCGCTGGCCGGGCTGGCGCTCACGGAGAACCTGAAGGCGTCCTCCGGCATCGATCTGCCGCTGACCATGCTGTTCGATCAGCCGAATCCGAGCGCGGTCGCGCGGTATCTGCTCGAATGCACCGGGGTGGCCGAGACGGTCGCCGAAACGCCCGCGCCGCAACCTATTCCGGCCGCCGCGGGCGACGACGACGACCGGATAGCGGTGGTCGGGATGGCGTGTCGGTATCCGGGCGGGGTGACCTCGCCGGAGGGGCTGTGGGAGCTGGTGGCCGCGGGCGGCGACGCGATCGGCGAGTTCCCCCGGGACCGGGGGTGGGATCCGGACGCGCTCTACCATCCCGATCCCGCGCATCCGGGGACGAGTTCGTCGCGGTCGGGGGGCTTCCTGCCCGACGTGGCGGACTTCGATCCGCAGTTCTTCGGCATCAGCCCCCACGATGCGATCGCGATGGATCCGCAGCAGCGGCTGTTGCTGGAGGGCACCTGGGCGCTGTGCGAGGACGCCGGAATCGACCCACAGGCGTTGCGCGGCAACCCGATCGGGGTGTTCCTCGGCGTGTGCGGCAGCGACTACGCCTATCTCACCCGGCCCGCGTCGGCGGGGCTGGAGGGCCGGTGGGGGCTGGGCCAGATGAGCAGCGTCGCCTCCGGGCGGGTGGCCTACACCTTCGGGTTCACCGGGCCCGCGCTGACCATCGACACCGCGTGCTCGTCGTCGCTGGTGTCGGTGCATCTGGCCATGCAGTCGCTGCGGCGCGGGGAGAGCACGCTGGCCGTCGCGGGCGGGGTGCAGGTGCTGGCCACGCCGAGCCTGTTCATCGAGTTCTCCCGGCAGCGCGGGCTGGCGCCGGACGGGCGGTGCAAATCCTTCGCCGACGCCGCCGACGGCACCGGCTTCTCCGAGGGCATGGGCCTGCTGCTGCTGGAACGGGTGGGCGACGCGCGCCGCAACGGGCACGAGATCCACGCGATCCTGCGCGGCTCGGCGATCAACTCCGACGGGGCGAGCAATGGCCTGACCGCGCCCAACGGGCCCGCGCAGGAACGGGTTATCACCGCGGCGCTCGCGGACGCCGGATTGGGCGCGGGTGACGTCGACGCGGTGGAGGCGCACGGCACCGGAACGATGCTGGGCGACCCCATCGAGGCCAACGCCATCCTGGCGACCTACGGGCGGGGCCGCTCCGCCGAGCGACCGCTGTGGCTGGGGTCGATCAAATCGAATATCGGGCACACCCAAGGCGCGGCCGGGGCCAGCGGGCTCATCAAGACCGTGATGGCGTTGCGGCACAACACGCTTCCCCGCACGCTGCACGTCGACCGGCCCAGCCGCGCGGTCGACTGGAACGCCGGGGCGGTGGCGCTGCTGACCGAGGCGCGGCCCTGGCCCGCCGACCCGCGACGCCCACGGCGCGCGGGGATCTCGGGCTTCGGGGTGAGCGGCACCAACGCGCACGTCATCGTGGAGGAGGCCCCGGCCGTAGACGCGCCGACACCGCCCGACCGTTCGGAGGACGGGCCGCTGCTGTGGGCCGTGTCGGCCCGCACGCCCACGGCTCTCGCGGAACAGGCCCGGCGGCTGGGGGAGTGGCTGGATTCGCGGCCCGAGCATCCCCTCGACATCGCCCACAGCCTCGTCACGACGCGCGCCCAGCTCGAGTATCGCGCCGCGGTGATCGGTTCCGGCACAGCGGAATTGCGGGCCGGACTGGCGGCGCTCGCCGAGGGGCGCGGGGGCGGGTCGGTGGTGTCCGAGCGGATCCGGCTCGACGGGCGCTCGTCGGCGGCGCTCATGTTCCCCGGCCAGGGATCGCAGTACGTGGGTATGGGAACCGAACTGGCGCAACGGTTCCCGGTGTACGCGGCGGCGTACGAGCGGGTGTGCGCGGAACTCGACCGGCATCTGGACCGGCCCCTCGCCGAGATCGTGGCGGGAGAGAAGGAACTGCTCGATCAAACCGGGTACACCCAGGCCGCGTTGTTCGCGGTGGAGGTGGCGCTGTACCGGCTGCTCGAATCCTTCGGCGTGCGCCCGGCGTACCTCATCGGGCATTCGATCGGCGAACTGGTGGCCGCGCATGTGGCCGACGTGCTCGATCTGGACGACGCCTGCCGTCTCGTCGCCACCCGCGCGCGGTTGATGCAGGCGTTGCCGAGCGGCGGGGCGATGATCGCGCTGGAGGCGACCGAGGCGGAGGTGTCCCCGGATCTGAGCGGGCGGGTGGCGCTGGCCGCGGTGAACGGTCCCGCGGCGGTCGTCGTCTCCGGCTCCGAGGCCGAGGTCACCGCCGTCGCCGAGCGCTGGGCCGCGCGCGGGCGACGCGTCAAACGGCTCACCGTCAGCCACGCCTTCCACTCGCCGCTGCTGGAACCCATGCTGGCCGACTTCGCGGAGGTCGCCGCGACGGTGACCCCGCGCGCGCCCCGAATCCCGGTGGTGGCCAATGTGACCGGCGCGCCCGCCGACGATTTCGGCACCGCCGACTACTGGGTGCGGCACGTGCGCGGCACCGTGCGGTTCGGCGACGGCATCGCCTGGCTCGCCGACGCGGGCGTCGACACCTTCCTCGAGGTCGGCCCCGGCGGGGCGCTGTCGGTGCTGGCCCGGGAGGGCCTGGCCGAGATCGGCCACACCGCTCTGGTCCTGCCCACCCTGCGCGCCCGCCGCCCGGAGGCCGCGACCGTGCTGACGACGGTGAGCCGCGCGCACGCCACCGGACTGCCCGTCGATCTCGCCGCGACCCTCCCGCCGGGCGGCCGCCGGGTGCCGCTGCCGACGTATCCCTTCGAGCACCAACGGTTTTGGGTCGATCCCCGCCCCGAGGCCCCGGCCACGCGCGGTGTCACCGCCACCCCGCATCCCCTGTTCGAGGGCGCGGTGGAGTTGCCCGACGGCGAACGCCTGTTCCTGGGCAACTGGTCGGTCGCCGAGCACCCGTGGCTCGCGGATCACACCGTGTTCGGCACGGTCGTCGTCGCGGGCGCGGCGCTGGTGGAGATCGCCGCGCACCTGGGTCGGCTGCTGGGTTTCCCGGTCGTGGAGGAGTTGACTTCCGAAGCGCCGCTGTGGATTCCGCCCGACGCGGCGGTGGCGGTCCAGGTGCGCGTCCGCGTGATCGACACGACGCGCCGGTCGCTGACGGTGCACACCGACGCGGGCGACGGCTGGCGACGGCACGCCTCGGCGACGGTGCGGGCCGACGACGCGCGGCGGGAGTCGCCGACGGCGAATGGTGTTGTCCGGCAGGGTGAGACGTTCGCGGTGCCTCCGGAGGCGGAGGAGGTGGACATCAGGGGGCTGTACGCGCGGCTGGCCGAGCGGGGGCTCGGGTACGGGCCGAGTTTCCAGCGGCTGCGGCAGGTGTGGGGGCACGAGGGGGAGGTGTACGCGCGGCTCGAACCGGAGCCCGGCGGCGAACTCCTCGTGCATCCGGGCACCGTGGACGCCGCCTTCCACGCGGCGTTCCTGGCCCGCTCCGACGACGAGACGGCGTGGCTGCCGTTCGTATGGTCGGGCGTGCGGATCGCGGCCGGATCGCCGAAGACGCTGACGGTTCGGTTGTCGGCGGCGGGGCAGGACGCGGTGGGCATGACCGCGGTCGACGAGTCCGGGGCCGTCGTGATGTCGGTGGACGCGGTGATCGCGCGCCCGGTGTCGGTGGCGCAGCTCGCGGCGGCTCGGGAACCGGACGCGCTGTACGGGCTGGTGTGGGAGGCGGTCGAGGACGCCGTCACCGGTGCCGTTCCGCCGGTGGCCCTCGTGGCGGACACGGAGGCCCTGCCGACGGATGTGGGCGTGGTGCTCGTGGATATCGGTGCGGGGCTTCCGGAACCGAGTGCGGATGTGCCGGGTGAGACCGGCGAGGTCGTCGCCCGCGCCCTGCGACTGATTCGGGAGTGGTTGTCCGACAGCGTGTTCGGGTCGTCGCGGCTGGTGTTCGTGACGCGGGGCGCGGTCGCCGTCGACGCGGGGGATGCGGTCGATCCGCGGGCGGCGGCGGTCTGGGGGCTGGTGCGCAGTGCGCAGAACGAGCACCCCGGGCGGTTCGGTCTCGCGGATGTGACGGGGGCGATCGACATCGAGGGCGTCGGGCGGGTCGTGGGTTCGGGGATCGACCAGTTCGCCGTGCGCGGTGCGACGGTGTTCGTGCCGCGCGTGCGGCCCGTGCGAGCGTCGGGCGAGTCGTCGCCGTGGCGCGGGCTCGACGGCCGGGTGCTCATCACCGGCGGAACCAGCGGGCTGGGCGCGACGGTGGCCGAACACCTTGTGGCACAGGGGGTTCGGCGGTTGACCCTGGTGAGCAGGCGCGGTTCCAGCGCGGACGGGGTGACCGAGCTCGTGGGGAGGTTGACCGGGAGCGGGGCCGACGTGGACGTCGTGGCCTGCGATGTGGCCGACCGGGATCGGGTCACCGAGTTGATCACCGATATCCGGGCCGGGGACGGTCTCGCGGCGGTGGTGCACGCGGCGGGGGTGCTGGACGACGGGGTGGTCGAGGAGCTGACCGGTGACCGGCTCGCCCGGGTGCTGCGCCCGAAGGTCGACGCCGCCTGGCATCTGCACGAGGCGACGGCCGATCTGGATCTGACGGCGTTCGTGCTGTTCTCCTCGGCCGCCGGGGTGCTCGGCGCGCCCGGACAGGCGAATTACGCCGCCGCCAACGCGTTTCTGGACGCGCTGGCGATCGCGCGGCGGCGGCAGGGACTGCCCGCGGTGTCGATGGCGTGGGGACTGTGGGCGCAACCCAGCGGGATGACCGGGGAGCTGTCCGCCGCCGACAAGGCGCGGCTGGCCGCGACCGGCGTCCAGGAACTGGACCGAGCCGACGGGCTGCGGCTGTTCGACGCCACCGCGCGGTCGAACAACCCCGTGGTCATCCCGATCCGGCTGAACCTCGCCGCACTGCGCACGCCCCGAGTCGCGGTGCCGCCCATCCTGTCCGGTCTCGTACCGCGCGACGAGTCCGCACCCGCCGCGGGCGCCCTCGCCACCCGGTTGGCGGAACTCCCACGCGCCGAACGCCTTCCGGAGCTGCTGCGCCTGGTATGTGCCGAGGTCGCCAGCGTGCTTCGCTACCCGTCGCCGGACGCGGTCGATCCCGAACGAGCCTTCACCGACCTGGGATTCGACTCCCTCGCCGCCGTCGAACTACGCAACCGCCTCAATTTCGAAGCGGGCCTGACCATCCCGGCCACCGTCGTCTTCGACCACCCCACCCCCGAGGCCATCGCGCACTACCTCGACGCCCGCCTCTTCCCGGCGCCCCCCGACCCCGAACCGACCGACCCCGCCGACGAATTGGACAGCATGGACGCCGAGGCGCTCGTGCGGCTGGCGCTGGCGGAGGACTGAGCGAATGAACCCCCGCCGACGACCCGGACAGCATGAACGCGGAAGCGCCCGTGCGGCTGGCGCTGGCGGAGGAGTGAGCGAATGACCCCCCGCCGACGACCCGGACAGTATGGACGCGGAAGCGCTTGTGCCGCTGGCATTGGCGGGGAGTGAGCGACCGAATGATCCCGCCGACGACCTGGACAGCATGGACGCCGAGGCGCTCGTGCGGCCGGTGCTGGCGGGGGAGTGAGCGAAGGAGCTGACCGCGATGGCCGTCGACACCGAGGAACTGGTTCGCGCGCTGCGGGCCTCGATGAAGGAGAACGCGCGGCTGCGCGCGGACGCCGAGCGCGGTGGCGAACCGATCGCGGTGGTCGGCATGGCGTGCCGGTATCCGGGCGGGGTACGGACCCCGGGACAGTTGTGGGAGCTGGTCGCCGACGGCCGCGACGCCATCGCGGAATTCCCCGGCGACCGCGGCTGGGATCTGGCGGCCCTCTACCATCCCGACCCCGGGCATCGCGGCACCTCCTACGTCCGGCACGGCGGATTCCTCGACGGGGTGGCCGATTTCGATCCGCAGTTCTTCGGGATCAGCCCCCGCGAGGCGCCCGCCATGGACCCGCAGCAACGGCTGCTGCTGGAGGGGACGTGGGAGCTGTGCGAGCACGCCGGGATCGACCCGAACTCGTTGCGCGGCAGCCGAACCGGAGTGTTCGCGGGCCTGATGTACCAGGATTACACCTGGTTGGCCGCCAAGCACGCGGACGCGCTGCTGGGCCGGTGGGGGATGGGCATGTTGAGCAGCGTCGCGTCCGGCCGCGTCGCGTACGTCTTCGGGTTTACGGGACCGGCCCTGACCATCGACACCGCCTGTTCGTCGTCGCTGGTGGCGACGCATCTGGCCATGCAGTCGCTGCGGCGCGGGGAGACCGATCTGGCGGTGGCCGGGGGCGTCACCGTCATGTCGACACCGACGGTGTACGTGGAGTTCAGCAGACAGCGGGCGCTCGCCCCCGACGGCCGCTGCAAATCCTTCGCCGCCTCCGCCGACGGCACCGGCTGGTCGGAGGGCATGGGGCTAGTGCTGCTCGAGCGGGTGAGCGACGCGCGGCGCAACGGACACGAGATCTTCGCGCTCCTACGCGGTTCCGCCGTCAACTCCGACGGGGCCAGCAACGGCCTCACCGCGCCCAACGGCCCCGCGCAGGAACGGGTCATCCGGGCCGCCCTCGCCGACGCGGGCCTGCGCCCCGGCGATATCGACGCGGTCGAGGCGCACGGCACCGGGACCACCCTCGGCGACCCGATCGAGGCCAACGCCCTGCTCGGCGTGTACGGCCGAGACCGGCCGGGGGATCGGCCGTTGTGGCTGGGGTCGATCAAATCCAATATCGGGCACACGCAGGGGGCGGCGGGCGCCAGCGGGCTCATCAAGACGATCATGGCCCTGCGGCACCAGGTCCTGCCGCGCACCCTGCACGTCGACGAGCCGAGCCCCGAGATCGACTGGTCCACAGGCGCTTTGGCGCTGCTCACCGACGAACGGGCGTGGCCCGCCCGCCCGGAACGGGCCCGTCGCGCGACGGTGTCGGCGTTCGGGGTGAGCGGCACCAACGCGCATCTCGTCGTGGAGGAGGCTCCGGCCGCGCCCGAGGTCACGCGTCCGGGAGCTGAACCCGGTGCGCCCCTTCTGTTTCCATTGTCGGCGCGCACCGCGCGGGCGTTGGCGGCTCAGGCGCGGGCCTTGTCGGACCAGCTCGCCTCCATTCCCGGTGACCGTATGGTCGACCTCGCCCACGCGCTGGCCACCACTCGCGCGCACCTCGAACGCCGGGCGGCGTTGGTGGCGTCGTCGGTGTCCGAACTCCGCGCGGCGCTGGACACCCTCGCCACGCAGCCGGTTCCGGTACGGGCCGAGTACGGGAACGGGATCGCGCGCGGGGCGGGCACCAAGGGTGGGCATCGGGTCGCCTTCGTCATCAGTCCGGGAGGCGACTGGCGGCGGGCCGCCGGTGTTCTGCGTTCGGCGTCACCGGTTTTCGCCGAGCGCTTCGATGAATGCGCTCGCGCGCTGCGTGCCGCGGGAGGCGCCGATCCCTCGGTGGCGGGAGCCGCCGCCGAGGAAGGATTGTTCGCCCTGGTCGTCGCGGCCGCCGCGATGTGGGCGGAGCGCCTTCCCGGAGCCCACCCCGTGCTCGCGGCGGGCTCGGGGGTGATCGCCGCCCGGGTCATCGACGGCACGCTGTCGGTCGCGGACGGCGCGCGCGAGATCGCCACGGGGTCAACGCGATTCGAGGCCCCAGCGGCTGCCGATATCTCGGCATTGGCGACGGCGGGCTATCGGACCTTCCTCGAACTCGGCGCGAAGGAGGCCCCGACCGTGCGCGCCATGGACGACGTCGCGGACGCCGTGGTGATCGGGCACGCGGATCCGGCTCTCGCCATCGCGGCGGCCTACGCGGCCGGGGCTCGGGTCGACTGGGCGGCCGAGTATCCGGCTGGGGCGACCTATCATCGAATCGAATTGCCGGGCTACGCGTTTCAGCGGCGACGGTTCTGGCTGGACGCGGACGGCCCCCGGGTGACCCGCCCCGAGGCGCGGCCCGGGCAGACCTTGGGCGCGTTGGTGCGGCGCGCCGATGTGGCGGGCGACCTCGTCGGCGCGGCGACCATGCTGGCGGCGGCGGCGCGGTACCGGCCCACGTTCGATTCGACGGCCGGGATCGCGCACGGGACCGCGGCCACGCTCGTGTGCGAGGGGCAGACGCCGGTCGTGGTGTGCGTTCCCTCGTTTCTGGCGGGCTCGGGTCCGCATCAATTCGTCCGGTTGGCAACGCATTTCGGGCGGCGACCGCGGGCGTTCGCGCTGACCCTGCCCGGGTTCGGGAGCGCGGCGGCATTGCCGTCGTCGTGGCAGGTGGCGATCGAGGCGGTGGCCGAGACGGTCGGGGCGGCCTGCGGGGACGCGCCGTTCGTGCTGCTGGGCCACTCCATCGGGGGAGTGCTGGCGCATTCGGTGGCCGAGCAGCTCGACCGCGCCGGGCGCCCGCCGCGCGGACTCGTCCTGATCGACACCTTCGACCCCGAACCGGGCGGGCGGCAGGACACCTTCGGCTGGGCCATGCACCACATTCTCGCGCGCGATCCCGAGGGCGTGGTGGTCACCGACGCCAACCTGCTCGCCATGGCGAACTATCTGCGGCTGTTCGAGGAGTGGAAGCCCGCGACGGTGAACGTCCCGACCCTGGCCGTGCGCGCCACCGCGACGACGGATTCGGCCGCGCCGCAACGACATTGGGCGGTGGCGGACCGCACCGTCGATGCCGCCGCCGACCACTTCTCGATCCTGGAGGACCACGCGCCGCTCGCCGCCGGAGCCATCGAACCCTGGCTGCGAACCCTGGAGAGGTGAACCCATGACGACCACCGAACTCACCCAACTCGTCCTGCTGCGCGAACTGGAACCCGTGGTCGAGCGCAATCTCGACCGGCACCTGTCGCTGGCCAAGGACTGGCAGCCGCACGACTACGTCCCCTGGGACGAGGGCCGCAATTTCGCCGCGCTCGGCGGAACCGATTGGGAGCCCGGCCAATCCAGACTCGGCGAGGTCGCCAAGGCGGCCATGATCACCAACCTGCTCACCGAGGACAACCTGCCCTCCTACCACCGCGAGATCGCCGAGAACTTCTCCCGCGACGGCGCGTGGGGCACCTGGGTGGGCCGCTGGACCGCCGAGGAGAACCGGCACGCCATCGTCATGCGCGACTACCTGATCGTCACCCGCGCCGTCGACCCGGTCGCCCTGGAAAAGGCGCGCATGACGCATATGACCACCGGATTCTCCTCCACCGACGTCGGCGCCGACCGCAGCCTGCTGCACTCCGGCGCGTACGTCACCTTCCAGGAACTCGCCACCCGCGTCAGCCACCGCAACACCGGCAAGATCTGCGACGACCCCATCGCCGACCGCATGCTCCAGCGCGTCGCCACCGACGAGAACCTGCACATGATCTTCTACCGCAACCTGTGCGCCGCGGCCTTCGACCTCGTGCCCGACGCCATGATGGCCGCCATCGACACCATCGTCCGCAACTTCCGCATGCCCGGCGCGGGGATGTCGGACTTCCGCCGCAACGGCGCGCTCATGGCCAAACACGGGGTGTACGATCTGCGGCAGCATCTGGAGGAGGTGCTGTTGCCGGTGTGCAAGCAGTGGAAGGTGTTCGAGCGCACGGACTTCGGGGGTGAGGGTGAGCGGGTGCGGGAGTCGTTCGCGGCGTACCTCGAGGATTTGGCCCAGGTGAAGATCCCCCGGTTCGAGGAGCAGCGGGACCGGTTGCTGGCACGGGAGGCGCGGCGGCATGGGTAGCACGCGGGTCGATGTCGATTTCGTGGTCGACGCGCGGGCGGAGACCGTCATGGCGGCCTTGGCGGATCTGGGTCGGATGCCGGAGTGGTCGTCGTTGCATCGGAATGTCTCCGTCGAATCGGTCGACGCCCAGGGGAGGCCGGCCCGCCTCACTGTCGATGCCAGCTTCGGGCCACTGGTCGACCACGAACTCATCGAATACGAATGGGACGGCATCGCGCGCATGAGCTGGAACGTCGTGCAGAGCACTTATCTTGCTGTGCAACGGGGTTCGTACACGTTGCGGGCCGACGGGGAGCGGACGCGGGTGACCATGGCGATGGAGATCGAGGCGAAGTTCGCCGCTCCGCGGATGATGGTGAAAGGGGTGCAGTTGGCGGCGTCGCGGACGGCGAGTAAGCGGTTCAAGGCGTTCGCTGAGGGGTATTCGGTTGCGCGGGGGTGATATTCGGGGTTTCCCGGTAGGTTCTCGCTGTTTGCCGCAGTAGTTTTCTGCTCTCCTCCGGGCTCAGCGCGGCAGCTTCCAGAGCGAGGAAGCTCGTCCGGTACTCCCGAAGATCCGCTTCGGCGTGGAGATAGATCGCGCGTCGGTAGATCGCGATATGGACGACCGAGTGCTCTCCCGGCGCGTGAGTTTCGAAGTCCAGCACGGAGAACGGGCCGGTCCACACCCCAAGGGGAACCCCTGCCGAGTCGGGCAGGATTCGCACACTCACATTCGGCCGAGTGCTCATATCCGCCAGGTGGGCGCATTGCTGGAACATGGCCCGGGCATTGCCGACGACTCGCCGTACGGCCGACTCGTCGAGGACCAGGCGATACCTGATCGGGTTGTACTTGCGCGTGATCAACAGCTTCCGGCGCATTCGGCGCTCGACGCGCCGCGCGATCTCGTGATCGGACTCGTTCCGGTGCGCGAGTTTGATTAGAGTGCGGGCGTATTCGGGGGCTTGCAAGATCTTCGGTATCTGATCCTGATAGGTCATCAGCCCGTCCGTCGTGGACTCCAATCCAGAATAAAAGTCGAAGCCGCACGGAATCAGCTCGCCGTACTTGTGGACCCAGACCTCCGAAACCGGCTGCTTAGCAAGCGCTTTGAGCGCTTCGGTGGTGGTGTCGTCCGCCCCGCAGATCTGGCAGAACTTCTCGACATCGGCCGGATCGACGGTGACGGTCGCCGCGGTCTCCATCCGCTGCACCGTCGTCGTCCCCTTCCCGATGAGCTGCGCGACATGAACCATGGTCAACCCGGCGCCCAAACGCAGATCACGCAATAGTCTGCCGAGTTCGCGACGAGGGACAGTCACTCCGATTCGAGCAAGGTCGTGCTCCGACGTGTCGATCCTCCGCATATGAAACCTCCGATCGGCAATGAAACAGCTAGGAGTTATTCCTCGGCCTCGCGTTCGATGCGTTCGCGAATGGCGTCGACCGACTTGTGTTTGGGCGTGCGCGACGGCCAGTAGGCGATGAGGGGGTAGATCACGAGCGACCCGACGGCAGCGAAGACGAATGCCCAGAAGAAGCCGATCACGCTTCCCCCTCGGTCCGGCCACAAGGCACGACAAGAATCTTCGATAGCACGACCGCGGACGTCATCATGGCTGCTCCGTTCGACTCTGGGCCTCCGGAGGCGGAGGCAGTAACAGCCTCCCCGCAACACAATCAGCGAAACAATGTCACTTCCACGCTTTATCGACCCGAGGTGACATTCATCCCACGAATAGCCGACATTCAGTAATCGAGCTTGATCGCATTCGCCAGCTCCCGCATCTCGGGCGTCAAGGTCCGTCGCCGACCGACGATCTGGCCCAAGATGTCACGCGCATAGCGTTGCTGCACAAGCCATTCCGGTGCGGTGCGCTGGACGCCGCGGAACTCCTCGAGCGCCTCGGAGTAGCGTCCCATCTGCGTGTGGGCGTTGGCGACATCCAGCTTGTGGCGCATTCGGCTTGCGCCCGCCGGTTCTATCGAGGGCGCGGGGACCTTTGCGGCTATGGCGAGGGTCTTCTCCGGCTCGTGAGCGATGACGAATGATTCGGCGGCGATGTACGAGACCTCGAGAGGGCCGAAGGTGCGGCCGAGGAGGCGTTCGACGTAAACGTCACGGCCGATGCGGGCTGCCGCCGCGCGGGCCAGGGCGAGGGCGTCTTCGACCTCGTGGGGCTGGTTGTCGCGGACGGCCGCGTTCGCGATCTTCAGCCACAGGCGTCCCCACATGCCCACGGATTGCAATGTGGCGCGGGAGAATCGGGGTTCGATGTCGTCGGCCCACTGGACGGCCATGGTGCGGGCGTCGTCCAAGCGGCCCTGGCGCAGGAGTGCCCACAGGTGGGTGTCGATGGCGGTGGCTGCCTCCACGGCGGTCTCGGACGCCTCGAGGGCGCGGTCCAAGACCATGTCGGCGGCCTCGAACTGGCGGGTCTGCGCGAGGAGGGACGCGACCATGTTGAGGGTCTTGAACTTCAGAGCCCGTGCGTCGTCCAGGGCTTCGACGTCCCGAATCAGGTTGGGGAGCAATGCCGTGACTTCGCGATATCGATCCTCGGCGATCATGGCCTGCACGGTGTCCAGCATCGCTTGAACACCGTCGGGTGTGGCGGGTTCGTCGGGGTCGGTCATGTTGCCGTGCAGGGCGTGCAGGACGGGGTGCCACTGGGATTCGGTGTCGCTGTCGGGGATTTCGTAGTCGGGGGTGGTCTGAAGCGCCGAGGTCCGGAGGTTCATCGCGACCGCGAAGGAGCGCAGCGTCTCCAGCCGGGGTTCGTAGCCGCCCTGTTCGATTTTGCGCAGCTGGGACAGCGATACGCCTGCCGCGCGAGCCAGATCGCGTTGCGTCATACCCGCCCTTTTCCGGGCGTTTTTCACTCGCTCGCCGACCACGCTCATGTACACCACGTTACGACGGTCGTGGTCGTTGATTCAGGGATTCGGTGATCGACCAGCGAACCGAAAGGTTTTCGACAGATTGGTGCCATCATGAGCCCGCAGCTTCGGTTCGCCGCCGTCGAGAGCGTCCAGCACGCGGATGGCGAACGCAGGCACCATCGCTTCGCGAACTTCGTCCGCGGTCATCCATCGGACCTCGCGCGCTTCGTCGGTCGGGTGCGCTACCCCGGCCTCGGCCGTGCAGCGGAACACGAGGGCGACAATGCCCGCGGCCAGGTTCTTGTAGACGCCGGTGAGCCGGTCGACCTGGACGGTCAGGCCCGTCTCCTCGGCGACTTCGCGTCGGACGCCGTCCTCGAACGCTTCGTCCAGTTCGAGCACGCCGCCGGGCGCTTCCCAATGGCCGTTGTCAGCGCGCCGAATCACGAGCACCCGGTTGTCGGCATCGACGACGATGCCGGACACGCTGACGGAGTGCTTCGGTAGGTCGACCATGCGGCCCTTTCCCTTGTGTTGTTGCGTTCCTCGGCAGCTGTGCCGGTTCAGCCTAAGCTAGTTGTCTAGGTAAGTTGCGTGTGAGCGGAGGATGCGATGCTGCGGTTCGGGTCGGTCGACCGTACCGATCCGCGTGCGCCGTACCGCCAGATCGCCGACCAGTTCCGGACAGCCATCACCACCGGCGAGATCGCTCCGGGTGAGCGGTTGCCCTCGGAAACAGAATTGATCGCACACTTCGGCGTGGCGCGGATGACGGTGCGACAGGCGCTGCAAGAACTCAAGGCCGAGGGTCTGGTCTACGCGCAGCAGGGTCGCGGCGTGTTCGCCCGATCCGCTCCGCCGATTCGGCGGCTGGCGTCGGACCGGTTCGCCCGCAAGCATCGAGCCGACGGCAAGGCCGCTTTCTCGGCGGAAGCGGAGAAGGCAGGCTTCGCGCCGAGCGTCGATCGCATCCGGATCAGCCGGGCGATCGCGAATCCTGAAGTGGCTGAACGGCTTCGCGCCAAGCCCGGTGCCGAAGTGGTGGTGCGGGCGCGCCGCTACTTGGCCAACGGCAGGCCGGTGGAGATCGCGACGTCCTACATCCCGATCAGCTTGGCAGCTGGCACTCGAATCGAGGAACCCGACACCGGGCCCGGTGGGATCTACGCGCGCCTCGAAGAGATGGGACACACGCTGGCGCGGTTCACCGAGGAAGTCGGAGCCCGCATGCCGACGCCAGATGAACGCGCGCAGTTGGAGATTGGCGATGGCGAGCCGATAATCACCGTCGTCCGAACGGCTTTCGACACCGATGACGTGGCGGTCGAGGTGTGCGACACGGTCAAGGTTGCCAGAGCGTATCTCCTCGAATACGACTTCCCCGCTCGCTGAACAGCGCCAGCGAGTCCCTGTACTTGTCTAGAGGAGTCGGCTACCATCAGTTTTCTACTTGTCTAGAGGAGTGGGCCTGAGCAGCAGCGCTGCACCACCTAGACGAAGGAGGGGATGGTGGACAATCAAGATCGCTCGCCCGGCTGCCTGGACACGGACGACGCCGATGAGGCCAGGAACCGCCTGAGCGGCACCCGGATCGTCGTCACCGGCGGGGCGGGCTTCATCGGTAGTGAGGTCACAGCGAGCCTGTTCCGGGCCGGAGCCGACGTCAAGGTGGTCGATGATCTGTCGACAGGGCGAATGTCGTTACTCAGCAGTGCGTTTCGCTTGGGACTAACCGATCGGGAGGTCTGTGTCGTCGATGTGCGCAGCAGCGAATGCGCGGATCTGATCGTTCGCTGGCGGCCCGATGTGGTCGTGCATCTGGCAGCTCAGGCGAGTTTGCCCGCAGCACTTCGCGCGCCGTTGGTAGACGCCGACATCAACATCCGGGGCAGTCTCAACGTGTTCCAGGCGTGTGCGCAGGCCGAGGTCGGACTGGTGGTGTTCGCCGCCAGTGCCGCGATGTACGGTCAGGTGCCCCCAGAACAGCTCCCAGTCACCGAAGCCCAGCCACTCACACCGTCGTCGCCATATGGGCTCAGCAAGGCGACGGTGCTTCATTACCTGGAACTGTTCCAGCACCATGGCTTCGCCCACGTGGCGCTGGCGCTGGCGAACGTCTACGGCCCGCGACGGTCCGGTTCGGGCGGCGGGGTCATCCCGCAGTTCGCCGCGGACGTCGTTCATGCCCGGCGACCGCGGATCACCGGCGATGGGCAGCAGACGCGCGACTTCGTCTACATCACCGATGCCGCCGAGGCAGTGGTGCTCGCCTGTACCGGTTCAGCATCCGGCCTGATCAATATCGGGTCGGGGGAGGAAACCAGCGTACTGGAGATTGCCGAAGCGGTCGGTCGAGTCGCGGGCGCGGACATCGCACCGATATTCACGCCCGCGGTGCCGGGAGTGGCCCGGCGCATGGTGATGGATATCCGCCGGGCCCGTGAGGTGCTGGGCTGGTGTCCCAAAGTCGATGTGCCATCCGGGATTACGGCAGTCGTTCGGGACCTGCAAGCGCCGCAGCAGGGCGTGGCGGTATGACGCCACGAGCTTATGTCTGTCGCCTCGGGCCGGTGACGGTTGGACTGATAACCATGGACGCCACCGTGCTGGAGTACTTACGAGAGTTCTACGCAATCATCGAATCGCCTGTGCGGCAATGTGATTGGACGATCGAGGCGCGGGTGGCCCGACCCGACACGGCAATGGCGGTCAACCGGTGGGGCGTCGGCCACGCGATCGACGCGATCGCGAAGCGGGTGGAGTTGCAGGCGCCTGACGCGCGCTGCCTGGCCATCACCACTCGCAAGACGCTGCGCGAGGTGTTGGTCGACTACTGCGAACAGCGGCGCTACGTCATGCTGCACGCCTCGGCGGTCGGCGATCACGAGCGGGTGATCATGATCGTGGGGGTCAAAGGTAGCGGCAAGACGACGCTGGCGCTGAAGGCGATGCTCGGGCGCGGCATGCGCTTGCTGTCCAACGACCACCTGATCGTGTATGCCGAACCCGCCGATCAGCCATCGACGGGACTCGTGCTGACGTCCCTGCCCACCGTGATTCCGCTGAAGATCGGCACCTACCTCGATCTGGAGGACGAGTTGCCTTTGCCATGGAGTGCCGAGGGTTTGGATCTCGACATCTACCGCACGATGGCCCGGCACCAGGTCTATCGACTCGATCGACGGGTGCTCTACACGTATTCCTCTCTGGAACAATCAAATCCGCTCGCTACGCCTCTACGTGACGCGGGTACCGGGCCCGACGTCATCGTGGCGCTGGCCCGCTACACGCACGGCCGAACGGAAATAGTGCCGGTCGAAGGCGCGGTCGAGGCGTTGCTCCCGCACGTGCGCACCGATTGGATGTTCGATGCCGAGCTGAACCAGCGCTATCTGCCGCGGACCGAACGCGGACAGGCCGATTACCTCACGGATGCACGGCAGTTGGTAGCGGCGCTGGCCGATCGAGCTACCGTTGTCGCCTTCGCTCATGGCGGTGACCCGACACCGCTGCTACATGGCACCAACCTGGAATGGAACATGTCATGACCCCCCTTGTGAGCGTGGTCATCCCGACCTACCAACGGCCTCGACTGCTGGCTCTGGCACTCAACAGCGTTGCTGCCCAACGGAATCCTCCCGGCCCCGTCGAGGTGATCGTCGTCAATGACGGCGGCACCGATGTCGTCGCGCCAGTCGAGGCCGCCCGCCGCAGCGGTTTGGATGTGCGCCTGATCGACCTGCCGGGGAACTGCGGCCTGCCGACCGCGCGTAATACCGGCATCGACGCGGCCCGTGGCAAATTCCTGGCGCTGCTCGACGACGACGATGTGTTCTTGCCGGATCACCTGGCCACGATGCTCAGCGCCATTGAGCACGAGGGCGTCGACGCCGCCTACGGTCGCTGCTTCGTCAGCAGCACGCGGGTGGATCCGCTTGCCGCACCGGTGTTTCCGTCGATGCCGCCGTTCGCGTTCGACGCTGACCTGTTAGCAGTGGCGAACTACATTTCCGTGCACACCGCGGTCCTGCGTATGCCGCCGCCCGGCGCACGCTACGACCCCGCCTTGCCCGCCTTGGAGGACTGGGACATGTGGCTGCGGCTGACTCGGGAACACGGCTACCGGTTTCACGCGGTCGGGGAAATTACAGTCGTCTACCACCGCATCCCCACTGACGACAGCCTGTGCGGCGGCACGGTCACCGAATCAGCTGCGCTGGCACGGTTCGGTCGACTCGTCCAGCAACTGTGGGCCCGCTGGCCCGCACCCACCGAGCGCACCCACCGCTTCCGCCTGTACATCGCCGTCCTCTACTGGAACGCCCTCGCCCAGATCGCCGAGGGCAGCCGACTGGCCGACGACTACTTCCAACGTTGCATCGAGGAGATCGCCGGCGTCTGGCACGGTGGCGGCTCCGAATACCAACTGCCCCAACGGATCATCGAGGCCCTCCAGGAGCGCCGTGTTCACGTTGCCTGAGCCCGCCGCGGTAGCAGCCCGCGCAGCGGGCGTGGAGATCACCGGAACCTTGCACAGGACCGACAAGACGCTGTGCGCCGTCGGCAGCCGCGACGGTCGGCGCGTCGTGATCAAGCTGCTGCTCGACCCGGAGCCGTTCTGGACCGCCAAATGGCAGCACGAACTGCGCGTCTATCAGCTGTTCCGCCACACTCCACCGCCAGTGCGCACACCCGAGTTGCTCTATACCGACCACCAGCGGCTGGTGGTGCTGAGCCGGCTCGACGGCGCGCCGCTCGACAGTGAGCGCTATCCCACGCGGACGCTTTCCAGCACTGAGATCGACGCGATACTGGCGGCGATCGCTGCGTTCAACCATTGGCGCCCACCTGCGGGCGCGCTCGACGTCATTTTCGACTATCCCGACCGGTTCCGTCGCTACCACGCGGCCGGATACCTGAGCGACGCCGACGCGACAGCGCTCGATCAGCTGCTCAACACCATCGTCGCTGCGGCCGAACCAAACCATGGCGATCTGCTTGCCAGCAACATCCTCGTGGACGAGCAGGGCGAGATCGCGTTGCTGGATTGGGAATTTACCGGCCTGTTCCTGCCTGGGTTCGATCTGGCCTCGAGCCACGCGCTGTTCGGTGCCGCGACGCCCGAGATGCGACGGCGTATTGACGAAACCGTCACGGCGGCTGGCATCGAGCTCCCGTTTCTGGTCAATCTAGCGGCCGTCCTGACCCGAGAACTGCGGATCCACCGCGAACTACCGGAGGGGCCGCTGCGGGCGGGGCGACTGCATACGATCGAAGCGGCCTGGGCGTGGGCCCGCGAACGGATTCATCGCCATGCGCGCCGGAGCCGATGATGCATATCGCCCTGGTTCATCGGGATCTTCATCAACGCACACGCGGCGGGATCTGCACGCTGTACCGTGCGCTGGCCACGCGCCTGGCCGCGCACGGTCACCGCCTCACATTGATCACGCAGGCCACGCCGCACCCGGTCGTAGTCGACGGCGCGCGGGTCATCAGCTTGCGGCGCACCGACGATCCGAGCGCCCACCGAGCAGCTGTCGCCGCAGCACTCCAGCAGCTGAGACCGGACGTTGTCGACTGCTCGACGTGGGAAGCGGAAACCCTGGCCTATCTGAACATCCCGCGCGGAGATCGGGCACCGGTGCTGGTTCGTGGCGAGTTCTCCGCCGCTACCCTCGGAGCACCGGAACTGGCGGCAGCAGAACAGCAGTTGGTGCAGTGCGCCGAACGTGTGATAGCCGTCAGCCACTACGCCGCCCGCGATCTCGCCGAGGCATACGGCGTTGAACCGCTGGAGGTCGTCTACAACGGCATCGACCACTACCGGTTTCATCCAGGCCGACCGACCCCGCCGGAAAGTGGTGTGCGCGTTCGTGTGACGGGGGACGGGCAGCTGGTCGACGCCCATCCGATTCCGGCGCTCCTCGCGGCCGACGAGCATGTCCCGCCGTTCACCGCCGACCCGTTCGGCCGGGTGCGGCTGGTCTGGGTCGGCAAACTCACGCCGATGAAGGGGTGGGACGTCCTCGAACAGCTGGCTGCCCGGCTCCAGCATCTCGCCACCATCACGGCTGTACTCGGCCACTCCACCGCGTTCAGCCCGATTACGAAGCGGGCGAACGGCCTAACCCTCCTACACGACCTCGACGACACCGACATGCCGCGGCTCTACCGCTGCGCCGACTGGTTTCTATCCACCTCCCGTTGGGAAGGCTTCGGCCTGGCCATCACCGAGGCGATTGCCTGCGGCACACCGGTGCTCCTGCCCGAGCAGCTGGCCGTCGCGCCGGAACTGCTCACCACGGGCGCCGGATACACCTACACGGATGCCGATCACTTGGCCGAGTTGCTTGCTACCCGCACCCTGCCGCCCGCAGTGCCTGCGGCGCAATTCGACTGGGACCGCAACGCGGCATCCACCCTCGGTCACTACCAACAGCTCATTCGGGTGTAGCCATGCGTATCTTGCTTATCGGACCCACCGGCAACGGCGGTAGCCTGCCCCCGTACCTCGACATCCTCACGACAGCGCTCCGGGGCCGCGGCGCACACATCGATCGGCTCGGCACGAGCGGACCGCCATACGACACAGGGAGATCCGCGTTCTGGTCGGCCGAGCGGATCCTGGCCGCCACCGAGCAACTGCTCGCCCGCATCCACTTCGACGACTACGACCTGTTGAGCGTCCACTACGGAAACCTCGAAATCGAACAACTGCTACCGACGCTCTGGCCCGCACGCAGACCGCCCGCGGTACTCCACGTCCACAGCCTGACACCTACGCTGTTCACCACACACGTTCCCGAGCCACCACTCGCCGCCGCAGTCGACCGGGCCGCCGACATGATGGACGGGTTCGTCTTCTTCGGTGAATACGGGCGCGGACAGTGGGATCGGCACCATCGGAGCTCCGCGCCGTCGATCGTCAGCTGGTTGCCGACCACCATTCCGCCCGGTTGCCGACCCACCAGCGACGGCCCGCTGCACCAGGCACTTGCACAGTGCGGCGGCAGCGTCACCGGCAGTCTCTACGGATTCGCGGCGCCGTGGAAAGACCTCGGCGTTCTCCTGGCGGCCTGCCGACGAGTGACAGACAGGTGCAAAACGCTTGTGGCGGGGCCGTTCTGGGACGACGCGGCACAGACGGGTATCGACCTTGCCCGGCGCGGCTCGATCGAAAAGGTGAGAGCGGAGGTAATCGTCGTGCCCACCTACCTCGGCCCGGCCGATCGGGCGCTGCTGATCCGGCGGTCCGATTTTGCCGTCTTCCCGTACCGGCACCACCCGGCGTTCCAGGGAAGCGGTGCCATTGCCGACTACCTGGTCCACGGGATTCCTGTTGTGGCCACAGATGTCGCGAACATGGCAGAACTGATCGGCGACGCAGGCATCGTTACCACGCCTGATGATCCCACGGCGTTCGCAGCGGCGATCGACCGAATCGTGGACGACGGGACGTATCGAAAAGCGTTGGCTACCAATGCGGCTCGTCGCGCGCATCAGTTCACTGCAAACCACCACGCCGCGGAATGCCTTCGGTTCTACGCCGGAGTGATCGAATCGAGGGGCACATCGTGAGGAACACCACGCCACCGAGTGAGCTGTTCATCGTTCGGCATGGGGAAGCTCACTGCAACCGCGAGGGCATCATCGGCGGGCGTCTTGGGTGCCGCGGGCTCACCGACTGCGGTCGTCATCAGATCAAAGCGCTCGCGCGACGGCTGGCGCAGCGCCAGGATGAGCACCCGATCCGGACCCTGTTTACGTCGCCGCTTCGCCGGGCGCGGGAGAGCGCGGTGAGCATCAGCGGATTTCTCGGCATCCCTGCCATCGTTGTCGAGGACCTGGCGGAGCAGGACCACGGCAGCGGTGACGGGCGTCCATGGGTTGACGTCGTTGCTGAATTCGGTGACATCCCGGCCCGGCATCCCGACCGCCCCCTGGTGCCCAACGGCGAGAGTTGGCTCCAGTACCTCGACCGATCAGGGAGCGTGCTCGAGCAACTCCTCGCCGAGCACCGCGGTGAACGAATCTTGATCGTCGGCCATGGCGAGACGATCGACTCGGCTTTCCACTACTTCTTCGGTCTACACCGCATGAGCAAAGCAGTAGTGGCCGTCACTGCCTCGAATGCCAGCATTACTACCTGGCAGCAGCAACCGATCTCTTGGACGCGGCCCCAGGTCGGCCTTCGCTGGGTATTGACGACCTGCAACGACACACGGCACCTTGACCATTTCCCTATGTCACATCACAGCAGGACCGGGTGGGCGAGATGACAGCCTTCACCCGGGGGCGGCGAGATGGAGACCGTCGCGGGTGCAAACGCCGGTGCGCGAGGGAGTCACATCGACGAGTCGAGCAGACGGTCAACATTCCGTCCGGCGCGGGTAGTCGCGTGAGATCCATTCTCGCCATTCGGTTTCCGTGATCGGCGCGGGAAGTTTGGCGCACAAGGCGCGTGGATCGGGGGACAGGAGGGGTACGCGGTCGACGGTGCTGAGAGTTACGAGGACCAGGTCGTGGTCGTCCGTGGCGATGTGGCGGACGCCGCTGTCCTCGTGGGCGATGATCACCGGCGCGGAGTCGGCGCGACGCCAGTACCACACCGTGCCCTCGAGGCCGCCGATGGCGAGGGCTGAGCCGTCTGGAGACATGGTCAGGCTGTCGACCGGTTGGGGGAGGCGGATGGTTCGGTCGACCGTTCCGTGCCGGGCGATGAGAAGGTTGCCGGTGTTGTCGGCGACCGCGATCGTCGAACCGTTCGCGCTGACAGCGACATTCGGTTTGTATTCGGGCATGGGGAGGGTGCGAGGGGGATCGGTGGTGTTCGCGGCGATGATGGTGATGTCGGCGCCGGTGGCGACCGCTGTCGAGCCGTCGGCGCTCACTGTGAGGGTCGAGACGCCGTCGTTCATCGGGAGTGTCCGGCTGGGGGCGCCGCGCCGGACGACGGCCACGGTGTAGCGGTCGGCGGCCACGACGGTGGTGCCGTCGTCGCTCACGGTCATCTTTTCGATTTTCGATCGCACCGATACGGGCTGCTCGATCGCGCCGTCGCGGACGAGGTGCAATCGACCGTGGTCGTCGCCCGCGGCGACGGTGGAGCCGTCCGAGCTGAGGGCCAGCACATCGACCTGGTTCGGGAGCGGGAAACTGCGCGAGGGCGATCCGGTCCGGTAGACGAACAGGGTGGGCGGGTACTCCGCCGCGGCGGCGATCGTCGAGCCGTCCGCGCTGACGGCGACGGCGGTGATCCGCCAGTACGTTCGGATGACCGGACCGGGCGGCACCAGCACGAAGTCCGGGGTGTCGGCGCGCAGAATGTGCAATTTTCCCGCGCCGTCGCCGATGACGATCGTGCCGCCGTCCGCGCTGAGAGCGAAACCGGCTCCGGCCCAACCACTTACATCGAACCTGCGTTCCGGCGCATCCTTCCGCGTGATCAGCAGCGACCCCGGCGGCCCGACGCGCACGAGGGTCGAACCATCCGCGCTGACCCCCGGATCCGTCAGCGACGACGTGGCCAGCAACGTCCGGCGCGGCACGGCCGGGCGGACATCGAACAGCACATCGCTCGCCGCCGCCGTGACCGTGGACCCGTCGGCGGCGACCCGCACCGCGCCGATCCGGCCCGGAAGATGCAGCACCTCGTCCGGGGTCCCGGCGCGCACGACCATCAGCATCCCCCGCCCGTCCCCGGCCGCGACCACGCCGCCGTCCGCGCTGATCCCCAGTCGCTCAACGGAATCCGAGAGATCGCGGGTTCGATCGGCCTCGCCGGGGCGGGAGATGACCACATGCCCGCTGTCGTCCGCCGCGGCGACCGCGCCGCCGTCCGCGTCGATGGCGAGATGATGAACCGCCTTCGCGGATCGGAAGCGCCGCTCCGGTTCGCCGTCGCGCGTGACGACGACCTCGCCGTCGACCCCGCCGACGGCGAGGGTGGATCCATCGGCGCTCACCGCCAGCGCGGTGCCACCGCCGCCCGGAACGAATCGCTCGTCCGCCCCGTCCCGGAACACGTACAGGTTCGCGTCGTCGTCGCGCGCCACCACGGTCGAACCGTTCGCGCTCAGCTCGACGTCGAGGAAGTTGCCGATGATCGAGGACGTGCGGGCGGGCGCGCCGTCGCGGGCGATCGACAGTGTTCCGTTGTGTACCACGGCGATCGTGGATCCGTCGGCGCTGACCCGCAGATCCCAGATCTCCGGGGTGTCCTCCCGGCTCCGCACGGGCCGCCCGGCGCGCGCGATGTAGAGGGTGCCCATGGCGTCGGCGGCCACGACGGTCGAGCCGTCGGCGCTGACCGCGACATGGGTCGGCCGGTCCTGGAGGTCGAGGTACTCCTCCGGCGCGCCACGGCGGAGGACGAGCACCCGCGTGTCGTTCGCCGCGGCGACTGTCGACCCGTCGGCGCTGACATCCAGCGCCTTCGGCGGGAACGGCAACCGCCGGACCTTGTCCAGGTGCCGAAGCTCGTACCGGGCGTTGAGGACGTCCCGCTCGGTGGCGTCCGGGGCCAGGGCGTGGGCGGCCAGAATCTGGTGCAGCGCACGGAGATCGCCCTCGGTCCGCGCCCCCGATCGCATCTGCCACGCCTGATCGACGAGGCGGGCGGCGATGGCCTCGCGGGCGCGGGCATCGGCGCGGTCGCTCTCCCGCGATCGAAGGGCGAATGCCGTGATCGCCAGGACCAGGGCGACGACGACCACGGCCGCCGCCGCGCCCAGCGCCCGCGCGCGCCGCCGCATGGCCTCGGCGTGCCGCCGCGCCACCTCGGCCTGCCGTCGGGCCTCCTCGAGTTCGGTTGCGGCACGGCGAGTTTCGTGGTCCCGGGACGCCTCGAGCAGATCGGCCACCGGCCGCAACCGGTCCCGGTAGCCGGGCAGCGCGGCGAGTTCCTCGGCGTCGGTCAGCCGGGAGCCGGTCAGTAGCCATTCCGTACCCCGCCCGTGCCGCCGCCAGTCGGCCGCGTCCCGTTCCAGCGCGTCCGCCGCGCGCAAGGTGTCGGCCTGCTCGCGCAACCAGCCCGCGAGATCCTCCCACTGCCGCAACAGGCTTTCCAATGCCACCTCGACGGTGGTGTCGCTCCCGCGCCGATCCTTGACCAGCAACCGGCGCTCGACGAACCGATCGATCAGCGGCCGGGCGTCGTTCGGCAGATCCGCGTAGCGCGCGATCCGCCGCACCGGCTCGGTGGCGTCGGCGGGGAAGGTGGCCAGCCATGGAACGAACGCCGAACGCAGCAGCGTCAATTCGGCCGCGCGCCGGTCCGGTTGCCGGGACAGGATGTCGTCGATCTCGGCGGCCACCACCCGTTCGATCCCGCCGATCTCGCGGTAGTCCCCGGCGGTGATCCGGCCCGTACCGCTCCCGTAGTCGCGATACAGGCGCGACAACGTCAGGGCGAGCAGCGGCAGGGTGTCGGCCCCGCCCCGGCAGTCGGCGAGCAGCAGTTCGACCACCTCGGGCTCGATCTCGAACGGCCGCTCGGTGGCCCGCGCCCGGCGTGCCGGTTCGGTGATGATCTCCCGAAAGCGCTCGCGCCCCAACGGTTTCAGCTCGTCGAACAGGTCGCTGGCGACCTCGGCCAGCGGCGGGGCGGACTGCATCCGCTCGTACCGGTCGGTGCGGATGGCCGCCGCCACCACCAGCGGCACCGCCCGCTCGGCCAGGATCGGGCCCAGCAGTTCCAGCACCGCGGGGCCCTCGGGGCCCGCGTCGGCGGCGAACAACTCCTCGGCCTGATCGATGGGAAGCACGAGGGTCGGATCCGCTCCGGCGGGCAGCCGGGTCACGGCGGCGGCGTGGAGCTCGGTCAGCCAAGACCGCAGTGCCGTCGAATCACCCTGCGCGAGCGTGGTTTTGACGCGGCCGAGCGGCGGCGCGGCGAGTCCCGCCCGCCGCCGCGCGGTGTGCACGGCCGCGGCGAGACCGTGCTCGCCCGAGATCGCCCGGCGTTCCGGTCGCACCAGCCCGAGCGGTACGAAGGTCCTGTGGTCGCGCGCGATCCGGGGCAGCAGTCCGGCGCGCAGGAACGACGACTTGCCCGAGCCGGAGGGGCCGAGAACGACGAACAGGCCGCGGCCCGCTCGCCGACTGTCCCGCAACCGGTCCAGCCCGCGCAGAATCTGGTGATCTCGGCCGAAGTACACCGCGGCGTCGACGGCCTCGAACGGTTCCCAGCCCCGGTAGGGCGCGCGCTCGTGATCGTGCTCCGGCGGCCACGGGAATCGTTCCGCGGTGATTCCCGCCTCGCGCAACCCGTTTCGCAGATGGTGCAGACCGGCGGTGCGGAAGGTGACCACGTCGTCCGTGCCCTCGAGGCGGATCGTGGTGACCGGTCCCGGTCCGTGCAGGTCGCTGCGTTGATAGCGGCGGCCGAGGTCGTCGTCGACGGGTTCGAGCCGGGGCAGGAAGATGTCCTTCCCGAGGTTCTGCGCGTTGCGGAACTCCACGGCGCATTCGCGCGAGGCCGTCCAGTTCCGCGAGACCAGGCACACCATGGCCTCACAGCGCGCGGCCTCGGCGTTGAGGGCGGCCTGCCAGTCGGCCCCGGCCCGGATGCCGTGGACGGGATGGATATCGAGGAAGATCTCCTCCGCCAGCTCGTGATCCTGCTCGACCAGCCACTGCCGCAACGCCAGCGCGGCCGCGTTGTCCCGGCTGGAGTGACTGAGGAAGATCCGCGTCATCGCCCCCCTCACGACTGCTGGCGCATCATCGTATCGCCCCGCGTGCGGCCGTGTCACCGCAAGCCCCCAAAAGCCGGGGCCGTCGAGGACCCGTCCGCGGGTGCGGAAAGGGCTTGGTGTACACAACGTTTCACGAAAGAATCAGGAGGTGGCAGCCATTCGTGGGATCGGTGGAAGATTCGAGGGCGGGGCGGCGCGGGTGACGCGCCGGACGTTGTTGGAGGTGCAGCAGCGGGCGGCGCGGTTGCAGCCGTTCACCATGGCGGAGTTCGGGCGAATCGTGTTCGGCGTCAGCGGGATTCCGCTCCGGATCGCGGCCAGCCGGGAGTTGCCGGTGGCGGTGGCCGGGCGCTGGGTGCGCACCGCGGCCGGGGACCGGATCGAGTACGACGCCGATCTGCCCGAGATCGCCCGCATCAACACCGTGTTGCACGAGGCGGGGCACATCCTCTACGGCCATGGCGGCGTCGCGGATCGGCTCGACGCGGGGCAGGCGTTCTGCACGGTGGTGGGGCCGGAGGCGATCGAGCGGTTCGCGCGAGTGCGGTATCGGTCGGTGTACGACTCCGACTCCGAGCGCGAGGCCGAGGCGTTCGCCCGGCAGACGCTGCGCAGCATCCTGTGGAGCGATGTCGACACCGACGAGTCCGCCGGGCTGCGGGCGGGGCTCGGGTTCCCGCGCACGCGAATCGGCTAGACGCATGGCGGTTTTCGACGCGGCGGTGGCGCTGTTCGTGCTGGTGGGCGCGGTCGGGCTGATCCGGCAGCTGCGGCCGCAGGGGGCGCGGGCGCGGCGGACGCCGGTGCTGATCCTGGTGCTGATCGCGCTGAGTTATCTGCTGCTCACCCCGGCCGTGGAGGCGGTGTTCGCGCCGATCCGCGACAACACCGCGTATCTGCTCAGCAATCTGTGCGCGATGAGCGCGATCGTGGTGACCATGATGTTCTGGCGGGTGCAGGTGGTCGCCGCGCCGCCGCGCCGGTCCCGGGTGCTGCTGGTCGCCGCGCTGTACGCCGCGGTCGCGGTCGTGCTGACCTATCTGTTCGCCACCTCACCGCAGCGACCGCACGGCGCGGGCTTCGCCCGCGAGTTCGCGGGCAATCCGCGCATGCAGCTCTACTGGATTCTGCAAGCGTCGGTGCTGATTCCGACGCTGCTCGCACTGGCCGGGGTGGCGGCCCGCGCCCGCACCCGCGAACGGGCGTGGCGGCGCGGGCTGCTCGGACTGCTGCTCGGCGCGGCCCTGCTGCTCACCGTGTACGAGGTGTGGGCGCTGGTCATCGTCGTGGTGTGGCCCGCCATGCCGCCGTCATGGGCGCAGTTGCTCACCGCCGCGCTGCAACTGGTGGTGAGCGCACTGCTGGTGGCCGGGGTGACCGGACCCGTCGCCCTGGGCACCCTGCGCGGCACCCGCCTGGCCCGCTCCTACCTGGAACGACTTGCGCCCCTACACGATTGGCTCACCACCCGCTATCCGCAGGTGCGCTTCGACGCCCCCGCGAGCAGACGGGCCGAGAGCCGGGTCACCGATATGCTCATCGAGGTCAGCGACGGCCTACGCCTACTGCAACGCGACGCGCCCGCCCTGGCCGCGGCCATGCGCCTCGACCACGAGTCCGTACGCACCACCGCCGCAGGCGGCCCCCACCACATCGCCTACGAACTCGCCGCCGCGCAACACTTCTCGTCCCTGCCCTCACCGCCGCCCGCGATCGCGGAATACGAACGCGCCGCGCCCCAGAGTGTTCCTGCCACGCCCTCATCGCCGCCTGCGGACGCAAAATACGAACGCGCCGCGCCCCAAGGTGATGCGGCCATTGCCTCACCGCCGCCCAAGGTCGCGGAATGCGTGCGGGCCGCGGCTCAGGGTGTTTCGCACAGGTCCTCACAGCAGCCTCCGGTCGCGGAAGACGAACGTGCTGCGCCCCAGAGTGTTTCGGACGGGGTCCCGTCGCCGCCTGTGGTCACCGAGCGCGAACCAGCCGCGTCCCAACACTTTCCGGCCCGGACCTCACCGACGCTCCCGGAATCCGAAATCCGTGCGGCCCAATGCGTTTCGCCCCTGTCCTCACCGCCGACCTCGGTCGCGGAACCGGAAGTAGGTGCGCAGCGCGGGCGCGCCGAGTCGTTGTACTCGGATACCGAGCTGGAACAGCCGCCCCCGCGGGTCGGGCAGCATGCCGAACTGCCTGCCCAGTTCGATGAGGTCGAAGGTGCTGGTCCAGCGGGACAGCAGGCCGTCGCGCAACTCGTAGATGTCGACGCCGCGATTGTCGAAACGCCTTCCGGTGGGGGCCATTCCGAGGGGCGAACAGCCGCCGCTCATATCGCCGGTGAAGGTGCCGCGCATTCGCCAGGGGACCGCGAGGCTGGTGCCGTCGAGGGTGAGGTGCGGGGGGCCGGCGAGTTCCCAGCGGACGTCGGGGAATGCGCGGAGCAGGGTGGCCACCGCCGCGCGCAGGCCGGGGGTGCCGACGGCGGGCTCGCCGCACAGGCCGGGGTCGATGAGGATCACGTCCTCGGTCATGAGTGCGAGCACTGCCTCGGGGTCGTAGCGGTCCCAGGCGTCGAGCCAGCGGGTGAGCCACTCGCTCCACACGCGGGCGTGCTCGACGGCGTGCCCGGCGAACGATTCGGCCTGTGCCGGAAGGGATCCCGCGAGTCCCCGTGAGTCGGCGCCGCCGACGAGAGTCGGTGGCAGCGCCGCGGTGTCGATGCTCATGCCGCGTTCCCCAATCCGTATGACATGCCAAAGCATAGAATGTATGCTCTGGCAAAATCAACCGCGCGGAGGAGGTCCGGTGGCGAACGAGCGCGGCAGGGTCGGCATCGTCGGCGGCGGCATCGCCGGGCTGGGCGCGGCGATCGCCCTGCGCGCGAGCGGCTGGGACGTCACCGTCTACGAACGTGCGCAGCGGTTCACCGAGGTCGGGGCCGCGGTCTTCCTGTCGGGGAACGCGGTGCGCGCGCTCGACGCGCTCGGCCTCGGGGACGCGGTGCGCGCGCACGCTGTCGCGAATCGGCCGTGCGCGGTGCGCAATTCGCGCGGACGGCTGCTGTTCGGCGCGCACCTCGACGACTTCGTGGGCGGGCTGGTGGCCATCCACCGGGCCGACCTGATCGCCCTCCTGGCGGCCGCGGTCCCCGACGACTGTGTGCGCCTGGGCACCCGGGTACTCGGCGCGGACGAGACGGGCCGAATCGAGACCGATTCCGGCACAACCACATACGACTTCGTGGTCGCCGCCGACGGAGTGCACAGCCGCCTCCGGCAATCCCTGTGGCCGGGCACGCCGGTGCGCCGCACCGGAATCCTCTCCTGGCGTTGGGTTCTCGACACCCCGGCCCCGGCGGACGCCGGATTCTTCTGGGGCCACGACGCGGAGTGCGGGGTGGTGCCCATGGTCGGAGATCGAACCGTCGTCTACGCCGCGGCCCGGTCGCCGATCCTCGAGCCGGACCATTTCCGTACCTGGCCCGCACCGGTACCGGAGCTGATCGCCGGGGCGGGTCCGGATCGGGCGGTCCGAACCGAACTGCTCGAGATCGCGGTGCCGCGCCGATTGTGGCGCGGTCGCGTGGTCCTGCTCGGCGACGCGGGCCACGCCATGCTGCCCACGCTGGGGCAGGGCGCGTGCCAGGCGCTCGAGGACGCCGTGACGCTGGCCGCGTGCCTGCCCGATCCGGCCCGGTACTCGGCGCTGCGCAGGCGTCGCGTCGCGGCCCTGAGTTTCGCCGCGCGCCAAGGGATGCGGCTGACCGGACCCGGTTCGGCGGCGACGGCCGCGATGCGCGACGCGATGCTCGCGGCGACCCCCGATCCCGTGGTGCTGGGCGCGCTGCGCGCGGTGAGCCGCCGCGCGATCGGGCGGTGGAGTCCGCCGCCCGCGCCCGCGGGCTACGCGGTCTCCTCCGGCAGGTCCGGGGGATCGGCGGGCAACCCCTCCTGAACGCGCAGGAATTTGAGGTAGTCGATCAAGGAGGCCAACGACTGCTGCGACAGATCCATGGCACGGAAAGCGACCGCGCGCGGCCCAGGGGCGGTGCTCAGGCGCAGATACTCGATCTCCTGGCGGCCGCGCTGCCACGCCTCGTCGTCGATGAAGAACCGGATGTCGACGCCGAACGCGGCGGCCAACCCCGTCGCGTGCTTGAGGGAGGGGTTCTGCTTCAGCCCCGAACGCAGTTGCGACACATACACGGCCGAGATGGGATAGCCGAGATCGGTTGCGCGGCGGGCGATCTCGTCGGCGGTGAAACGGCGTCCCTCGTCGTTCGGCATCGTCCGGAACAGGTATTCGAGCCGATCGGAAAAGGCGCCCTCCGCCATTCCACACTCCCTGCTGATTCGAGGCCGGACCGAAGGTTCATGCTACAGCATAGCGGTCGTGTGACCCGAGTCACAGCGCCGCCGAAAGCGTGCCGTATGCCACAGCACTATTGCTATGCTGTGGCATACGATCACGCCGGAGGGTGGGGAGCATGAGTGTTCAGGTACGGGACGAGACGGGCGCCGGTGTCGAGGGGTCGGTGTTCGAACCCGTCACCGAAACCATGGCCCGGGTCGAGAGCCTGCTGCTGGAATCGCTGTCGGCGGGGGAGGCGTTCATCGCCGAACCTGCTCTGCACCTGCTGAATTCGGGCGGCAAGCGGTTCCGTCCGCTGGTGACGGTGCTGGGCGCGCGGTTCGGCGCGGACCCGGACGGACCGGCCGTGCTCGCCGCGGCCGCCGCGGTGGAGATGATCCACCTGGCGACCCTGCATCACGACGATGTCATGGACGAGAGCGCGGTGCGCCGCGGCGTGCCGACGGTCAACGCCCGCTGGTCGAATACGATCGCGATCCTGTCCGGGGACTACCTGCTCGCCCGCGCCGGGCATCTGCTGCTCGACCACGCCGAGGAACGGACCGTGCTGGCGAAGATGCACGAGACCGTCACCGCCCTGGTGACCGGGCAGATGCGCGAGGCCACCCGCGCCGACAGCTGCTACGACGCGCAGATCTACCTGCGCACCATCCGGGAGAAGACGGCCGCGCTGATCAGTCTCGCCGCCTGGGCGGGCGCGACGCTGGCGCGGACGCCGCCGGAGATCGCCGCGGTGCTCGAGGAGGCGGGCGACCGGCTCGGCATGGTCTTCCAGATCGCCGACGACATCCTCGATCTCACCGTGCCGACCGACCGGCTCGGCAAGACACAGGGCCTGGATCTGTGCGAGGGCGTGGCCACGCTGCCGGTGATCTACGCGCTCGACGAGAACACCGCCGCCGCACGGGAACTCGCGGCCCTGCTGGCCGAACCCGTCGAGGACGCGGAAACCCTTGCTCGCGCGCTGGATTCGATCCGGCGCACCGACGGCCTGCCCCGGGCCGCGGCGACCATGGCGCAGTACGTCGAGCAGGCGCATCGGCTGCTCGACGGGCTGCCCGCCTCCCCGGCGCGCGCCGCCTGGGGACGGCTGATCGACTTCGCCGCCGCGCGGACGCACTGAGAGGACCCGAGCCATGAGGAAATACGACATCGCCGTGATCGGCGGGGGACCGGCGGGCGCGGCGGCCGCGTGGCAGGCGGCGACCGCGGGGGCGTCGGTGGTCTGCGTGGACAAGGCCGAGTTCCCGCGCGACAAGCCGTGCGGCGACGGGCTGACCCCGCGCGGGCTGAGCATGCTCGACCGAATGGGGTTGAGCGCGGCCATGGAACGCTTCCCCGCCATCGACTCCGTCCGAATCCGCGGGCACAGCGAGTGGCGGGTGCGGTGGCCGGATCGGCCCGGCCTGCCCAGCCTCGCGCGCACCGCGCGGCGACTCGAGCTGGACGCCCTGTTGCTCGCGCACGCCGCGGCGGCGGGCGCGGAGGTGCGCGCGGGCTGTGAGGCGCTCGGCCCGATCCTGGTGGGGGACCTGGTGACCGGCGTCGAGACGCGTGGCGGGGCGATCCGCGCCGATGTCGTGATCGCCGCCGACGGGGCGTATTCGCCGATCAAGAAGCGGCTCGGCCTGCGCACCCGCATCACCGGCACCACGGCGGTGGCGGCGCGGGCGGAGATGCCGTCGCTGCGGCCGGACGATCCGTGTTTCGAGGTGCATATGCCGTTGCGCCCCAACGGCCGTCCGATTCCCGGCTACGGGTGGGTGTTCCCGCTGGGCGACGGGCGCATCAATGTCGGGGTGGGGTATCTGACCACCTTCCGGGGGTGGCGGGACGGGAATCTGGTCACGATCCTCGACGACTTCGCGAAATCCCTTCCGGCGGAATGGAAGTTGCCGGATCTGGGCGAGCTGCGCAGGTCCCGGGGCGTGCAGGCGTGGCGGTTGCCGATGGGCTTCACCCAGTGGCCGCCGTGGCGGCCGGGTCTGCTGCTGGCCGGGGACGCGATGGGCGCGATCAAACCGTCCAGCGGCGGCGGCATCTCCAAGGCCCTCGAGACGGGGATGGAGGCCGCGCTGTGCGCGCTGGACGGCAAAGGGCCGCACGACTTCTCGAACTATCAACGGCTGCTGCGCCGCCGGTACGGGACGCAGTACGCCGCGACCCGCCTGGCCTATCGGATCGGCGGCAACCCGTTCATGGTCGGCCTGGCCTTCGGCATGTTCGACCACTCCTGGGTGCGGCGGCTGGCGCTCGGCGGGCTGTACGGGCCGTCGGCGGTCGCGGGCTACGCGACCGAGTCCTCCGACGCGGCGCCGGAAACCGATGCGGCGCAACGCGTCGCGGGCTGAACCGGAAGGGACCGGACATGGGACTGCTGTCGAAGAACCCGCTGGAGACGCTGGCGCGCGCGGAGCGGACGCTGGTCGACGCGGAATCGGTGCTGCGCCGGGTGGAGGACACCTTCGCGCGCACCGAATCCGCCCTCGACGTGGTCGGGGAGACGGTGGCCGGGGCCGCGGCCACGATGGCCCGCTCCGAGGTCGTGCTCGCCGCGGTGGACGAGCGGCTGGCCGAGCTGACCGCGTTGCTGGGGGAGGCGGTGGCGCTGCTGCGCGGGGTGCGGTCGGCGACGGGCGAACCGGAGGAGGCGGCGTGAGCGCGCCCCCGGCCACCCGCGCGGACGTGGCATTCGATCTGGCGCGCAACGAGATTCCGCACGGCGTGCCACCCGGAGTGCGGGCGGCGGTGCGGGCCGAACTGGACCGGCTCGCCCGCTATCCGGAGCCCCTCGCCCGCGAGCTGTGCGCGGCCGTCGCCGATCACCTCGGGGTCGCCGAGACCGAGGTCTTCGCCGGGCACGGCAGTTCCGGGGCGCTGACGACCGCGCTGCGGCTGGTGTCGTGGCCCGGCGCGGACGTGGTGTTCGCGACGCCGAGTTTCACCGGATACGACGCGTTGGTGCGGGCGGCGGGCGCGAGACCGCGGCCCGTGCCGGGACGGCCGGGGGCCTGGCAGCCACTGGCGGCGATGGGCGCGGCGATCGACGCCGACACGGTCGCCGTCATCGTGACCTCCCCGCACAATCCGAGCGGGGAGGCGGTCCGCGCCGACGTGCTGGCCGCGTTCCTGGAACAGGTGCCCGCCGCGGTGCTGGTGGTGCTGGACGAGGCGTATCTGGACTTCGATCAGGACTACGAGCGCGCCGACATCCTGGCGCTGGTGGCCGCGCACCCGAATCTCGTTGTGACGCGGTCGTTCTCGAAGGCGCACGGGCTGGCCGCGCTGCGCGTCGGCTACGGGGTGGGGCATCCCCGGCTCATGCGGCGGCTGCGCGCGACCCTCGTCGCCTACGACGTCGGCACGCTCGGGTCGGTCGCGGCCGTCGCGTCGCTGGGGTATCCGGACGAGCTTGCGGAACGGGTGGCTCGGGTGCGGGCGGTGCGCACCGAGCTGGTCGCGGCGGCGCGCGCGGCCGGTTTCGCCGCGCCCGACCCGTACGGCAATTTCGTCTGGCTGCCCACCCCGGACAGCGTGGCCTTGACCGCCGCGTTCGCCGCGAACGGTGTCGCGGTGTGCGACTATCCGGGCATCGGGGTGCGGATCACCGCGACCACCGCGGCGTCGGTGGCGGTGGTCGCCGAGGTGCTCGATCGGTTCGCGCGGCGGGGCCGATGACCATGGCGACCTCGGCGCGTGCCTTCACCGATTTCCAGCGGCATCCGCGGCACATGTCCTTCGCCGACTTCCTGGCGCTGACGCCGACCGAGCGGATCTGGCTGGCGCGGCGGTCCGGGGACGGCGATCCGGAACTGCCGGTGGCCGATCGGGTCCGGGTGTTCGTGGCCTTCGCCCGGCCGCGCACCTGTGTGCCGATGATCCTCGCGTTCCAGCTGGGCCTGGAATTCGCCGGGATACACCAGGATTGGCGGACCGCGCTCGGGTCGGTGGCGTTCTTCGCGATCGGGATGATCGCGAACCTGTTCAACATCTACTCCGATATCGGTGAGGACAGCGCGAATCTGCCGATGCGGGTGTTCCGGCTGATCGGCTACGGGCGGGCGCGGCTGCTGCGCGACACCGTCGCGCTGTGCGCGCTCACGCTGCTGGCGGCGGCGTTCTCCACGCCGCTGTTCCTCGGCGCGGTCGTGCTGGCGTTGGTGGGCGCGCATCAGTACTCGCTGCGGCCGCTGCGGCTCAAGGAACGGCCGGTGCTGGGGATTCTGTTGTTCGCCACGGTCGTCGCCTATCCGTTCGTCAGTATCGTGGCGCTCGCGCCGGACGCGCTTGCGCGCCTAAAGGATTGGCGGCTGCTGGTGGCGGGGCTGTATCTGCTGGTGTGGTTCTGCGCCAAGGGGCTGGTGAAGAACGTGCCCGATTTCGCGGGCGACGCGGCCGTGCGGCTGTCCACCTCGGCGACGGTGTCGGCGTCGCGGGCGCGGGCGGCGCGCACTGCGGCGGTGGTGACGCTGGTGGTGTACGCGGGGGTCGCGGTGCCGATCGCGGTGGGCGCGTTCCCGATTCGGGTGCTGTTCGCCCTGCTGTGGTTGCCGGTGATCGCGTGGCAGGGGGTGCGGCTGATCCGCGCGGACACCATGAGCGCGGGTAACGCGGTGCTGCGCACCGACATGCTGGTGTCCACCGGCTTCCTCGCCTCCCTCGTCCTGCTCATCGATCCCGCCCCCGCGAATATCGCGGTGGTGGCGGTGGGGGCGGTGTTGATCGTGGTCGCGGATCTGCTGCGCCTGGACAGCCGCACCGAGCGGGACGCGGCCGCATGAGCGGGCTCGATCATCTGCCGGGTCCGCCGGGGCGGCCGCTGCTCGGCTCGCTGATCCCGTACACCCGCGATCGCGGGGCGTTCGTGCGGGAGGCGCTGCGCGAACACGGCGATGTGTGCCGGGTGCGGCTGCCGGTGCGCGACGCCGTGCTGATCGGGCATCCCGAGGACGCGGCCCGCTATCTCAACGACACCTCCGGTGGTTTCCAGAAGCTCGGCTATCGCCTGCCGCTGCGGAACCTGGTGGGCGGGGTCGCGTTTCAGGAGGGGGAGCGGTTCCGCGCCAAGCGCAGCGCCATGGCGTCGATGTTCGCGGGGGCCTCGCTGGCGGGGGCGTTCGGCCGGGCCGCCGACACCATCGAGGGCCGCGTGGACGACGAGATCGCCGCCGCCCGGGCCGCAGACGTCGTCGATCTGCAACGAGTGGTGTCGCGGCTGGTGCTGGCGGGTCTGCTGGCGGCGCTGTTCACCGAGCCCCTGCCCGCCGCGCAGGTGCGCGTCGTGGATCAGGGATTGCGTTTGGCGACAGCGGTTTTCGGGTTCATCCGACTCACGGGCGGGCCGCCGAACCTGGTGCGCGGCCCGGACCGGATGCCGCCGCACGCGGTCGTGCGCCTCTACCGGACCGTGGCGGCGCGGGTGCGGGGGCGCCGGGCGAGCGCGCAACCGTACGACGATCTGCTCGCGGCGATGCTGGAGCTGCACGCGCGCACCGGGTCGCCCGCCGACGATCTCGGGGTCACCAATGAGCTGGTGCTGTTGCTGTCGGCGTCCTACGAGGCGATGACCTCGGCCGTCACCCACACCTTCGCGCGGGTGCTCGCCGATCCGGCGGCGACCGCACGGCTCCGCGCGGAATGCGCGACGCTCCCGCCGGGGGCGGGCATCGAGGCCGTGCGCGACTTGCGCTGGGCGCGAGCCTGTTTTGAGGAGGCGCTGCGGTTGCAGGGGTCGGCGCCGCTGCTGCGGATCGCGGCGAGGCCCTCGACCGCGCGCGGCTACCGGATCCCGTCGGGGGTGCCGCTGGTGTTCCCGCTGGCGGTGATCCACCGCGATCCGCGCTGGTGGCCGGAGCCGGATCGGTTCGCGCCCGAGCGGTTCCTCGACACCGCGCCCCGGGAGCGGCGGGCGGGACCGGTGTATCTGCCGTTCGGGACCGGGCCGCATCGCTGCCTGGCCGCCCAATTGGCCTACGGGCTGGTGCCTTTCGTGCTCGCGGCGATTCTGCGCCGGTACCGTCCGGCGCTGCCGCCGGACTGGACGATGGTCGAGCGACCGGGGCTCGCGCCGCTGCTGGCGGGCGGGCTGCCGGTGCGGCTCGGTGACCGATGAGGAGGGACGCGATGCGGGACACCACAGACGCGCTGGCGGTGCGGCATCTCATCTACGGGCGGCTGGTCTCCGACGCGGTGTGCGCCTTCGCCGCCCTCGGGCTGGCCGAACGGATCGGCGAATCAGGCTGTAGCGCAAGGGATTTGGCGTCGTACGCTGATCTGCATCCGGGGCGGTTGGCGGATCTGCTGCGGCTGCTGGCCGCGTACGATCTGGTCCGGTTCAACGGGGATCTCGTCCGGCTCACCGCGCGGGGGCGGTGTCTGCGCGCGGCGCATCCCGCCTCGGCGCTGCCTACCGCGCTGCTGGTGCGGGAGGTGGTGGGTCCGGCGTGGGGCGCGCTGGAGATCACGCTGCGCACCGGGCGGCCCGCCTTCGACGCCGTCTACGGGCGGTCGTTCTTCGCCGAGATCGACTCCGATCCCGCGCTGCGCGCGGTCTTCGACGAATCCCAGGCGCGCGGAGCCGAATCGGATCTCGACGCCGTCGTGGCGCGGGTGGCCGGACGCGGGCACGTCGTGGACCTCGGCGGCGGTGACGGTTACCTGCTCGCCCGGCTGCTCACGGAGTTCCCCGCGCTGACCGGGACGCTGATCGATCGACCCGCGGCCGTCGAACGCGCCCGGGAACGCATGCGGGACAACGGTTTCGCGTCCCGCTGCGACTGCGTGGTGGGCGACTTCTTCGCACCGCTGGACCTCGCCCTCGGCGCGGGCGAGCTGCTCATCCTGCGGCACATCTGCCACGACTGGGACGACGACGCCTGTGTGGCCCTCCTCACCCGCTGCCGCGCCGCCCTCGGCCCGGGCGCGCGGCTGCTCGTGGTCGAACACCACCAGCCCGACCCGGACGCCGACATCGACCCCATGGCGGCCCTCATGAGCCTCTACATGGCGACCGTCACCTCCGGCCGCGAACGCACCCTCGCCGAATATGAGAAGCTGCTCGGCGCGGCCGGTCTGACCGTGCTGGACAGCGGTGCCGCCGGTGGGGTGTGCGTCATCGAAGCGGGGGCGGACCGGTGAGCCTCCGGCTGCGCGAGCCCGAACCCGAAGTGGCGCGGGCACTTTCGCGATGGCTGACCGAACGGGTGGGCAGGCCGCACCCCGACCTGGGGCGGGACGGGCCGATCTGCCCGTTCGTGCTCCCGGCGCGCAGGGCGGGCGCGCTGACGCTGCTCGAACATCCGTGGCGGGGGCGGCACGAGGCGGCGCGCATGGCGGAGCTGATCGTGGCCGTCGCCGAACGGTTCGAATCCGTCCCGGGGCGCGGCGATCTCGACGCGCTGCTGGTGGTCGTCACCGGGCTGCCGCGGGAGGCGTGGTGGCTGATCGACGAGGGGCATCGGCAGGCCAAGACCGCGGTGGTGGAGCGGGGGCTGATGGTCGGGCAGTTCCATCCCGACTGCCGCGCACCGTCGGTGCACAATCCGCTGTTCGCGGTGAACACCGCGCCGTACCCGCTGTTCGCCCTGCGGCGCATGGCCGTGCACGACATCCTGTTCCTGGCCGAGGACCCGCGCTGGTTCCGGCGCTACCGGGAACTGTTCGGGCACCGGTTCACCCCGGCGGGCCGCGTCGGTGAATCACTGCGCGCCGCGTACGCGCGGGCGTGCCGGATTGAGCGGGAGGCGTCGTGGATGTCGAGTTGACCGAGGTGGTGCGCGAATACCGCATCGGCGGGCAGCGCGTGCGCGCCCTCGACGGGGTGGATCTGCGGCTGACCGGATCCCGGTTCGTCGCGCTGGTCGGTCCGTCCGGGGCGGGCAAGAGCACCCTGCTGCACCTGCTGGGAGCGCTGGACTCGCCGACCTCGGGGCGGGTGCTGATCGGCGGCACGGACATCGGGGGCCTCGGCGACGATCAGCAGGCCGACTTCCGGTTGCGCACGGTCGGATTCGTGTTCCAGGACTTCCACCTCATGCCCACCCTGTCCGCGTGGGAGAACGTGGCCCTGCCGAGGATGCTCGCCGGGCAGTCCGTGCGCCGGGCCCGCGCCGAGGCGACCCGGCTGCTCGCGCGCGTCGGCCTCGGCGACCGCGCCGCGCACCGTCCCGCCGAACTGTCCGGCGGTCAGATGCAGCGGGTCGCCATCGCCCGCGCCCTCATGATGGACCCGCCGATCGTCCTCGCCGACGAACCGACCGGAAACCTCGACACCGCAACGGGTTCGGCGATCCTCGACCTGCTCGCCGACCTCGCCCACGAATCCGGCCGCCTCATCGTCCTGGTCACCCACGACCACGACGCCGCCGCCCGCACCGACCGCACCATTACCCTCCGCGACGGCCGCATCGTCGCGGACACCGGAGCGCCGACGCTGCGGGAGGTGTCGTGATGGGGCCGGTGCCGGAATGAGCGCATTGCGGGAGGTGTCGTGCTGAACGGGTTTATGGCTCGGCTGCGGGTGCTTACCTGGCGGGATGTGGCCGCGCACGGCGGGCGCAGTGCGGCGTTGGTGGTCGTGCTCGGGGTGGCGGCGGCGTTGCTGGTGGCGGTGGTGACGACCTACTCGTCGTTGGTCGGGTCGGCGACGGCGTTGAATCGGAGCATTGCCGGGGAGTCGGATCTGGCGGTGCTCGGATATTCCGATACCGGGTTCGATCAGGAGCTGGCGGCGACCGTGGCGCGGGTGCCGGGGGTGGCGGCGGCGGTGCCGTTGTTGCGGAGCGCCGTGGGCGGCTCGGATCCGGTGACCGTGCTCGGGGTCGATCCGTCGGTGGCGCGGCTGCGGTCGCCGTTGCAGGCCGCGTTGACCGCGCAGCTGCGGGCGCATCCGGAATTGCTCGGCGGCGACGCCGTGGTGGTCGGCGCGCAGATGAATCTCGCTGTGGGGCAGACCTTCTCGTTGGGGGAGCGGCGGATGCGGGTGGCGGCGGTGGTGCCCGCCGACACCGCGGGGCGGATCAACGGCGGTCGTTTCGTCGCCGCGCCGCTGCCGCTGGCGCAGCGCGTCGCCGATCGGGCGGGGCAGGTCGACGCCGTGTTCGTCGTCGCCGGGCCGGGGGTGGCGCGGGCGGAGTTGCGGGACCGGATCGCGGCGGCCATCGACGACCGCGCCCTGGTCACGGCCGCGGATCTGAACTCGGCGCAGGTGCGCAACGCGCTCGTGCTGACCCGCAGCATCACCCTGCTGGTGGCCGCGGTGTCGCTCGTGGTGGCGGCGTTCCTCATGTTCAACGCCATGACCATGGCCGTGGCGCAACGGCGTCCGATGATCGCCGTGCTGCGGGCGGTGGGCGCGCGGCGGCGGACGGTGGCGGCCGATCTGCTCGTGGAGGCCACGCTCATCGGGGTCGCCGCGGCGGCGGTCGGGATTCCGCTGGGCCTGCTGCTGGCGAGGTGGGCCATTGGGCGGACGCCCGGATTCCTGGTGCAGGTCGTCTCCGCGCGACTGGAGTACCAGCTGACCCCGGCCGTCTTCCCGGTCGCGCTGGTGATCTGCGTCGCCACCGCCGTCGCGGCGAGCCTCATTGCCGCGCACCAGGTTTCACGGATCGCGCCGACCGAGGCATTGCGGGCCGCGGATCTCGCTCCGGGCGAACCGTTTCCGCCGCGGCTGCGCGTCATCGCGGCGCTGGTGGCGGTCGCGGGGGTCGCGGCGGCGGCGGTGATCGCGGTGCGGGCGCAGTCGGTGGTCGTGGTGGCGGCGGTCGCGGTGCTCACGGGTGGACTGCTGGCGCTGGGGCTGGCCGTGGCCGGGCCGGTGGTCGCGGCGGCGGGATGGTTGTGCCGGTGGGCCGGATCGCCCGGGCGGATGGCCGCCGCATCGATCCACCGCGCGCCGCGCCGGACCTGGGCCACCGCCATGAGCGTGGGGGTGGCGGTCACCATCGGCATCGCGGTCAACGGGTCGCTCGGGGATCTGGTCCGGTCGGCGAGCGGCACATTCGAGCCGTTGCGCGGCATCGATCTGCTGATCACCGCCGCCGGGCACGACGGTTTCCCGACCACGCCGCTGCCGCCGGACTGGGAGGCCCGGGTGCGGGCGACGCCGGGGGTGGCGACGGTGGCGGGCGGGCAGTGGGCCTATGTCACCCTCGGGGACCAGCGCGTGCAGGTCGCGGGACTCGCCGACGGGAATCCGAATATCGCCGGACTGCTCGATCCGGGCGTGCGGGCCGAGGTGCTGGCCGGGCGCGGGGTCGTGGTGTCGCGGCTGCTGGCCGACCGGTCCGGCATCCGGGTCGGGGACGAGCTGGCCGTGGGCACCCCGACCGGGATGCACCGCGTGCCCGTGCTCGGCGAATTCGGTTATCTGTCCATCGACGCCGGGGTGATCGGCATGAGCCTGGACGGGATGCGCGACTGGTTCCGGCGGCCCGGATCGACTTATCTCGCGGTCACTTTCGCGCCCGGGGCCGACGCCGCGGCCGTGCGGGCGGCGGTGCGCGACGACCTCGGCGCGGGCGCGGAACTCGCCACCGGCCGCCAGGCGTACGCCGCCAGCCTGGTCAGCGTCGATCAGGCCGGGGCCTTCGCGGTCGGGCTGCAATGGATCGTGGCGGTGCTGGCCGCCTTCGCGGTCATGAACACCCTGCTGCTCGCGGTCGTGCAGCGCCGCCGCGAGATCGGCGTGCTGCGCGCCATGGGCGCGCGGCGGCGATTCGTCACGCGGCTGGTGCTCGTCGAGGCGCTCGCGGTCGGCGTGGTCGGTGGCGGCATGGGGGTGCTCGGCGGGGAGGCGGTGCACGTGCTGGCCGATCGGGTGCTGCGGGTGCTCGCGGGCATCGACGTGCGCTACGACCTCGACCCGATCGCGTTGTGGTCCACCGGGATCGCGCTGACCGTCTGCCTGCTCGGCGCGGTGCCGCCCGCGATCCGGGCCGGGCGGCTCGACGTCATCGACGCGATCGCTGCGGAGTGAAATCGAGGCGTGCACGACGTCGTCGACGCGATCGCGGCGGAGTGAAACCGGGGCGTGTACCTTCACGGGAAGGTCCGCGGCACACCTGATGGGGAGGCTTCGATGGCACACGATCTTGTCGAATTCGACACGCAGAAGGCGCATTCGGCGCGCATGTACGACTACTACCTGGGCGGCAAGGACAACTTCGCCGCCGATCGGGAGGCCGCCTCGACGGTGATGGAGGTCTTTCCCGAGACCGCGCAGGCGGCCCGCGCCAATCGTGAATTCGTCCACCGCGCGGCACGTTTCGCGGCCCGCAACGGGATCCGGCAGTTCCTCGACATCGGCACCGGCATCCCGACCGAACCCAATCTGCACAACGCGGTGCAGGCGGTCGACCCGCGCTGCCGGGTGGTCTACGTCGACAACGATCCGCTGGTGCTCGCCCACGCGCGGGCGCTGATGTTCGGCTCGGCGGAGGGCCGCACCGACTTCGTCCCCGCCGACATCCGCGACCCGCACGTCATCCTCGAATCGGAGACGCTGCGCGAGGTGCTGGACCTGTCCCAGCCCGTCGCCCTCAACCTCGCCGCGATCCTGCACTTCGTCACCGACGAGGAGGGCGCCTACGACATCGTCCGCACCTATATGGACGCGTTCGCCCCGGGCTCCCACCTCGCCGTCACCCACGGCTCGAGCGACCTCAACCCCGAGGTGTTCGAGAAGATCGTCGGCGTCTACGCCCGAGCCGGTATGACGGTCGCGCTGCGCGACAAGGCCGCGGTCACCCGCTTCTTCGACGGCCTGGACCTCGTCGAGCCCGGCGTGGTCCCCATGCACCGCTGGCGGCCCAACCCGGACTTCTACATCCCCGAGGAACGCCTCGCCTGGGCCGACACTGCCTTCGGGGTCTGGTGCGGGGTGGGCGTCAAGCCCTGACGCGGGACGAAAGTCGTTGCGGCCGTTGCTGAATCGCCGCCCCGCAGGTCTCGGGGCAACGGGACGGGTGCGGGCGGGCGGCGAACGGCGCGGATCGATTCCGCGATTCGGCGGTCGGGAGGCGGGGTGCTGTGGAACACTCCCGATCTTGAAGGGTGCGCGGTGGGGGAGTTCTAAAAACGACTCGATCAAATGCTTGACTCATTCCAGAAAAGGGACGAGACTGGCGTTCGTGCCCACAGCCAGTGAAATCCAGCACATGTTGCGGGAGGCCGCGCTGCGCGTGACCGCCCCGCGGATGGCGGTGCTGAGCGCGGTGCACGACCATCCGCATGCCGATACCGATTCGATCATTCGCGTTGTGCGGGACCGTCTTTCGACGGTGTCGCATCAGGCGGTGTACGACTCGTTGCGCACGCTCACCCAGGCGGGGCTGATCCGGTGCATCCAGCCCTCCGGCTCGGTGGCGCGCTACGAGTCCCGCGTCGGCGACAACCACCACCACGTCGTGTGCCGGGCGTGCGGGGTGATCGCCGACGTCGACTGCGCGGTCGGCGCGGCCCCGTGCCTGACCGCGTCGGACGACCGGGGCTTCGCCATCCACGAGGCCGAGGTCGTCTACTGGGGGCTGTGCCCCGACTGCTCGGCGAAACAGGCCGAGCCGCAACGACTTTCACCGTAGCTCGCACCCACTCATGAGGAAGGAATGCCGTGACATCCGACAGCCGTCCGCCCAACCCGGCGACCGAAACCCACAGCGCCAGCGAGAGCGAGAACCCGGCGATCCCGTCGCCGACCCCGAAGACCGGGCGCCCGCACACCAACCGGGACTGGTGGCCCGAGCAGATCGACGTGTCGATCCTGCACGCGCACTCCTCGAAGTCCAACCCGCTGGGTGAGGACTTCGACTACGCCAAGGAGTTCGCCAAGCTCGACGTCGAGGCGCTCAAGGCCGACGTGGCCGCGGTGCTCACCGACTCCAAGGACTGGTGGCCCGCCGACTACGGCAACTACGGCGGCCTGTTCATCCGCATGAGCTGGCACGCCGCGGGCACCTACCGCACCTTCGACGGCCGCGGCGGCGGCGGTCAGGGCGCGCAGCGCTTCGCCCCGCTCAACAGCTGGCCCGACAACGCCAACCTGGACAAGGCGCGGCGGCTGCTGTGGCCGGTCAAGCAGAAGTACGGCAACAAGATCTCCTGGGCCGACCTGCTGGTGTTCGCGGGCAACGTGGCCCTGGACTCGATGGGCTTCCAGACCTTCGGCTTCGGCTTCGGCCGTCCCGACATCTGGGAGGCCGAGGAGGTCTACTGGGGTCCCGAGGACACCTGGCTGGGCGACGAGCGCTACAGCGGCGACCGCGAACTGGCCAACCCGCTGGGCGCGGTGCAGATGGGCCTGATCTACGTCAATCCCGAAGGGCCCAACGGCAATCCGGATCCGCTGGCCTCCGCCCGCGACATCCGCGAGACGTTCGGCCGGATGGCGATGAACGACGAGGAGACCGCCGCGCTGATCGTCGGCGGCCACAGCTTCGGTAAGACCCACGGCGCGGGCAACCCCGACCTGGTCGGCCCCGAGCCCGAGGGCGCCCCGATCGAGCAGCAGGGCCTGGGCTGGAAGAGCGCGCACGGCACCGGCAAGGGCAAGGACGCCATCACCTCCGGCCTCGAGGTGGTGTGGACCGCCACCCCGACCCGCTGGAGCAACGGCTTCCTGGAGAACCTCTACGGCTACGAGTGGGAGCTGACCAAGAGCCCCGCCGGGGCCTGGCAGTGGAAGCCCAAGGACGGCGCGGGCGAGGGCGCCATCCCCGACCCGTTCGGCGGCCCCGGCCGCACCCCGACCATGCTCACCTCGGACCTGGCGCTGCGCGAGGACCCGATCTACCGCGAGATCACCAGCCGCTGGCTGGAGCATCCCGAGGAGCTGGCCGAGGCGTTCGCCAAGGCGTGGTACAAGCTGCTGCACCGCGACATGGGTCCGGTCAGCCGCTACCTCGGCCCGTGGGTGCCCGAGCCGCAGCTGTGGCAGGACCCGGTCCCGGCCGTGGACCACGAACTGGTCGACGGGCAGGACGTGGCCGCGCTCAAGGCCAAGGTCCTCGAATCCGGTTTGACCGTGCCGCAATTGGTGAAGACGGCGTGGGCGGCGGCGGCGAGCTTCCGCAGCACCGACAAGCGCGGCGGCGCGAACGGTGCCCGGCTGCGGCTGGCCCCGCAGAAGGACTGGGAGGTCAACGAGCCCGCGGAGCTGGCCAAGGTGCTGCCGGTGCTCGAGCAGATCCAGCGCGAGTTCAACGACTCCGCCTCGGGCGGCAAGAAGGTCTCGCTGGCCGATGTGATCGTGCTGGCGGGTTCGGCCGCGGTGGAGAAGGCGGCCAAGGACGCCGGTCACGACGTGACCGTGCCGTTCGCGCCGGGCCGCACCGACGCCACCCAGGAGAACACGGATGTGGAGTCGTTCGCGGTGCTCGAACCGCGCGCCGACGGGTTCCGCAACTACGCGCGCGCCGGGGAGAAGGCCCCGCTCGAGCGGCTGCTGCTGGACCGGGCCTACATGCTCGACGTGACCGCCCCTGAGCTGACCGTCCTCATCGGCGGCCTGCGCGCGCTGGGCGCGAACTTCGGCGGCAGCGCGCACGGCGTGTTCACCGACCGTCCCGGCGTGCTGACCAACGACTTCTTCGTCAACCTCCTCGACCCCGAGGGCGTGGAGTGGAAGGCGTCGGAGACCGCGGAGAACGTCTACGAGGGCATCGACCGCTCCGGCGCGACCAAGTGGACCGCCACCGCCAACGACCTCGTCTTCGGTTCGCATTCGGTGCTGCGCGCCGTCGCCGAGGTCTACGCCCAGGCCGACGCGGGTGAGAAGTTCGTCCACGACTTCGTCGCCGCGTGGGTGAAGGTCATGAACAACGACCGCTTCGATCTGGCGTGATCGTTCGGCGCTGAGTGTCCGGGCCGGTCCTTCGGGACCGGCCCGGAGTCGTTTCCGGGGGGCGTATTTCCCGGTGCTCGAGCTGATCGGAATCGTTGACATCGCCTGAGCGCGGGCGGTTTTCGCTCGTCACCCGGGTGCGGGGAGCGGCGGGCCGAAGGTGGCCGAGCGCGGTGCGGGGGAGGAGGCCGCGCGTCTCGCGTTGCACGGCACGACAAGTCGCGCACGGACAGGAACGAGAGACGATGGCAGCGGAATCACTGCATCTGGGGGTCGCGCTGGATGGGGCGGGGTGGCATCCGGCCGCGGGGCGGGAGGGGAGTTCGCGGGGTGCGGAGGTGTTCGGGGCGGGGTATTGGACGGATCTGGTGGGGATCGCGCGGCGCGGGCTGCTGGATTTCGTGACCATCGAGGACGATCTGAGCGGGCGGGCCCGGCTGGACGCGGAGTTGATCGCGGCGCGGGTGGCGCCGGTGAGCCGGGACATCGGGTTGATTCCCACGGTGACCACGACCCATACCGAGCCGTTCCACGTGTCCAAGGCGCTGGCGACGCTGGATCACATCTCCCGGGGGCGGGCGGGGTGGCAGGTGCGGGTGGCCGGAAGCGCCGCGCAGGCACGGCATTTCGGGCGGCGCGAGGTGCGGGAGCTGACGGCGGCGGAGCGGGCGGCGGCGGTCGCGTCGGGGGAGTTCCCGCAACAGGTGCGGGAGCTGTTCGAGGAGGCGGCCGACGCGGTGGAGGTGGTGCGGCGGCTGTGGGACTCCTGGGAGGACGACGCGGAGATCCGGGATGTGGCGAACCGGCGGTTCATCGACCGGGACAAATTGCACTACATCGACTTCGAGGGCCGCTTCTTCAGCGTGCGCGGACCGTCCATCACCCCGCGCCCGCCGCAGGGGCAGCCGGTGGTGACAGCCCTCGCGCACGCGCCGCTCGTCTACGAATTCGCTTCGCGCGCCGCGGATCTGGTGTTCGTCACACCGACGCTGGCCGAGGGGCCGCGTCCGATCGTCGACCAGGTCGCCGCCGCGGCCGAGCGGGTCGGCCGGACGGGGGAACCGCTGCGCGTGTACGCCGATCTGGTGGTGTTCCTCGACGCCGACGAACCCGGCGCGCGGCGATTGGCCCGCCTCGACGAGCGCGCCGGGGCCGAATTCGCCTCGGACGCCGCCGTTTTCGCGGGCGCCGCCGAGGACCTCGCCGACCTGCTCGTGGCGTGGAGCGAACACGGGCTCGACGGGTTCCGGCTGCGGCCGGGCGTGGCCGGGGACGATCTGACCGCCGTCGCGGACCGGCTCGTGCCCGCCCTGCAACGCCGCGGCGTGTTCCGCACCGAGTATCCGGGCGGCTCGCTGCGCGGGCTGCTCGGCCTGCCCACCGATGTTCCCAACCGTTACGCGACTGCCTGAGAGGCCGGACGTGAGCACCCACCGCAAACAGATCATCCTCGGCGCCTATCTCGGCGGGGTGAACCATCACACCGCGTGGTGGCATCCGCGCGCCGGAAGCCAGATCGACTTCACCAGTTTCGAGCACACCGCCCGCACCGCCGAACGCGGCAGGTTCGACTTCTTCTTCCTCGCCGAGGGGCTGGCGTTGCGCGAACGCGCGGGCCGGATCTTCGATCAGGACATCATCGGCCGCCCCGACACCCTCACCGTGCTGGCGGCGCTCGCCGCGGTCACCGAACACCTCGGGCTGGCGGGCACGATCAACACCACCTTCAACGAGCCCTACGAGCTGGCCCGCCAGTTCGCGAGCCTGGATCACCTCTCCGGCGGCCGCGCGGCGTGGAATGTGGTGACCTCCTTCGACGCGTTCACCGGGCAGAACTTCCGCCGCGGCGGCTTCCTCGATCCCGCCGACCGGTACGTGCGGGCGGAGGAGACGCTGAAAGCCGTTCGCGCCCTGTGGGATTCGGACGGCGGTGAATTCGCCTTCAGCGGGCAGCAGTTCGATATCGCGGGCCGGTTCTCGGTGCCGCGCAGCCCGCAGGGCAGGCCGGTGATCCTCCAGGCCGGGGTGTCGCCGCAGGGCCGCGCGTTCGCCGCCGCCAACGCCGACACCATCTTCTCCCCGTACGGCAAACTGCCCGAGGCCGCGGAGTTCTACCGCGACGTCAAGGCCCGCGCGGTCGCCGCGGGCCGCTCCGCCGACGACATCAAGATCCTGCCGTCGGCGAGTTTCGTGCTCGGCGACACCGAGGCCGAGGCGGTCGAGAAGTATCACACGATCCGGGACGAGCAGGTCACCGGTCAGACCGCGCTGATCCTGTTGGAGCAGATCTGGAATCGCGACCTGTCCGGTTACGATCCCGAGGGCCCGGTCCCCGCGATCGACCCGGACCCCGACGCGCCGCCGATCATCCAGGGCCGCGCGTTCGTGCACCAGGATCGCTTCGCGACCGCGCGGCGGCTACGCGAGGTGGCCGAGGCCAAGCGGCTGAGCCTGCGCGAGGTGGTGATCGACCAGTTCGAACGCGGGGCCCTGGTGGGGACGCCCGCGCAGGTGGCCGAGCGGATCGACGAGTTCGTGCGGAACGACGGCTCCGACGGGTTCATCCTGGGCTCCCATCTGGTGCCGTGGGGTCTCGACGAATTCGTCGACCAAGTGGTGCCGCTGTTGCAGGACCGCGGGGTGCTGCGCGCGGAGTACACCGGGACCACGCTGCGCGAGAACCTGGGGTTGTCGAACGCGCGGGCCGTGGTGCCGTCCGGGGCCTGACCCCCGCGTCGCGGGGGCGCGAAAACTGGGGTCTCGCACCGGGTTTCGCGAGTTCCTACGCTCGGCCGAAACATCGGCACGACCGAAGGAGCCCCTCCCGTGAAGAACAACGTCCTGGCTGCCACACTCGTCACCGCGGCCCTGACCCTGCCGGTCGCGGCCGCCGCGGTCCCGGCGGCCGCGGCGCCCGCACCCGCGACCGGCAATGTCGCCCCGGCCCGGAACGCCGCGACCGCCAATGTCGCCTTGGCCCAGACCGGCTCGACCACCGATGTGGCCTTGGCCCAAACCGGCTCGACCGCCGATGCGGCCCTGGCCCGAACCGTTGCCGGTGCCTCGGCCGCCGATGTGGCCCCAACCGTTGCCGGTGCCTCGGCCGCCCAGGTGGCCCTGGCCCAGATCGACGCCGGGACCGGGTCGGCGTCGGGGTCGGCGGCGGCGATGACGGAGCTGATCTGCACGATTCGCGCGCTGCTGGCCATCGGGGCCCAGTGCGGGATCATCTACCCCTGAGTCAATTCGGGACGAAGGCCAGGCCCGCGATTCCGGCGGCGTAGATCAGCAGGGCGGTCACCGAATCCGGGCCCATCCGCAAGAATTGGCGGCGCGGGCGGAACACCAGGCCGGTCATGTACACCAGGGTGAGCACCCCGCCCAGGCCGGTGAGGTAGATGTCGGTGTGGTGGGCCTGCGGCAGCACCGCGGAACCGGAGACGATCGTGGCGACGAGGAACAGCACCGGCAGGAAGGCGTTGCCACCGAAGATGTCGCTGACGGCGAGCTTGTAGTCGCCGAGGCGGGTCGAGGTGAGTCCGGTCGACAGTTCCGGCAGGGCGGTCGCCGCCGCCAGGACGGTTGCGCCGAACAGCACCCCGGACATGCCCCACCGGCCGAACAGCTCCTCGCCGCTGCGTTCGATGAACACGCCGGCGACCAGCGTCACCAGCGCCGCGATCGCGAAAACCGTTGCGACGCGGGCGGTTCCGAGGCCGCGGCGGGTGGCCTCGCTCTCCTTGGAGATCTCGGAGTGCCCGCGCGCCTTCGCCTGGCTGTCGGGGGCGTTGCCGTCCTCGTGCCAGGGCAGCCCCTTCCCGGCCTTGCGCACCAGCATCAGCCCGACCAGCCACAGCACCGCGATGAGCAGCGCGCCGGGGGTGGTGCGCGCGATGACGAGGTCGCCGGGCATCTGGGTGGACATGATCACCACCAGCAGCAGCGCCACCACCAGCGCGCCCTCCAGCAGCAGCGCCAGCGACGCGGCCAGGTACGTGAGCGGGGCGCGCGGGCGGACCCCGGCGGCGTCGAGGGCGACCAGCACCACGGTCTGCAAGGCGATCCCGCCGAGGATGTTGCCGACCGCGACATCGGTCTGATGGGCCGCGGCGGCGCTGACGGTGATGGCGAGTTCGGGCAGGTTCGTGGCGATGGCCAGCAGGATGACCCCGCCCATGGCCTCGCCCAGACGCAGGCGCTGGGACAGCACATCGGTGGCGTCGGACAGTTTGACGCCCGCGACCCAGATCGCGGCGGCGCACGCCACGAAGATGATCAGCAGCAACGGGGACGACAGGGAACTCACCATGATCGAATGCCCAAGCGTGGCGGGTTCATTCACCGGGCCCGGGAACGCCCCCTCAGCTGCGGCGCAGGGTACCGGTGACGGGGCCGGTGCGGTAGTCGAGCGTGCCGTCGGTGTGCAGTCGCACGGTGACGTCGGCCTTGTCGCAGTTCGGGCCGGTGGCCGAGGCGGTGGCGAGGGTGAGTTCGGTGTCGGAGACCGCGGACAGGCTCTCGGTGCGGTCGCAGCGCGCGCCGGTGGCCTTGTCGGTGCTCGACGAGGTGGCCACGTGATCGGCGTTGTCGCCGGTGATGGTGAGCACGACGTCGAAGCTGTCGTGACCGTTGTCGGCCACGCCCTTCCATTCGCCGAGGAACGCCGGGGAGATCTGATCGGCCTTCGGCGAATGATCCTCGGGGTTGCGCACGTAGGCCACGATCGCGATCACCACGATGAGAAGGGCGATGGGGCCCACGATGGCCAGTCGTATCCGGTTCTTGCGGCGGATCGCTCGTTGTTCGGGTGTCAACCACTCATCGCCGTCCACCCGGCCCAGTGTATGGGCGATCGCTCCGGGAATCCGCTTTTTACGCAACCGAATTCGGCGTGGCGTGTCGGGCGGCGGCCGGTCAGTTGATCGGGACGATGGCGAGGGCGTTGTCCGGGCGGGCCGCGACCAGCAGGTTCTTGTTCGCGGCGTCGAGGCTGAATCCGGTGGGGCCGTGCAGATTCGAGGGCAGGCTCACCTTGGACACCTCGGTGCCGTCGGGGCGGTAGATCTTGATGGTGCCGGTGGTGGCCGCGGTGGCGGTGACCCAATCGGCCACGGCGATATTGCCGTTGGGCAGCACCTGCACTCCGGCGAGGACGCCGTGCACGGCGCCGAGTTTGGTCGCGGTGACCGTGCCCGGACGCAGTTCGAGCCGGTACAGGTCGCCGCCTTCGGCGCGGTCCCCGGCGGCGGCGACGTAGGCGAGCTTGCGGTCGCGGTCGACGGCGATGCCCTTGGCGCCGGGGATCTGGGTGGCCAGCGGCTCGAATCTCTTGTCGGCGGTGTGCAATTGGTGGACCGCGCCGTGGGCGGTGTCGGTCACCAGCAGCGTCGTGTCGTCGAGGGCGGCGATGCTGTCGAGCAGGATCGGGCCGTCGGCGGTGAGGGTCGCCTCGAAGATCTGGGTGAGGGTGTGCGGGTCGTAGCCGACGACGCGGTCGACGTCGGCGACGTAGAGGGTGCCGTTGACGACGGCCATGCCCGCGGGCGCGTTGAGCTTCGGCTCGCCGGGGCGGGGCAGCGCCGTGCGGTTGGTGACGGTGCCGTGGTCGGTGAGCTGGGAGACGAATCCGGTGCCGTCCTTGGCGGCCGGGTCCTTCTTGTCGCCGAGGTTGCTGACGAACCATTGATCGTCGATCACCACGACACCGCTCGGGCTCGCGAAGCCCTGCACCGAGCCGGGCGCGGCGACATACGCGGTGCGGGTGGGTGAGGCGGAAACCGAAGTGTCCGAGGGGGTTACGGTGACGATGACCGTGGTGGCCGTCGGGGTGGCCGGGTGCTGGTCGTTCCCGTTCCCGCCGCAGCCGGTGGCGACGAGCGCGAGCGCGCCCAGTCCGGCGGCGAGCCTGCCGATCGATCGCCGGTGCACCGCGCGCATAGACTGGTCCGTTCCCTCGTTCGGCTGATCCGCGACCAAGGTATCCGAACCGGCGCGGCGGCGCAGGGAAAGATCGCGAATTCGGCGGCGCGGTGAATGTGTCGGCGCGTCAGAATATTTCGGGGGCGGGACCGGTCGTCGATGCCGCCTTCTCGTCGGTCAGGTCGCCGGGCCGGGACTTCTTGCGGGGCCGGTCTTTTCGGCGCAGGTGGTTGGCCGCGCCGAGCAGCACGCCGAGCGCGACGAGGATCAGCCCGCGCAGCCAGATGGCGGCCTCGATGCGGGTGAACAGGAACAGGCACGAGATCAGCGCGAGGACCGGGACGGGCAGCGGGACGCGGAAGTGGTCGCGGGCGTCGCCGGGGTCGCGGCGCAGCAGCAGAACGGTGATGTTGACGGCGGTGAACACGATCAGCAGCAACAGCACCAGCGTCTCGGCGAGGGCGGCGACCTCGCCGGTGAGGGCGAGCACCAGCGAGACCGCGGAGGTGGCGAGGATCGCGACCCACGGGGTGCGCCGGCCCGGCAGCACCCGGGCCAGCACCGCGGGCAGCAGGCCGTCGCGGGCCATCCCGTAGGCCAGGCGCGAGGACATGATCCCGGTCAGCAGCGCGCCGTTGGCGACGGCGACGAGCGCGATCACGCTGAACAGCCGATCGGGCACGCCCCCGGCGAGGCGGACGACCTCGAGCAGCGGTCCGCTCGACGCGGCGAGCCGGTCGGTGGGCACGGCCGCGCTGGCGACGACGCCGATCAGCACGTAGACGATCCCGGCGGTGAACAACGCGCCGAACAGCGCCCGCGGATAGGACCGGCGCGGATCGGTGACCTCCTCGGCGAGATTGGCGGAGGTCTCGAAGCCGACGAAGGAGTAGAAGGCCAGCACCGCCCCGGCCAGGGTCGCGCCGACCACGCCGTGTTCGGGCGTGCCGATCTCGGTGAGCCGCGCGGGATCGGCGTCGCCGCGGAGCATCACCCAGGCGCCGAGCACGATGATCAGCACCAGACCGCCGAGTTCGATCACGGTGGCGACGGCGTTGGCGCCCAGCGACTCCTTGATGCCGCGAATGTTGAGCAGCGCGAGCGCGGTCAGGAACACCACGATCACCGCGGTCGTGGGCAGTTCGACCAGCGCCCGCAGATAGTCGCCCGCGAAGCCGCGGGCCAGCGCGCCCACCGACACCACCCCGGCCGCGAGCATGCAGAATCCGATCAGCGATCCGGCGGCGGGTCCCAGCGCCCGGGTGACGTAGTGCGAGGACCCGCCCGCGCGCGGATATTTGGTCGCGAGTTCGGCATAGGACGCGGCGGTGAGCGTCGCCATGATGAGCGCCACCAGCAGCGGCAGCCACACCGCGCCCCCGGACTGCGCGGCCACCTGGCCGACCAGGATGTACACGCCCGCGCCGAGGACATCGCCGAGGATGAAGAAGTACAGCAGGGGGGTCCGTACGGCCCGGTTCAGTGCTGTCGCCATGGTGTACCGATACCCGCGATCGTGCCGGTGATGCCTGGGGAGACCGGGCAACCGGGCTTCGGGGGGGCGAGAGGGAGCGCCTCGCGGCGGTTTCGGCTGTCGGTGACCGGGTTTCGCCGGGCGGGATTCGCGATGTCGTTCTCGTCCTCGCATCGAGGGGGGTGTCGACCGGCGCAGGTCGAGGATGTCCGCGGGTGACTCGTCGCGAGGTACTACGGACTGCTCCGGGTGGCGTCGGGCCGGGCCGCCGGTGGGTCCCGGTGGGTGGAATCGGGTGCTGTCTGACCGGTGGGGCGGTGGTTGGGTGGCGGGGGAGAGGACGGCGTGATGTTGGTCGACATTCAGTTGGACGGGCGGGCGGATCGGGTGATCGGGCGGGCGCGGGAGTTGGCGGGGCTCGGGGTGGATGGGTTGTTCACGTTCGAGGGGCCGCACGATGTGTTCGTGCCGTTGGCGGCGGTGGCGCCGGTGGTGCCGGTGACGGTGAGCACCAATGTGGCGGTGGCGTTTCCGCGCAGTCCGATGCATGTGGCGCACACGACCTACGACCTGACATTGCTCAGCGAGGGCCGGTTCCGGTTGGGGTCGGGGTCGCAGATTCGGCCGCACATCGAAAACCGTTACGGCGCAACGTGGTCGCGGCCCGCGGCGCGGCTGGGGGAGTTCGTGGCGGCGGTGCGGGCGATCCTGACGTCGTGGCAGGAGCGGACGCCGCTGGACTTCCGGGGCGAGTTCACCCGGCACACGCTCATGCCGCCGACCTTCGATCCGGGGCCGAACCCGTTCGGTGTCGCGCCGGTGCTGATGGGCGGGCTCGGCCCGGTGATGGCGCGGACCGCCGCCGAGGTCGCCGACGGGCTGATGATGATGCCGTTCAACACGATTCGGCACTTTCGCGAGCGCACCCTGCCCGCCGTCGCGGAGGGCCTCGACCGCGCGCGCCGCGCGGCGGCGGATTTCGAGATCGTCCCGCAGGTGATGGTGTCGATGTTCCGCAACGACACCGAACGCGCCGCCGCCGACGCCGGGGTCCGCCGCCTGCTCGCCTTCTACGGTTCGACCCCCGCCTACGCCCCCGTCCTCGAGGTCGAGGGCCGCGGCGACCTGCAACCCCGCCTCAACGACCTGTCCAAACGCGGCGCCATCGACCACATGACCGACCTCATCGACGACACCCTCCTCGAAACCATCGCCGTCCGAGGCACTCCCGAACACTGCGCCCACCAGATCACCACCCGCTTCGCCGCCCTCGGCCCCCGAGTCTGCGTCTACTTCCCCGGCTACCACCCCGCCCCCTCCCACATAGCCGCCCTCGTCGAAGCCCTCCACTGACCCCAGCCCCGGCAACCCAGCCGCACCCTTTATTCGGATCCGCACCCCTTGTAATGCCCTGCAACGGGTGCGGATTCGAATAAAGGGTGCGGCTGTACTGGTGGACGGGGGGTTAGGGGGTGGGTTTTTTGGTGGTGTTGAGGGTTAGGGCGGAGGTGAGGATGAGGGTGCCGCCGAGGAGGCCTGGGAGGGTGGGGGTTTGGTGGTAGAAGAGGAGGCCGAACAGGAGGCCCCAGAGGCATTCGAGGGTGAGGAGGTTGCCGGCGTGGACGGGGTCTACGCGGTCGAAGCCGTAGTTGATGAGGAAGACGTTGGCGATGCTGAGGATGCCCGCCACCGCGACGGCCGACCAGAGGGTGAGGGGGGAGACGGGGCCGGTCACCTGGGGGACGCCCTGGCCCTGGGCGAGGGAGGTGAGGGCCACGCCGAGGGTGCCGACGCCGAGGGTGAGGGTCGTGATCTCGTGGTTGTTGAGAACGCCGGTGTGCCAGTCGCGGCCGAGGTAGCTCCACGCCATCGCGGTCATGGCGAGCAGGGCGAGCAGATCGCCCGGATCGACGGTGACGCCCGCGCCGACGGATCGCGGACCGGACAGAAGTGCCACGCCCACAACGGAACCCGCGACACACGCCAGCCGCGCGGGGGTCGCGGAGACCCGCCGCAACAGCAGACCGAGCGCGGCGGCCAGGGGGAGCGCGGCGATGAAGGAGACGTTCGCGACGCTGGTGAGGGTCGCGGCCTTGGCGAACAACAGGGTGCCCACGACATACAGCAGCACCGTCCGCGCCACGACCACCGCCCACTCCCGCCCGCCCGCGCGCACGACGACGGCCCACCGCAACTTCCGGGCGAAGATCACCACGGCCAGCGCGAACGCCACCGCGGTGCGCAGATAGACCTGCTGGGCGACGGTGAAACCGTGGTCGAGGTAGCGGGTGAACACGGTCAGCATGGCGAACGACGCGGTCAGGATCACCAGCGCCGCGACACCTCGCAGGTCGGTGATCTTGCTACCTCGTACGATTGCCGTGCCATCGATACCGCTAGCGTACCTACCCCCTCCGGCTACCGGTTCGTAACTTCCGATCGGTATGGAACAGGCGGATATTCGGCAATCGCCCGGTGCGGATCACCGGCCGCGAGACGTCGCGCGCCCGGCGTCGGCAATCCCGGCGTGGGGGGTAGTCGGCGCGTGGTGACCGCCGCGCCCGGCGTCGGCGGCCCCGACGTGGGGGCAGTCGGCGCGTGAGTGACCGCCGCGCCGGGCGTCGGGCCGAGGGCGCGCCGGGCGTCAGCGATCCCGGCGCGCCCGTAATCGGCGCAACCAGCGCCGCGCCGATTCGATCCGCTCCGGCGGCCGGGGCGGGGTCGGCGGCGCGGGCGGACACGCCGAGCGTCTGCCGCGCCGGGCCCGCGCGAGCCAGCCCGCGAGCAGGCACGCCGCCGACAGGATCGACACGGTCGGGATGTTCATCACCGACGCGCAGGCGATGTAGGCGGCCAGCGCCGTGACGACGGTGGCCGCCGCGGACATCACCTGGATCAGTTGGGTGGTGAGTGAGGTTGTGCCGCTGGGTGTTTCGGTGTCGGCGGGATCCCCGCCGACGGTGCTGTCGTTTCTCATGACGCTCAGCCTGCGATCGCGCGGGCCGTCGACGCCAGGGCGGGGCCGACGCTTGCACGCCTGACGCGCAGAAGCGCGTGAAATGCGAACGCAACCAGGCGAATCGGGGCTACTGTTGAGCTCGGACGGCGCGGAGCCCCTTGCCCGTCCGGCCTTCGTGAAGCCCAACGGGAGATGTTGTGAGCACCCCACACAGCATCGCGTGCGCACGCCGGATCGTGCGCGATGTGGAAACCGCCGGGGGGACGACGTGGGACGCGGTGCGGGCGATCCGGGCGCACTGCGGGATGTCGCTGCTGCGCGCGCATCGGATGGCCCACGGCTACACCCTCGTCGATGTCGCTCACCGGTTGCGGGAATCGCTCGACGCGGCGGGAGTGCCCAATTCCGGTGTGTCCCATCAGAGTGTGTCGCGCTGGGAGACCGGGCTGGACATGCCGTCGTATCAGTTCCTCGACGCCCTGTGCCGGGTCTACCGCACCCGCCCCGATCGCCTCGGATTCGGTCACGACTACACCGACGACCGGGCCACGCCCGCGCCCGCCGCGGTGGCGGGCGTGTGGGAGACGGTGCGCGCGCTGGAGGAGAGCGTCGAGTCCAGCGGCTATCTGGTGTACGTGCAGCCACCCTCGGAGTACATCCCCGCGCGGATGCGGGATCTGGCGCAGATCCAGCATCTGATGCTGGCCGACCGGTCCGCGGAACTGCGCCGGCGGCTGCTGCGGGTGGAGGCGATCGTGGCGGGGCTGATCGCGTTCCGGCTCAACGACGTCGCCGACATCCACGACACGTTCATGTGGTTCGCCAAGGCGCGCCGCGCCGCGCGGCAGGCCGGGGACACCGCGGTGGAGGCGTGGCTGCGCGGGCATCTGGCCCACGGGCACGAGTGCTACCGGCATCAGCTGGATCAGGGTCTGGCGGCGGCACATTCGGCGCAGGCGGCGGGCGCGCGGTCGGCGTGCGTGTTCGGGCTGCTGGCCGAGGCCGGGATCCAGGCCCGGATCGGGCGGCGGCGGGAGGCGGTCGGCGCGATCACGACCGCGGAGCGGATGTTCGCCGCACTGCCCGCGACGGCCACCGGCGACGACAATCTCGGCACCTCCGAATACATCCTGCGCTGGCATCAGGCGCACACCCTCAGCGCGATCGGGGATCGCCGTGCCGCGCAGGAGATGCGGGCGCGGGTGCTGGAACTGCCGATGGCCGATAAGGATCGGGTCGGGCGCGCGCTGCTGGACCTGGATCTGGCGGCGATGCTCGAACGCGAGGGCGAGCTGGAGCAGGCGTGCGCGCTGATCCGCAACGTGTGGCTGACGCTGCCCGCCGAGCTGCGGGTGGGTCAGATCCAGCGCGCGCTCACCCAGGTGGTGGCGCGGTTGCCGATGCCCTTGCGCGACAGCGTGTTCGGGCGGTGACGCGGCGATGCCACCGGCGCGGGGGCCGGTGGCATCGGGGCGGTGGCGATCAGTAGTTGGTGCCGAGGATGCGGTGGAAGAAGCCGCGGTAGCCGCGCAGCGCCTGGCGCAGATCCTCGGTGTCGGCGGATTTGCCCGCGCGCCACCGGCTTTCCAGGGCCTGCTTGCGGTCGGCGATGACCCGGGTCAGCTGATCGATGGTGGTGCCGACCAGTTCGTCGGCGCGGGTGACCGCCTGGTGCGGGTCGTCCACGAACAGCGCCTGGACCTCTCGCCATTCGATGCGCAGCCGCTCCAGGTCGGCGTCGGCGAACAGCGGGTGGTCGTCGGAGCTCGGCGTGGGCTGCGGAGGTTTGGCGGATTCGCCGTCGGGGACCTGGGTGCCGTCGAGTTCGGCGGTGCCGCGGTCGGCGGGACCCGTTCCAGCGGTGGGGTTCTCGGCGGTGGTGGTGTGCTCGGCCGCGGCGGTCTCCCCGGCGGCGGTGCCGACCTCGGTGTGGGTGTCGTGTTCGGCGGGGTCGGCGGCGCGGCGTTCGTCGGCGGTGTCGAGTTCCTCGTCGTGATGCGATTGCGAGGCCGGGCCGGTGCGGGTCTCCTCGTCGCGGACCTCGGCGTCACCGACGGTGCTGTCGCTGGCGGTGGGCGAATCATGGTGTGCCACGGTGGAATCACGCTCCTGGTCGAGGGCGGCGGTGCCGGGCTCGGTGCGGACGGCGTCGGTCTCGTAGGCGTCCGAATCGCGATGTCCGGCGCTGTCCGCGTCGGCGTGGGTGCCGTATTCGTGCTGGTGCGTGGGGGATTCGGTCTCGCGGCCGGAGTCCTGATCGGCAGGCGTCGCGGCGTGTTCCGGGTGGTGCGCGGCGGTGCCCGACTCGTGACCGGTGGTGTCGGTGTCCGAATCGTGGTGGGCCGCAGCGGTTTCGGGATCGCTGTCGGTGTCGGGATCGCGGCGGGAGAAGATGCTCATGACACTCTCACTACTGGTGGTGGCGGGTGGTGGTCGGGGTCGGATCGGTGCCGAGCAGGTCGGCGAACAGCTCGCGGTAGTGGACGATGGCCGTGCGCATGTCCTCCGTGGAGGCGGTTCCGTCGGACGCGCGGACGGTGATGTCGTGCGCCACGCGGAAACCGCTCAGCGGTTCGGCGTGTTCGACCGACAGGTCGGCGACCTTCTGGTCGTGATCGTCGGTGGGATAGCCGCGGTCGGCCATGATCGCGGTCACCAGCCGGTCGGCCACGCCGAGCGCCCCGGCGGGGTCGTCGACGAACTGCTCCTGCATGCGCGCCCATTCCAGCTGGTAGCGCTGCTTCTGTTCGTCGGACAGCTCGCGCAGTTCCAGTTGGGCGTGGCGGCGTTCGCGTTCGGCCAGTTCGGCCTCGGCGGCGCGGCGGTCGTCGGTCTCGGCGACCACGCGGTCGTACTCCGGCCCGAATTTGGTGCGTAGTCGCCGTCGGCGCAGCGCCGGTCGGGCCGCCAGCGCGATGACGATCGCGACGACGACCACGACGATGACGATGATCGCGGCCAATACTCCACCCGACACGTGAACCTCCTCGTCGAGTTCTGATGCTCGCGCCAGGTATGCCTCGGTACGCCGCCGCCAAACCCGCTGGGCGTCAGGAGGGTTGACGGGCGCGCCGGTGGTCTGGTGCTCGGCCCCTACCTCATCGTCGGGCGATGCCGTGCTGATGGGCGTAGACGACGGCGTGGATGCGGTCGCGGACGCCGAGTTTGGCGAGGATGCGGGAGACATGGGTCTTGACGGTCTCCTCGCCGACGCCGAGGGCGGCGGCGATCTCGCCGTTGCTGGCGGCGTCGGCGAGCAGGAGCAGCACCTCGTGTTCGCGGGCGGTGAGGGTGGCCAGTTCCGGCGGCGGCGGGGCGGGGGCGAGGGTGCCCGCGAGGCGGGCGGCCAGGCGGCGGGTCATCGACGGATCGATGACGGCGTCCCCGCGGGCGGCGACGCGGACGGCGGCGACGAGTTCCTCCGGCGGCAGGGTCTTCAACAGGAAGCCGCTGGCCCCGGCGGCGAGCGCGCGGGCCAGGCTGGCCTCGCTGTCGTAGGTGGTGAGCACGAGCACCCGGGTGCCGCCCGCGGCGACGATGGCCGCGGTGGCGGCGAGGCCGTCGAGTTTGGGCATGCGTACGTCGAGGATCGCGACATCCGGTCGCAGACGGGCGGTTTCGGCGATGGCGGCGCGGCCGTCGCCGACGTCGGCGACGCAGTCCAGATCCGGATGCGCGGTGATCACCGCGCGCAGCCCGGAGCGGAACATGGCGTGGTCGTCGGCGATGAGCACGCGGATCGGGCCGCTCACGTCGCCCCGATCGGCAGCACCACCGCGACCCGCCAGCGCCGATCGGGGCCGACGCCGTGTTCGACGGTGCCGCCGAACAATTCGGCGCGGCGGCGGATGCCGTCCAGCCCGCGATGCGCGGACGTCTTCGGAAGATGATGCGGGGCAACGGGATTGGTCTGATCGATGCGCAGCCGCCGGTCGTCGCGGGTCACGCGCAGGGCGGCGGTGCCCGCGCCGTGCCGCAGCGCGTTGGTGAGCAGTTCCTGCACGATGCGGAACACGGTGACGTCCAACGACTCCGGCAGCGGGTCGGCGGCCCGGCCGGTGTCGAGTTCGACGGCGAGTCCGGCCGCGCGCACGGTGTCGACGAGGGCGTCGATATCGGCGAGGCCGGGCTGGCGGGTCGCGGCGTCGTCGCGGCCGTGCAGCAGGTCGAGCTGGCGGCGCAGATCGATCATGGCCGCGCGGGTGGACTCCTCGACCGCGGTGAGCGATCGGGTGGCGGCGTCGTGGCCGGGCGGCAGCGCGAGCCGGGCCGCCCCGGCGTGGATGCCGATGGCGGCGACGTGATGGGAGATGACGTCGTGCAGGTCGCGGGCGATGGCCTCGCGCTCGTCGGCGAGGGCGCGTTCGAGGGCGGCGCGTTCGTGCTGGCGCCGAATGCGTTCGCGCTGTTCGAGTTCGGCGATGTAGGCGCCGCGCCCGGCGGTGTAGCGGCCGACCAGCCACGGCACCAGACCCGCCGACACGGTCTGGGTGAGCAGCAGCCGCCAGTCGTGGGCGGCGGGCCCGCCGGAGATCAGGGTCGCGGCCGCCGCGCCGAACCCGAGCAGCGGCACCGTCAGCAGCGACGCCCGCGTCGACAACCACGCCCCGGCCCGGTAGCCCGCGACCAGATAGCCGACGTCGGCGACGCGGAAGCCGAGCCCGTGCCGGTGCATGAGCCACGCCTCGAGCAACCGCAGCGCGACCTGCGCGGCGGCGACGAGCGCGGCGGTGCCGGGCGGCGCGGCCAGGGCGAGATCGGCGGCGACGATCGCGACGATCATGACCACCGCGAATCCCGGACTGCTGCCGGGCAGCCCGCACACGCCAAAGACGAGCGCGTCCACCGCGGCGGCCGCGGCGGCGACGAGCAGCGACTGCCGGGCCAGCGAGCGGCGCACGGTACCCGGTTCGCGCCCGGCGGCGAAGGTGCGCACCGACGCCTCGGCGCGCCGCCGCGCCCAGGCCCGCATCGTCTCGCCCCGCACGGTCGCCGACGATACCCGGCCGCCGCGCCCGCGCCGTCCCTCGTACGGGGGAGCCGCGATCCCTCGGCGGCGCGATGTTTCGCCCGGTCGGGGTCGATACCGTCGGCGGCGGACCGGGTTTCGGAGGAAGGACGTGGGATGAACGCGGAACTGGGGCTGTACGCGGTGCCCGCCTTCGCGGTGCTGATGGCGCTCGAGTGGCTCGACGCGCGCCGCGACGGGCGAACCGGTTTCGCGCGCCGGGACACCGCCGCCAATTGGGGAATCTATGTGCTGGGGCTGGTGACCAAGCCGGTGCAGCAGTATCTGCTGCCGTTCTCGGCGGTCGTGGCGGCGGCGGCGCTGACGCCGTGGCAGCTGCCCGCGGATCGGTGGTGGGTGTGGGTGCTGGGCCTGGTGGTGACCGATTTCTGTTACTACTGGGCGCATCGGGCCGATCACCGGATCCGGTTGCTGTGGACCGCGCACAGCGTGCACCACTCGAGCACGTACTTCAATCTGTCGACGGCGATCCGGTTGCCGTGGCTCAATCCGCTGGCGTCGCTGCCGCGGAGTCTGGCGTGGGTTCCGGCGGCGTTGCTGGGGTTCCCGGTGTGGATGATCTTCCTGCTGATCTCCCTCGGGCTGCTGTACCAGTTCCCCATCCACACCCAGCGGGTGCGAAAGCTCTGGCGCCCCATCGAATTCGTGTTCAACACCCCCGCGCACCATCGGGTGCATCACGGCTCGAACGCGCCGTACCTGGATCGCAACTACGGCGGGGTGTTCATCGTGTGGGACCGGATGTTCGGCTCGTTCGCCGCCGAGTCCGAGCCGATCCGCTACGGCCTGACCCACGACATCGCCACCGACAATCCGGTGAAGGTGAACTACCACGAGTTCGCGGCCTTGGTGGGGGATGTGCGGGCCGCGCGCACCTGGCGTGGACGGCTCGGCTACGTCTTCGGCCCGCCCGGCTGGCGGGAGCCCGAGATCGAACCGGTGCGCGAGACGGCTTCGGCCTGAACGGGTTTCGGCCTCACCCCGCGCGCAGGCCCTCGAAGATCCGGGCGAAGGATTCACCGCCGTGGCCGTCGGCGACCTGCGCGTCGAGCAGGGCCTTGACCGGTCCGAGGACCGTGAGCGGTACCCCGGCGGCGCGGCTGGCCCGCACCAGGGCGTCGAGGGCGGCCTTGTTGAACGCCAGGGATTGGGTGTCGGCGCGGTAGTCGCCGCTATCGATGAACGCGGCGTGCCCGGCGAATCCGGCGGCCATGGCCCGCACCCACGGCGTGGCGCGGGCGGCGAACTCGGTCGCGGACACGCCCGCCGAGCCCACCAGCGCCGCGCCGTGCGCGAATCCGGCGAACATGAGGTACATCCCCGACAGCAGCGCGAAATCGTACAGCGACGCCAGGCCCGCGTCGTCGCCGAAATACTCTGCCGCGCCGAAGGTTTCGAGCAACCCGCGGTGGTCGTCGAAGATCGCGGCGGATCCGGAGTACAGGATCGACGCGCCGGGCGCGCCGATCATCTGCGGGACGGCCATGATGCCGCCGTCGAGATAGGCGACGCCGTGCGCGGCGGCCCAGGCGGCCAGTTCGCGGGCCTCGTCGGGGGTGGTGCTGGTGAGGTTGATCAGGGTGCGACCGGACAGGTCGGCGGCGACCGGGTCGAGGGTGTCGTGCACCGACGCGTGATCGAGCAGGCAGGCGAGGATCGGTCCGGGCGCGGCGAGCGCGTCGGCGAGGGCGGGGGCCACGACCGCGCCCGGCAGGTCGGCGGCGCGGCCCGGGGTGCGGTTCCACACGGTGACCGGGTGGCCGTCCGCGAGCAGCGCCGCGGCCAGGGCCCGGCCCATCGCGCCCAGGCCCAGCAGTGTCACGGGGGTGGAAGGCATTGCGGCTCAACTCCTTACGAGTGCGAGAGGTTTCGAGGGCGGCGCGCCGGAACCCATCCTCGCCGCTCGCGCGCTCGCGGAACAGCACCGACTTTCTCGTGCGGTACCCACCCCGAGGTACGTATCGAGGTGACGCGGCCGCGGCGGGCGGGAATCGAGACGCGGCCCACAGTCACCGGCGCGGCGAATTGCGCGCACGCTGCGGCCAAGACGTGGTCGCGGCGGGCGGGGGTGGTAGGAAAGATTACGTGTCTGCACCTCGAGAGAAGTCCGCGCGCGCGGTGTCGGAAGTGGTGGAACTGGTCAGCACGCTGATCCGGTTCGACACCTCCAACACCGGCGAGTTGGAGACCACCAAGGGCGAACGCGAATGCGCGCAGTGGGTGGCCGACCAGTTGCACCAGGCCGGATACACCACCGAGTACGTGGAATCGGGGGCGCCCGGCCGCGGCAACGTGTTCGCGCGGCTGCCCGGCGCGGACCCCGGCCGCGGCGCGCTGCTCATGCACGGGCATCTGGACGTGGTGCCCGCCGAGGCGTCGGACTGGAGCGTGCACCCGTTCTCCGGCGCGGTGCGCGACGGCTACGTGTGGGGACGCGGCGCGATCGATATGAAGGACATGGTCGGCATGATGCTGGCGGTCGCCCGCCAGTTCAAGATCGAGGGCACGGTGCCGCCGCGCGATCTGGTGTTCGCCTTCCTCGCCGACGAGGAGAACGGCGGCCGCTGGGGGTCGCACTGGCTGGTCGACAACCGGCCCGACCTGTTCGAGGGCGTCACCGAGGCGGTCGGTGAGGTCGGCGGGTTCTCGCTCACCGTGCCGCGCCGCGACGGCACCGAGAAGCGGCTGTACCTGGTGGAGACCGCGGAGAAGGGGCTGGCGTGGATGCGGTTGCGCGCCAGGGCCCGTGCCGGGCACGGCTCGTTCGTGCACGAGGACAACGCGGTCACCATCCTCGCCGCAGCGGTCGCGCGGCTGGGCAAACATCGGTTCCCGCTGGTGATCTCCGATTCGGTGGCCGAATTCCTGGCCGCGGTCGGCGAGGAGACCGGCATCGACTTCGATCCGCACGGCCCCGACATCGAGGGTCAGCTCGCCAAGCTCGGCACCATCTCCCGCATTCTCGGCGCGACCCTGCGCGACACCGCCAATCCGACCATGCTGCGCGCGGGCTACAAGGCCAATGTCATCCCGCAGACCGCGGAGGCGGTGGTGGACTGCCGCGTGATCCCGGGGCGGCAGGCCGAATTCGAGCGCGAGATCGACGAGTTGATCGGACCGGATGTGGAGCGGGAGTGGATCACTCACCTCGACTCCTATGAGACCACCTTCGACGGTCATCTGGTCGACGCCATGAACGCCGCGATCCTGGCCCACGACCCCGAGGCGCGCACGGTACCCTACATGTTGTCCGGGGGCACCGACGCGAAAGCGTTCGCCAAGTTGGGAATTCGCTGTTTCGGCTTCGCGCCGCTGCGGCTGCCGCCGGAGCTGGACTTCTCGGCGCTGTTCCACGGGGTGGACGAACGGGTTCCGGTCGACGCGCTGGAATTCGGCACACAGGTCCTGGAGCATTTCCTTCTGCACAGCTGACGATTCGAGAAAGGACGGCCCTCGTGCCCGACTACTCCTACAACCCGTACGCGGCGCTGCCGCAACTGCCGAGCTTCACGCTGACCTCCGACGACGTCACCGACGGTCGGCCCCTGGGCAACGATCAGGTGTCCGGTTCGTTCGGGGCCGGGGGTAAGGACATCTCCCCGCAGCTGTCGTGGTCGGGGTTCCCGGCCGAGACCAAGAGCTTCGCGGTGACCGTGTTCGATCCGGACGCGCCGACCGCGTCGGGCTTCTGGCACTGGGCGGTGTTCGACATCCCCGCGTCGGTGACCTCGCTGCCCTCGGGCGCGGGCAGCATCGCCGAGAGCCTGCCCGAGGGCGCGATCGCGCTGCGGCACGACGGCGGCTCGCGCGGATTCGTGGGCGCCGCGCCGCCCGCGGGGCACGGTTACCACCGCTACTACATCGCGGTGCACGCGGTCGGGGTGGAGTCGCTGGGCATCTCGCGCGACGCGTCCCCGGCGTTCTTGGGGTTCAATCTGTATTCGCAGGCCATCGCGCGGGCGGTGCTGGTGGGGACCTACGAGCAGAAGTAGGTGTGTGAGCCCTGTAATCCGGCCCTGGGGGCCGGATTACAGGGACAGGGTGGGGGCCATGCGCGGATTACAGGGCGACGGGGGGCCTTGGGCCGGGATTGCAGGGGCGACGGGGCCTTGGGCCGGATGGGGCGACGAGGGGCCTTGGGCCGGGTTGCGGGGACGACGAGGGGCTCCGTGGGGCTCCGGATGCCCTGGGCCACAGTCGTTTTCGCCTCAGAGGCTGATCACGTCGGCGGGTAGGGGGTCGGTGTAGAGGGCGGCGATGTCGGTGGCGTATTCGGCGGCGATGGGGGTGCGCTTGAGTTTGAGGGTGGGGGTGATCTCGGTGCCGCCGGGTTCCCAGACGCGGTCGAGGACGCGGAAGCGTTTGATCTGCTCGACGCGGGCGAGTTTGGTGTTGCCCGCCTCGACGGCGGCGCGGACCTCGGCGAGGATCTCGGGATGTCGTGCGAGCGTGGCGATGTCGGCGTCGGGGGTGCCCAGCGCCTTGGCGCGCACGGCGGCGGTGTCGGGGTCGAGCACCACCAGCGCGGCGATGTAGGGCTTGGCGTCGCCGACGGCCACGATCTGCCCGATCAGCGAGGAGGCGGCCTTGACGGCGTTCTCGATGTTGGTCGGGGAGATGTTCTTGCCCGCCTCGGTGATGATCAGTTCCTTCTTGCGGTCGACGATGGTCACGTAGCCGTCGGCGTCGATGGTCGCCACGTCGCCGGTGTGCAGCCAGCCGTCGGCGTCGAGCGCCTCGGCGGTCTTGTCGGGCATGTTGCGGTAGCCGCGGGTGACGATCGGGCCGCGGATGAGCAGCTCACCGTCGTCGGCGAGGCGGATCTCGGCGCCGTCGACCACGCGGCCCACCGAGCCGGGGCGCGGTCGGTCGAGTTCGGTGAAGGTGCCCACCCCGGTGGTCTCGGACATGCCCCACACCTCCGAGACCGTGAAGCCCAGTCCCAGCAGGTATTCCAGGGTTTCGGGCGGGATGGCGGCCGCGCCGGATGAGGCGATGCGCAGCGCGTCCAGGCCGAGCGCCACACGCAGTTTCGACAACACGAGCGCGTCGGCGATCCGGTGCTGTATCCCGAGCAGCGGCGGCGCGTCGGCGGTGCCGAGCCGGGCGCGTGCGCTCGCGACGCCCACCCCGATGGCCCACCGGGCGAGGGCCTTGCGCACCGGGCTGGACTCGGTGGCGAGTTTGGCGTCGATCCCGGCCTTGATCTTCTGCCACACCCGCGGCACCCCGAAGAACGCGGTCGGCCGGGCGTCGGGCAGGGCGGCGGCGATCTCGCGCGGATCGGGCACGCAGGTGACGGTGATGCCGGTGAACAGATTCATGCAGTGGCCCGAGATGCGGTCGGCCACATGGGCGGCGGGCAGATACGATACCGCGCGATCGTCGAGGCCGACGGTGAGCGGGCCCGACATCAGCACCACGATCTGGGCGACGACATTGCTGTGGGTGATCTCCACGCCCTTGGACGGCCCGGTGGTGCCGGAGGTGTAGATCAGCGTCGCCAGATCGTCGGGCCGCACCGCTCGCCAGGCCGCGTCGAAATCGAAGTCCGCCTTGGGATTCGACTCCACCTCGGCGAGCGAGCGCGCGCCGGTGGCCGGGCCGTCGACCACCACGATGTGCTCGAGGTCCACCCCCGCCCCGGTGACCGCGTCGAGGAACGCGCGTTCGGTGATCACCACGCGATTGCCCGCATTGGCGAAGACGTGCGCGATCTGCTCGGGCGAACTGGTGTTGTACACCGAGAACGGCGTCGCCCCCAGATGCAGCGCCGCGGTGTCGACGAGATTGAACTCGGGCCGATTGGTGAGCATGATCCCGACCGTGTCCCCGTGTGCCACACCGAGTTCCGCGAGCCCCGCCGCGATGGCCCGCACCCGCCGATCGTAATCGGCCCAGGTGATCTGCTGCGTCCCGCCGACGGTCCGCAAGGCGACCTGATGCGGCCGCAACCCCACGGTCTGCTGGAACGCCTGCGGCACGGTGGTCACCGCGACGCCGGTCTGATGGGTGAAGGCGATAGGTGCTGTGCTCATGTCCCTGTTCCCGATACGTGACGCGAATCACCCATCCTACGATGATTTGCCCGGTTCGTGAGGAGAGTGGGGATGAGGGGGTCAGTTGGGGTCGGGGGCCCAGGGGGCGTCGTCGGTGGGGATCCAGTGGCGGCGTCGGCGGCGTTTGGCGTCGAGGTAGGCGGCGGCGCGTGCGGTCCGGGGGCGCACGCGCAGCGGAACGACCGTGACCTGGATTCCGCCGTCGCGGACCGCCGCGGCCTTCTCCGGATTGTTGGTGAGCAACTGCACCGCGGTCAGCCCCAGGTCGCGCAGCGCCTCCACCGCCTCGCGGTAGCTGCGTCCGTCGGCCGGGTACCCCAGCGCCTCGTAACTGGTGAAGGTGTCGGTGCCGTAGAGCTCGCTGTGGGCGTGACCGCGGGCCTTGGCGAGCAGTCCCATGCCGCGGCCCTCCTGTTCGAGATAGATCAGTACGCCGCCGCCGTGCTTCTGGATGATGTTCATCGACTTGTCGAGTTCGGCCTGGCAGTCGCAATCGTCCGAGCCCAGCGATTCCCCGTAGAAACACCGTGAGTGAATGCGAACGAAACAACCATCCGCAATTTCACCGAAGGCAAGTAGGTGTCCTCGAACGGTGCCGCGGATGATCTCCTCGATCGCCACGGGAATCTCCGATCCCGCGCGGGTGAACACGTGCGCGGCGCCGGCGCCCGTGTTTCTGTACCCGGTCGAAACGGTGACGCTCACTCTTGCCTCCGAACATGCTGTGCCGCAGCGGGAATCCAGAACAAACCGACCGTCCTACGGACTCATTGATACACGGTCGAGAAGTCGCCTGCCACCAATTCCGGACCGATCGCTCAAAACGCAAGCCCGACAGCCTCTTCCGCATCCGAATGGGCGGGAGAAGGTATCCTTTGCGCATCTACTGCCAACCGGCCAACAGGGGGAGCAGACGATGGGTGGCGACTTCGTGGCGGGGCCGGGGGCGGCGCCGGACGTACCGACTGGTCGACCCGGGAAGCGGGGGCGTCTGCCATGAGGGAGGCCGCGGTCGTACTGGTCCACGGATTGTTCTCCTCGGCCGCGACCTGGTCCGAACTCGAGTCCAGAATCGGGGAGGACGTCGTGCTCGGGTGGCGCTTCGATGTCTTCCATTTGAGTTATGACAGCCCGAAATTCCGGCTGAGCCCGCTGCGCGGAATTCCCGATTACGACGCCGTCGCGGACGATCTGGCGACGTACCTCGATGTCGAGGTCGGAGGTTACGACTCGGTCGTTCTGGTGAGTCACAGTCAGGGTGGTCTGATTCTGCAAAGGTATCTGGCGCGCATGGTGATCGCCGGACGCGGCCGGGATCTGGCCCGGATCAAGGCCGTCGTGATGTTCGCCTGTCCCAACAGCGGATCCGAATTGGGGATTCTCCTGCGTCGGTCGGCGGTGTTCTGGCACCACCCGCAGGAGCGTCAGCTGCGGCCGATCAACGATCAGGTCATCGAGACCCAGCGGATCGTTCTCCAGCGCATCCAGTACGCGCGCACGGTCGATGCTCAGAACTGCCCGATTCCGATCTTCCCCTACGCCGGTACGTCGGACAATGTGGTCACCCCGGCCTCGGCGCGAGGGGTGTTCCCGGAAGCGAGAGCCCTTCCCGGCGACCACTTTTCGATCATCAAGGCGCCCACCCCGTCGGCGCGGGCATTCACGGCGCTGCGCAGTCATCTTTTGGCGGCTCTGCGGGAGAAGACGGCGCGTGCGGGCGCCGACGCCGTTCCGGCGCGGCACAATCTGACGACACCGCCGGAGGTTTTTCTCGATCGTACGCACGAAATGGGCCGGGTGCTCGACGGTTTGCGCTCCAAACGGCGCATGGTGTCGATTTCCGGACTCGGCGGAATGGGCAAATCCGCTCTGGCGCACCGCGTTGCGTGGCGGTGCGCCACCACGGAAGGGCAATCGGGTGAATCGCCGTGTTTCGACGCCATCGTCTGGTGCGATCGCGTCGTGGACGCCCATTCGGTGGACACCCTCATCGATACCGTTTCCAAGGTGATGGGCTATCCCCATATCAGAGCGTTGTCCATGCCCGACAAAATCGAGCGAGCGCTGGAGTGCATCAATCGGGAACGATGCCTGCTGGTTCTCGACGATTTCGAGGAAACCGACAACCGATCCGTCCTCGAATTCGTCGGTCGGCTGAACCCGGACAAGACCAAAGTGCTCGTCACCTCCCGGCGGCGATACACCGGCGAGGTGTGGTCGGTCGACCTGGGTGGACTCGACGAGCGTGCGCGGCGGGACCTGCTCGTCGAGGAGGGGCATCGGCTCGGCCTCGCCTCGATCGCCCGGGGCGCGGCGGTCACCGACTACCTGAACGCCACGGGAGGCAACCCGCTGGCGATCAAGCTCACCGTGGGACAGATCAGTTACGGAGACGAATTCAACGCCGTCACAACGAGTTTGCGACGCGCCGCGGATCGCGCACTGTTCGAGACGATCTTCGAACGCAGCTGGCGCAACATGCTCGCCGAGGACGACACGACCGAAGCCATCGTGGCCTGCGTGGCACTGCACCCCGCTCCCGTGTCCCGGGAAGCGATCGAGGCGGCGGTCGGAGTGCACGGTGAAACGGTCGCCCGCGCGATACGCAAGGTCGTCGACGCGTCGCTGCTCGATGTCGTCAGGGCCGGTCTCACCACCGCGGGACGCTACACCTTGCATCCGTTGACCCGGGCCTATGTGCGGCACCGGCTCGGTCTGGACAGCGGTCGCCTGCGGCACATCGAGGCGCGATTGATTCGCTTCTACCGTGATCGCGCGATCGAGCACTCCGACATCTCGACCCGATCGGACCGGGTGCGCGTACTCGAGGCGGATCGGGAGAACATCACCGGCTTCGCCGAGCTCGCCTTCGCGCGGGCCTCCGGCATGAACGTGCGCGAGCATTACCGGGATGTCATCCGCATCGCGGAGGCGATGGCCGAATTCCTGTGGGGGCGCGGGTATTGGCGGGATCGGTTGCGGCTGTGCGAGATCGCGGGCGCGGCGGCCGAGGCACTGGGCGACCCGGTGGCGCTGTCCCGCCAATACGCGCTGATGGGCCGGGTGTACGTGTGGTTGGGGGATACCGTCGAGGCGACGCGCTATCTGGAACTGAGCGAACGGGCGTTGCCCCCGCGCGCGTCGGACGTCGAGCGCCGTCCGACGGTTCGCCTGCGCGCCTACGTCGCCTCGAGCGCCGGAGACTTTTCGACCGCGCGGGCACTGCTCGAGGAGATTCTCGACAGCGCGCCGCTGTCCGCCGATGACGAAGGCCGTGCGGCGACCCTGGTCGAACTCGGGGTGTGCGCGGTCCAGGAAGGCGACATCGAGCAGGCGGTGGCGGTGTTCGAGGAGGCGCGGCGGCTGGACGAGGCCATGGGCGCGGTCGAGGGGTTGGCGGTCAGTCTCAGCCATCTGGCCGAGGCCCTGTTCGACTCGGGACGGCGGGGCGAGGCGCGGCCGCTGTTCGAACAGGGGCTGGAACTCGCCCACCGCGTGAACCGGGCGAGTACTCGCGGACGGTGTCAACTGGGTCTGGCGAAGCTCTATGTCACCGAGGGTCGGCTCGCCGAAGCGGCGCGGCTCGCGGCGGCGGCAGCGGAAACGTATGCGCTGCTGGACATGACGGGTTCGGTGGCCGACGCGAGGCTGATCCTGGACAACCTGTCGTCGAAAGGACTCGGCCCACCGCCGAATCGGCCGACCGTCGCGGGCTCGTTGTCGAATTGCCGGGCCGTGCTGTTCGATTTCGACGACACGATCGCGGCGACGATGCGTTCACGATGGCCCGTATTGCGCAGTACCGCGGCCAGTTTCGGGGTGGATCTGTCGCCCGCGACGATCCGAGCGGCGTGGGGTCTGCCGTTCGATCTCCTGATCGAACGGATCGTGCCGACCATCGACAGGGCCACCTTCGTCAGCCGGTACCGGGAGGCGATGACGCGGCGGCCGCCGATGGTCACCCCGGGCGCGGAAGCCGCGCTACAGTCACTGCGCGGGCGGGGGATCGCGCTGTCGATCGTGGGATCCGGCAGCCGGAGCCTGATCGTTCAGGACCTCGAGGTGCTGGGTCTGCGAACGTATTTCGACAGCATTCAGGGGCAGGAGCAGTCGGCGGTCCACAAACCCGATCCGCGGGCACTGCACCCCGCGATCACGGCGCTGAACGAGCGGGGCATCGCGTCGGACGAGATCATCTACGTCGGTGACAGCGTTCGTGATCTGCGGGCCGCCGCCGGTAACGAGCTGCGATTCATCGCCGTCCTGACGGGCCTCGACCGCCGGGAGGACTTCCTCCGCGCGGGTCTCGCGGAGAACATGATCCTCGAACGATTGAACCAGCTGGCGCTGTGGCTCTGACTCTTACGCCGACTGCTCCAACCCGCCGCGATGCTCCGCCCCCACGGCCTCGGCGAGCGTGCCGAAGCCGTGCTCGCGCAGCCGCTGGGCCAGGCCGCGGTGGATCCGCCGGGTCCAGAACAGGCCGCCGTAGATGAATCCGGTGTAGCCCTGCAACAGGGTGGCGCCCGCGAGGATGCGGGCGAAGGCCTGGTCGGGGGTTTCCAGGCCGCCGACGGAGATGAGGGTGAGGCGGGTGCCGACGCGGAGGTAGAGGCGGCGCAGCACCTCGAGGGAGCGGTCGGCCAGGGGTGGGCCGGACAGGCCGCCGGGGCCCATCGCCTCGACTTCGGGTGCGGGCGTGGCCAATCCGTCGCGGCCGATGGTGGTGTTGGTGGCGACGATTCCGGCCAGGCCGAGTTCGACGGCGAGGTCGGCCACCGCGTCGATGTCCTCGTCGGACAGGTCGGGGGCGATCTTGACCAGGACCGGTTTGCGGACGCTGTCGAGGACCGCGCGCAGCAGGGGGCGCAGCGATTCGACGGCTTGCAGGTCGCGCAGGCCGGGGGTGTTGGGGGAGCTGACGTTGACCACGACGAAATCGGCCAGGGGGCCGAGGGATTCGGCGCTGGTGACGTAGTCGGCGGCGGCCTGCTCGGGCGGCACGACCTTGGTCTTGCCGATGTTCGCGCCGATCGGGACCGCGCCGGCGCGGCGGCGGCGCAGGCGGGTGGCCGCGGCGGCGGCGCCCTCGTTGTTGAACCCCATGCGGTTGATGAGCGCGCGGTCGGCGGGCAGCCGGAACAGCCGCGGGGCCGGATTGCCCGGCTGCGCCCGCGCGGTGACCGTGCCGATCTCGGCGAATCCGAAACCCAGTGGGCCCCAGGCGTTCACACCGCGCGCGTCCTTGTCGAACCCGGCGGCCAGCCCGAGCGGGGCCGGGAAGTCGACGCCGAAGGCGCGCACCGCGAGGATCGGATCGCGCACGGTGGTCAGCCGCGCGACCAATGCCCGCACCCCGGGCACGGCCGTGACCAGCCGCAGCGCGGCGAAGGCCAGGTGGTGCACGCGCTCGGGGGGCAGCAGGAACATCACCCGCAGGAGTAGCGAATACATCCGCGCGCTCACATCCCCGGCTGGGGCGCGGGCACCGCGGTCTTGCGCCGGCGCAGCAACACGCGGCGGCTGCCGTCGGTGTAGGCGCGCACGCGCGAGAGTTCCCAGCCGCCGTATTCGGCCTGGATGGCCAGCCGCATCGAGGCCGTCACCCGGGTGACATCGGGCGGCAGGCGTAACGGGACGTATTCGTATTCGCCCTCCTCGATGGCCTGCTCCCACTCCGCGGGGAGCCCGGGCCGACGGTGCGAACGGTGCGCCGAGGCCTGAGTCATCCTTGCCCTCTCTTCCTCTGGTCCGCGCCGATCCGCTGCAGACCGTCGCCGGTCGCGGATCCGACGAACATCTCGCCGGTGCGGTCGTCGATCGCCACCGAATTGGGCTGGCGTACCGTCGGCAAGCGGTCCACTTCCTCCGGTATACCCCTCGACAGGTCGTAGCCGAGGACCTCGTTGCCGCCGCTGCGGGTCACCCACACGGTCTCGGTCCGACGATCGTAGGCAAGTGCGTAGGGCGACGAGCCTACCGGGAACCGCTGGCGCAGCACGAGCGGATCGGCCGTGTAGACCAGCAGCGCGCCGCCGGAGGTGTCGCTGACCAGCAAACGGCCGAAGTGGTCGCCGATCAGCGCGCTCGCGCCCTGACCCGCCCGCAACGCCAGCCGGGCCCGGTGTTCGGTGAGGTCGAGTTCGGTGAGCGTGGTCTGGGAGCGATCGAGCACGGCGACCGCGTCGCCCGCCGCGGCGAGGGCGTCGATCTCCCCGAGTCCGGTGACCGTGTCGCGGACGGTGTCGTCGGCGGCGAGGATGCGCACGCGCCCGTCGGCGAGGCCGACCGCGACCGTGCCGTCGGGGCGGCGGGCGACCGCGCGGGCGGGGGCGTCGAGGGCGGTGGCGCGCAGCTCGCCGGTGGCCCGATTCAGGTGCAGCAGTTGGTTTCCCGCGGTGAGCAGGATCTCGCCGGGCGCGCCGGGCGACCAGCCGGTGGCCGGGGCGGGCAGCGGCACCGCGCGGGCGGTGGCCGGGTCGTCGCCGAGGCGCACGGTCCGCCCGTCGGTGTCGAGCGCGGCGAGGGGGCCGCCGTCGGGGTCGGTGAGCAGCGCGGCGATGGGCGCGGCCGGGGCGACCGTGCCCGCGGGCGGGGTCGCGGCGGCGGGGGCAAGCGCCGCGGTGGCGGGCGCTCCGGCGGCCGGCCCGTCCGGGTCCTTATCCGACTTCGCGCAGGCCGTGAGGCCCGGGCTCAGCAGCGCCGCGACGATCAACAGCACCGCCCACCGCCGGACCGGTCGGTTCCCCTGGGGACCCCGCATCCACCGCACTCCTTCGCACCCGCCACACTCACGCATCCGTTGTCATCTGACCATGGTGACCGAGGCGGGCCGTGCACCGGGGTCGTTCCGGGATCGTTCCGGCCAGAAGGGACCCGCGGTCGGATTGTCGGGGGTCGGGGTTACCGTGGACACCTGACCAGCAACCGACGCAGGGAGTTCCGGTTGAGAACGGACCATTCGCCAGGATTCGTGCTGGAGGACCTGACCGTCGGTCCGTTCGCGCACGGGTTCGGCGTGACGGGGGACGGGCGGTCGTTCGCGTTCCGGACGGTCGCGGGCACGCTGACCGTCGAGATCTACCGGCCCGATCCGGCCACTCCCGTGCCCGGTCCCGATGACGTGGCCGCCGTCGCCACCGCCCGGGTCACCGATATCGACCTCGACGATCCGCGCAGCATCACGGCTCTGGTTCGGGACCTGATTCCCGTCGCGGCGGGCGTCGATCGCGTGCCCGGCGTGCGTGCGCTGTGGCATCGGCTGGGGTCCGTGCTGGACGGGCGCTGACGCGGGCGCTCGGCCCGGTGTGCCCGGCGAATCGCGGCCGTGCCGCTCGGCGTCCGCCGACCCGGAAGATCGCCGGGCCCGGTCGCGTGCCGAACGGTGAGTTCGCCGGACGCCGCTGGCCGCTTCCGCGAAACACCTTGCGGGACACTAGGATCCGCTTCCGCCACGCCGCTGCGCGGTGATCGTCGCCCGCCGTGACAGACTGTAGTAGAACTACCGGTAACTTTCGACGCGGCGAGGACGGGAATGGTGCGACGTTCGGTGCGCATGGCGGCGGCGCTGGCGGTGCCCGCGATCTTGGCGGCGGCCTGCGGCGGGGGGTCCGACGAGGCGTCGGTGGACGCGGCGCGGTCCTCGGCCTACGCGGCGCTGACCTCCTCGTCGCAGGCGGCGGCGGTGAGCCGGGCGAACCGGCCGCCGATCCCGACCGCCGCGCAACTCGACGATCAGATCAAGCGGGCCCTCGATCCGGCGCTGCCCGACTCCGAGCGGACCGATCTGATCGAGGACGGGGCCGCGTTCAAGGACGCCATCCCCGATATGTACAAGGCGCTGCACGACAATCCGCGCGCGGTGTACGGGGTGGTGGATCCGGTCTTCGACAACCACGACGGCACCCTGACCGCCACCATGCGCCTGGACAAGGACGGCAGCGGCACCAATGTGCGCACGACGATCGTGCACTTCGTCGACGTCGACGGCCGGTGGAAGATCTCGCGCACCGACCTGTGCGGCATCCTGCGCTCGGCCGACTACAAGACCCCCGCCTGCGGCTGAGCCGATGATGCGGGAGCAGGCGCTGCGGTGGGGCCGATTCGTCCACCGCCACCGCTACCCGGTGTTCGCGGTCTTCGTGATATTGGTCGGGCTGAGCGGACTCTACGGGCGGGATCTGGGGTCGCGGCTGACCCAGGGCGGGTGGTTCGACGAGAGCAGCGAATCGGTGGTGGCCTCGAAACTGGCCGACACCACCTTCGGCCGCGACCGCGACGCCGACGTCATCGTCCTCTACACCGCCCCACCGGGCGCCACGGTCGACGATCCCGCGGTGCGGATCCCGATCACCGCCGCGCTGGAACGGTTGCGCGAGACCTATCCCGACCGCATCCAGAAGATCGACAGCTACTTCGACGGCCCGATGATGGGCCAGTTCGCCGACGCCTCGCGCACCCACGCCTTCGCCAGCATCGGATTGCGCGGCGCGGACACCGAATCGGTGAACAACTACCTCGCCATCGAGAACGACATCGGCGCGGGGCGGCCCGGGCGAGGGCCCGGCGGCACGACGGTGGAGCTGGCGGGTCTGCAACCGGTGGTCGAGGGCATCAATATCGGTATGCAGCACGACATCCACCGCGCGGAGCTGATCGCGTTGCCGATCGTGGCGGTGCTGCTGTACTTCGTGTTCGGCGGGGTGGTGGCCGCGGCGCTGCCGGTGCTCATCGGCGGGATGACGATCCTGGGCAGTCAGGGCATCATGCGGCTGCTGACCGGGCACATCCAGGTCAATGTGTTCGCCTCGGCGGTGGTCACATTGGTGAGTCTGGGGCTGGCGATCGACTACGGGCTGTTCGCGGTGACCCGGTTCCGGGAGGAGTTGGCGGCCGGGCGCAGCGTGGAGGAGGCGACCGCGCGCACGGTGGCCACGGCCGGGCGCACGGTGGTGTTCTCGGCGATGATCATCGCGGTGAGTCTGGGGGCGTTGTTCATCTATCCCAACGGGGTGCTGCGGTCGGTGCCCTACGGCGGCATCTCCTCGGTGCTGCTGGCGGCGGTGCTGTCGGTGACCGCGCTGCCCGCGGCGCTGTCGATCGTGGGGCGGCGCATCGATCTGCTGGGGTGGGGGCGGCTGGCCAGTATCCGCACCGCCGAACAGATCGATCGCGGATTCTTCTCGCGGCTGGCGTTGTTCGCGATGCGGCGGCCCGCGCGGGTGATCGTGCCGGTGGTGCTGGGGCTGCTGGTGTTGCTGATCCCGTTCCGGCAGATCGAGTTCGGCGGGCTGAGCGAACGCTATCTGGCGCGGGACAATCCGGCCCGGGTGGCGCAGGAGAGGTTCGACGCGCTGTTCCCCGCGTTCCGCACCGAACCGCTGAAACTCGTTGTGGTGGGCGCGAATTCGGAGCAGCTGTCCGACATCCGGTTCCAGGCCAATTTCGCGCCGGGGCTGACCGGGCCGTTCGAGGCGTCCGCGCCGACCACCGACGGGATCAACGTGCTGTCCACCGGCCTGCGCAGCAAACGCGACGCCGACGCGGCCATCGCGTCGCTGCGCGCGATTCCGCGACCGCCGGGGGTGCGGGTGATGGTGGCGGGGGTGCCCGCGCTGGAACGCGACGCCATCCACGGCCTGATCCGGGGGCTGCCGCTGCTGGCGGCGATTCTGGCGGCGGCGGCGATCGGGTTGATGTACGCGGCGTTTCGCTCGCTGGTGCTGGCGGTGAAGGCGGTGGTGATGAGCACGCTGTCGCTCGGCGCGACGCTGGGGGTGCTGACGTGGATCTTCGTGGAGGGGCACGGGGCCGGGTGGTTCGACTTCACCCCGCAGCCGTTGATGTTCGCGGTGCTGGTGCTGATCGTGACGGTGCTGTTCGGGTTGTCCACCGACTACGAGGTGTTCCTGCAATCGCGGATGGCCGAGGCGCGCGCGAACGGGGCCGACCCGCCGGAGGCCATCCGGTACGGCATCGCGCACACCGGCGGGGTGATCACCTCGGCGGCGGCGATCCTGATCGTGGTGACCGGCGCGTTCGGTTTCTCGGACCTGGTGCTGATGAAGTACATCGCCTACGGCATGATCGCGGCACTGGTGTTGGACGCCACGGTGATTCGCATGCTGCTGACACCGGCGGTGCTGAAACTCGTGTGGCGGTGAGGATGACGGTGGTCAAGGGCGCGAACATGGCGCTGATGTTCGTGCTGGAGTTGGGCGTGCTGGCCTCGGCGATCGCGTGGGGGCTGAGTCTGGATGCGGCGCTGGCGGTTCGGATCCTGGCGGCCGCGGCGGCGGTGGCGGTGTTCGTGCTGGTGTGGTCGCAGCTGGCCGCGGGTGGGAAGGCGCCGCATCAGCAGTACGGGTGGCGGCGGTTCGCGGTGGAGTTGGGGTGGTTCGGCGGCGGCGCGGTGCTCGCGGGTTTCGCGTGGTCGCCGGTGGTGGCGCTGGTGTTGTTCGCGGCGTGGGCGGTCAACGGCTCGTTGCGGGTGTGGTGGCGGCAGGTGTGAAAAGGCCGTGCGCGCGGGCGGATTCGCCACGCCGATGCCGGGGTCCGCGCCAACCCCCGTTAACCTAGGGTCCGTGACACACCCGGAAGATGCTCAGCAGACCAGCCACGGCCGCCACGCCGCACCCGAAGGGGCAGGGGTGCATCCGCTGATCGACCTCGATCGCGATCCCACGCCGGGGCGGCCCGACCACGCCCGCCCCGACGAGGACGACGAACCCGCCGACGACTGACCCGTCATCGACGAACCGGCAGCACCAGCTGCGCGCCGGTGACGGGATGATCGAAAACCTCGACGGGGTGCTGGTAGACGCGGGTGAGCAGCTCGGTGCGCAGCACCTCGCGCGGGGTTCCGGCGGCGGCGATCCCGCCGTCGTGCAGGACGGCGACCCGGTCGGCGTAGGCGGCGGCCACGCCGAGATCGTGCAGCACGACCACCACCGCCGCGCCCGCGGCCGCCCGGTCGCGCGCCAGGCGCAGCACCTGTTCCTGGTGGCCCAGATCCAGGGCTGCGGTGGGTTCGTCCAGCAGCAGCGTGGGGGTTTGCTGGGCGAGTACCCGGGCCAGCGCGACGCGGGCGCGTTCGCCGCCCGACAGCGCCGGAAACGGCCGCGCCGCAAGGTGTTCCACATCGGTGGCGGCCAGGGCCGCCGCGATCGCCCGCTCGTCGTGCTCGGCGGCCGGGGTGCGCGCCCAGGGGGAACGGCCCATGGCGACGACATCGCGGGCGGTGAAGGGGAAGCCGACCTGATGGGTCTGGGGGAGGACCGCGCGACGGCGGGCCATATCGACCGGCGTCCACTCCCGCAGCGGGCGCCCGTCGAGTTCGATTGCGCCGCTGGCGGGTTCGAGTTCGCCCGCCAACGCGGCCAGCAGCGTGGACTTCCCGGCCCCATTGGGCCCGACGAGGGCGAGGATCTGCCCGGCGACCACCTCGAGGTCCACATCGGTGAGGATCCGGCGGCCCGCACCGCGATCGACGGCGACCGCCCGGGCGCGCAGCGTGACCTCGCCGGGCGCGGGGTGCGGCGGGACGCCGTGGGCCCGGCCGAGTAGGCGATCGAGGCTGCGGGTGAGCAGGGTGGTCATCGGGCTCCCCCGCTCATCCCCTGGAACGACATCCCGCCTGCGACCACTCTCATGGCCGCCGGCTCGTCCCGGCTATTCGTGATGGAAAGCATTGTGGCGCAGTGGTTTCGGGGCGCGATGGGGCTCATGCCCAGCCTCCCGCGCGTGCTCGGGTGCGGCGCAGCAGCCAGAAGAAGAATGGGCCGCCGACGAGGGAGGTGAGCATGCCGAGGGGGAGGTCGGCGTTGGCGACGAGGCTGCGTGCGCCGATGTCGGCGGCGAGGAGGACGATCGCGCCGAAGACCGCGGACAGGGGGATGAGTACGCGGTGGGCCGGGCCGACGAGCATCCGGACGACGTGCGGGACGATGAGTCCGACGAACAGGATGATGCCGGTGAACGCGACCCCGGCGGTGGCGAGGACGGCCACGATCACGATGACGTTGCGCCGCAACCGTTCCACGTCCACGCCCAGGTGCCGGGCGGCCGCCTCGCCGAGGGCCAGCAGGTCGAGCCGGGGCGCGAGCAGCACCGCGGCGGCCACGCCGAGCGCGGTCAGCGGCGCGACCACGCCGACGGCCTGCCAGGTCGCCCCGTTGAGGCTGCCCAACTGCCAGAACACGATCTGATCGCGCGCGGCGGGGGAGGCGACGAACAGAAGGAACGACATGAGCCCGCCCGCGAACGCGTTGACCGCCACCCCGGTGAGCACCAGCGTCACGGTCTCGGTGCGCCCGTTGGCCCGCGAGAGCAGATACACCAGCAGCGTGGTCAGCAGTCCGGCGACGAACGCGCCGCCCGCCACCGACCAGGCCGCCGCGAACGCCCCGCCCACCACGATCACGATGCCCGCCCCGACGGCCGCGCCCGCCGACACGCCGATCACTCCGGGTTCGGCGAGCGGATTGGCGAACACGCCCTGCAACAACGCGCCCGCGGTCGCCAGGGCCGCGCCGACGAGCACGGCCAGCACCACGCGCGGGAAACGCACCTGCCACAGCGTCACCTCCCCGGCCGGGTGGTGCGGCATCGGCCCCCAGTCGAGCCCGATCCGGTGCAGGACGCTGCCCGCGACCTCGCCCGGGGTGGTGGGGACCTGGCCGATGGCGGCCGAGGCGAGGGCGAGCAGGATCAGCACGGCGACCGAGACGACGGCCACGATCAGCACCCGCGACCGGCGTCGGGAAGTGGCGGGGCCGGGCTCGGAAGACGCTGGCGCGGAGCCGGTTTCGTCGGTCTCGGTCGCGCTCATGCCGCCGTGCCGTAGAGGGCCTTGGTGAGCGCGGTCAGTACCCGGCCCGTATTCGGCCCGAAGCTGAGCAGCACCTTGTCGTCCATGTCGACCACGCGCTTGTTCTTCCCCGCGGGGGTCTGGGCGATGCCGGGAATCTTGGCCAGCCCGTCCACGCCGCCGATGGAGGCCAGCCCGTCGGTCATGACCAGGAACGCGTCGGGCGCGGCGGCGATCATGGCCTCGCTGGTGATGGGCGTGAACGGTTCGGTGAGCCCGGCCGCGGTTCCGGCGTCGACGCCGCCGAGCGCGGTCACGAGCGCGTCCGCGCCCGAACCGCGCCCGCCCATCATGGTGATGGCGGTCGAGCGCAGGTACAGGAAGGCGATGCGCGGTTTCGGATCCTGGTGCGGCACAGCGGCGCTCGCGGCGGCGATCTCGTCGCGGGTGCGCTGGGCGAGCCGCTCGCCCTGATCGGGCACCCCGAGCGCGGCGGCGACCGCCTGGATCTGCGGCACCACCCCGTCGAGGCTGCGCTGCGGATCGAAGAACACCACGGTGATGCCGAGCGCGCGCAGCTGGTCGCGCAGCGTCGGGGTGACGCTGACGGTGTCGGTGAGGAACACCGAGGGCCGTTGCGCCGCAACGGCTTCCACATTGATGCTGCCGTTGCCACCCGCGACGTTGGTGACTCCCTGCATGGCCGGGGTCGCCGCGGAGGCCCGGCCGACGAGGTGGTCGCCGAGCCCGAGCGCCCACACGGTCTGCGCGAGCGTCCCGTACCGGTCCACGGCGATGATGCGGCTGGCATCGGTCACGGTGACCTGCCCGCCGTCGAAGGACGGCACGGTCGCGGGGAGCCGCGGGGCGGGTGCGGGTCCGATGGGGACCGGATCGGGGTCGGTGAGCGTCGCGGTCGCCGGGCCCCGTCCGCTCGCCGTACCGGTCCCGGAGTCCGCGCACGCGCTCACCGCGGCGACGAGCGCGACGGCGAGGAGCACGAGCAGCGCTCGCGGCGCCGAGCGGGGGCGGTTCTCGCGCGGGGTTCGGGCTCGGTCGGCACGGCTCATGAGGCAAGCCTAAGAGGTGCGCGGGGCGGCCGGTCGGCGACCCGTCTCCGGTGGCGTGCCCGTCACCCCCGGCTGACGTCGTCGAGGGCGGCGGCGATCGCGCGCGGCAGTTCCAGGGTCTCGGCCGCGAGAATGCCGGTGAGCTGGGCGATGTCGCGCGCGCCGACGATGAGGCTCGCCACGGCGGGCCGGTCGCGGATCCAGGCCAGCGCCACCGCGAGCGGTGAGGTGCCCAGCCCGTCGGCGGCGGTGACCAGGGCGTCCACCACGCGGGTGGCGTGGTCGTCGAGCCGGTCGGTGATCTCGCTCGCGGTCGCCTCGTCCGCGCCGCGGGAATCGGCGGGCACGCCGTCGCGGTACTTGCCGGTGAGGATGCCCCCGGCCAGCGCGTGTGTCGCGATCAGCCCCACGCCGTGGTGTTCGGCCGCGGGCACGACATCGCGTTCGGGTCCGCGCGCGAGCAGCGAGTACGGCACCGACGCCGCGGTGATCGGGGCCGCGGCGGCGAGGGTGGCCAGCTGCCAGGCGTTGTGCCCGCGCATCCCGGCGTAGCGGACGCGCCCGGAGCGGACGGCGTATTCGAGGGTGGTCGCGATCTCCTCGAGCGGGGTGTGCGGATCCCACGCCGCGACGCTCCAGACGTCGAGGTAGTCGGTGCCGAGTTCGGCGAGGGTGTGGTCGAGCTGACGCATGAGGGTGCGCCGGGAGGCGTCCACGGTCCAGGGCACTTCCGCGGCGGGCGTGCCGGTCGGGTCGAGCACCCCGGGCACCGGAACCAGGCCCGCGCAACCCGACAGCACCAGATCCCCGCGCGGCACGAGCTCCCCGATCAGCCCGCCGAGGATGCGCTGCGAACCGCCGCCGTGATAGGCGGGGGAGGTGTCGACCAGGGTGCCCCCGGCCTCCACGAACGCCACCAGTTGCACCGACGCGTCGTCGGCGTCGGTGTGCTTGCCCCAGGTGTGCGTCGCCAGCCCGATCCGCGACACCCGTAACCCGCTGCGCCCGACCGTTCGCTGTTCCATCACCGTGCCTGCACTTCCGTCACGGGTGTAGAGCCTAGGGCCCCAAGCGGTTCGGATCGGGCTATGGGCCCGCGAACCGCCGACGCGTGCGGCCGGGCGGGCCAAGCGCTTCCGTGGCGTTCGCTGCCAGATTGCGCGCGGCGCAGGATCTTCCGGCACGCCCCCTGCCATGATCGCCTAGGCTGGGTGCCATGACGGTGATCCTGCTGCGGCACGGGGTGTCGGCCTCCAACACCGCGCGCACGCTGGCCGGGCGCAGCACGGGGGTGGATCTGACCGACCGCGGCCGCGAGCAGGCCCAGGCGGTGGCGGCCCGGCTGGGCGCGCTGCCCATCGAGCGCGTCGTGGCCTCCCCGCTGTTGCGCTGCCATCGCACGGTGGCGCCGCTGGCGGAGAAACTCGGGCTCGAGCCGGAGGTCGACGAGGCGCTGGTCGAGGTCGACTACGGTGAGTGGACCGGTCGCGCGCTCGAGGAGCTGGTGAAGGAACCGCTGTGGAAGGTGGTGCAGCGGCACGCCTCGGGGGCGGTGTTCCCCGGCGGTGAGGGGCTCGCGCAGGTGCAGCAGCGGGCGGTCGCGGCGATCCGGGCGCGGGATCGGGCGCTGGCCGCCGAGCGTGGGCGCGATGTGCTGTGGCTGGCGTGCAGTCACGGCGATGTGATCAAGTCGGTGCTGGCCGACGCGTTCGGTATCCATCTGGACGGCTTCCAGCGGATCGTGGTCGAACCGGCCTCGATCAGCGTGATCCGGTACACGCCGACGGCCCCGTTCGTGTGGCGGGTCAACGACACGGGCACCGATCTGTCGGCCCTGGCCGCTATCGCGCAGCAACAGGGGGAGAAGGCGTCGGAACCGGTCCCCGGCGGAGAGGTCGGCGCGGCGGCGAGTACGGATAATGGGAATGCGCAACGCCCCGATGCGCGTAGTGAGTAGTGCAGTCGGTATCAGGAGGTGCAGATGGCCCGAGCAATCCATGTGTTTCGCACCCCCGATCGTTTCGTCGCCGGGACCGTCGGTGAACCAGGCGATCGCGCCTTCTATCTCCAGGCCGTGGAGGAGCCCCGCGTGGTCAGCGTGCTGCTGGAGAAGCAGCAGGTGAAGGTGCTGGCCGACCGGATGGGTCTGTTGCTGGACGAGGTGGCGCGCCGTTTCGGCGCGCCGGTGCCCCCGCAGGCCGAGGAGGTGTCCGACACCGCGCCGCTGAAAACCCCGATAGACGCCGAATTCCGGGTCGGCACAATGGGTTTGGGCTGGGACGCGGACGCCGGGGCGGTGGTGGTCGAGCTGCTGGCGATCACCGAGACCGAGGTCGACGAGTCGGTGGTGCTCGACGACACCGAGGAGGGCCCCGACGCGGTGCGGGTGTTTTTGACCCCGATCCAGGCGCGCGAGTTCGCGTTGCGCTCGGCGAAGGTGATCGCGGCCGGGCGGCCGCCGTGCCCGCTGTGCGGGGAGCCGCTGTCGGTGAAGGGGCACATGTGCGTGCGCACCAACGGCTACAAGCGCGGCGACATCTTCGGCGCGGCCGATCTCGAGGAGGAATGATCCGGTGAGCGCCGACGGCGACCCGTTCCACACCGGAGAGCTGTCGGTGATCGGACGAATCACCACCGCCAGCAATCTGACTCTGGTCTGCGAGGTCGGCGACGGCGGCGAGCGGGTGGTGTACAAGCCGGTGCGCGGGGAGCGGCCGCTGTGGGACTTTCCCGACGGCACGCTGGCCGGGCGGGAGGTGGCGTCGTATCTGGTGTCGCGGGCGCTGGGCTGGGCGGTGATCCCGGAGACGATCCTGCGCGACGGACCGTTGGGGGCGGGGATGGTGCAGCGCTGGATCGAGTCGGTGGATTCGGCGGATCCGGCGCGGCTGGATCTGGTGGATCTGGTTCCGGTGGGCGCGGTTCCGGACGGGTTCCGCGAGGTGCTGCGGGCGGTGGACGGGTCGGGTGCGGAAGTGGCGTTGGTGCACGCCGACGATCCGCGGCTGCGCCGGATGGCGGTGCTGGACGTGTTGCTCAACAACGCCGACCGCAAGGGCGGGCACGCGCTCGAGGGCGCCGACGGCGGGGTGTACGGGGTCGATCACGGGATCTGTCTGCACAGTGAGCCGAAATTGCGCACGGTGCTGTGGGGGTGGGCGGGGGAGCCGGTGGCCGAGGAGCTCCTTGCCGATGTCGCGGAATTCGTCAAGACCCTTCCCGGGGAGGTCGGCGACGATCTGGCCGAGCATCTGACCGATGCGGAGATCGAGGCGCTCGGGCGGCGGGGGCGGCGGCTGCTCGACGACCCGGTGATGCCGTTGCCGGTGAGCGCGCGGCCGATCCCGTGGCCCGCGTTCTGAGCGGCCGGGCGCCGCGTGATCGACTCGGGGTATCGGTGCGCGGGGATTGCAACGGTTGACTTCCGGCATCGACTGCGAATCGGCAGGTCGTGCCGTATCGCGGGGGTGGTCGGCGCGAGGGTCGGGCGGGGTCGGCGCGGCGTCGTCTCGATCTGACCTTTACCCTCGAATCATGCAGTCCTGGTCCGATATCGCCGTCCCGACCGTCCCCGGATCCGGACCGCCGTTGCGGTTGTTCGACACCGCCGACCGGCAGGTGCGTCCGGTCACGCCCGGTGCGGTCGCCACGATGTATGTGTGCGGCATCACCCCCTATGACGCCACCCATCTCGGGCACGCGGCGACGTATCTGACCTTCGATCTGGTCAATCGGGTGTTGCGCGACGCCGGGCATCGGGTGCACTACGTGCAGAACGTCACCGATGTCGACGATCCGCTGTTCGAGCGGGCGGCGCGCGACGGGGTGGACTGGCGGGATCTGGGGGCCCGGGAGATCGCGTTGTTCCGCGAGGACATGGCCGCGTTGCGGGTGCTGGCCCCGCGCGATTACGTGGGTGCGGTCGAATCGGTGAACGAGGTCGTGGAGCTGGTCGACAAGTTGCTGGCCTCCGGGGCGGCGTATGTGGTGCGCGCCGACGAGTATCCCGACATCTACTTCCGCCACGACGCGACAGAGCAGTTCGGCTACGAGTCCGGCTACGACCGCGCCACCATGGAACGGCTGTTCGCCGAGCGCGGCGGCGACCCCGACCGTCCCGGCAAACGCGATCCCCTCGACGCCCTGCTGTGGCGCGCGGCCCGCCCCGGCGAGCCGTCGTGGCCCGCGCCCTTCGGCCCCGGCCGTCCCGGCTGGCACATCGAGTGCGCCGCAATCGCTTTGAACCGCATCGGCCCCGAATTCGACATCCAGGGCGGCGGCAGCGACCTGATCTATCCCCACCACGAGTACTCCGCCGCCCACGCCGAGGCCGTCGTCGCGCATCGCCGCTTCGCCCGCCACTACGTCCACGCGGGCCTGATCGCCCTCGACGGCGAGAAGATGTCCAAGTCCCGCGGCAACCTGGTCCTCGTCTCCACCCTCCGCGCCGCGGGCACCGACCCCGCCGCCATCCGCCTGGGCCTGTTCTCCGGCCACTACCGCCAGGACCGCGAGTGGAACGCCACGGTCCTCGCCGAGGCCGAGTCCCGCCTCGCCCACTGGCGCCGAGCCGCGGCCCTCCCCACCGCCCTCCCCGCCGACGACACCCTCACCCGCCTCCGCCACCACCTCGCCGACGACCTCGACACCCCCAAAGCCCTTGCCGCCCTGGACAACTGGGCCCACCAATCCCTCACCTACGGCGGCCCCGACCCCACCGCCCCCACCCTCGTCAAGAACGCCGCCGACGCCCTCCTCGGCATCCCCCTCTGACCCCACCCACGGCAACCCAGCCGCACCCTTTATTCGAATCCGCACCCGTTGCAGGGCTATGCAACGGGTGCGGATCCGAATGGGAGTGTCGGAATTTTTGTGGGCAGAACGGTGAATTGTCCTGCTAGTTTCCGGTTATCCGCTCACCATAGTGCAGGGCGAGCGTGTTGAGTATA